>JBIKWZ010000031.1:0-28899 GCA_044356035.1 Cyanobium sp. | reverse complement strand
ATGCTGGGGGGCATGGTGCTCAAGTGGCACTGGCGTCAGAAGCGGCGTGTAGCTGGCCTCGATGATCGGCGTCCCAATTTGGTGATGGGCACCAACACCCAGATTTGCTGGGACAAGTTTTGTGCCTACTTCGATGTGGAACCCCGGCTGGTGCCGATCACCCCCGAGCGGCTCCACCTCACTGGCGAGGAGGCAGTTGCCTATTGCGATGAGAACACCATCGGTGTGGTGGGGATTCTGGGCAGCACCTTCGATGGCAGTTACGAGCCCATCGCCGAGATTCACCGCTGCCTAGATGGGCTGCAGGAACGCACTGGCCTCGATATTCCGATGCACGTGGATGCGGCTTCGGGAGGTTTTGTGGCGCCGTTTAATTCACCGGATCTGGTTTGGGATTTCCGGCTGCCCCGGGTGCAGTCGATCAATGCCAGTGGCCATAAATATGGGGGGGTGTTGCCAGGGGTGGGCTGGGTGCTGTGGCGCGAGCAGGGTGCCCTGCCTGAGGAGTTGCGCTTCAACGTCAACTACCTAGGCGGCCAGATGCCCACCATCGGCATGAATTTCTCCCGTCCCGGTGCCCAGGTGGTGGCGCAGTATTTCAATTTTCTGCATCTGGGTCGGGCCGGATATGCCCTGCGCATGGGCAGGCTTGAAGCGATTGCCTGCGAGCTAGCTGATGGCCTAGCTGAACTGGCCCCACTGCAGCTGGTGAGCCATCCCCGCGGCCAGCTGCCTGTTTTTGCCTTGAAGTTGGATCCAGCCGTAACCAACTGGACGGTGTTCCAGCTTTCGGACAAGTTGCGTGAGCGGGGCTGGCTTGTGCCCGCCTACACCATGCCCGCCGATTGTGCCTCGCTTGCCGTTTTGCGCTTTGTGGTGCGGGCAGGTTTCAGTCGCGATATGGCCGATCAACTGCTGGAGGACATCCGCCGGGCCGTCGATTGGTTCGAGCGGCTGCCGGGGCCCCTATTGGCACCGGATGTCGCCGAGCAGGCCTTTCACCATTGATGGAGTCGGGTTTGGTGATTGCACAAGGCACGGTTCAGCACTACCTGCTTGGTTTGCTGGCTATTGGCAACAACGTGTCGGCTTTGGGCGCTTTTCTGGCCCATAGCCGTGGCCTGCCAAGGGCAAAGGTGCGGCGCATCATCTTGATCAGCAGTGGCTCCTGCCTGTCGATGTTGCTGCTGTTTCTGCTGCTGGGTCCAGCGATTCTCGGCTTCTTCGGTATCTCGATCAGCTCCTTTCAGATTGCCGGCGGGCTGCTGCTGGCTGCCTTGGGGTTCGACATGATGAAATCTCGCCAGCCCGATGACGTCGAAATCAAAGCGGTTGCTGCCGGCACCGAGCCAGCCCATCTAGGCAACGATGCCCATATTTACGGCTTCGCCGTGGTGCCGATTGCCCTGCCGCTCACGGTGGGTGCAGGCACCTTTTCCGCCGTGATTTTGTTTTCCTATCAGGCGCAGCGTTCGGGAACGGTGCCGGCCTTGGTTGCGGCGATTGGGGCTCTAGTGGTGGTGAACTTTGTGGTCTTCAGCTTCAGTGCTCGCATCGTCCGGCTCGTTGGCGATGTGGGGCTGAGTGTGTTCACCAAGGTGATGGGCATGTTCACCCTGGCAATCGGGGTGGAATTCATCCTGCGGGGCCTCAGCACGGTTTACCGCCAGCTCAATCTGGCAATGCCCATGGGTTGAGCCCCAGATCGGCGCCGATGCGATGGGCGCAGGCAAAGCCGCTGAAGGCCACGGCGTTGAGCCCCTGGCCGGGGAAGCAGGAGTCGCCCACGGCGTAGAGCCCCGAGATGCCGGTGCGGTTGAAGGGCATCGGCAGCAGCCCCGGCAGGCGCAGGGCGGGGATTGGGCCGTAGCTGCCGCCCATGCGGCCCAGGAAGCGCCGGTGGCTGCGCGGTGTGCCGACTTCGCGGTGACGAATAGCCCCCTTCAGGCCGGGCAGGATCGCCTCGAGTCGGCCGATCAGCCGGTCGGCATCCGCCTGTTTTTTGGCCTGGTAGGCCGCTGGCGTGAGCCCCTGCCAGTGCTCCATGGAGCTGGGGGTGAAGGCATGCACGATGTGGCGCTCTGCCGGGGCCAGCTCCGGATCCAGCAGGGTCGGCATCGACACAAACACCACTCCCTGCTCGGCCTCCATCTCCTCCCAGCGCTCCAGCAGCAAGTGGTGGCAGTGGTAACCCTTGGGCACGATCTGGGCATCGATGCCCAGGTGCAGAGAGAGAAAGGAGGGGGAGGGCTTGTAGCGGCGCCGCCAGGTGGTTTCGGCCTTGGGGGTGTAGGCGGCATCCACCAGAGCGCCAAAGGTGTCCCAGCGGGTGGCGTTGCTCACCACGCGGCGGGCCCGCAGCTCTTCACCACTGGCCAGCTTCACCCCCACCGCAGTGTTGTTCTCCAGCAGCACCTTGGTCACACGCGCCTTGTAGCGAATCGCGCCGCCATGGCTCTCCAATCCCGCCACCAACTTTGCCGCGATCACACCAACGCCCCCTTTGGGGTAGTTGATACCGCCGGCATGACGATCGGAGAACACCATGCCCGCATTGATCATCGGCGTGAGATCGGCGGGCATCACGCTCCAGCAGAAGCACTCCATGTCAATGAACTTGAGCAGGGCCGGATCGCTGATGTGCTGCCGCGCTACATCGCCCACGTTCACCGGCAGCCAGCGGGCTAGGCCCAGGCAGGCCAGGGGTGCTTTGAAGAACACATTGGCCAGGTAGGCCGGATCCTCAAGCGAAAGCAGCGGCATCGCATCGAGGCAGCGGAACACCTGCCAGCAGGTGTCGTAGAAGGCGCGGATTCCCTTGGCCTCGTGGGGGAACAGGGCGGTGAGATCGCTGAGGAAGTGGTCGTAATTCCTGTCCACCGCCACATTCAGCCCGCCGGGCAGGTGGTATTCGAGCTGGGCTGGATCGGGAATGGTGTCGCAGTGCTGGCCCACATCGGCCAGGGCCCGGGTGAGCAGGTTGGTGTGCCCCTGCTCGCCGAAGCCAAAGATCATCGAGGCGCCCACATCAAACGTGTAGCCCTCGCGCTTGAAACTGCCGCCGGAGCCTCCCGGAATGAGGTAGCGCTCCATCACCAGCACTTTCGCCCCCTTGGCGGCCAGTTGGGAAGCGGTGACCAGGCCACCGATGCCGGCACCGATCACGATCACATCCCAGATGGGGGCAGGGTTGCTGGTCACCGTTGGGCTGGAGAAGCTGCTGCGACCCTAGGCAGCGGCGCTGGCGTCGTGCAGTTGTAGGTGCCGAGTGAAAGGCTCAAGATCCAGTAGGGCCCGGTCGCGGTAGGCGCCGTAGCGGGCCCGTTTCTCGCGGATGCGTTCGGCTAGCTCGGGCAGCAAGCCGAAGTTGGGTGGCATGGGCTGGAACTTCTTGCTGGGAGCTTCAGCGATGAAGTGGGTGAGGGCGCCGATCATCGTGGTGGGCGGCAGGCTGATCGGCTCCAGGCCCAGGGCCAGCCTGGCGGCGTTGGTGCCAGCCAGCCATCCACCAGCTACCGCGGCTGCGTAGCCCTCGGTGCCCGTGATCTGGCCCGCTGCCAGCAGGCTGGGGCGGCTGCGGAACTGCAGGGTGGCATCGAGCAGCTGGGGCGATTCCAAGAAGGTGTTGCGGTGCATCACGCCGAAGCGCACAAACTCGGCGTTTTCAAGCCCTGGGATAAGCCGCAGCACCCGCTTCTGCTCGCCCCATTTCAGGTTGGTCTGGAAGCCGACCAGGTTCCAGAGGCGGCCGTCCTTGTCTTCCTGGCGCAGCTGCACCACCGCGTAGGCCCGCTTGGCGCGGCGCACATCGCGATCATTGAGGTCGCCCCAGCGGGGATCCCAGAGCCCAATCGGCTTGAGTGGGCCGTAGCGCATGGTGTCTTCGCCGCGGCGGGCCAGCTCCTCGATGGGGAGACAGCCCTCGAAGAAGTGGGCGCTTTCCTGCTCGAAATCCTTGAGCTCGGCCTGCTCGGCCGCCAGCAACGCATCGCGGAAGGCCAGGAATTGCTCCCGGTCCATCGGGCAGTTGATGTAGTCGGCGTCGCCCTTGTCGTAGCGGGAGGCGCGAAAGGCAACGTCTAGGTCGATGCTCTCGCCTTCGACGATCGGGCTGGCCGCATCGAAGAAGTGGCAGTCGGCCCGGCCAGTGAATTCCCGCAGCTGCTCCGCCAGGGGCTCGCTAGTGAGCGGGCCGGTGGCCAGCACGGCGATCTCGCCGGGGCCGGGCAACTCGGTGTGCTCCCGCCGCTCCACCGTCACCAATGGGTGCTGCTCTAGGGCGGTGGTGAGGGCGGCGCTGTAGCGGCCCCGATCTACGGCTAGTGCGCCGCCTGCCGGCACGGCGTGGGAGTCGGCGGTGCGAATCACCATCGAACCCAAGCGCCGCAATTCCTCTTGAAGCAGGCCTGCGGCCCGATCGCTACTTAGGGCGCCGAAGCTGTTGCTGCATACAAGCTCGCCAAATTCAGAGCTGTGGTGGGCTGGGCTGCGGCGCACTGGCCGCATTTCAACCAAGCGCACCGCCAGGCCAGCTTGAGCGATCTGCCAGGCGGCTTCCGTACCCGCCAGGCCAGCTCCGATAACGAGCAGCTCAGAGCTCAAATGCTCAGGCGCGGGCGCGCTTGAGCAGCAATTGCAGCTGTCCCACGGCGGCACGGCCGATATGGAAGACGGCCCAGCTCGCAGCCAGCAGGATCGGAGCAACCACCAAAATCAGCCGACCGTCCATGGGAAGCCACTCAAGATCTGGTGATCTTAAGGACTGAACCTCAAGATTCGCCCATCCAGCCCCGGATCTGTCGTCATCCGTTTGCTTCGGCATGGGCATCGGCGAGCTGGCGGTAGCGGCGGGCGTGCTGGCGCTGCTCGGCCCGGGCCTCAGCCGTGAGCTCTCGCTTCACCTGGGCCGGGGCTCCCATAACCAAAGTTCCAGCTGGTACGTCCCGTGTCACCACCGATCCGGCGGCCACCAGGGCCTCCTCTCCCACGGTGACGCCATTGAGCACGATGGCGCCGATGCCGATCAGACAGCCGTCTTTCAGGGTGGCGCCATGGACCACAGCCCGATGGCCGATGGTCACATCGACGCCAATGCTCACAGGCTGGTCGGGATCGCCATGAAGCACGGCTCCGTCTTGCACGTTGCTGCCCTCACCCACCACGATCGAACTGACGTCGCCGCGGGCGACGGCAGTGGGCCAGAGACTTGCTCCTGCCGCTAGCTGCACATCGCCGATCACCACGGCCGTTTCGGCCACCCAGGCCTCGGCGTGGATCTGGGGTTTTGGCCAGGGAAAGACGCTCATCCGCTGCGGCCCGTTGTTAGGCCATTCTCACGGCTGCCTGGGCCCCCTTGGTGGAGGTCGCCCCTGGGTGATACGTTCCATAAGTGCCCAAGGGCGCGGGTCGCTAGCTCAGCGGTAGAGCACTCGGCTTTTAACCGATTGGTCCTGAGTTCGAATCTCAGGCGACCCATTTAAAAGAAAATTTAGTTTCAGGCTTATAAATAAGTTTTTTGCTTGCACGCATTTGCAGGTTAATTTGTTGCCTAATTGCCTTTGGGTAATTTGGTTGTACTCAATTTGCTTGCTCGGCAAGGGGCTGGGCGAGGCTCCAATCTTTCCTTTTTAGATAGTTATCTCGATCGACTTTTTCCTCGCAGAGAGTTTTGCAGTAGAATGGGGATGGCGATTTGCTAGCAGAGGTCGAGCGATCCTCGGGCAGGACGGTGAGGTTGTCTGCTTCTCTCTGATGCCACGTTTCTCAGCTGAATTCACTTCTATAGCTGTGATTTGCTTTGGGGCAGTGGTTGCCGGCGCTGCAGCTGCGCCGGCCCATGCCGCTCCCGCGGCAGCTTTGTGTTGCACATCCCCTGGGCTGCCGGTGGGCTGTGTGTGGCGACCGGCTATGCGTGCCATCACTCCCGGCGTTGGAGCCCCTGGGGTCGGTGTGACGCAGGGAGGGAGTCGGCGCCCCTGGCTTGGGTTCACAGCCTGCGGCGTGCCCTGGTGTTGGTCCCAACATGGGCGGTTCAGCTAACCGTGGCGGTCTGCGCTGAGCAACTCAGCACTTCAGCGGCACTACGCGCATACCGATCACGGCTTGCAAAGCTACCCAGCACAAACCAGATCGAATCGATAACCAACCACCAGCAACGACCGGCAAACAGAGGCAAACTGCCCCACATATGAGTAGCCAGGGTGTCAGCATGCGATTGCTCAGTTGGGAAGACTTCGATCGGGCCGTTTGGCACATCGCCAGCAGCTGTGATGAAGGGTCCATAAGCGGCATCTATGGCATTCCTCGTGGGGGCCTCTGCCTGGCGGTAGCCCTGAGCCATCGGCTTCAGCTGCCTTTGCTGCCCCGCGCCCAGCCGGGCTGTCTTCTGGTAGACGATGTCTACGAGACCGGCCTCACCTTGGAGGTCTATCGCGACCTGCCAAACACTAGGGCTGTGGTGTGGATTAGCAAGGCAAACCCGAATTGGTGGCATGCCGTTGAGGTCGTGAATTCTTCGGAATGGATCGTTTTCCCATGGGAGAGTGTGACGGCGGCATCTGCCGATGAATTGCTTTATCGGGCCTCCCGTGGAGGCTCACCATGCTGATCCGTCGACCGACCATCTACCTGGCATCCCCTTATGGCTTTTCTGCCCATTGGCGCAGCAGGCTACTCCCAGATTTCGTCGAGGTTTTGTCGGCTTTAGGCCTGGAGGTGTGGGAGCCATTTGAGCGCAATGGCCAAGTAGATCTGGCTCAGGAGGGCTGGGCCTGGCGGGTGGCCCAGGCCGACCTGCAGGATGTTCGCGACGCCGATGCTTTTCTCGCAATCGTTAATGGCACACCTCCTGATGAAGGCGTGATGCTGGAGCTCGGGGTTGCCATTGCACTTGGTAAGCCCATCTTTTTGTTCCGCGACGATTTCCGCCGTTGCAGCGATTCAGAGGACTATCCGCTAAATCTGATGGTATTTAGCGGCCTGCCGCAGCACGGCTGGCAGAACTACCTTTACGGCTCGATCGCCGAGCTGGCGGATCCGTCTAAAGCCCTTATGCGCTGGGTTTCTCTTGGATAGGATGGCTGCATTGAAAATCTGCTGCTAGCCATGGACGGAAAATTATTTGTTAGTGGTTTGCTTTTGACTTTTTTAATTATGTACGTAGGCGTTTATCTGTTGACCAGGGGTATTGCGCCGCCTGCTTAAACTGTATTTCTGCATGGGTTGCGGCGCTGCCCGCTTTTCGCGGCAGCCCCGCAGTCGTAAGCTCTAGGGCTGCATCCCAGGCTTGGGCATCTGCTGCTCTGACCATTGAAGAGCTAATTCGTTAGCCCTTTCAGCGGCGGAAACTACGTAGTAGCGAAAAATTCACAATCACTGAAAGGGAGCTAAGCGCCATCGCTGCTCCAGCCAGCATTGGGTTTAGCCAACCAAGGGCAGCGATCGGCACACCCAGGCTGTTGTAGATGAAGGCCCAAAAGAGGTTTTGGCGGATTTTGGTTATCGTGGCTTGAGATAGGCCGATGGCTGTGACTACATCGCGCAGATCGTTACCTAGTGGCAGTAAATCTCCGGCGCCCTTGCCCACCCCCACCATCAACGCCGCCGGTGTGGCGATGCCGAGGGCGCAGGGGCAGGAGATCACCAGCACGGCGATGAAGGCCAGCAGCCCGCTGCTGAAGCTGCCAGCCAGGGTCCAAACGGCAAAGGCCAGAACTGCCACTGCCACCACAGCTGGCACAAACCAGGCCGTGACTTGATATGCCAGACGCTGTACCGGCGCCGAACTGGCCTGGGCCTCCTCAACGATGCGGATGATCTGGGCCAGGGAAGTGTCTGCGCCCACCCGGGTGGCCTCAAAGCGCAGTAGCCCGCGGCCGTTGATCGTGCCGCCGATCAGCTCTGAGCCGGCCTGCTTGATCACCGGTAGGGATTCACCGGTGATCAGCGCTTCTTCCGGCCGCAGCAGCACTAGATCGCCGCGCTGAATGGCTTCGGCGGGGACGGTCATTTCCTGGCCGGAGCGGATCACCGAGGCCGTGGCTGGCTGCAGATCCAGCAGCCGCCGCACCGCCGCTGAGGAGCGCTCCTTAATGATCTCCTCCATGTATTTGCCCATCAAGACGAAGGCGATCACCACCCCCGACACCTCGAAGTAGACGCCACGCTCGTCTACACCCAAAGGTAGTAGCTGGGGCGCTAATACCACCACCACGCTGTAGAGGTAGGCCACTGAGGTGCCCAGGGCGATCAGCACATCCATGTTCAGGGCCAGCTGCTCGCAATGCCGCCAGAGCCAACACCCCGCTCAGGGCTGTCCCAATGCGCCGCCGCATGCGGCCCAGCTCCTGCTCAGGCGCCAGAAAGGTTGGCGGCAGCCCTGACTGCAGAACTAGTAGGAGCGGCCGGCCCGCTGGGCAGAGATCTCTGTGGCCGTGGGCACGACCATGCCGCAGATCGGATCTTTGGCTAGAGGGTTAGTTGATTTCATCAAGGCTGCGGCTACCTCAGGACGCTTGTCGGCGCCCTGGTGCTGCACAGGCTGGTGCACCCGCTGCGCTCCCTGCCTTGCCCTGAGGGGTGTGCAGCTCCACTTGCTCTTGCTCGTTGGCATCGTTGCGGGCAACGATTGCAATGGCCTCCTCATTGGCGCTGAGGTTCACCGGCATATGGATAACGCCCGCCGGGATGAATATGAAATCGCCGGTTTGGTTGATCACCGACCTCTCCAGGCACGGCCCGTAAAAGGTTTTAACGCGGCCAGCCAGCAAAAATATCGCCGATTCCGATCCCACGTGGCTGTGTGCTGCTGCCTGCCCGCCAGGGGGAATCACCACCCTGTTCATCGACAGGCCGCGGGCACCGCTGTTGGCGCCGGAAATGCCCACAAACTGCTTGAGCCTTTGCTTGCTGGTGCTGGTTGCCAGCGGCCGCAGGGTGACGATCTCGTCCGCCGCCTTCTCGTCCGCCGCCTTGTGGGGATTTCCGTTGGGGGCAGAGGCCGCTGGCACCGTGATGGGGCTGCCCTTCGGCGCCATGTAAACCACCACGACCACCGCTGGCTCAGGACCCAGGCTGATGCCTCGGTGCACTTTGTTCACCATCTCGATAATGGCCTGGCCTGGTTGCAGGGATTGGCTGGCCCCATCGTCGCTTTCGACTCGCAAGCTTCCCTGCAGCAACACGCCGGCATTGATCACCGGATGGAAATGCCGGGGCAGGGTTACCCCGGCAGGAACCGTGATGCGCAGCACGGTTACTTCGGCTTGGACATCGTTGAGCTTGGGCAATAGGTCCCCATTCCAGGATCGATCGCTGCGACTCAGGGTTTCCACCTTCACGCCCAGGGCAGCAGCGCTGGGGTCCTCATCGGCATGGGCCTTTTCCATTCCCGCGCCAGTAGCCCAAGCCGCCAAGAACGCCAGGGCCAGCAGCCCCAGCCTGGATTTCCTCTTCATGGGCGCCGAAGTAGTTGAACGAAATCCTGGGCCCTATCCAGCCTCAGATGTGAAGCGGCCTTCATGAAGTTTGATTCCCGCGGGTGAAGAGCCATTGCGGCGGTGCTGTGGATGGTTGCCCTTTTGGCTTGGCGGAGAGATCGTGTGGACATCGGGATTCGGAGGCTCCACTGATGGAAGACACCCCCCCTGAGCATTTGCCAGGAGCGCGCTGACGATCCGGCCCCTGCTCCAACACTCTCGACGGATCTCTGACGTCTCTTGGCTTAAAAGCCTCCACCGCGCCGCCCTAGGTGCCCCGGATTAATCGAGACGTCCCACTAGTCACCTGGCCCCAGGTGCTTGCGTCTGCAGCTCCGCAGTACAACTGAAGACACCCAGATCTCACGATCTGATTGCTAACTAACTTGCGCCCAGCCGCGCCCCACCCCTCCGGGCAGGCACCACAGCTGGGTAAACAGAAGCCCGGAGCGCGAGCCCCGGGCTTCCTAGCTTTTATGCCGCTTGGGAAGAGGCCATGCCGGCGCCACTAGAGACTCACCAGCAGTCGATTGAGCGCCGGGCCCAAGAGCTGCTGGCCCAGCTCAGCGTCGCCGAGAAGCTGGCCCTGCTAGAGGGAGATACCGACTTTTGGCCAGGCATGGTCGATATCGCCAGCCGCGATGCCTCCCACCTGCACCCCTGGTCAGCGGGGGTGTTGCCGCGCCTGGGACTAGCCGGGTTGCAGTTTGTTGATGGCCCGCGGGGGGTGGTGCTCCAGGGCGGAGCGACTACCTTCCCGCCGCCGATTGCCCGCGGTGCCTGCTGGGACGTGGATCTGGAGGAGCGTATCGGTGAGGCTATGGCCCGCGAGGCCCGCAGCTTCGGCGCCAACTGGCTGGCGGCGGTGTGCGTCAACCTGCTGCGCCACCCCGGCTGGGGCCGGGCCCAGGAGACCTACGGCGAAGATCCAGTGCTGCTCGGGGCCCTGGGGGCGGCGATGACCCGCGGCATCCAGCGCCACGCCGTGGCCTGCGTCAAGCATTTCGCCCTCAACTCGATCGACAGCTCCCGCTTCCTGGTGGACGTGCAGGTGAGTGAGCGGGTGCTGCACGAGCTCTACCTGCCCCACTTCCGCGCCTGCGTGGAGGCCGGGGCGGGCTCGGTGATGAGCGCCTACAACCAGGTGAATGGCGAGTGGTGCGGCCAGCACCCCGCGCTGCTCAACGAAATCCTCAAGCAGCGCTGGGGATTCAGGGGCTTCGTGGTGACCGATTTCATCTTCGGGGTGCGCGATGGCGTGGCGGCGCTGCGGGCCGGCCAGGACCTGGAAATGCCCTTCCGCATGATCTTTGCCGGTTGCCTGGCGGCTGCCGTTGCTGATGGTCGGCTGCCGCAGCAGCGCTTGGATGACGCCGTGCTGCGCCAGTTGCGGGCGCAGCTCGCCGTGCCCCCGGGTTCCTATCCCACCAGCCTGCGCGGCTGCGCCGAGCACCGGGCCCTGGCCCGGGAGGCTGCCACCAAGTCGATCGTGCTGCTCCAAAACGAGCCCTTCCCCCCTGGCCCTCCCTTGTTGCCCCTGGATCCGGCCTGCTCACTGGCGGTGATCGGCAGCCTGGCCGCCATCGCCAACCTGGGCGATCGCGGCTCCTCCGACACCCGGCCAGAGCCCGGCGTGGTGGTCACGCCCTTGCAGGGGCTACAGGCGGCGGCTGCGCCGGGGGCTGTGCGTTATGCCAGCGGCGAGCGGCTGGCTGAAGCCACTGCCCTGGCCGCCAGCTGTGAGGCGGCCCTGCTGGTGCTGGGCCTCGACTGGCGCCTGGAGGGGGAGCATATCCATCCCGGCGACATCGCGCCGATCCTGCGCCAGATACCGCCCCCCCATCCCTTGCTAAGGCGCTGGTGGCCGCCGGTGGCCCGGGCCATTGCCGCCATCACCAGCTACGGCTCGGCGCGTCAGGGGGGCGGTTTCGCCGCCGGCGACCGCACCAACCTGGAGCTCCCCCCTGAGCAGGTGGCCCTGATCGAGGCCGTGCTGGCGGCAAACCCCCGCACGGTGGTGGTGCTGATGGGCGGCGGCGCGATCCTGATGGAGGACTGGCGCCGGGCTGTGCCGGCGATCCTGCTGCTTTGGTACCCGGGGGAGCGGGGTGGTGAGGCCTTGGCCGACGTGGTGTTCGGTGCGGTGTCGCCCAGTGGGCGCCTGCCCTTCGCCATTCCCACCAGCGCCGAGTACCTGCCTGATTTCGAGCCCCGGGCCCCCCAGGTGCGCTACGACCTCTGGCACGGCTACCGCCGCCTGCAGCGAGATGGCAATCCGGCCGCCTTCCCCTTCGGCTTTGGGCTCTCCTACTCAGAGCTGCGCCTCAGCCAGGCGGAGGCCGAGTTGCAGCCAGATCAAATTCGGCTGGCCATAACCGCCCAAAATGCCGGCTTGCTGGCCAGTGAGGTTGTGGTGCAGGTGTACGCCGAACCGCCCGGGTTGGTGCTGGAGCGGCCCCGGCGCAGCCTGGTGGGCTTTGCTCGGGCGGCGCTGGAGCCAGGCGACTGCCGGCGGCTTCAGCTGCTGATTCCGCTGCGGCAACTGGCCTATTTCGATGAAGTCTCCAGCCACTTTTGGCTGGAGGCGGGCTGCCATCGCCTGCGGGTTGGCCAACACAGTGAAGATGGGGGTTTGCTGCTGGAGATCAATTGCGAGGCAACGGATCTGGGCCACTGATCAGCCTTTGCCCAGCAGGCGCTGCAGCCGCAGGCGGTTGTAGCGCTGCACCCACAGGCAGGGCAGGTTGAAGGCGGTGGCAAAGGCGAGGTTGATCAGCACCCCCGCCGGCGGTAGCCATAGGGGCGTGATGGTCCAGAACAGCCACAGGGCCAGATGCACCAGCTCGGCGCGGCGAGTTTCCAGCACCAGCCGCTCCAGCTTGCGGCGCTCGCGGCCCACCAGGCTTGCCTTGGCGATCCCATTGGGTAGGGCGTGGCCGGCATCGGGCAGCCACGGCTTCCAGCGGCGGATTGCCAGCCGCTGTTCAAAGCCCTGTTGCTGTTCGAGCCAGGGCCGCCGCCAGAACCAGTGCTCCCGCTCCAACCAGGCGGCTGGCAGCCGGTTGGCCAGGGAGCCCACGAGCAGGCTCCAGAGCAGCCAGCCCAGGGCGCTGGAGGTGGCAGCTATCAGCGCAGAAAGGTTTGTCATCAGGGCCGCAGCAGCTCTTGGGCCAGAAGCTGCACCGATTGGGGGGCGCGCAGCAGCTGGGGATGGGCCCACACCGGCAGCATCTGGGTGCGGCCCACCGGCAGCACGGCCCGCCAGCCGGGCAGCACGGCTAGGTCGATGGCCGAATAAAAGCTGCAGCAGTCGATCTCGGCCAGGGCGTCGAGGTTGCCGTTGAGCTCGGTGAGCAGGGGGCTGCCCGATTTGAGGTCGGCGATACCCGCCAGCAGGCGGCCAGGCCAGGGCTGGGCGGTGAGGGTGCCTTGCTGGGGACTGCCCACGCTGATGAAGCGCCTGGTGCGGTGGTGGCCGCCCAGCAGCTGGATCCAGGTACGGGCGATTACGCCGCCGATTGAAAAGCCCAGCAGATCAATGGGTTGATCTAGCCCAAAGGCCGCTTCGATATGACTGCCGAGCAGTTCGGCCGCCTCGGGGACGGGGGTGAGGCCAAACCGCAGTGGTAGCTCGGGAATTAACAGCGGTTGGCGCTGGTTGCCCAGGCAGCGCTTAAGCGCATTGAAAACTGCGGGGCTGTCGAGCAGCCCGTGCACCAGCACCAAGGGAGTTGCATCGGCGATGGGACCGCATCCCATTACTTATTCAATCTGACCTTTCCACCACGGTGCTGCGGCCCAGCAGCAGATCACGCGCCCCATTTACCCGTTGCATCGTGTCGTGACTACCACCGCGGTCTGGGTGGTGTTCGGCGGCGGCGCTCTTCCAGGCTCGATTGACGTCATCGGCACCGATCCGCCCAGCCAGGGGCAGGTGCAATCGCTGACGAGCCACGATCGCATCAAGATCGGGATGCTTACCCAGAGGCCCCCAGTCGGCCTTGCTGAGCGCCGGGCTGCGCTTTTTGCCCCCTTTGCGCCGCGCCTTGCTCTGGCCCGATCCACCGAATCCCCGCTGGGGCTGGCTCGTCTCCTCGGCCGCCCCATGGGCTGCCCGCGGCGCTCGGGTCGCCACCAGACCGGTCAAATTGGCTTGCATGGTCTGGGGCATCAGCTCTGCCGCTATTTATCCACTGTCCTCTATGGCCGGCTAGCCACGTGGTGGCCTAGGCGACGCAGCTGCTCGATAGCTCGATATCTGCCCCGGTGGCCATGGCGTCTTAATAACCCAGGCCCATGGTCGTGGCTGTGGCTACCGGCCAGTCAAGGGCTGCTGGCAGCTCAAGGGTGCCAATCGTTCTTTGGTGGGCCTTGCATTTGAGCGCTGAGAAGAGTTTCAGTCTTTGAGCAGCTGCTTAATTCGACTGGATTGGGACCCGGCCACGCGCCCCTGGCCATCGGGGCTAAGGCTGGTTCTTGGCAGCTGGCGGCTCGGCTTTACCTCTTTCACCCGTACGGCGTAAACGTGTAGGCCGATGGCCACCCCAAGCAGCAGCACCAGGCTGAAAGCTGTGCGGTGGCTGCCGTCGCGGCTAGGCATCGGCTGGGGTGCGGTATTGCTGATGCTCCTAGTCTCTCAGTAGCAAGAGATGTGAAGACCTCCCCGATCCCAATCCAGGGCCAGCCAGTACTCCTAGGATTTGCTTAAGAATTGAACGGCAAAGAAGTCGATGCGTGTGCCATCTCTGCTGGCTCTGGCGGCCCTTGTGGGCTTTGTGATCGTGGAATTGGTGCTCTGAGCGGCAGCCATGAACACCGCTTTAAACAGTAAGGGCTTCTAGGGTCCGCTTTTACTGCGCCCCTGACCTGTGCAGGCACCCATGCTCCACTCCCTAGCCTTCCTGCTGTCAAGGGGCCAGGAGTTACCCGAAGAGGGCATTGATTGGCAGGCTCTGGTTGCGGCCCAAGGCCACCAGGGTCCCGATCGCGGCCGGGGTCTGAGGCTGTTTCGGATGCCAGATCAATGGCAGGGCAGCCTCGACGAGCTGGTAGCTGCTGGCTGCGCCACCATCGCCGGTGAAGATCCTCTCGGCTCAGCGCCAGAGCGGCGCTCCCTGATTTGCGATGCCGTGGTGACGCAGTTTGATGTGCCCTCCCTATGGATCGGCGTCTATGCCATTAGGGGCCCCGCCGAAGGCTCCTGGCTGCAAGTGCAGCAGGTGGAGCTGCTGGATCGCTTCCCCCTGGCTGAGGCAGCCAATGAAACCTGCTGGTTTTATCCCACTGATAACGGCTCCTACTTGTGTTGGGAAAATCAGACTGAGCTGACCCTGGCTCCGGGATGGTTGCCAGAGCAGGGAGGGCAGGAGCTTCCGATCGCCTATGACCGCGGCGAGGTGCACGTGCTCTGGTCGCTGATGGCCGATGACCAGGCGCTTACTTGTGTGGGCCTCACCTATCAGCGCCGGCGTATCGAGTGGCCCCTTACCCGGCGCACTCCAGAACCCAGCGCCACCTGGACCAGCTTTGAGGTCGACACCATGGCCGACCCCAGCTATCTAGAACGCGCCCGCATCAGCGTTTTTCCCCAGTGACTGGGCGCAGCCTGGCTCAACGCACGAACAGCATCTCCTGGTAGGTGGGTAGGGGCTGAGATGGCAAAAAGCAACTGCAGAAAGGCTTTTAGGGGTGATCGATGGGAGCAGTTAGCGCATTAGTTAGCGCATTTATGCTGAGCCTCAGGTCCACAGCTCACCCCTCCCCCTGAGCCACGCCGCCAGCAGGTGGCGTTCCTGATCGCTGCCCGGACAAAGTGGGGGAGATGAACCCAGAACAGCTTCAAAGCCTTGCTGTGCTGGCTCTGGCGATGGTGCCGGTGGCGCTGCTGTGGTGGGTCTGGATCCGGATGCTGGACTGAATGCTGCTGTAGCGCCGCTGTGCCCAGCTCACCCCTCCTCCCGGAGCCACGCCCGCAGCAGCTTGTGGCGGTCCTGGCCTTCCAGTAGCTCAGCAGGCACCGCTGACAGCCTCCCCGTGGGGTGCTGGGCGCGGATGATGTCCTGGGCATGGGCAGCATCGAGGGCCGGCACCATCTCGATGCCGAAGCCGGTACCGTCGGAGAAGAAGACGGCGAACTGGGGCATGTCGCTGTTGTAGAGCCATCCCACTGCTAGCAACGCTGGAGGCAACGCGAACCTGGCTGAAGCAAGCAGCCCATCGCAATCAGCGGCTCTTGACGCAGTAGCTGCCAGAGCTGTAGTGCCCCAGCGGGCAACCGCCCACTTTCGGGAGGGGCTGCACCGGCTGCTTAGCCAGGGCCGATGCGCTGGCCAAGGTGAGTGCAAGCGGCAGCCAGAGCCAGGGCGGTTCCATCGACACGCCTGCGTGCAACTCAGGTTGCCCTGCCAACGCGGTCAACCTCAACTTCATGCATCCAATGCATTGGACTGGCGGGCATGCACTGACGAGACCGGCTCAGTTGGACAGTCCTACTGACGCCCGGCGTAGCTGGCTGCCCACACGGCCGCTGCAATGCCCTTGGGCACGATCCGCTGGAAAGGCGCACTAGCCAGGATCTCGCGCACCGCTTCCCCCAGAAGTTCGGTGGAGCGGCTCTGGGGAAGGCAATGGCTGAGCTGCTGGTGCATCCGCAGCAGATACCAGGCTGAGCCCTCCAGGCCGGCATTGAACTTGACCCACATCGCCGGATCGCGGCGGGCATCGAGCACCATGTCGCGGGCGTTGTGGGCCTTATCGGCGGCGGTCACCAACAGGGAGTCCTCGGGCTTGTGCGCCAGGGCGCCGAGGTAGCGGGTCTTTCGCAGCAGCCACGGCTCCTTCTCGCCTGCTGGTGCCTCCTCGCTGGTATCACTGCAGTCACGCACGATGTCGGCCACCGCCCTGCCAAAGCGTTCGGCAATCGAGCTGTGGCTTTGGCCGGTGTCTTCGATCGCGTCGTGCAGCAGGCCGGCAATCGCCTGATCCTCCGTGCCGCCGTCCTCCCACACCAGGCCACTGACGGCGATCAGGTGGGAGATGTAGGGCACCGCTTTGTCCTTGCGCCGCTGACTTACCTCGATTAGGCGGTGCTGCTGAAAACCCGCAGCCGCAAGGTCTGCATGACCTGCCACTGGTTTAGGCATCACGCCGGGGTGAACTGCATCCCAGTGCTCACCTGCCAGCTGCACCAGGGGCTGATCGCCCACGGCGAGCACCTCAGCAGCCGCTGCCAGGGCTGGACTGACGACCTGGTGCGTCAGCAGGGCTGGGCGCCGGAGGTGGCCTGAGCAGGCCATGCATGACTTCGTTAATAGGCACGCACTCCGTTCACTCCGCAAAGGCTGGCTCAACCAAGTCCTCCGATCAGGGGCAACCAGGCATCCGCTTCTACCAGAGCGGCATCGCTGAGGGCAGCGCAGCGACGCACCTCGGCCGCCTGGCTGTCGAGCAGGGACCCGTGTAGCTCTTCGCCAAAGACCTTGCGCAGCAAGGTGCTGGCGGCAAAGGCCGTTGAGGCTTCCGCCAGGCAGGCAGGCAGTCTCTGCACTGTGGGGGAGTGCAGCAGTGCTGGATCGCCCGTCACCGGGGGCGGTAGGGGACGCTCCTTCTCCTCCTCCAGACTTGCAAGCACAACTGCCTGCACGGCCGCAAGCAGCAGATAGGGATTGGCGGCCAGATCAGCCACCTTGACCTCTAGGTGTGCAGCAGCGCCATCAGCGTCGTTGGGAATTAGCCGCAAGGCCGCCTCGCGATTTTCAATCCCCCACACCTGGAACGGCGCCGACCAGGAGCCCGGCGCCAAGCGCCGATAGGAGATCTCCAGGGGGCAGGCCAGCGCCAGCAGGGCGGGCAGCTCTTCCAGTAGAGCGACCAGCACTCCACCGCCGGCACTGGTAAGACCACCGGGGCCGTCCCCGCCCTGCAGCAGCGGTACCCCCTGGTGTTGAACGCTCAGGTGCAGGTGTCCCCCATTGCCCACCCGCTCCAGGCAGGGCTTGGGGCTGAAGCTGCAGCGCCAGCCGAAGCGGCGCGTCACCCGCTGAATCAGCAGCCTTGCCAGCACCAGCCGATCAGCCGCTTCCAGGGGTGAGCCCGGCGCCAGCGATAGCTCGAACTGACCAGGGCCGTATTCGGGATGAAACTGCAGCCAGGGAAGGCCAGCGGCTTCCAGCGCTTCGAGCAATGCGGTGGCGTAGTCGAGCCCCTCGACCAGTTGATCAGCTCCATAGGGACCTCCAGGGATGGCCGGCACCGGCTGGCCATCGGCATCGGGCACTGCCACTAACCACTCCAGCTCAAACCCGGCTCGCAACTCCACCTCCTTCTGCAGGAGTCGCTCCTGCTGGTGCCGGCAGTGGAAGCGCTGATCACCCGCATAGGGCGCACCGCTGCGCTCGAAACGCTCACCAGGCGCCCAGGCCCAACCAGCACATGGATCCAGCAGAGCCAGGGCACTGGTGTCGGCACGAAGGCGCAGATCGCCGTCTGGCCGCGCGAGTCGATGGGCCGAATCGATCACGCCATCGGCGCGAAACGCGTCCGACACCGGCGAGAAGCCCACACCCACCGCTGCCGCAGCATCAAATGCCGCCAGGGGCACCACCTTCACCAGGGGCGCTCCTGCGTGGTTCACCCAGGTGATTGCTACCCAGCGAATGCCCTGATCGGCCAGGGAGGCGACCTGCGGGGAGGGATTCGGCAAAGGGGTTGCCACAGCAATACGGCCATGATTGCCAAGACTGAAAGGGGTTGCATGAACCACTGCTCGACACCGGAGTGGTGGCAGCCCGGCGCCATGGCGCTGTTACTGGTGGATATCCAACAGGGCACCTGCGGTGATGCTCAGCCCAGCCCACGGCCAGCTTTTGATCAGCAGTTCCGCCATCACACTCTGCCGGCCGCGCAGCGGGCTCTGGCGGTGGCGCGGCAGGGCGAATTCGAGGTGATCCACACCGTGATCGCCAGCCTCACCGCCGACGGCCGTGACCGGAGCCTCGACTACAAGCGCTGCAGGATGGGTTTCCCACCTGGCAGTCGCGCCGCCCAGGTGATCCCTGAACTGACGCCCCTAGGCGATGAGTTGGTGCTTGCCAAGAGTTCCTCATCGCCGTTCAGCTCCACGACCCTCGACTACCTGCTGCGCAACATCGGCATCCGCACCCTGGTAGTCATCGGCCTGCTCACCGACCAGTGCATCGACCACACGGTGAAAGACGCTGCCGACCGGGGATACCAGGTGGTGTGCATACAAGATGCCTGCCAGGCTGAAAGCCCGGAGCGTCACACTGCAGCTCTGGCATGCTTTCAGGGCTATTGCACGCTGATCAACGTGGCAGCATTCGAAGCTGCAATGGTTGTCCCAACGGGGGGTGAATCGTGAACCTACTGCGGGAACTGCTGGCCGGGCGTTGGAAGTTGTTGCTGGCGTTGAGCGCCCTGGCCATCGTGGTGCCACCCAGTGCGGCAACACACCTGAAGCTGCCGTATTTCCTGCTCTGCGGTCTGGCCCTGATCCCGTTGGCCCAGATCACGGCTGAACTGGTGGATCGTCTGGTGCAGCGGGTGGGTGAGCGCCTCGGCGGTTTGTTGAACGTCACCCTGGGCAACATGCTGGAGCTGGTGATTGCTCTAACAGCCCTGAGAAGTGGCCTCTATGAGTTGGTGGTAGTCAGCATCGCCGGAGCCGTGATCACCAACAGCCTGCTGGTGCTGGGCATCAGCACGATGTTGGCGGGCCGCCGAACCCTGCTTGTCGATCTGAATCACCACAGCCGTGGACTTAGCACCCGCCAGCTATTGATTGGCGTGATTCTGATGTCAGTACCATCAATTTTCTTCTGGGATTCGATGCATCCGATCAAGGAAGGTAGCGAAGTGATGGATCTCTTTGCTATTTACTCCTTGATTGTGGCGGTGGTGGTCATGGTGTCCTATCTGCTCTCCTACATCTACCAATTGGGCACTCACCGTCAATTGTTTCTGGCCATGAGCGCCAGCGCCGAAGCGGAGGCTGCGGTCACCAGCGAGGCGCCGATCCCTTCGATTGCGCTGGCACTGGTGCTGGTGGCCCTGGCAATTGCAGGGGTTTCCGAGCATCTGGTGGAGGGTCTCGAGGAGCTGGTGATGGGGAGTGGCGTCACGCCCTTGTTTGTGGGGATGTTGCTCCTGCCCATGTTCTCAGCAATCCCTGAAGCCCTTGTGGCCTTTCGTGCCGCCAACCAGGGGCGCATGGGCCTGGCCATGACGAGCACCGTTGAGTCGAGCGTGCAGCTGATGCTGTTCGTGTTGCCCGTGCTGGTGCTGGTGGCTCCTCTGATGGGCCGCTATCTGCACCTCACCTTTCCCCCACCAGCGTTGGCCTGTCTTGGGTCAACGGCCTTCGCTGTGCACTGGGTGACCGAAGGAGATGAGCTCACCTGGTATCAGGGCTTGCTGTTGCTGAGTATCTACATCGCCTTTTTTGCAGGCTCCTTGTTGCTCAAACCCATGATGTAAGGCCATAGCCACCGAAATCCATCGTTTCCTAATGACCCTTGACCATCTGAGCTTCGGCACCCGCGATATCGAGGCAACACGCACTTTTTACGCTGACAAGCTCGGGTTTCCCGTGTTAATCCACGAGCGCATGTTGATGCAGGAGGGCGGCACTGTTGAACATATTTTCTTTGATTGTGGTGGCGGCTGTGCGCTGGCCTTTATGCAATGGCAGAGCGTTCCTGGCGTGCCTGTCAATTACGACTGCAGCATCAACCGTGGCATGGGTGTACCCAGTGGCACCTTCCACTTCGCTTTGCGGTGCTCATCCCCGCAGGCCCTTGAGCGCCGCAGGCAAGAGCTGATCAGCGCTGAGGTCTTGGTGGGTGAGCTGCTCGATCTCGATCCTTACCGTTCCTTCTTTTTTGACGATCCAGTGAATGGGCTGCGGCTGGAGTACACCACCAGACTGCGCTCACCTGGGGCAAAGGATCGGGACCCAGATCAGCGGCAATTTCCAGCCAGTCTGGCTCTGTTTGAAAACGCCTCCCGGCCCCTTATCCAGGCACGGCAGGAATCAGTCCAGCGGCCTGCAGCTCTGGAATGAAGCCAAACGCTCTCGGATCGCAAAGCCGATCGGGAAACAGCACGCCATCGAGGTGATCGCATTCGTGCTGCACCACCCGCGCATGAAAGCCGCTCACAAGTTGTTCCTGCGGTTCCCCTTCGATCGTTTGCCAGGCAATGCGAACCGTTCGCCAGCGTGTCACCTGACCCCGCAGACTCGGCACGCTCAGACAGCCCTCCCAGCCCAGCTCGCACTCTTCGCCGATGGGGGTGATCACGGGATTCACCAGCAGCGTTTCCGCAATGGGCGGAGCATCCGGGTAGCGGGGATTGGCGTCCATCCCGTAGAGCACCACCCGCAGGTGGACCCCGATCTGGGGAGCCGCCAGGCCAGCACCGGCAGCGGCGGCCATGGTGTCTCGCAGATCCTCAACCAGGGCCATCAGCTTCGAGCTACCGAAATCCGCGGCCTCCAGCTCGGCGCTGCGCACCCGCAGGCGGGGATCACCGAGGCGAAGAACGGGCTGGACGGCCATCGCTGGGACTCACACTTGAAGACGCTAACGGTCAGAACTCCCCCGGATGGCAGTCCGCCTCCAACCAACCGTGGCTAAAGTGGGGTTCTGAATTGTTCCGCTTCGGCCATTGTTGATGCCTCCACCGTGTTGGCGCTAGCTGCATGGCGACAATTAGATAGGCTGCCGCCTATGCAGTTGACACCGGGCACAAGAGATCCGCCAGCACGAAACGAGCGTGTCAGAATCAATGATATCGATCTTAATTCGCCATGAAAGCACTATTCATTTCAACAGCTGGAGCCCTGATCACCATTGCAGCGCTGGCATCGACACGGTCCTCAGCCAATCAGGCCACCATCCCGAATCTGGTTGGCACCTGGTCCGTTAGCTCGCAGGGAGCCACTTTGGTGCATGGCACTGGGTACAGCAAGCGCTCGCATCATGCAGAGCAATTCACAACCCTGAACGCAGAGGCAGTGATCCAAAAGCAGGAAGGCCGCCGATTCATCGGCATTCTTAAATCAGCGCGATACACGGAAAAGTTCGCAGGCGCGATCAGTGTTGACGGAAAGTCAATGGCCTTCGTGGATGAAGATGGATTTCTTGACGGCAAGATCATCAACAACAACCAGATCGAAGTGACCTACCGGCACATTGGCGACACAGAGAGCGTTGCCGCAACCGGAACCTACACACGTCGATAGGTTTCTGGACCGTTCAGCGAGGACGTGAATCCCCGAGTGTTCTTAGCCGAACGGTATCTGGCTAGAGCGCAACTGGATGGCGGGCTTCAACCCCATCAAGAAAAGTGTTGACCCGCTCGCGGTAAGCAACCGTTTGCTCAAGGTGACAGAGGTGCGAACAATCAGGCATCAGCTCCCATTCAGATTCTGCGATTCCCCGATGCAACGCTTCGGCTACTTTGGGCGTGGCTTCATCGTATTCGCCACTGATCACCAAGGTGGGCTGCTTGATCAGGTGCAAGTCACTTGAGACATCCCAGTCGCGCAAAGAGCCGGTGATATTGAACTCGCTCACGCCGCACATGGCGTGATAGATCCTTGGATCAGCCTCCATGGCGCTGAAGGAACGCATCAAGCAGCTTGGCCATTCATCCAGGCGGCAGACATGGCGCCGGTAAAACACAAGCATCGCCTCCTGGTATTCGGGGCTGTCGGTTGTATTGGCCTGCTCATGTTGATCGAGAACAGCCTGCACCTCTCTGGGCAATTCGCGGCGCAGACGAGTTGTTTCCTCCACCCACAGCGGCATGCTGGCGGGAGCATTTGAAAGGATCAGGCTTTTTACACCCTGACTGCCGGATAGGGCAACTTCAAGGGCCAGCATTCCACCCCAGGATTGTCCGTAGAGGTGGATGGAGTCCAGTCCCCATGCCCTGCGTACGCATGCGAGCTCCGCCACAAAGCGCTCCACCTGCAACAGGGCGGGATCGTCAGGATGATCGGACCGACCACAGCCGAGTTGGTCGTAGACAATCACCTCGCGACCACTCTCTGCCAAGCGCTCCAGCGGCTCGAGGTAGTCACTCGGGACGCCGGGCCCGCCGTGCAGCAACACCACTGGATATCGATCGTTTCCATTGAGCGCGCCAATCCGTTTACTCCAAACCTTGTAGCCATCCACCTCAACCCACCGTTCTTCGATTGGCATCAGATCAAAGGCCTGTTGTGCTCGAACGCTCTTATGCTAGGAGCAGAATCGAATTGCCACTGTGAACAACATGATTGATGTGATCGTCCGCAATCTCGATCAGGAGATCAGAGAGAGGCAGGGATTCCAGCTGGACACCGAAGAAGTGCTAGCCGAAGTGCACTTCAAGACCGTGCAGCAGTATCTCGATACCCATATGAACGTGGTGATCATGACTGGCGGGAGAAATGGGCTCCAGCTCCCGCATTATCACAAGCATGGGTTTGATTTCTTCGTGGTGCTTCAAGGGCGTGGCTGGCTTCATACGGCAGACCTCGAGGATGGGCAGATCACCGCTGCGGGTTGGCGACATCAGCGCCTTGAACGCGGCGATTCCTACGGCATTGAACCCAATCAAGCTCATTGCTTGCTGAATGATGAAAGCGAAGATCTTGTCTTCCTCAACATCTCCCCAGCTGCACACATGTCAACTGACTACTTCGTGCTCAATGATGTCGATCTCAGCATTCTCCGTGGAATGTAATGGCAGTTAAGAGGCATGCGTGCCCTTGAGGTTTACAAGCACAACTCCCGCCACAATGAGAGCCACACCCAACAGCTGGCTTGGGTTTAAGACCTGCCTGTAAGCCAGTGTGCCAATACACACCACTGCAATGGTGCCGATGCCACTCCACAACGCATAGGTAATCCCAAGGGGAATCACCGTGACCACCCTCGCGACAAGGGCAATGGCACAGGCATAGGCGGCCAGAAGAAATGCTGTTGGCCATGGACGTGTCAGCCCTTCCGAGAGCTTCAAGAGGCCTGTGCCTGTGATTTCACACCCGATCGCCAGCAGTAGGTACAGCCAAGCTTGGGAAGCAGTCATGGTTGCGTTGCTGGATCATTGGCCGATGCTGGTGGGCTGAGCTCAGCAACGGCCTGATCCAGTGCCGTCAGTAACAAATCCACCTCAGCAAACACCCGAACGTGCGCGTCCAGGCTCTGGAAAACTCTGTCCATGGTGCAGGGGGGTTTCCAGCAAGAAGAGCGGCTTGCCTGCCTTGATGGCGTGGGCGGCTTCTGAGGCGGTCCCGGACCCACCGGGTCCGCAGACCACCACCACATCCGAGGCCAACACGTTGATCACATTGCGAGCCTGGCCCATACCAGTTGAAATCGCCAGATCCACTTCAGCAGCTGCCGCTGCGTTGTCGTCAGGCAGGATGCCAACCACGCAATGGCCAGGCACAGCGGCGGCCCCACGGCTTACGGCAGCCATCACCCCGCAATCACGTCCGCCAGACAACACAACCCAGCCCCGTTGCGCCAGGCAGGCACCGAGCTCTTCAGCCAGCTTGATCAGCGCTGGGGAGGCAGCTTCTCCTGCGCGCATGACACCGGCCGGCGCCGAATCGGTGCCGACTCGACCGTCGGATGGGTTGACGAACGCCTGGATTGCCTCACCTCGGCCCTCTGGCTATCGAGCAAACTGCCGTGCAGCGCTTCACCCATGGCCCGTTGCAGGAGACTGGCAAACGCCGCTGCTGCATCCGCCAGGCAACGGGGTAGGCGAGGCACCTCTCCTGGAGGCAGAACCGCCGGATCGTCTCTCACTGGTTGCGGTAGCGGCAGTGGATGCTCCAACCCTTCCAGAACAACTGACTGAACGGCTCCGAGCAGCAGGTAGGGGGTGGCCGCGAGATCACACACCTTGATCTCCAAATGGGCGGAGCCTCCATCAGCACCGTTGGGCACCAATCGAAGCGCGGTTTCACGATTCTCCACACCCCAGGCTTGAAACGGCGCAGACCATGACACTGGAGCCAAGCGCTCGTAGGACACCGCCAGGGGGCAAGCGATGGGCAAGACAGCTGGTAGGTGCTCCAACAAAGCAGCGATCAAGGCTGTTCCCTCCTTGGTGAGAGAAGCCACTCCGTCACCGCCCTGCAGAAGCGGGCGGCCAGAACGGCTCACACTCAGATGCAGGTGGCCACCATTGCCAACCTCACTCCGTCGTGGCTTGGGGCTGAACGTGCACGTCCAGCCAAACCGGCTGGTATGGCGTTGGATCACCAGCTTGGCTCTTACGACGCGATCTGCAGCCTCGAGGACCGTGCCCGGGGCGAGCGACAGTTCAAACTGACCTGCACCAATTCCGGATGGAATTGCAACCACGGGAGTTGGGCCTCGTCCAGAGCCTGCAGGACTGCGGTGGCGTAATCCAACCCATCCACGAGTCGATCAGCGCCATAGGGGCCACCGATGACGACGGACTGCTCAGCGCCGCTGGCATCCGTGGAGAGCACCATCCACTCCAACTCATATCCGGCCTGCATGTCCAAACCCGCGGCCTGCAACCGCTGGGCCTGGCGCAGGCAGAAGTGGCGCTGATCAGCGCCATAGAGTTGATTGGCCGCACGTTCCCAGCGGCTGCCTGGAGCCCAGGCCCAACCCGCTTCTGGATCCAGGGGTAGGAGCGCCGTAGGATCTGCCCTGAGGCGCAGGTCGCCGTCGGGGCATGCAAGCCGGTGGGCGGAATCGATGCTCCCATCGGAGCCAAAGGCATCAGCAACGGGCGAAAACCCCACCCCCACAGAAAGCGCCTGCTCCCAAACGGTGGATTTGGCTACATGGCCTCCCGCGGCGGGAACCACAGCGTTGACTTCGAGATCCGCGGCAACGGCGCGCTCACCGGCAATCCGCTTAATCCCGAAGATCTGGCCATCGTGCGGCTGGGCTTTGCAGGCGGCTCACTCAGGTCTGCGGAGCTGCTGAACAACGGAAGTGGTTATCAGTTTCTCGGCCAAGTGATGGAATCGGGAACTAGTTTTTCCGCCACCGTTCCCTTCACGGAAGCGCAGGAAGCTGTAGTACCGATCAATCAATCGCTCATGGAGAGCTTATATGAACAGCCTGACAGCCAGTACCGCGACAGCCATCTGATCACAGACACCGAGGCAAGGGCCACCTTGCAGCAGGAAGGGGGTAAGCCACCACAGTTGGACGTCAAGATTGTGGGCCGTGATCAACAGAGTCGTCGTCGCCTGAAGCATCTGGCGACGCGTGAGCAGTGGACCACCGGATATAGCGGGGATGGGCCCGAGCGGGCATACCGCACGGCCCAGGCCGGAAGCATCAGGGTGAAGGATCGTGCCGGCCGCTTGCTTGGCTCTGGCGAGTTGCAATCGGGCCTTGCCAGGATCACTCTTGGCTCTCTGCCGGCCGATGGAGAACTGCAGATCTTGTTTGGTGGCGACAGCTAGGCTTGTGAGTTGGTCATCGCCGTCAGATTGCTACTACGTGCGTTGATGATTCTCCGTGAGACTGATCAAGGGCTGGTGGGTCGCCCTTAAACCGGCACCACCTGGTTGAGCCGATTGATGTTTACCCGCTTGCGGCCCTGGGAATCTTCGCTGACTAGATTCCCAAAACGGCGGCCATTCAGCACGTCTGCCATCCGGTAGAGGTGGGTTTGGAGTAGGCCCGCACCGGTGATCTCATCCACCCCCTCCACCAGGGGCATCAGCACGGCATTAAGTCGTTTGAGCTCGTCTAGTCCCAATTGCTGAATCGGGCTGTTTGCATCCAGAGGGTGGGTCAGGGTTGCCGTTTGGCTGAGCTGGGGGGTGCCCCCATTGAGCAGCGCAAGGGAGCGGGTGCGGCGCTGCCACACACCAGGCTCTACTTCGTCATCGAGGATCAGGGTGAGGCTGTAGCTCACGTTCAGCCATTGGCTGGGATCGCTGGTCACAAAGCGGCAGAACAAGTGACCCTCGTCGAGGCTGGTGATGCAGAGGTGGCGGCTAAACCGCAGGGGCGTGTCGTTGCTGCTGAGGCGGGAAAACACCACTGCTGTGAGGGTGGAGAGGGTGATCAGCCCAGCAATCATGTCCACCACTCCCACCAGGTAGGTGAAGAGTGAGTCGGGAACGATGGCGTCGAAGCCATTGGCAAAGAACGCATCCACGGCAAAGAGGAAAGGCCTGGGCAGGGCCATGGTGGCCGCACCGATCAGGTGCTTCTGGTCAAAACTCAAGATCGCCGCGAACACCAGGACGACCGCGAGATAGATCAGGCCCATGGCCAGGAAAAACAGGGCCCAGGGCATGCGGATCAGGAGCGCCAGCGGTTGGCGCCAGAGCTCATGCCAGGGGGTTTGTTGGCTGTCTTGCTGAATGGTGCGGCCGTGGTGTTTGAGCTTGCTCAGCAAGGACATACGCGCAATCCAATCAATGCAGCCTTTCTAAATCGAGGCCCTTGGTTTCGATCCGGTAGAACCAGGTGATGGCGGCCCCCACCAGGGAGGTGATCGCGAGCAAGGGCAGTAAGGTCTGGGTGCCCCAACGGGTCAGTAAGACCGGGAAGAGAAAGGCCGTCAGTACGGCGCCCATTTTGCCCGCGGCGGCGGCGACGCCGGCGCCCAGCCCCCGCAGCCGGGTGGGAAACACCTCCCCGGCTAATAGATAGGTCTGGGAATTGGGCCCCAGGTTGGTCATGAATTGGAACAGCACAAACCCCGCCACGATCAAGGGCAGGTTCTTGGCGGTCTCAGCGGAGCCGGCCCCGGCAGCTGCCAGCACCAGGCCCAGGGCACAGCCGATAAACCCAACGATCTGCAGGGGGATCCGGCCCCAGCGATCCGCCAACACGATCGCCACACTGATCCCAACCAGGAAGGCCACATCGATTAAGGCCCTGCCCCGGGCCGCGAGCAGATCGTCACGAATGACGCTCACCACGTTGTGGTCGCCCGACTGCATGCCAAAGGCGGCGGCGATGATCACCGGAGTGAAGATGCCGATGCCGTAGGTGGAGAGGTCTTGGAGGAACCACGGCACGGATGCCAGGGTGGTGGCCTTCAGCAGCCGGCCCTGAAACAGTTCTCGCCAGTCGGCGGGCTTGGAATGGTCTCGGATTGAACCATCAGGAGCGGACGCCATGGCAAGGGCGACGTCTTGGCGATTGAGCAAACGCTCCAGGTGAGTCTGTGCTTCTTCCACCTCGCCGCGGCTGATCAACCAGTGGCTGCTTTCGGGCAGAAACAGGCGGCCC
Source organism: Cyanobium sp. (assembly GCA_044356035.1). GTDB lineage: Bacteria > Cyanobacteriota > Cyanobacteriia > PCC-6307 > Cyanobiaceae > Cyanobium_A. The sequence continues at coordinate 1,160 of JBIKWZ010000031.1, read as the reverse complement.
CACACCACCAGAGCCACGGGCAACACCGGCATCAAATAGAAGATCCGCCAGGTTTCGAGGTCGGGGCGGTTCGCCAGCAGCACCGCCGCCAGGGCTGTTCCCACAACGGCTCCAACGGCCTGGAAGCTGAAGGCTCCGAGCACCAGGCGGCCCCGGATGCTTGCCGGAATGCTCTCGGAAATCACCAGATGGGCCGTGGGGTAGTCAGCGCCCAGGGCCAGGCCGATCACAAACAGGCAGCCCACCAGCCAGGGGGTATTGGGGCTAAAGGCTGCGGCCACCAAACCAATCAGCAGCAACACCATTTCGGCGATGAAGACCGGCTTGCGGCCGAAGCGATCGGCCAGGCCGCCCAGGGCGAGGGCGCCGATCATGATCCCGAACAGGGTGGCGGCGGTCACAAAGCCGCGATCGGTGGCGCTCATGTCGAACTGTTCGCTCACCAGGGGCAGGGCGATGCCGCCCATGAAGACGATCAGCCCCTCAAAAAATTTGCCCGCCGTCGCCACCGACCACACCAGCCACTGCATGCTGGAGTGGGGTGGACCGGGCAATTCAGCACCGTCTTGCCAGCGAGGCACATCCTCGATGTAAGCCTGGACGGGTTACTGGCCCACGAACTCACAACGAAGATTTTGAGTATGGGTTGGGCTTTACCGGCCAGCCTGTGTCCTGGGATTCCTGGCGGGCGAGATGGCTCCTAACCAGTCGCCCAACAGAATGCCCAAGGCCATGGCTGTCAGCCCCTGGGTGGCATGCATGGAACCCAGGGGCAGGTAGCGAAACAGGTAGCTGTCGTTGGCGCCCATGCCCCAGACACTGCCCATGGCCATCAGCATCCCCAAGGGCAGCAGTTTGAAATCCTTGGCCTTGATGGGCACTGGAGAAATGTCGCGGCGGAGGCCATGCACCAGGGCCATGCCCAGGGGAATCGGCAGCGCATAGGCCGAAACGGCCGTCAGGGGGGAGCCCCTGAGGCTTTCGCCGAGAGCTTTTGCCAGGTTGGATGGGTCCCAGGGCAAGTTGCTGTGGTGCAACAGGCCCACCAGGATGCCCGTGGTGAGCATCAAGGCCCAGGCAACGGTTCCCTGAAGACCTGGTTCGGAGGGGTTCGGCATAAACGGTTGGTGCTGGTGGCTGGCCCTGCGGTTGAGCACTAA
>JBIKWZ010000030.1:0-29401 GCA_044356035.1 Cyanobium sp. | reverse complement strand
TTTAGATGTTGGAATAGGTTTTCAGGATTATGGTTTGTAATGACAATCCTTCCAGTGACCAACTCAGGAAAGAAATAGGTATAAAAAGATAGTCTTCTTTGAAATGAGGCGCCAGGCCTAAATTTAAATAATACCTTTTTGCTTTGTGCAACAGACTTTAAAAATGACCACAATTCAAAATTGATAGAATTTGAAGGATGTGTATCAAAGTAAACAACATCGCCCATTGCTGTCCATGACTGCTTTCTTAATTCATGATTGCTAGAAAGAAGAGAATAATCATAGACACTTGGAAGAGTACTCGGCGGCAAGAGTTTGGATATATAATTAAACGAGCTAACGTCTCTGCAGGCAAAAATGGATGCGTTTGATCTAGCGCATGCAGAAGATACATCTCCATGTTGGAGAGTTATTGTTACAAGTCCTAGAACATTAGCAAGGGAGACGGTTAAAGAATCTGCAAAAAAACAATCTTGAACTACAATGACAGTCTGAAGGCGTGGCAGAAAGTTGACCAGGTCAAGCAAGCATAGGAGATTATAAAGCTCTTGGTATGAAAACACAAGCTGCCTGGCCAAAAACACGAAGTGAAGACCTTTTGATTTAGCCAGAATAGCGTTAGTAAGAGGCAATACGGCACGAAGATAATTCAGAATACTAGTCAAAGATAAGGGTTTAAGTTGGCAAAAAAGCACATTCTTATCAAGTTTAAACCTAGAAACACAGAGAAAAGAGTCGCAATATCGAGAACAAAATGAGACAATTAGATTCTCAAAACGTTGCTCCTTCCAGTTTAAAACAGCCAGCTGCCTAGTATCATGAAGTTTTGTTTTGAACGAGGTGGGCCGCCAAAGGTTTAAGCAATCGAAAGATATGCGGATGATAATTGAAGAGAGACGTAAAAGAAGTGACGAGATCTCAACAATCAAGAAAAGTGCGCCCCACCTATGCTTTCTTCCTTCAAATTGAAGATGAATTTTGTCTAGATCAGCCACAATCAAATAGATTAGTTGGCTTGATCTAGAGCTATACTCACCTTTTTGAGATTTACGAGTGGCCAATAGGCGTGAGTGAAGATTGGCAGGCATGACAGGATTGACTTTTTAGTTAAACTTATGAAAGTAGGAAGTTTCTGGGAAGCGGGCAGTCGAGCAGCTGCTGAACTGGGTCGACTCCGGATTTTTTATGGGCTCAGTTGATAGACTTAGTTGACGCTGATTTCGGCCGATTTGAGCTCATTTCCAACCGTTTGTACGAGTGGTGGCTCCGATTGAGGCTATCGACTCCTTAAGTGACCCCTGGAAATCGGTCCAGGGTGAATGAGAGTTTTCAGCGGGCTAAACTGGGCCGGGGACTCCACCATGTAACGAAATTACGACAAGGTATGGGTTTTCTCTGATCCGCTCAGCCAATTCTTCATCCATAAGCCCGAGACGGGCCTTGATGATCAAGGCAACCAGTGCCATGCGAAAGGGTTTTGCTGGTGCTCGAAAACCCTCGCATTATTGCGCGGCGTAGTCGACCTCCAGCACATCCTACGGAATAAGATCAGCCAGCTTGATCGAGCCATTGTCACCAGAGAGCTTTCCGCCAAACTGCAGAAAGAAGTCTTGAAACGAGAGCCAAAGACAATGCTCATCCCGATAAATACGGGAGACTCCGGGCCGCTTTGGGCTAAAGTAAGCCCACTTGCGCAGGGTTTACTTTCAAAGATTGCCATCATCCATTACGCCGCAGTGTATACCGTCATACTCAGGAAGATTTATTTAGCATCTTCGAAATGCAGAAGAATTTTTTTCGCTCGGCAAGTCCATGCCTTCGCTGAAAATATTGAATGATGTAAGCGGTTATGTGGCTGGAGGCATGCCCGTCGCCGTATGGGTTGGTGCAGTCATTAAGGTCTTTATTGAATGCACAGCTCCTGAGTAGTTGTAGGGCTGATGTAATCGCCCGCTGCTCCGGCTCACATTCAATCACACTTGCAGCCCGCAAACGTCCATTCTGCCGATCGCCGATATTCACCGTGCCCTTCCTGAAGCTGGGCACGTCCGCTAGGCCACTGGACGAATTGCCTACCACCCCATCACAGTGCTGGATACAGGAGAAGTAGCGCAGCTGCCCCAAGGAAGTAAAGGCCTTGGCGTGGGGACGGGTGGCGCAGAAGTTCTGGATCATCTGGATCAGCACCCGGCCGTCGGTATCGGCGTTGGGCATGGTGAAGATCAAGTGGGTGTCCTCCAGCTCATCCAAGGCGGCGAGCAGTTCGCCCATCTGCTGGGCACTGGTGTTGTGCTCCAACGTAACGGGATGGAAGGTGATCAGCAGGCTGCGGGGGCCCAGTTTGAAATCGAGGGAAGCCTCCAGTTCCTCGCGGCTGAGCAGTTTGGTGCGTTGGATGGCATCCACGCCGAGGCCCCCTACCAGGAACACACGGTCGGGGTGTTCGCCCATCTGGATCACCCGCTGGCGGTATTCCTCAGCTGCCACGAAATGCAGGTGCGCCATCTTGGTGATGGAGTGGCGCAGCGCGTCGTCGAAGGCGCCTTCGGTGAGCTCACCGCCGTGGCAGTGGGCGATCGGGATGCGGGCGATCATTCCACTGCAAAATAATAGTTACCAGATCTTGATGTTATATCCCTCGGCATACCATCAAGAAGTTAGTAATCAATCCGGTATACATACCATGGGCCGATTGCCGGTTGGCCGCCCTGGCTCGAAATACAGCCATTGAGAGCAGCCAGTGCAGTTTCTGCTTGTTGCGCCTCAGACTGTGTTGCACATGTCTGGAGAATTGTGAAACGAACTTTTCGACCCAGGTCTTTTTCCCATTGGGCTCTTCGAATGTCTGGATCCGTTGTAATGCCGATTCGGCAAGTCATGCCTAAAGTTGCAGCATTGGTATGTTAGCCACTTATCCGGTGCCTGCTTGCTGATGCATGATTACTCAAATTCTCGTAACACCTGAAATACCTCAGCAGCCTGTGCTCCCATTTGAGATCCTCTTAGCAAGGAGAGTGCTCTAACTGCTTCAAGACTACGCGGAAATGGATGGTCTCCAAGCTCTGATTGGTAGATTTTTAAGAGGGATAGCTTTGCTTCAAGCTGTTCAGAAATATTGACGAAGAGATTGGGCTGAAATACTTTTTCTGTTGGATTAATGCCAAACTCGGTTTCAGAAAGTGTTTCATAGGTCATTACGCGCTTGACGCTTGGATAGCGAAACCACTTTGTACAAGCGGAAGCTGCTTCAAAAGTGACGCGGTGATCGCTATGGACATCACCTGGATGCGGGAGAAATACCTCATCAGGTTCGAAGTCACTGAAGACTTTAGAGATATGACCCACCAAGGTGCTCATGGGTAGCCGGTCAAGTTCGGCGGCGGGAGATCCAAGCGAATATAAATGTTGAGGGGCGATATGAAGCCTCTGGCGAACTTGATCAATTTCAGAAGCACGCTGTTGGATACGTTCGGCGCTCCAGCCGTTTTCTTCGGTAATGGCCGTCATCAGCAACCACGCGACCGTGCTACCTTCGGCCACTCTGCGCAGAAGAGCTCCACCACAACCGAGGAGCTCGTCATCTGGATGCGGAGAAACTACTAAAGTTCTCATAGATAAATGCCTGGCTTTATGGGTATTAGTGGTTCGTAGTCAAGCAATCGGATAGCGCCGATTCCAGCTTTTATAAGTAGAGTATTGCTATTGACAGCGAGCACTTTTCCTGGCTCCAAGTTCATGGGAGCATCTGGCTCAACTTCGGTTTTCCAGACCTTGATGACTTGGCTGTCGTAGTCAAAATGAGCACCAATATAGGGCTTTGTCAGGCCACGGACTAGATTGTGGATACTGCTAGCCGCCATACGCCAATCAATGCGAGCATCCGCAGGCCCGCGTTTTCGCCACACATTGGCAAGATCATGGTCTTGAGGCTTGAGTTGAATGCTGCCAGTTTCTAGGCGTGGTACAAAATCACGCAGCTGTGCCAGGGCAACTCTTGTAATTCGTGTATAAAGCGTATGTGCATTATCTGTTGAATCTATGCATACCTTTTCTTGTGAAATAATATTGCCGGAGTCTGCTCCTTTGTCCATTAAGAAAAATGTTGATGCGGTTTCCGCAAGCCCAAGGACCAAAGACCAAATGAGTGGATGGCGGCCCCGATTCGCCGGCAACGCAGCAGGGTGAAATCCAACCACACCAAGCGGTGGGAGGGTCAACAAAGGTTCACGAATCAATCGCGACCAGCCAAAGCAGAAAATTACATCGGGATTGAGCTTGCGAATCCAGTCTAAACTTTCTGAGCTGTGGAGATCGGGATCAAGATATACAGGAATATTGGCTTGTTCCGCAATCGGCGTTAGGTCTTCGTGGTCTGAATTGAATTTAGAGCTTTTTAGCGTACACACGCCAACGACATCGGCCTGCATGGCGAGTAATTCACGCAAGGCATGGGCTGAGAATGCAACGGCGCCTATAAATAAAATTCTCATTAGTGAGGAAGATTATAGAAGTGCTTTTTAAGAAGATTATCAAATGATTGCTTTTCGAGGATCTTTACGATGGCAGTGCTTGCTCCACCGTTTCCATAGGGATTCTCGACGCTAGGCAGAGTATCTTGAAATTCTGGCGACAACAAGTGTTTAATGGCTTTGCTGATCGATGCACGATCTGCTGCGCAGTCAATTATGCTTGTTGCTCGAAGTCGCCCCCTCTGTCGATCGCCAATGTTAATTGTTCCTTTGTGGAAGCTGGGTACTTCTGCAAGACCACTGGACGAATTCCCGACAACGCCATCCACATGCTGAATGCAAGAAAGATACCGTAGTTGACCAAGCGAGGTATAGGCGCGGGCGTTGGGATGATGCGCGCAAAAGGCATCAATCTGCTGAAACAATATGCGGCCGTCAGTGTCAGCGTTCGGCATTGTAAAGATAAGACCAGTATTGTCCAGTTCCGCCAAGGCTGCAAGTAACTCTGTCATTTGCTCGCCACTGGTGCTGTGCTCAAGCGTGACAGGATGAAATGTAATCAGTAGGTTACGCCCTGCCAGCTTGAAATCAAGTGCGGCTTCAAGTTCATCACGGTTCAGCAATTTAAGGCGCAGAATATTATCAACGCCTAGCCCGCCAACCCGAAAAACATGCTCCGGCTGCTCTCCAAGTTGTATGACTCTGTGACGGTACTCATCCGCTGCAACAAAGTGCAGATGGGCCATCTTGGTGATACTGTGCCGAATCGGCTCATCGATCACTCCTTCGGTGGATTCGCCACCATGTAGATGCGCAATTGCGATCCTCGCAATCATGGCGGAAGCAGAAGCGGCAAAGATCTCGTAACGATCGCCTAGCACCAGCAGCAGATCGGGTTGTAGCTCGGCCAGGGCATCGGCAAAGCCGATCATCGCCAGCCCCATCGACTTGGTGATGCCCACAGGGGTGTCGGAGCTGAGCAGCATTTCCACCTTGCGGTCAATGCGGAAGCCATCGGCTTCGATCTCCTGCACCGTGAGCCCGAACTCGGGCGAGAGGTGCATGCCGGTCACGATCAGCTGCAGATCCAGCACCTCCGAGTCCTGGATGCCCTGCATCACCCAGCGCAGCAGGCCGTATTCGGCCCGGGTGCCGGTGACGACGCAGATGTTGCGGCGGGCGGTGCTCATGCGATCAGCTCGTCAGCAGCGAAATCTCGGGAGGCGGGTCGCCCGATCCAGGCATCCCACTGCATCGGAGAGATACCGGTACCGGGCCGTTTGGCCGTGAGGTTGGCCTCGCTAAACAGCTCACCGGTGCGGATAGGCCGCGCGGCCACCATCGATTTGCGCACCACAGGCAGGTTGGCCTGCTCACTGGCGGTGGGGCGCTTGATCCCATCCCCCAGGGCCTGCTCAATGGTGCGGATGCCGCGCACCATGGCAGCGAACTGATCGGGTTCAAGGCTGGCCTTGTGATCAGGCCCGGGCAGGTTGCGATCGAGGGTGAGGTGCTTCTCGATCACAGTGGCGCCCATCGCCACCGCTGCGATCGGCACGGCGATGCCCTCGGTGTGGTCGGAGTAGCCCACCGCCACGCCAAAGGCCTGAGCGATAGTTTGCATCGCCCGCAGGTTCACCTCCTCAGGCGGGGCGGGGTATTCGGTGGTGCAGTGCAGCACCGTGATCAGGCTGCGGGGCGTGCCCGCCTGCTCCAGCACCGCCAGTGCGGCTTCGATCTCGCCCAGGTTGGCCATGCCGGTGGAGAGGATGACGGGCTGGCCCATGGCGCCGATCTGGCGCAGGTAGGGGAGGTTGGTGATTTCACCAGAGGGAATCTTCCAGCGCTTCAGCTGCAGGGATGAGAGCAGTTTGATGCTGGGTGTATCAAAGGCTGTGGAGAGAAACTCAATGCCCTGCTGCTGGCAGTGCTCAATGAGTTGGCCGTGCTGTTCGGGCTTGAGCTCTAGCTGCTGCAGCATCGCCAGCTGGCTCTGCGCCTGGCCGATGGCCTGCCGCTGGTAGGCCGCCTGCTCCGCATGCTCGGTGGCCAGCTGGTTGGCCTGAAACGTCTGAAACTTAACCACATCAGCGCCGGCAGCGGCGGCCGCATCCACCAGCTGCTTGGCGAGCTGCAGTTCACCGTTGTGGTTCACGCCGGCTTCGGCGATCACAAGCGTGTGTTGTGTTGTGGTCATTGATCTCTCGGGGGCCATCCCATCACGCGCTTGCCGGCACCGATCACCGTGAAAGGTGGTAATTCCAGACCCTCACGGAGCATGGCGCCACTGCCGATGAAGCTGCTAGAGCCCACGCGCACGCCTCCGTTCACAAGCACACCCGTGCTGATGTGACAGTGATCGCCGATTTGCACGTCATGTTCGATCAGTGCACGGCTGTTGAGGATGCAGTGGACTCCCACCACCGCCCCCGCATTCACGATCACGCCATGGCCCACGGTGGTTCCAGAGCCCAGCTGGGCGTGCCGGCTCACAAGCGCATGGGGGGAAACCAAAACAGGAAATTGAAAACCAAGCTGTTCCAGCTGATCAGCGAGGCGCTGTCGTGGTGCCGGATCAGGTAACTGTCCGATCGCCAGCACTGCTGCCGGGCATTCCTCTTGCATCGCGGGCAAATCGGCGTCACTGCCGATCACCGGATAGCCCAGCACACAACTGCCCACTTGCTCAGGTAATCCCACCAGCCCATGGATGTGCCACTGCCCAGTCGATTCGATTAGATCGACTAACGAACGGGCGTGGCCTCCGCAGCCAATCATCAGCAGCGGTTTCATCCCGCCCAGCCCTCCAGCAATTGCGGGCTACTGGGCAGGTTGAGCAGGCGTGGAGCCTGATCGTTGGCTACCGGCAGCGGTCCTGCCGGGCAGGCTTGATACATCGGCAGTTGGTGCAGAGGGGTCCAGATCGGTCGCAGCAGCAGACCGGTCCCATGGGCAGCTTCCAGCAGCTCCAGGCGCTGGGCTTGGGCCTCGGCTGGATCGCTGGCGGTGAGCCGCAAACTCACCAGCCAGTGGTTGCTGATGCAGCCCTTCTGTTCTGCTACCAGCTCCACGCCCTCCAGCCTGGAGAACGCCTCGGCGTAGCGCTCGGCCAGCTGCCGTTTGGCCTCCAGGCGGCGATCCAGATCCTCCAGCTGGGCGACGCCCAGGGCGGCGTTGAGGTTGGGCAGGCGGTCGTTCCAGCCCACGGCGTCGTGGTCAAACGCCCAGGGGTGGGGTTGCTTAGCGGTGGTGGAGAGATGGCGGGCCCGCTGGGCCAGGGCAGCGTCGTGGGTGAGCAGGGCACCGCCACCGCCGGTGGTGATCAGCTTGTTGCCGTTGAAGCTCAGTATGCCCACCGCCCCAAACAGGCCACAATGGATGCCGCCGCGCCAGCTGGCCAGGGCCTCGGCTGCATCCTCCACCAACGGCAGCCCCCAGGCCTCAGCCACGGCCCGCAGCTGATCCACCTCAGCCGGATGGCCGAACACGTGCACCGGCAGCACCGCCGCGATCCGCCGGCCGCTCTCCCGGTTCACCAGCTGCCCGCCTTGCCGCTCCGCCACCGCCTCCAGCCGTGAGGCCAGGGCTGTGGGGCACAGCCCCAACCCGGTTGGCTCCACATCCACGAAGTGGGGCACTGCCCCGAGATGGGCGACCGCATTGGCGGTGGCCACAAAACTCAACGGAGGTAGCAACACCTCATCGCCGGGGCCCACCCCCACCAGATGCAGGGCCAGGCGCAGGGCCACCGTGCCGTTGCTCACCGCCACCGCATGGCCGGCGCCGGTGATGGCGCAGAGCTGCTGCTCAAAGCGGCTCACCCAGCTGCCGGCGGTGCTCACCCAGCCCGTATCGAGGCAGTCCTTCACGTAGGCCCAGGCCTGGGTGCCGCGGAAATCGGGCTCATGCAGGCCGATGGGTTGCTCCCGGCTGCTGGATCCCACCACCTGCTGAATCGCCTCCAGCACGGCCTGCACGGAGGGGCTCACGACAGAGCTGCTCATGGATCAGACGGCGTAGCTGCCGGGGCGATAGCGGACCAGGTTCGCCGGATCACTGAACCACTCGGCTGTGCGGGCCAGGCCCCGACGGAAGCCATCGAGGCCGCCGTAGGCCGGCTGCCAGCCGGTGAGCTGGCGCAAGCGGCTGTTGTCACCGAAGAGCCGGTTCACCTCCGAACCCTCCGGCCGCAGCCGCTGCTCATCGGTGACGATCTCCAGCTCCACATTCATCACCTCAGCGATCAGGGAGGCCGTATCGCCGATCGAAATCTCGAAGTTGCTGGCGGCATTCACCACCTGCCCCAGGGCCGCGTCGCAGCCGGCGAGAGCCTGGAAGGCGGCGCAGGTGTCGGCCACGAAATTGAAATCGCGGGTGGGCGAGAGCGCCCCCAGGCGGATCTGCCGCTGGCCAGCGGCGATCTGGGTGATGATTGTGGGGATCACGGCCCGGGCACTCTGGCGCGGGCCGTAGGTGTTGAACGGGCGCAGCACGGCCACCGGCGTCTCAAAGCTGCGCCAGTAGCTGAGGGCGATCTGATCGGCGCCGATCTTGCTGGCGGCATAGGGCGACTGGCCCACCTGGGGATGCTCTTCCGTGATCGGCACGAACTGGGCAGTGCCGTAGGTCTCCGAGGTGGAGGTGTGCACCACCCGGCTCACCCCCAGATCGCGGGCGGCCTGCACCACGTTCAAGGTGCCGTGGATGTTGGTGTCGATATAGCTGGCTGGCGCCACATAGCTGTAGGGAATGGCGATCAGGGCCGCCAGGTGAAACACCTGCTCACAGCCCCGCATCGCCTCCCGCACACACAGCGGATCGCGGATATCCCCCAGCACCACCTCCAGCTCGGCTTTGCTGGCCTCCGGCAGGCTGTCGAGCCAGCCCCAGCTGCCGTTGGAGTTGTACAGGCAGAACGCCCGCACCTGATGACCAGCGGCCAGCAGGGCTTCCGTGAGATGGGAACCGATGAAGCCATCGGCTCCGGTGACTAGAACTCTTGGCATCATTTAAAAAATCTCTCCTTTACAGACCAGTTCATTGGCGAGGCCACAAAGCCTGATTGACCGCGAGAAGAAACTGCCGTATTGGGGGCAACGCGGGCGCCATACACCTGCACACCGGCCCCAACGGCACAATTATCGTCAATAACAGCGCTTCCGATCACGGAAGACTTGGCGAACAAGGCAACACCTTCTCCGACCACTGGATACCTCAGTTTCATATCCCCCCCCACTGACACACCTTGGTAAACAACTAAATACTCTCCAAATGCAGCCTGACCCAAAACAGAACCAACCGGATGCTCCAGGTGAAACACATTGGGCATGCTTCTCGTATAGAAGCATTCAAACGCATGCAGACGCCTGTTCACGAGATAGGCGATCTCGGCTAATGGATCGCAGCCCTGCAGATGAGCCTGCCGCGCCAAGAACACAAGAAAGGAGCAGTACTCATCAGCATGCAGTAAAATCCTGGAAGGATAATGCTTTATCTTTTTTCTTGACAAACAATAGAGGTACCTTTCCTGAGCTTGGCAGCAGACATCGCTATGATCACTAAGGCAGGCATCAACCCCGCAGAGCACTAGCGCTTGCCTGGCAAACACTTCATTGAGGCCATGAAAAAGACTTTCCAAAACTACAAAGTCCACCCATCATCAACAATTATATTCTGGCCATTGATGGCGGCGGCACCAGGAGACAGAAGAAAAGTAATAGCAGAAGCCACTTGCTCAGCCGAAAGCATTCCGATATTCGTACAGCTTTGCCGGTAACGCTTTAAGAACTCCTCAGGCTGGGCGTCGAGAATACCTCCAGGGCTCACGCAGTTCACGCGAATATTTTGATTTGCGGAATATTTTGCAAGCCATCGAGTAATAGAAATGATTCCAGACTTAATAGCGGTGTATTCAATCGGCGAGCTCATGTTGGTACCGGCATAGTGCTCAAATTTTGGGGCTTGCACGCCTTGAATAGAAGATAAGTGAATCAGGCTTCCATGGCCTTGATCTTGGAAGCAGCGCAGCATCCTCTGAGAGAATAAAATAGCTCCGCCAAGCTGCATGCTGAGATCCTGATAAAGATCGTCAGCCTTGAGCTCCTCAAATCTTGAGCCCCAACCCTTGGATCGGGGATAAGCACTATGAACTGCACCATCAATGCAGCCAGTACAGGTAAGTGCCTTGACAACAAGAGAATTAATTTCCTCGGGGTTGGCAATATTGACAACAAAGGCATGAATACGAGTAGGATCAGAGTCTGATAGTTCAGCGACTAATTTTTCCAGTGCCTGAGATGCAATATCCGTGAGAATTACGCTCGCACCGGCCATCAAGGCATGCTTTGCCGTCGCCGATCCAATGCGACCAGCAGCGCCAGTGATCAGAATAGTTTGGCCGGACAGATTAGCGGGGCTCATCGTATGGCAATCAGGATAAGTCATGCTCTTCCATTAGGAAGCTAGCAATGGCGAAGTCAAGAGCGTTATCAATATCAATGGAGCGCTCTCGGGGAATCTCGACTCCAACAACAGAACCATCCCATATGCTCGATGCTTTGAGGATGAATTCTGGCCGCGACACATAAGCCACGGTGGTCATATCAAAACATGCTTGTGAATCTTGTCTTCGCCTAATGGCGCCATCCCCTGCCACGAGCTTAACCCTCCCATCCGAATCAGCCGTGACCATGTTGAACCACGGACTGCGATGAGCAGGTGTCATGGTGATCACCATGTCGATTCCCGCTTGTAAAGCATTAAGGCAGTTTCGTACGTCTTCAGGCTTGCGCAAAGGAGCCGTAGCTGGCAAACTCAAAAACCGATCAAAAGAGCCAGCACTTTGTATAACAGCATTGATGGCGTGTTGCCATGCCAGCCACTCTGACGCCGTGTCTGATGCCAATTCAGACGGCCGATTAATAACCTCTGCTCCATACTGCTTGGCTATTGATGCGATCTCTCCACAGTCAGTAGATACATAGACTTGGTCAACTTCCTGCAGTGCACGAGCGATTTTAATGCCATGCGCCAGCATGGGTATTCCGCCAATGGGCAGCACATTCTTCCTTGGGAGGCCTTTGGAGCTGCCTCTGGCGAAGACAAATGCACACGTTTTTGTCATACTGACACTTGCAAAGATTGTGCATCTTGGCTGGCTGATTTAATTCTGGCTTGATTGATGATTTTCAAGACTTGAAGGCCGTCAGACAAGGAGCAGCATGGCCTCCAATCACTAGACATGCACGACATAAAATGCTCGGCTTGCAGGCGATAGCGGTCATCACCCACCAGGCCGGCTTGAAAGCTCTGTACTAGTTGATCGCCAATCAGAACATGAACATCTCCCGAAAGAAGATCCCATGCGATCTCGCCTCTTTCGCAACGCATTACTACCCTTCGTCGAGAAGGCTGAGTACAAAAGTTAAGACGAATGGTGATCAGTGAACATGAATCGCTGCGCCCAACCAGCATCGCTTGATCCTCTACGTCGATACCAAGGAGCTCGGATTGCCGCAGCGAGGCAAAGGATAGTTCAAATTCACCCAAGAGCCACCCCGCAAGATCAAGCTCATGGCTGAGCTCCAGCAAGGCCCCTCCGCCCAATGATTGCCGGCCAGAGACACTTTCGCGATGATCAGTGTTTGGGCGCCACTCCGGCAACCAGGAGCCACAATAAAAATCCGCCTCTAAGACTTTGCCAAGCTCTCGCCGTTCAATCTTCTCCTTAACATGAGCTCCGCAAGGATCATGGCGAAGAACATAGCCCACAAGAATTGGTACATTGCCTGAAAGCTCCAGAAGCTTATCCCATGCTTGCGGCGACTCGCTACCCGTACCAACCGGCTTCTCAATCAGAAGTGAAATTCCTTGCTTGGCTAGAGCAAGGGCTTGTTGTTGGTGAAAGGGAGCAGGGCTGGCAATCACAGCAGCATCAGGTTTCCAGGCGATAGCGGTATCAAGATCTGAAAACTGATGACTCATCAATGAGAGCTCAGGGCAATCAGGACCGAGGCCTGAACGCACCGCGGCCAGCTCAATGCCTGGCCAGGTCTGATGGATCACACGAGCATGTCGACGGCCAATACTTCCAAGCCCGCAGATCAAAAGCCGACTGGGAATTAATGGGCCTTTCGCTTCAAAGCTCACTTTGAATTCCCCCAGGTAGCGTGAGCCTCTTCCAGGGTTTCCGGCCGGCCCACATCAATCCAGTATTCGTGGATCGGACACACCGCCACCCGGTGCCCGGCCTGCTGGGCGGCCTGCAGCAGGCTGGGCATGTCGGTGGCTTGATGCGGCGGCAGCAGCGGCAGCAGCTGCGGATCGATCACATACACCCCCGCATTCACAAGGTGACGGTAGGTGGGCTTCTCCTCAAAGCCGGCCAGCTCCACGCCGTTGGTCTGCACGACCCCGAACGGCACCGTGAGCTCATGCTCGCGCACGCAGAGGGTGGCCTGGGCCTCGTGCTCGCTGTGGAAGCGCAGCAGCTGGCTGGGGTTGAGGCGAGTGAGCACATCGCCGTTGAGCACCAGAAACGGCCCCGTCAGCGAATCAGGCAGCAGCTGCAGCGAGCCGGCGGTGCCGAGTGGCTCATCTTCCACCAGATAGTTGATCGATACGCCCCAGCTGGAGCCATCGGCAAAGTGGTCGATAATCTGCTCCTTGAGGTAGTTAACCGACAGATAGAACTGGTGAAAGCCACTGGCGATGCACTGCTCCAGCAGGATCTCTAGCATCGGCTGTCCACCCACCGACAGCATCGGTTTGGGGCAGTGCTCCGTATGGGGCCGCAGGCGTGTTCCCTTGCCTCCGGCCATGATCACCACCGCATTGCTCAGCTGCGGCGCGCTCAACAGCTCCTGCAGCAACAGCAGCTGCATCACCCGGCCCTCGGCATCGAGCATCGGGATCTGCCGCAGCACCTCCCGGCGCATCATCTCCAGCACCGCCGCCTGGTCCTCGCCGCTGCGCACAAATCGGAACTGGCGGTTCATCAGCTGCTCCACCGGCGTCTCCAGGCTGGCGCCGTGCAGCAGCCCCCGCCGGATATCGCCATCGGTCAGGATGCCCAGCAGCCGCCGCTGCTCATCCACCACCAGGGCAACCTGGGCAGCGCCGCAGTCAATGATGCGCATGGCCTCCAGCATCGATGTTGCCGGCTTGAGGCAGAGCTCGTGAAGGTGGGTGGTCACGGGGTATAGCCGGCGATGCGGGTGTAGATCGGGAAGGATTTGATCTGCTGAGCCAGGGAGCAGAGCTGTTGCGTTTGGCCGCTCAGGAAGGCTTCACACTGCAGAAACAGGCCCTGCTTGAACTGCTGATCCAGGGCGTCATCCAGGGCGATGGGCTGGGGATCCACCGAGCCCAGGGGGATGGCCTGCAGCTTTTCCAGCGGCCGCAGCAAATAACGGTGCTGGCGGGTGAGAAATTCCAGCCCCCAGCGCCCGGGTGCTTCCCAATCAGCCTGGTACGAGAAGGGAATCCCCCGTTCACTCAATCCCGCCCCGTGGAAGCGGGCTGCGGCCGAGTGCCAGTCGATCGTGCCGCTATGCCAGGCCTGCCATTGGCCATCTGCGGGCAGGCCGATGCAATCAAAGGCCAGATCGAGCACGTGGGTGGAATTGGCCAGCAGCCAGCGCTCCTTCACACCCGGAGCCTTCTGCAGGGGCCGAATCCTGTGGCTCCATTCGGTGAACTCAACAACAGCGCTGGTGATGCCGCCATCGGCGATCACCCGCTGGCGCAGCTTCTGCACCGAGGCATAAAAACGGCGGTTGTAGGCGATCCACACCGAGGCGCCATGGGCCAGGGCTGTCGCCTCCAACGCTTCCAGCTGGGCCAGATGCAGAGCCCCTGGCTTCTCCAGCAGCAGCTGCCCGCACCCCGCCTCGATCAACTGCTGGGCCACAGGCGCCAGCTGCTCCACGCCCACGGCGGCGATGGCCTGCTCAGGCGCCGGCAGTTCGGCCAGAGCGGCCTCCAGGCCTCCGGTCACCACCGGCACCCCGGTGGCTTGGTTGAAGGCTTCCGCGGAAGCGGCGCTGCGCCCGATCACTGTGAATGAAACGCCCTGGGCCTGCAGCACAGCGGCATAGGCCTGAGCCATCGGTCCGGAGCCGATCAGCCAGAGAGAGGTGGAAGGGGCCATCAAGTGATAGGTACAAAGAAGTCGTGACGACCCTGACTGCGATTCCAGTGCTCAAGCAGGGCATGAAGCAGCGGGCGATGCTGGGCGGCCGATTCCGCCAGGGTGGGCAGAGCGCAGTGGCCTTCGTGAAGGATCTGCGACACCAGCGGAGCAGTCAGGGCGCTCTGAAAGATGAGCTGCCCATGAAGCTGCTGGCCCGCGGGACCGGCAGCCACACCAGCCTCCTCCTCAAGATGCCAGCTTCCTTGCGGTGTTTCCACCGCGATCACAGTGGGCTGAGTGTCCGGCAGACAAGAGAGCTCCAGCACACTGCCGTCGCTGTAATGCACCAGCAGGCGACCGAAAACCTCCTGAAACCCGGCCCGCTTGCTGTCAGCCCATCCGTCTAACCCATCGGCGCTTACTGATTGAATCTGGACCTGCGACCACCAGGCCACCAAGTCGATGAAGTGAATGGCATTGCAGGCCAGACCCCAGGAGCCCCCCGCCACGTGCACCTGCAGCGGGGCAAGCCCATCGGGCAACAGCTGAGCTCGGATCGCCTGATGCCAACCCATCAGCCGCCGCGAGGTGTTGACCCATGCCCGGTTGTTGTTGGCGAGAGCCTGCTCGATCCGATCTAGCTGCTCGCAACTCTGAGCGAGCACTTTCTCAAGAATCCAGGCCTTCACCTGATGGCGGCCTGCTATCTCCTCCACCACGCGGGCCCGGCAGTGAGCTGGAGTTACCACCAGCGCCAGATCAAGCTGTTGCGGTGCAGCCTCCAGGGACGTGCTGAATTGCACGGCGTGGGCTGCGGCAGGTTGCACCTGCGCCAAGCGCTCACTAGCAACGCCCAGGGAGGCCTCGGAGGGATCCACCACTGTGATCGCCAAGGGATCCTCAAGGGCGGCAAGGCCCTGCAGGTAGCGTGAGCCGAGCTGGCCGGCACCGATGAGGAGAATGCGATCCATTTTCTAAATCACCTCTTGATATCGGCCCAGACAGGCTTTCGCCACTGCTTGATGACCAAGCGCAGTCAAGTGGTGCCCATCAGGGAGGAGATGAATCTCGCCAGAATTAGATGTCTGCCACTGAACCAAGGAAGTGGGGGTCGCAAGCTCACGAAGCATCTCATTATAGGAAACCACGACATCGGAAAAGTCTCCGACATTCTCAATGAGATGATTGGCGGGCTTGGCGATCTCAATGAAGAAGCTTGTCTTTGAAATATTTGGCAAGATTTTCACAAGGTCCGACAGTGCATTGGAGAAGCGCCTCGCGCTTGTCCAAGGGCGCGCCAGGAGGTGATGGGCGCGCGGACTTCTCTCAAGCCTGCGAAAGCCAGGAGCGCGCCTTGCATAGCCATAAAAGCGCCGCGGAACAAGGCGAGGACAGCAGTCGACAAACCCAGCCTGAACAAAGGCGATATCAAATGATCTGGCCTTAAGCCCCTCAAACCAATAGCCATTGAGCACCCGAGCTTCATTGGCAACATCAACCATGGCCCCCCCCCTGGCTCGTATCTGCAAGCCGCAACCCAGCTCCTTGCTCAAGAGATAGGGCCATGTAAGGTCACGACAAATGCCATGTTTTGGGCGTCCAAAGGGCAGCGAATCTCCCAGAATCAGAATTTCCATCTCTGAACAATCGCTGAGCTACACGTTTTTGACCAAGACCTGATCAGGCGATCCCTGGGCTTGAATGCAACCTTTTGCGAGTCTGATCACTCGGTCACAGCGCTGTACCGTGCTCAAACGGTGGGCAATCATCACCACGGTGAGCTCCCGGCTCAATCCTTCGAGCTCTGCCATCACCGCCTCTTCCGTCGCCATATCGAGAGCGCTTGTAGCCTCATCCAGCACGATCACGGTGGCCTGCTTATAGAGCGCCCGAGCGATGCCGATCCGTTGCCGCTGGCCGCCGCTCAAGCGGACACCGCGTTCACCCACAAACGTGTCGTAGCCATCGGTGCCGCTCTCAATAAAGCTGGCGATCTGGGCCTGTTCCGCCGCTTGCCGCACCCGCTCCAGATCGATCTGCTCTTTGGGAATGCCAAAGGCGATGTTCTCAGCGATGGAGCTGTCGGCAAGGAAGATGCTCTGGGGCACATGGGCAATCGTCGCCCGCCAGGCCGCTAGCCGCTCCGGGTGGGCGGGATCGTGCAGATCTGCCCCATCCACCAGGATCCGCCCCTGGCTGGGTTCCAGCAGCCCCATCAACAGGTCCACCGTGGTGCTCTTCCCGCTGCCGGTGCTGCCGATCAGGCCGATGCGCTCGCCGCGGCGGATCTCGAGATCCAGCCCGCGCAGCACCTCGGGTTGGTCAGGGCCATAGCGGAAGTGCACGCTCTCCAGGCGGATGGCCTGGCGCAGGGGCAGCGGCTCGGCCACCGTCACCTGCGGTGGCAGGGGCTGGTTGAGCATCGCCAACACCCCAGCCAAATCGGCATTGAAGCCCTTGAGGCTCGACCAGCTGCCATACACCTGCTGCAACGCCGGCAGCAGCCGTTGCGCCCCCAGCGCCAGCGCGCCGAGCAGCGGGATCACCGCTGCGCCGGCGCCCTGCTGCAGCACCAGCAAGCCGCCCAGCAGGGCAATCGCCACCAGGCCCAGAGCCTCCACGGCATAGCGCGGGAACGCCCCAAGAAACTGGTTCTTGGCCTGCAGCTGCCGCTGCGGCCGGTCGGCCTGGCGGTAGATCTCCACATAGGTGCGCTGGTTGCCATCGAGCAGCACATCGCGGATCGCCCCCAGCCCCTCCTGCAGCGCCTTGATCTGCTGTTTCGCAGCTGCGGCGATCCGTTGGCTGTTGCGGCGCAGCTCTTTCCTCGCCGTGATCGCCAGCAGGCCATACACACTGCCAAACAGCGCTGCAGCCCCCAGCGCCACCGCCCAATCGATCAGCAGCAGGCCCGTGAGCAGCCCGAGCGCCACCACCTCCGCCGTGATCAATTGCAGCAGTGAGGTGAGTGCCAGCACCGTGCGGGCGATCTGGGTGGTGGTGCCCGTGATCACCGCCGCGCTGTTGCGCTGCACATGCACACCATAGGGCTGATACAGCGTGCGCCGGTAGGCCTCACAGCTCAGATCCGAACCCACCGCCGCCGCCAGGCGGCCATTCAGCCACAGGTTGGCCAGCCGGATCAGCGCCGCCAGCACCACCGCCGCCGCAAACGCCAACGTGGCCGGCAGCAGCAGATCGCTCGCCGCCGTGAAGCCCACCCGCGCCGCCAGCGCCTGGATCAACGGCTGCTGCCACAGCCGCTCCGGATCACTGAGCACCGCCAGAAACGGCAGCACCGCCCCCAGCGACACCAGCTCGGCCAGGCCACTGGCCAGCATCACCAGCAGCAGCACGCCCAGTTGCAGGCGGCGGCGGCGGCTGAGGTGGCCCCAGATACCGCGCAGCAGGGTGCGGGTGGATTGGGCGTGATCAGGCATCAGGGCCATGCAGGCAAAAATTCAACGTGTTGCTGGCTGAACTGGGAACCGAACAACGGCAGGAAAGCCGGAGAGTGATCTCCCTCACACCCCTCCACCCTGAGCCAGCAGCGGCTCCCACCAGGCCTGGTGGCTGAGATACCACGCCACCGTGCGGCGCAGCCCCTCCTGCACGCTCACCTGGGGGTCCAGCCCAGCTCAGCTTCGATCTTGCTGGCATCAATCGCGTAGCGCCGGTCGTGGCCAGCGCGGTCGTCCACAAAGGTGATCAACTCTCGGCTCGGCTGCACCGGCAGGCTGACGCCATGCTGCGGTGCCAGTTCATCCATCAGGCTGCAGAGCAGCGACACCAGATCAAGGTTGGCAACCTCGTTGCGGCCGCCAATGCAGTAGCTGCTTCCCGGTGTGGCTTGCGTGAGGATCAGCTCCAAGGCGCGGCAGTGGTCTTCCACATACAGCCAATCGCGCACGTTCTGGCCATCGCATACACCGGAATCGGCTTGCCCTGGAGGATGTTCACCAGGGTGAGGGGGATCAACTTCTCCGGGAAGTGATAAGGCCCGTAGTTGTTGGAGCAGTTGCTCAGCAGCACCGGCAGCCCGTAGGTGTGCTGCCAGGCCCGCGCCAGGTGATCGCTGGCCGCCTTGCTGGCTGAGTAGGGCGAGCGTGGGTCGTAGGCGGTGGTTTCGCAGAAGGGCGGATCTTCGGGCGCCAGGCTGCCGAACACCTCATCGGTGCTCACGTGCAGGAAGCGCCAGTGGTCGGGCCGGCCCGCCTGCTGCCAGTTGGCCCGAAAGGCCTCCAGCATGGCGAAGGTGCCGGTCACGTTCGTGTCCAGAAACGCCCCAGGCCCGCTGATCGAGCGATCCACATGGCTCTCGGCCGCCAGATGGGCCACATGGGTGATCGCCTCCTCCGCCAGCAGCCGATCCAGCAGGGCCCGATCGGTGATGTTGCCCTGCACAAAGCGGATCTGGCCCGCATCGATCAGCGGCTGGATCGTGGCCAGGTTGCCCGCATAGGTGAGCGCATCCAGCACCACCACCCGGACGGCCGGATGGACTGTGCACCAGTGGTGGCTGAGATTGCCGGCAATGAAGCCGGCGCCGCCGGTAATTAGGAGGTGGCGACTCATGGGCATTGAGATCGGAGCTGCCATCAACGGGGCTCCTTGAGCAAACTCTCGAGATACGCCCCATAGCCACTCTTGCGCAGGGGCGCAGCCAGCCCCAGCAGCTGCTCATCGCCGATCCAGCCCTGGCGCCAGGCCACCTCCTCCGGGCAGCCGATCTTCAGCCCCTGGCGTTTCTCCAGCGTGCGGATGTAGCTGCCGGCTTCGTGCAAGGAATCGCAGGTGCCCGTATCCAGCCAGGCCATGCCCCGGCCCATCAGCTCCACCTGCAGTTCGCCGGCCTCCAGATACATCCGGTTGAGATCGGTGATCTCCAGTTCGCCGCGGGGTGAGGGCTGCACCTGGCGGGCCCGCTCCACAACCTGGGCGTCATAGAAATAGAGGCCAGTTACCGCATAGTTCGAAGCAGGCTGCTGCGGTTTTTCCTCCAGCGACACCACCTGCCGCTCGGCATTGCCCCCCTGGCGCCAACCCACCACGCCATAGCGCTCGGGATCGGCCACGCGATAGGCAAACACCGTGGCGCCCTGCTCGCAGGCGCAGGCTTTTTGCAGGCCATCGCCAAGGCCTTGCCCATAAAAGAGGTTGTCGCCCAACACCAGCGCCGCCGGCGCACCATTGAGAAACTCTGCGCCGATCAGAAAGGCCTGGGCCAGCCCATCCGGGCTGGGTTGCACGGCGTAGTGCAGCTCCAGCCCCCAACGCGAACCATCCCCCAGCAACTCGTCAAACCGGGGCAGATCGTGGGGCGTGGAGATCACCAGGATCTCGCGGATGCCCGCCAGCATCAACGTGCTGAGCGGGTAGTAGATCATCGGCTTGTCATACACCGGCAGCAGCTGTTTGCTCACCGCCTGGGTGATCGGGTGCAGGCGGGTGCCGCTACCGCCAGCCAGGATGATGCCGCGGCGTTTGAATGAAAGAGGCGAGCTCATCAAAGACGGATCGCCCCCAGCTGCCGCGGCACGATGCCCTTGAGGTCGAGCAGCACACCGCATGGGTCCAGAAGTTGACGCCACCGGCCGGCGTCCCAGCTACAGAACTGCTGATGGGCTACCGCCGCCACCACGGCGCTGTAGCAGCGGCCGCTCGGCAGCTCAGCGGCCACGCACAGGCCCGTTTCACGCTGGGCTTCGGCCCCATCCACCCACGGATCCACGACTTCCACATCCATGCCATAGCGCCCCAGTGCCGCCAGCACATCCACCACCCGGGTGTTGCGCAAATCCGGACAGTTCTCCTTGAACGTGAGCCCCAGCACCAGCACCTTGGCGTCGGCGATCACCATGCCGCGCCGTGCCATCTCCAGCACCAGCTGCTCCACCACCCAGCGGCCCATGCCGTCGTTAATGCGGCGGCCTGCTAATACAACCTGTGGGTAATAGCCCAGCTGCTCCGCCTTGTGGGTGAGGTAATAGGGGTCCACACCGATGCAGTGGCCGCCCACCAACCCCGGCCGGAACGGCAGGAAGTTCCACTTGGTGCCTGCCGCCGCCAGCACATCGAGCGTGTCGATGCCCATCTGCCTGAAAATGATCGCAAGCTCGTTCACCAGGGCGATATTGAGATCGCGCTGGGTGTTCTCGATCACCTTGGCCGCCTCCGCCACCTGGATGCTCGCCGCTTTGTAGGTGCCGGCAGCAATAATTGAGCCGTAGAAGTGATCCACCCAGGCGGCCGCTTCCACCGTGCTGCCGCTGGTCACCTTGGTGATCGTGGTGAGCTTGTGCTCGGTGTCGCCCGGGTTGATCCGCTCGGGGCTGTAGCCGCACACAAAGCCCTCGCCCGGTTCCGCCGCGTTTAAGCGCAGGCCTGATGTGCGCTCCAAGATCGGCACGCACACTTCTTCTGTGGCGCCCGGATACACCGTGCTCTCGTAAATCACCAGGGGTGTGCTGGGAGCCTGGCCGTTGCCCCGCTGGCGCTCGGCGCGCAGCTTCAGGGCCTGGCCCACGCTGGCGCTGGCCTTCTCCAGCGGCGTGAGATCTGGGCGCTTGGCGCTGTCGATCGGCGTGGGCACCGTCACCACAAACACATCCGCCGCCGCCAGCGCAGCCGGATCCGCCGTGAACTCCAGCAGCGCCGCCGCCTGCAGCTCCGCCGGGCTGGTCTCTTGGGTGCGGTCGTGGCCGCCGCGCAGCTCCACCAGCCGCTGGCCGTTGATGTCGAAGCCGATCACCCGCCGCTTCAAGGGTGTGCCCGTGCGCACGCAGGCCCCCGGCGTGGCGAAGGCCACCGCCAGCGGCAGGCCCACATAGCCCAGGCCGATCACCGCCACCGTGCAGGTGGCCAGGGATGGCAGGGGAGCGCTGGTTTGGTTTGGGCTGGGCTGGGTGGTGCTGGTCATAAAAAAAGCCCCCGGCGCGGGCCGGGGGCTGGGGGTGGGTGTGGGAGGAGCGTGTGTCAGAGGGCTGATGAGCCTCCATCGGCGTCCGTCAGCAGGGTCACTGTTCCAGAGGAGCGGTTGAGGGCCAGTTCCAGCACAGTCTCCAGGCGAATCACGCGGCCATTGAGGTCATCGAGGCGGCGTTGCTGCTCCTTCATCAACCCAGCCATCTCTTCCACCTTGTCGTTCATGCGGATCACGGTGGTGAGCGCCGTGAGAATCCGATCGGTGACACTCATGATCCGGCGTTCAAGGCAGCGCGAACCTCGGCAATGGCTTGATCGAGCGTCTGTTCGGCGCGACGCGTACTCCACTCCAATTGCTTCAGGGCCGCCTCCAGAGCCTCCTCCTCATCACGCTGGGTGCTCCGCTTCACATAGGACGCGCCGGCTTCGCGGAAGAACTGGCCGAGAGACAGGCCAAGGCTGCTGGCACGGTCGGTGTAAGCAGCTTTCTCCGTGGGCGTCATCAACACGGCGACCCGTTCTGTCGCTCGTTCAACGTCCTGTCGTGTCATCACCATGTCCTGTGCATGATCAGCACATACTAAGACCGTTGCCACGGGACCAAGCGAGGCTGCTCACACCCCATAAAACTGCCGGTACCAGGCCACAAACCGCGCGACGCCCTCCTGCACGGGGGTGTTGGGCTTGAAGCCGGTCCAAGCCTCCAGGGCTGAGGTGTCGGCCGCCGTGGCGGGTACATCGCCGGGCTGCATCGGCAGCAGCTGCTTGGTGGCAGTGACGCCCAGCGCCTGCTCCACCGCCTCGATGTAGGCCATCAGCGGCGTGGGGTTGGAATTGCCGATGTTGAACACCCGGTGCGGCGCCCAGCTGGTGGCCGGATCCGGGGCGGCGGGATCAAAGGCTGTATCGGGCGTGGCGGGTTTATCGAGCAGGCGCACCAAGCTCTCGATGATGTCGTCGATGTAAGTGAAATCGCGCACCATCTGGCCGTTGTTAAAGACCTGGATCGGCTTACCGGCCAGCAGCGCCTTGGTGAACAGAAACAGCGCCATATCAGGCCGCCCCCACGGCCCGTACACCGTGAAAAAGCGCAGGCCGGTAGACGGAAGGCCGTAGAGGTGGCTGTAGGTGTGGGCCATCAACTCGTTGGCTTTCTTGCTAGCCGCATAGAGGCTCACCGGGTGATCCACTCCCTGGTGCTCTGAGAATGGCAGGTTGGTGTTGCCGCCATACACCGAGCTGCTGCTGGCATACACCAAATGCTCCACACCGTGGTGGCGGCAGCCCTCAAGGATGTGGCCAAAGCCCACCAGGTTGCTCTGGATGTAAGCCGCTGGGTTTTCGATCGAATAACGCACCCCCGCCTGGGCCGCCAGGTTTACCACCTTGGTGGGTTTGTGGGTTGCAAAGGCTGCCTCCATCGCAGCGCGGTCCTCCAGATCGGCTTCGATTAGCTGGAAACTTGTGCCGGTGCGCTCGGAGGTGACCTGCAGCTGCTTTAGCCGGGCTCGCTTTAGTACTGGGTCGTAGTAGGGGTTGACGTTGTCGAAACCCAGCACCGCTGTGCCCCGCTCCAGCAGCCGGCGGCTGAGGTGAAAGCCGATGAAGCCGGCTGCGCCGGTTATGAGGACGGTCATTCAGGTAAATGTTCCTGCTGGTTGGTTGCTAGGTCAGAGGGATTAAATGCCAAGCCCGGCCCCGGCCCCCTACAGAACTTGAAACTGGCCGATCCCGCATTGGCCTGAAGGCAGGAGCCAGAAGATCTTGAAAACCCGGCAGATGGCGCTGCGATCTGCCGGGGTGATTAGGGGAGGCATGGCGAAGAGAACCAGTTGAGCAGCTGCAGCCCATCAAACGCCGCAAAATCGCTGATGTTGCGTGTCACCAGCACCAGGCCCTGGGTTGCAGCAATCGCGGCGATCTGTCCATCAGCAAAGGCAGGTCGTAATCCACGGCCCTCAAGGCGAGCGCGCTGTTCACCATGCCAGAGCGCCGCAGCACTGTCGTAAGGCAGCACAGGCAGGCCGCTTGAGAGCAGGTTCTGCAGATAACTGCGGAAGCGCTCTTTCCTGCGGCCGTCGGCCAAGCGCTGGATTCCATAGCTCAGCTCATGAATCACCAGGCTGGCTGTCTGCAGGCTGTGACCACCGTGCTCAAGTCAGACAACACGTTGGTGTCGAGCAGAACGTTCACGCCAGCTCTTGACAGCCTCCTCTCCAGGGACGCCAGACGCCACGGGCCAGTCCTCCGGATGGCTGGTCTGACCGGCCGAGCGCCATTGCGCAATGGCCTCCCACAGCTTTGAGCGCTGCTGCTGGCCCTGGAGAGCTGCATAGGCCTGCTCGGAAAGCAACACCGCCACAGGCTTGCCATGGCGGGAGATGTGCACGACCTCACCACCCTCGGCTGCGTGCACAAGGCCCGCCAGCTGAGCCTTGGCCTCAGACAGAGATGCCGGCTGTGTCACGGCCACGACGCACACTTCTGACCAAAATTCTAGTCCGCCCGCGGAATGGTGGGTGGATTCTCCATCGACCCCACCACCGCAAAGCCACTGCGGCGCAGCAGCATCTCCATCCGCGGCCGATCGGCCACATCGGCCAGACCGGCACCAGCTCGACGCCCTCTGCCCAGGCCTTGCCATGCAGCTCTTGGTGGATGGCATAGAGGGCTGAGCGGATCGGCTGCTCGGCGAACTTCGGGTAGATGCTGCTGCTGCCCAGAAACAGCAGGCGCCGCACTCCTGAGCGCCAGGCGGTTTCGATCACGTTGGTCTGGATCTTGAGGTTGTCGAGCAGGAAATCAGCTGGGTAGCTGTTGTTGGCCTGGATGCCACCCACCTTGGCCGCCGCCAGCACCACCACCGTGGGCATGTGCTCGCTGAACCAGCGCTGCACAGCCGGGCCGTCTTCCAGATCCAGCTCAGCGCGGCTGGCTGTGAGCAGGTTGCTGTAGCCCTCCCGCTGCAGCGCCCGGCAGATGGCGCTGCCCGCCATGCCGCGGTGGCCGGCCACGAAGATGCGATCGGCAGGGGTGATCAGGCAATCCATCAGCTGATGCCTCCAACTTAGTCCACAAGTGGACTAAGTTGGTTGCCGATGGATCCGCACCCCATGGCTGAACGTGTTGTGAATGTGCATGAGGCCAAAACCCACTTTTCACGCCTAATCGATGCCGCCCACGCCGGCGAAACGATCCTTTTGGCCAAAGGAGGCAAGCCCTGGGCGCGCTTGGTGCCTCTCGAGCAGCCTCGCCCGCGCCGCCAGGCCGGAGTCCTGGCTGGCAGCATCACGCTCCCAGCACCGGAGCTGCTGCTGGAACCTCTCCCGGAGGAGGAGCTTGCTGCCTTGGAGCAGCCTCTCCTCTGACCTTGCCCGTGATGACGCAGCTGTTGCTCGACACCCATGCTCTCCTGTGGTGGCTGGCTGAGCCAGATCGTCTCTCGCCTGCCGCACACGCCGCCATCAGCGATTCCGCCAATGCGGTCTATGTGAGCGCTGCCTCCGGTTGGGAGATCGCCACCAAGGTGCGCCTGGGCAAGCTGCCAGCGGCCAGGGAACTGCTCGATGATCTGCCCGGGTTGCTTGCAGCCCAAGGGTTTCAGCTGTTGCCGATCACCCTGCAACAGGGCCTGCATGCTGGCAGCTACCCCATGCCCCACCGCGACCCATTTGATCGTTTGCTGGCCGCCCAGGCTGAACTGGCCAGGCTCACCCTGGTAACCGTGGACCCAGCGCTTCAGGCGTTCCCCTGCAGGCTTCTCTGGTAGCGGCATCAGCTCTTTTCTCCAGCGGCGGCCACGGCAGAAGGATTGGTGGTGGCATTGGCGACGCTAAGTCGCTCAAAAACATCCTTAGAGGTTCTGCTTCAGCCGTTGGCGGCCAGCCAGGCGGATAGGTCGGCGGGTCCCCTTAAAAGACTACGCATCGCGTCATTCGAAGCCCTAATGGCACTCAAGATTGCTCGTGGGGACGAACGTCATGGCAAGACCTGTGCGGCAAGAGCCATGAGCTTTTGATCAGCCGTAAGCAAAACAGCTGCTTCTCGGCGAGCCAGAGCCAGATAAAGACAGTCGTAAACCGGGTGATCGAGGTGACATGCCAGAGCCAATGCCTCGACCTGGAGATGACGGTCAGGCTCGATCACATCCACCAGCTCTGCTGCCCGACTCAGGCGCTGCTGCAGACCGTCGGCTGCCAATTGGCCGGCACGCTGCAGCCGCCACAGAGCATTAGCCACCTCGGTGAGCATCAGCTCAGGGGCCAACACCAGATCCGCGTTCAGCACAGCCTCTTCAAAGGAGGCCGATTGTTCAGCCCCCTCGATGATTCGGATCACCGCTGAGGCATCCAACACGAGGTTGGCCATCTCAGCGGGAACGGTCCAGGCGGATCAGCTGCTCCGGCGCGGGATCAAAGGGTCGCCTGCCCTGCTGTTCCGCCAAGGCCCGCAGCTCGACAAGCGCCTGGCGGCGCCGCTCACGAGCATCGCCTCCACAGGCATTTTGCAAATCGCTGAGTGCCTGCTGACTGAGGCTGCGGTGATGCCGGCGCGCCCGTAGCTGCAATTGCTGGTGCAGGGGATCGGGGAGATCGCGGACCTGAAGCGTCGCCACAACTAAGACACGCAGAGCAACTGCATGCAGTCTACGTGCAATTTGCACTCAAGGGCCTTGCAGGCGGGTGCCGCTGCCGCCGGTCAGGATGATGCCGCGGCGTTGGGTGGTGGTCATTCTGTCTTCTGCTGCGGAGCAAGGGGTGCCGAAGCAGCGGCAGATCGTGCGGAGCTGTTCAGGCGGGGGAAATGACGTTCACCCTCGTCTGGATTCTGTACAGCCTGTACGGAATCAAAGAGGGCCAGCCGATGGGAATCGGGGTCCTGGAAATCGAGCAGGGCTTCTGCCAAGGCCTCGAGTTGCTCCAGCGGCAGCGACTGGATCTGGGTGGTGGTGGCGGCCGTGAGGGGGCCGCAGCAGCGGTTGAGTTGACTGAGAGTGACAGCTGCCTCTCCTTCCTGGCGCCCCTTGGCTTCGCCTACGCAGAAGCCTTGCGGCTTTGATCTCGAGGGCTTCATAGCGGTAGAGCCGATCGCCGGGAGGACCTGGGTCTTAGTAAAGATTGAGATTGTCGATACCCATCAGCTGCGTTGCACCAACTCAGCATCCGCGAGACAGCCAAGGGAAGCAGCTGCCTTGGCTAATTGTTTATCTGCTGTGATTAAAAGTGCGTCATGTTTGAGCGCCAGAGCAAGGAAACTAGCGTCATACACACTTAGCGAGAGGGCCATAGCCTGCTCAAGCGCTGCTACAGCCAGTTCGCTGGCGCTGGTGGGCCGAAGCGGCAGCAGCAGCAGATCCGCAAGGAGAGCACGGCATTCATCCAAGCTGAGCAGTTGTCGCTGCACCTGTTTCAACAGCACAGAAGCGCACTCAAGCAGGCAGAGATCGGGAATCAACAGCAAGGCATCGCCACTGCACCCCCGTTGCATGGCGAGCTCCAATAAGGGGGGCAAGGGACCATCGGCCAGATAAAACCTCAGCAAGGCAGAGGTATCCAGCACAAAAGCATCGGGTTGGGTCTGTGCTGAGGCTGTCTGAGCTGATGCCGTCATCGCTTCAGCGGCTGCGGTCGGCCTGAATGTCGGCAGCTAGATCTGGGAAATGGCGCCCGGCCAGCAGCGAACGCCATCGCCAGGCCCGCTCCAACCCACCCACCTGGGCGTAGCGCACATCCCGTTCAATGAGGAGCCGCACCTGCTCCTGCATGCTGCGGTGGTTACTGGTTGCGAGCTGCCGCAGGCCCTCATAGGTCTGATCCGACAACCCTCGCAAGCTGAGTGATGGCATTCTACTTCGCTCCAGCTGATCTCTTTATGCCATCGCCCACGGTCCACGCCTGCAGCCCACCGCCCAGTCGGTCTGGGCAAACGCCTGCCATTCAGTGAGCAGCAGCAGTGGTTCGGCAGCAGGGGATCGGGCGTTTGCCGGCGGTTGGCGGCTCAGGGGAAAGCGCCTACGACGTGCTTAGAAACTTTGGGGTTGGAGACAGCTGATGTGGTGTGAGGGCTGGTCAGCGATAGACCTCGCGGCGATGGCCGATGCGCACCACCAGGATCACCAGTTCGCTGCGCTGCCATTAGTAGACCACGCGGTAGTGACCCACACGCAAGCGCCGCAATCCTTCGAATTCACCCTTGAGAGCAGAGCCCGCTGCAGGCGTGTCACACAGCAGCTCGATGGCCTCCACCAGGCGTTCGCGCTCAACCTTGGGCAGGCTGGCCATGGCCTTGGCCGCAGAACGCTTAATCCGCAGCGAGCAGCGCATCACGCACCTCTGCCCAATTGAGCACTGGGTCGGCAGGGTCCTTCAGGGCAGCCACGCCGCAACGCAGATCCTCGATGTCGTCGAGGTAGTACTCGATCGCCTGGCGGATGATGTCGGCCCGGCAGCGACTGAGCTGCGCAGCCGCCGCATCAAGCTCAGCCCCAAGCGCATCCGGCAGACGAGCAGTGACTTGAACCATGGGAACCCTCTGGGGTCTCAGAGATGTCAATGACATCATCCTAAGTGAGTTCAGAGCAGCAACACCGACTCACCGGCTTCGCTCAGCACGCACCAGCACATTGGCGTCGGCCGTGATCTTCATGGATTTGGGCCGGCGGCGGCTGCCTCATTCAGCTCATCAATGCGTTGGCCCGGCTGGATGCCGAGATGGGCCAGAAGCTCCTTCCGCAGGGTCACCTGGCCCTTGCGCGTCACTGTGAGCGATCTGCCGAGGGAGCTTGCTGCCTGGGTCGATGGATTGGCCATCGCAGAGCCCTAACGCTTCATCAAGCACAAGGAAATTCGGCCTTACCCTCCAACTGTTGCGCGTTGCGCAGCGCGCTACACTTCAGTGAACTGTTCGCCGAGCATTGATCAAGTCGTTCAGGCATAAGGGCCTGAGGCGCTTCTACGAAACAGGATCCACCGCAGGAATCCAAACTGCCCACGCCAAGAAACTGCGCATGCGACTGGCTGCCCTCGATACCTCAACGGTGATTGAGGACATGGACCTTCCGGGTTTTGGGCTCCACGAGCTCAAAGGCCCAGACAAGGGCCGTTGGGCCATCTCAGTGAATGGGAACTGGCGACTCACCTTCGAGTTTCGCGACGGCAACGCATTCGTTCTCGATTACGAGGATTACCACTAATGGCACTACACAACCCCCCCCATCCCGGCGAGTTCCTTCAAGAGCTCTACCTCGAACCTGGCAACATCTCCATCCGCGAACTGGCTGGCCGCCTGCAGGTTTCTGCTTCCACCCTGCAACGCTTACTCAGCTGCCAAAGCCGGCTGACGCCGGACATGGCCCTACGTCTGTCGCGCGTGGTGGGCAGGAGCGCCGAAAGCTGGCTGGCCTTGCAAGACCACCACGACCTGTGGTCGAAGAGACAACAACTGGATCTTTCAGGCCTCCATCGCCTCGAGTGGTTGCCCGCTTGAACTCAGGCATCGCTGCAGCGCTCGTAGAGCGCCAGGTTGGTGCCACGGGGGATCAGGGTCTTCAGCTGTGGGCGGCCAGGTCTTCCAACTTCTCCACTGCTAGGGACTGGATCTGGGCGGTGGTGGCACCAGTAAGTGGGCCGCAGCGACGGTTGAGGAGGCTGAGTGATGTGACCCCCGTGTAGGGCTACTGAGCCGAGCAGGAGTGAGCTGCAGCTCTTGCGGGGTCTGGTGTGTTTGAGGTCTCGCTGGCGGCAGGAAGCCCTCTCAAAACCGCACAACCTGCAAACCCATGCTCAAGGCTGCATCAGCCATCACCCCATCGGCGGTAGCAACAATCGACACCGCCAGATCAGCCGCCACCGTGAGATGCAGAGCATCCAGCGTGCGT
>JBIKWZ010000080.1:0-2634 GCA_044356035.1 Cyanobium sp. | reverse complement strand
ACGAACAAATCTTTTCTTCGCATTTCAGATTTGGCCGCCTGCAGGCGGTCTGCCGTTTGATCCGCTCCGGTATGACCTTGCCCAGCACCTGTTTTCGATCCGCCCTGGCCTTGGCCGTAGGCCTGGGCACCCTTCCCCTGACGGCTCCGGTATCGCAAGCCTCTGAGTTGCTTCAAGCTTCCGAGTTGCTCCAAGCTGCTGGGCCCGCTCAGCCCAGCTTCCCCACGGCTCTGGCCCTGCCCCTGCCCCCGCCGCCGGTGAGGATCTTCGCGATCACGGCTGAGCGCCGCGCCCTGCTCAACACCATTCGCTTCGCCGAAGGCACCTGGGCCAATGGCGACGACATTGGCTACCGGATCATGTTTGGTGGCGGCCTGATGCCCTCCCTGGAGCGCCATCCCGACCGGGTGGTGCGCACTGCCCGCTACGCCAGTGCCGCGGCAGGTGCTTACCAGTTCATGCCCTTCACCTGGAACATGGTTTCGCGCTCCTTGGGAATCGCGGCCTTTGGTCCCCAGGTTCAAGACCAGGGCGCCATCTACCTAATCCAGCGTCGTGGTGCCCTGGCCCTGGCTGATCAAGGCGTGTTCTCGCCGCTGCTGGCGGCCAAATTGGCCCCCGAGTGGGCCAGCTTCCCCACCCTCGCCGGCCGCAGCTTCTATGGCCAGCCGGTGAAGCGCTTCCACGACCTCAAGCGCTTCTACGACGCCAACCTCAGCCGTCTGCGCGATCAGGAGCTCCAGGTCACCGCCAATGTTGAAACCAAGCCCGCTTGTGCGCCGGCTGGTTCCCTGCGCTGTCAGCTAGAGGCGCTTGAAAAGCTGGGACCGCGCAGCCGCAGCCAAAACCCCGGCTAAATTTTCTAGCCCAGATCGGCATCTTTGAGCCTGGCCTTACCCACGGTGGCTCCGGCGATTAGGTAGGCGCCGAGAGCGGCGCCGAGGAAGGCCAGGGTGTTGCGGGCAACCGGCAGCAGGTCGTTGGTGCGGGTCAGGATTGGGCCGAGCCCTAGGGCGCCAAAAAGGATCAGCCACAAAGGTGAGAGCAGCAGCACCCAGGCCCACTCCACCTTGCGACCCTCTTTGCGCGGATAGGAAGCGAAGCCCGCCACCAGGCCGCCGAGCACGGAAGTGGAGAGGGTGAGCAGCCACTGCTCGCGTGGCAGGCCCGGCACCACCTGGCAACCACCCCGCTCCAAACAAATTTCCACCGCTGCTAAGGCATCGACAATGGCGGCGTCCTGGCCGTTGTCGCGCACGTAGTACTGGTTGCCGAAGCGGGTCTGCAGCTCCACCCAGTAGGTGCGGGGCATCAAGGCAAACAGGGCATCGCCCACGTTGAAGTTGAGCAGGTTGCCGCCGCGCTCATCGGCCACCAGCAGCAGGCTGCGTTCGTCCAGGTTCCAGAAGTCCTTCACCGCCTGGCCTGGGGTGCGGTCGTACTGGGTGAGCACCCGCAGTTTCCAGCCGGTATCGGCCTCGAAGCGGGTGAGATTTTCTTCCAGGCTGATGCGCTGACCATCGGTTAGGGCCTTGGCCAGGTCGATCACCGGGGTGGGGTGGTCGGGTAGGAGGTCGGGGTTGTCGTAGGCCTGGGCCGGAGCGATGCCCACACCCAGCCAGCAGGTCAACACCAGCAACAGCGACACCAACGCAGGCAGCACGGCGTTCCAAGCGCGACCCATTCACCAGCCTCAACGAAGATGCATTCTCCCTAAGCAGACGTCTGAGCGTGAGCTTGCCCCCCTTGCTGCTGCAGCGCTTCGAGGCCACCGGCGGTGCGCTGCCCTTTCGCACCTTCATGGAATTGGTGTTGCACGATCCGTTGCACGGCGCCTATGGGGCTGGCCGGCTGCGCATCGGCCCGGCGGGGGATTTCGCCACCGCTCCCTCCCTCGGCCCCGATTTCGCCGCCCTGCTGGCACCCCAGCTGGCCGACTGGCTCACTGCCCTGGCGGCCGCTCCCGGGCCCCTGGCCCTGGTCGAGGCAGGGCCAGGCGAGGGCAGCTTGGCCCTGCAGCTGGCCGAGGAACTGGTGGCGGGTTGGCCCCAGCTGGCCCATCGCCTGGAGCTGGTGCTGGTGGAGCCCAACGAGGGCATGGCGGCCCGTCAGCGAGCCCTGCTGCAGGACTGCCCCTTGCCCTGTCGCTGGGCCAGCTTCGCGGAGCTGGCGGCCTCACCGCTGCGCGGTGTGGTGCTCGCCCATGAGGTGCTCGATGCCCTGGCGGTGGAGCGGATCGAGTGGGACGGTGCGCTTTGGCGCCAGCAAATGGTGGCGCTGCACGAGGGACCTGAGGCGGAGCTCTCGCTGCGGCTGGAGCCCGGCGCGCCCTTGGAGCCGGCAGCGGCCGCCCAACTCGAGCCCCTCGGACTCCTGCCCCCCTCGCCCCAGCGCCTGCCCGGCTGGTGCAGCGAACTGCATCCTGGCCTGGCCCCGTGGCTTGGCGAGTGCGCCGCAGCCGTGGCCGAGGGTCAGCTGCTAGTGATCGACTACGCCTTAGAGGCCTGGCGCTACTACGCCCCCCAGCGCTCTGGCGGCACCTTGATGGCCTACCGGAGCCAGCAGGCCAGCGGCGATCCGCTGCTAGAGCCAGGCGCCTGGGATCTCACCGCCCACCTCTGTATTGAGAGCGTC
>JBIKWZ010000003.1:0-90573 GCA_044356035.1 Cyanobium sp. | reverse complement strand
GAGGCTCGAGGGCATCAAGTGCTCCTGAATGGATTAGGGCCTCCAAGGCACGGCGGTTGAGCTGCTGACCAGGAAGGCGATCGCATAGCTCGGCCAATGAGTTGAAACGACCATCGCCAGAGCGGGCCTCGATCAACTGTCGAATCGCCCCATCACCCAGATTGCGGACGGCCGAAAGGCCAAACAGAATTCGATCACCAACAGGTGTGAAATCGATGCCGGAAGCATTTACATCCGGGGGCATCACTTCGATACCCATGGCATTGCAGTTGGCGATATATCGCTGCACCTTGGCTGAGTCACCGGAATTTACGGTGAGCAGCGCCGCCATGTAGGCAACTGGGTAGTGGGCTTTGAGATACGCGGTTTGATAGGTCACCGCGCCATAGGCAGTGGAATGGCTCTTGTTGAAACAGTATTCAGCAAATAGAACCATCTGCTCAAACAATGCCTCCGCTATCCGCGGTTCAACGCCACGTTCAGTAGCGCCGCTTACGAAAAGACTCTGGTGTTTCTCCATCTCACTCTTTTTCTTCTTACCCATCGCCCGCCGCAGCAGGTCTGCTTCGCCAAGGGAATAGCCCGCCAATTCTTGAGCGATCTTCATGATCTGCTCTTGGTAAACCATGATCCCGTAAGTCTCCTTAAGGATCGGCTCAAGCTTCTCGTGGGCTACATCAATCACCTCACGACCGTGCTTGCGATTAATGAATTTAGGGATCAGACCTGCATCAAGCGGACCGGGCCTGTATAGGGCCAAAATAGAAGATATATCCTCCAGTGACGAAGGCTTGAGATCGCGCACAATCTGGCGCATGCCGCTTGATTCAAGCTGAAAGATGCCCTCCAGATCACCACGGGCGAGTAGGGCGTAGGTACCTGCATCGTTAAGAGGTAGATCATCTGGATCAACCTTAATGCCACTGTATTGCTGCACAAGATCGACAGTTTTATCGATCATTGTGAGGTTTTTGAGGCCGAGGAAATCCATTTTCAATAGACCCATTGACTCCACATCTTCCATGAAGTATTGAGTAATCACCTGACCATCGTTGTTGCGCTGCAGGGGGACTAATTCATCAAGGGGCTCCGCCGCAATCACCACGCCAGCCGCGTGTACACCAAAGGTCTTGTTTGTGCCCTCAATACGCATTGCCATATCAACCCAGCGCTGTACCACTGGATCTTTTTCATATTTATCGCGAAACTCTGGCGCCGGTGATTCTGCTCCGATCATTTCCTTGAGCTTGGCAGGTTTGCCTCGCACCACGGGGATCAACTTGGCCAGGCGATCCGCATCGCCATAGGGAATATCGAGTACGCGGGCCACATCCTTAAGCACCGCTTTTGAAGTCATGCGATTGAAGGTGATGATCTGGGCAACCTTCTCTTCGCCATAGCGCTTAGTGACGTAGTCGATAACTTCGCCACGTCGCTCGATACAAAAATCCGTATCAATATCTGGCATCGACTTGCGCTCTGGGTTCAAGAACCGCTCAAACAACAAGCCATTGGTAACCGGATCAATGTTGGTGATCCCCAGGGCGTAGGCCACCAAGGAACCCGCAGCTGAACCACGACCCGGCCCCACAGGTATGCCGTTGTCTCGGGCAAAGCGGATGTAGTCCCACACCACCAGGAAGTAGGTAGGAAAACCCATCTGCTCCATTACCTGTAGCTCAAAGGCAAGGCGGTCGCCATATTGGGACTCGAAGCTCACGTCCTCAGCCAGGCGCAGACGCTGCCGGAGACCCTGCTCGGCCACCTCAGTGAGATAGCTCACCGCTGTGTGCCCCGCCGGGATCGGGAAGCGGGGCATCTGATAGCGGCCGAGGATGTCGTAGGCCTCCACCTTTTCGGCCACCTTGGCTGTGTTGGCCACAGCCCGCTCGATCAGCTCAGCAGGAAGATGGTCATTGAACAAGGAGAGCATCTCTGCCTCCCCCTTGATGTATTCGGTCCCCGTGTAGCGCAGGCGTTTCACATCGCTGATCAACTTGCCCGTAAGCACGCAAAGCAGCGCGTCGTGGGCTTCTACGTCGTTGGCACTGAGGTAATGGGCATCATTGGTGGCGATCAACTCAATGCCCAGCTCGGCACCGATGCGGGCAATGCCGGTGTTGACGATGCGATCTTCGATGCCGCCATGATCCTGGATCTCCAGGTAAAAGTCGTCGCCAAAAGTGCGTTGATACCAGCTGGCAACCTCCCGCGCCGCATCGGGCCGGCCCTGCAAAATCGCCTGGGGAATTTCGCCTCCCAGGCAGGCAGTTGCCACGATCAACCCTTCGCTGTACTGGCTCAACAATTGCTTGTCAATACAGGCACGGGCAAAGATGCCCCGGCCGCGCATGCCGCGTAGGTGGCTGATGCTGGTGAGCTTCACCAAGTTGCGATAGCCGACCGCGTTCTTGGCCAGCACCACCAGGTGGTAGCGCTTCTCCTTTTTCTGCTGGGGGTCATCAATGGAACCATTGATGACATACATCTCGTTGCCGATGATCGGCTTGATCCCAGCCTTTGTGCAGAGCTTGAGCAGCTCGATGGCGCCGTACATCACACCGTGGTCGGTGAGTGCAAGGGCTGGCATGCCCAGCTCCACAGCCCGATCCACCATCGCCGGCAACTGGCTCGCCCCGTCTAGAAGGCTGTAGTCGCTGTGGTTGTGGAGCGGAACGAAGGCCAAGGGCAGCTCTAGCCGGAAGGCATCGAAAGCCTCCCCAAGCTAGGCGACCACGCAAGATCCAGTGTCATTTGCGCCCCATGCCAGGGCGAAACCACTAGATCTGGGGCCAGCGCCTAGGGCACCAATGGGGCCACAGGGCGACCCTGCATCACTTGGGCAGCCAGTTCGTAGTGATGAGCCACTTGGAGCAGGCGCGGCTCTTCGAGCACCCCCGTGATCAGCTGCAGACCGATCGGCAGACCCTCGAGATCAAAGCCGCAGGGCACATTGATGGCAGGCAGGCCAGCCATGTTTGCCGGGATCGTGAGCAGGTCAGCGAGGTACATCGCCAAGGGGTCGTCGCTGTGGGCGCCAAAGCCAAAGGCCGTGGTGGGCGAGGTGGGGGTGAGAAGCACATCCACTGCCTCAAAGGCCCGGTCAAAGTCACGCCGAATCAAGGTGCGCACCTGCTGGGCTTTCTTGTAGTAAGCGTCCACATATCCGGCCGAGAGGGCGTAGGTGCCGATCAGGATGCGACGCTGCACCTCGTCGCCAAAGCCCTCAGCCCGGCTACGGGCAGTCATCTCGGCCAGGCTGGTGGCATCCGCGGCCCGGTAGCCGTATTTGACACCGTCATAGCGTGCCAGGTTTGCAGAGGCCTCCGAAGGCGCAATTACGTAGTAGGTGGCGATGCCGTCGTTGAAGCGGGGGCAGCTCACATCCACCAGCTCGCAGCCCAAGGCCTCGAGCTGGGCTGCGGCCGCCAGCACCGCAGCCTTCACCTGGGGATCAAGGCCCTCAGCCTCGAAGCACTCGCGCACCATGCCCACCCTCAAACCAGCAACAGGCTGGTCAAGGGCGGCGACGTAATCGGGCACGGGGGCCTGCAGGCAGGTGGCATCGCGCGGATCCGCACCGGCGATTACCTGCAGCAGCTCGGCCGCATCCGCCACCGAGTTGGTGAACGGGCCTACCTGGTCGAGGGAGCTGGCAAAGGCGACCAGGCCGTAGCGGCTGACTCGGCCATAGGTAGGCTTCAATCCCACCACCCCACAGAAGGAGGCCGGCTGGCGAATCGACCCGCCGGTATCGGAGCCAAGGGCAGCGATGCACTCGCCTGCAGCTAGTGCGGCGGCACTGCCACCGGAGCTACCACCAGGCACCCTCTCTGGATTCCAAGGGTTGCGGCTGGGGCCGAAGGCTGAGGTCTCGGTGGAGCTGCCCATGGCGAACTCATCGAGGTTTGTCTTGCCAAGCAGGACAGCTCCCGCCTGCCAGAGGCGATCGGTAACAGTGCTCTCGTAGGGGGGCACGAAGTGCTCCAGCATGCGGCTGGAGCAGGTGGTAGCGACCCCCTTGGTGCACAGGTTGTCCTTGATCGCCAGAGGAATCCCTGCCAGGGGTGGCAAAACTTCTCCAGCGGCGCGCCGGGCGTCTATACGGTCCGCATCTGCCCTGGCCCGCTCGGCAGTTATCTCGAGATAGGCGTGAACAGTGGGATCAACCGCTTGGATGCGGGCCAGATAGTGTTCGGTGAGTTCACGGGCTGAAACCTCACCCTTCTTCAGTTTTTGACGCCATTCGGCAATCCCTTGTTCGCGCGAATCAGCGATCCCCATCAACCCTGTGGCCAGTTGGATTGGACGCTATCAGCCAGAGGCAACGGCCCCCTGGCCTCAGTCGAGCTCGGTGAGCGGTTCACCCCTACGGGTGCGCATCAACTGGTGATCAAGAGAGCCGGGAGATTCGGCCCGGAGGTCGTTCAGGAAAGGCGGTAGATGGCTTTCCAGAGTGCCGCGACGCACGAAGGGGCCAAACCAATAAACAGCGTTGGGAGAGTGGGTTTCTACCCGTGCCCACCAGGCCAGGCCCAATCCATTGGCGCAGCTGCGCACTGGCCACAGCAGGGGATTCATGAGGCAGGAGCGGCTTGTTGTCCATTCTGCCCGGCGTCGGTACCGGGGCTGAAGGGGGGAGTCACAGTTGAATATCTCCATGGAAACCAGATCTGGCGGCTGGCTCCATGCCCAGGTCAATGACCGGTTCCTGGTTGGCCGGGATCTCAGCAACAATCTGCTGCTCTGCCGGTTGCTCTGGCTGATCCGCTGGCCGAATTTCTGACTCCAGCTCAGGATCTTGATGGTCCAAAAGCTCAGCAGAGGTATCCGGCTGGCTAGCGGACAGTTGCTGCGCTGCTGCAGAACTCGCTTCAGCGGCCGTGGGCTCTTGCTCAGGCTCGGGGCTAGCGGCTGGAGCGGGCAGCTGGGGGCGCACCAAACGGGGTGCGGGCTGGGAACCACTCAAACCCTTCATCCAGCCACGCCGTGCCACCTCGTAGAGCAGCAGAGCGGTAGCCACAGAGGCGTTAAGGCTTGGTGTGGCGCCACGCAAGGGAATGCGCACCAGCTGATCGCAGTTGCGGCGGGTGAGCATGGATAGACCATCACCCTCAGAGCCGGTGACTATGACCAAAGGCCCTTCTAGATCGGCCTCCTCCAGGCTGACGGTGCCCTCGGCGGCCAGACCCACTACCCGATAACCCTCCTGCTTGAGGGTGTCAATGGCGCGATTGAGGTTAACCACCCTTGCCACAGGCAAATGCTCAAGAGCACCTGCCGCAACCTTGGCCACCGAGCCGGTAAGTCCAGCGCTGCGGCGCTGGGGCAAAACCAGGCCATGGGCACCGAGGGCTTCAGCACTGCGCACAATCGCACCAAGGTTCTGGGGGTCAGTAAGACCGTCTACCGCCATCAGCAAGGCTGGCTCGCCAATGGTTGCGCAGCCCTCCATCAGGGTCTGCAGATCAAGGGTCTCCGCTGCCGCTGTCTGCAGGGTGATGCCCTGATGCACGGCACCACCGGTGAGCTGACCCAGGCGCGCCCAGGTAACCTCCTCAACCAGGACGC
Source organism: Cyanobium sp. (assembly GCA_044356035.1). Classification (GTDB taxonomy): domain Bacteria; phylum Cyanobacteriota; class Cyanobacteriia; order PCC-6307; family Cyanobiaceae; genus Cyanobium_A. The sequence continues at coordinate 85,002 of JBIKWZ010000003.1, read as the reverse complement.
CCGATGCCTTGGCCTCGCGCAGCAACTGCAGAAACTTGGGGCTGAAGCGCATTTCTGGGGTGCACCAGACGCGGTGAATCGGTCGACCGCTCTCCAGTGCCGCCTGGGCCGGGTGGCGGCCCCAGATCAAATCGGCGCTGGGATCGACGCTGTGGCGTTCCGCATCACCGCTAGGGGGCAAGCTATCGGCGTCGACGATCAGCGGCTTGGCGGCGAACCTGCCAGGCGCGGGGCGGCTGCCAGTACCAAAACGTCGGCCATCAGGGCGCCCGCCTGCTTCAAAGCGCCCGCCCCCTTCAAAGCGACGGCCCTCGGGGCGAGCGGAGTCGGGACGGCGGCCCTGGGGACGACCTTCAAAGCGACCCCCGGGTCGCCGCTCGTAGGGCTTGCTGTCTGAGCTGGAGCGATCGCTGGAAAAACGGGGAGCAAGCGGACGGTCGAAGGACGGACGCTCACCGTCACCACGCCGTTCAAATGGGCGGCGCTCGCCGCGACTACTGGGGCGCTCGGCTGGCCCATCGCGGCGGGGCTGGAAGCGGGATACACCCCGGGGGGCGGGACGGGCACCGGTCTCGCGCCGGGGATCCCGATCTCTTGGCCCTTCTCGACCATCACGACCCTCACGGCCTTCTCTTCCCTCCCGGCCTTCACCAGCTCCATCGCGGCGCCATTCAGGCTTAGGACCGCTGAAGCGGGGTGGGCGGCCAGCCGCCCCGCGGGCGCCGCCCCCCGTCCGCTTCTCGGGACGGCGTTCAAATCGTGGGCTCATGGCGTTGTCTGCAGGTTATGGATCGATCTCCTTCAAGTGATCTAGCAGCTCGGCTAACCGGGCAGGCTTGTGGAGAAACAACCAACCAAGCAGGGCCTCAAGGCCCGTTGCCTGGCCGTAGGCCGCCGCATCACCCCGCCGGGGCCCCCTGCCTGCCCGATTGCGGCCCCGGCGCACCAGGTCTCGCTCAGCATCAGTGAGCTGCTGATCAAGCTTCTCCAGTGCGAGGGCCTGGGCATCGGCACGCACTACCTGCACAACCTCCTGATGCAGGGTGTGGGAGCGCCCTGGACGCTGACAGCGCTGCAGGCGGTGATGAAGCTCCCAGACCGCATCACCCAGCCAGGCCAGCTGTAGCGGGCCTAATTCGGCCTGGGGAGGATTGGGGGGAAGGCCAGCTAGCCAGCTCGAAGCGGGCCGCAGCTCAGCCTTTCCCGACTCAAGCGGCGAGGTTGCCAAGGGCTGTTTCGAGGTCGGGCTGAAGGTGCAGAAATTCTTCTAGGCGCACCAGCTTCACGGTTTGAACAACTCGGGCGTTACCGACCACCAGAAACTTCTGCCGATCGCTGTTGCACTGCTTGGCGAGCTGGACTAAAGCGCCAAGACCGGACGAGTCGAGGAAGTCAATGTGGCTGAGATCGATCACCAAAGGCTGACCATTGCCGCGGTGAGAGTCCACAAATTCCCCGAACTGTTTGTCGGAGTAGGCATCCAGCTGGCCAGTGAAGCGGAACAGCTGGCAGTGGGCCTGCTGCTCGAAGCCCCCTCGCAGGGACACCGTCAATCGCTGCAGGTCGTTGATGGCTCCAGTCCTCGATCCGTTCTGGGGCGAAGTGTAGGGAGCAAATTTGCCGCTGCAGAAGACGCAACAAAAGTGCGTCAGCGGCGGCTGGCCATCAGGGCGGCGAAGCGCGCGAAGTGATGGTCGGCATCGTGGGGTCCGGGACTGGCCTCCGGGTGGTACTGAACGCCAAAAACCGGTGCATCAAGCAGCTCCAGAGCGGCCACGGTGTAGTCGTTGAGGTTGTGGTGGGTTACCCGTACTCGGTCGGCGGGCAGGGATTCGGGCACAAGGGCAAAACCATGGTTTTGGCTGGTGATCTCCACCTGGCCTGGGCTGCCACAAGGGTGATTTAAACCGCGATGGCCGTAGCCAAGTTTGAAAGTGGTGCCTCCAAGGGCCAGCCCCAGGATCTGGTGGCCAAGGCAAATGCCAAAAAGGGGGAGATTGGGCAAGGCGATAAGACCTTTGGCGAGCTCAATAGCGGAGCTAACAGCGGCCGGATCGCCAGGGCCGTTCGATAGGAAAACTCCCTCGGGCTTGTAACTGAGAACCTGCTCAAGGCTGGCATCGGCTGGAAGCACGGTCACCTCGCAGCCGTGGGCCGCCAGACGCTCGAGAATCGCCCGCTTGATGCCGAAATCAATAGCCACCACCCGGTAAGGGCGATCGGGCTGGGCTTGCGTGCGGGCATCGAAAGCCACCCCACAGGCTTGATCCCAGTGATACGGATTAGGGGTGGTAACAGATGCCGCCAGGTTTAGGCCCTGCATCGAAGGAGCCGACCGCACTTGATCAAGCAGGGACGAAGCTGAAGTGCCATCACTGCAAATTGCGCCGTTGATTGCGCCACCATCCCGCAAATGACGCACCAGAGCTCGTGTATCAATGGCGCGAATTCCAACTACTCCATGGTGGAGCAGCCAGCCATCTAGATCACCCTCTGAGCGCCAGCTACTGGAACAAGGTGAAAGCTGGCGGGCGATCACCCCGCGCACATGGGGCCGATCCGCTTCCTGATCAGCATCGTTGACCCCGGTATTGCCCAGTTCGGGGTAGGTAAAGGTGACCAACTGCCCGGAGTAACTCGGGTCGGTCATGACCTCCTGATAGCCGGTCATACCGGTGTTGAACACCACTTCTCCGATGGCCGTGCCCCGGGCCCCGAAGGCCTCACCGCGCAGCACGGTGCCGTCGGCCAACACCAGCAAGGCAGTGGCAGCGGGCTCGCTCACGGGTTCAGGGCAGTTGATTCGATCATCCCGCAACGGGGGCTGGCAGGGCGGCGCGCAGCCGCTCAAGAGCTTGCCAGCCAGCTCCATTGGCAATGGCCTGCTGGGCCAACCTCAGGCCAGCGGCGACCGAGTCGCTCAAACCAGCGGCCCACAGCACCAGCGCCGCGTTGAGGGCCACCACATCGGCCTGGGCGCGGCTACCTCGGCCCTGGAGCACGGCTTCGAGGATGGCTTGGTTGGTGGCGAGATCTCCGCCCGCCAGATCGGTGATCGGGGCAAGCTGCAAGCCCAAGGCCTCCGGATCAAGCTGGTCGCTGCTCACGACTCCAGATTCCACCAGCCGCAGCGAATTAACTCCAGCCAGGGAAGCTTCATCCAGGCCGCCCTGACCATGTACAACCACAGCTCTGCGCAGCCCCAGCCGGGCCAGTGCCTCAGCCATCGGATCGAGCAGATCAGGCCGGGCCACCCCGAGCACCTGGGCCTCCGGCCGCATGGGATTTACCAATGGGCCGAGCAAATTGAAAACGGTCCGCACCCCCAGGCTGCGGCGCAGGGGGGCCAGCCCCACCAGCGCCGGATGCCAACCAGGAGCAAACAAAAAAGTCACCCCCGCACTGGGTAAGGCGCCAATCACCTGCTCCTGAGGGGCCTGCAAATGAATGCCCACTGCCTCCAGCACATCAGCTGAGCCCACCCGACCACTGGCACTGCGGTTGCCATGTTTGGCTACGTGCGCGCCACAGGCGGCCGCCACGAACGCCACAGCCGTTGAAATATTGAAGCTGTCGGCCCCATCGCCACCGGTGCCACAGGTATCAACGAGCGCAAGAGCAGGGCGGGAAGCCGGCAGCGGACAGGCCTCCCGCAAGACCTCAGCCATCGCCGCCAGCTCCTCGCCACTCACACCCTTGGCCCTCAAGGCGGCCAGCAGCCCTCCGGTGAGCACCGGATCGATCTGTTCTGTCAGCCAACCCTGCATCAGCGCGGTGGCCTGCGGGGCCGACAGCGACTCGCCATTGAGCAGCTGGTCCAACAGGGCAGGCCAGGACTGAACAGTGGGCATAGGTAGTAAAAAGCCCGGGTGCAAAGCACACCGGGCCGGGTGATGGGGACTTCTCCACTATCACCCGAAGAAGGGGTAAATGGCGATGGCTGCCTTGGCAAGACGTCAGCTCTGCTCCTGGTCAGCGGTATCAAAGCTGGAGCCCACCGCCTCAGTAGCCGCTGAAGCGGGCCGAAAACCTTTGGCCCAGATTGCCTGGGTGCGGGTGTGCAGATCTTCACGGCTAATGCCCCACAGGCGGAGGGTCTTGGCCAGATCTGAGCTGAGATCACGGGCACCGGGAAAGGCTTCGTAGCGCATCAACAAGCGGGCGGCATCAACCAGGTGGTGGTCGGCTGGCACCTCAGCGGCAAGAAGCCGATCAACCACATCGCGATCCGTGGCGTAGAGGGGATGACTTTGATCGTTGCTGCCGGATTGGGAAGGATCGGAGGCCATGGCGCAGCTATTGCTGAGGCCAGCCTGACGGAAAAGCAGCTGCCTAGGTTGGTGGCACCTGTGAAAACGGCCCCTGATGGGTGCCATACGGCTAGATCTGATCCGTCGCTACCTGCGGCCCCATCGCAAGGTGGTGTTAATCGGCGTCGCCGCCCTTGTGGTGGTGAACCTGCTGAGTGTCTCCATTCCCCTGCTGGTGCGGCGGGTAATCGACGACCTGCAGGATGGTTTCGCACTTCAAGACGTGCTGGCTCAGGCGGCTCTGATCGTCGCCCTGGCCACGGTGATGGGGGCGATGCGGCTCTACTCACGGATGCTTGTGTTCGGGGTAGGCCGTCAGGTGGAGGCCGAGCTCAAACAATCGATTTTTGATCACCTGCTCAAGCAGGAGCCCGGCTGGGTGCAGACCACCGGCAGCGGCGAGGTAATCAGCCGGGCCACCTCCGACGTCGAAAACGTCCGCAGGTTGCTGGGCTTCGCCGTGCTCAGCCTTACCAACACAGTGCTGGCCTACGCGCTCACCTTGCCAGCGATGCTCTCCATCGACGCCTGGTTGACGCTGGCGGCGGTGGGGCTGTACCCACTGATGTTGATGGTGGTGCGCCTGTTTGGCGGTCGCATGATGCGCCAGCAACGCCGCCAGCAGGAGGCCTTGGCCTCCTTAAGCGACCTAATCCAGGAGGACCTTTCCGGCATCAGCGCCATCAAGATCTACGGCCAAGAGAGCACCGAACAGAACGCCTTCGCCGGTCGCAACCGCATCTACCAGGATGCGGCCCTGAATCTAGCCCGCACCCGCAGCACCCTGTTCCCCCTGCTGGAGGGCATCTCCTCAATCAGCCTGCTACTGCTGCTCGCCTTGGGCAGTGGCCAATTGGAAAGTGGCCGCCTCAGCATCGGCGACCTTGTCGCCCTAATTCTGTTTGTGGAGCGGCTGGTATTCCCCACAGCCCTTCTGGGTTTCACCCTCAACACCTTCCAAACCGGCCAGGTGAGCCTGGAGCGGGTCGAGGAGCTGCTGCGAAGGCGGCCCTTAATCATTTCTTCAACTTCACCAACACCCCCAGCCAGGCCCGGTCGGGGGGCTGTGGAGGCCCGCGGCCTCACCGTGGGATATCCCAACGCTCCTCGACCAGCCCTAGTGGACGTCAGCTTTGCGCTCCACCCCGGCGAGCTTGTGGCAGTGGTGGGGCCCGTGGGCTGCGGTAAAACCACCCTGGCCCGCGCCCTGGGGCGCATGGTCGAGGTAGATGCCGGCCAACTTTGGCTAGATGGGGTCGACATCACCGCTCTGGATTTAGCTGACCTTCGGGGACAGGTGGGCCTAGTACCTCAAGAGGGCTATCTGTTCACCGCCAGCCTGGCCGACAACCTGCGATATGGCGAGCCTGAGGCGCCGTTGGAGCGGGTCGAGGCAGCAGCTCGCCAGGCCAGGCTTGAGGGTGACATCAAGGGATTCCCCGACGGCTACCAGACCCTGGTGGGCGAGAGAGGCATCACCCTGAGCGGCGGCCAGCGACAACGCACAGCCCTGGGGCGGGCCCTGCTGGTACGCACTCCCCTGTTGGTGCTTGATGACGCCCTGGCCAGCGTCGACAACAACACCGCCGCCGAGATCCTGCGGACCATTCGCAGTGATCAGGCCAACGCCCAGTCAAATAGGCAAGGCCAGGTTCGCACCGTCCTGATGATCAGTCACCAGTTATCGGCGGCTGCAGCGTGTGATCGAGTGCTGGTGCTCGAAGAGGGCCGTCTAGTGCAGCAGGGCCACCACAGCGAGCTATTGGCTGAGCGCGGTACCTACCGTCGCCTTTGGGATAGGGAGCAGGCAACGGAGCAGCTGAAGGCGGCAGGCTGATCTCAATACTTGTTGAGCTGTTCTGCCAAGTGGCCCATATGGGGCTTAGGTGGACGGTGTAGCCGTAAGCGTTCGCCTAGGAGCATCCATGGAGCCAGTTACCCAGATTACCGGCTTGCCCTACCGGCTGCGCTGCACCCTGACCTTCGGCGACATCTACGGGCAGATTTTGATCTGGATGCTGGTGATCTTCGCCAGCCTGGCCGCTGGCTTGGCCTTGATGGGGGCCAGCAAGCCGATCTTTGCCCTTGTGGGTGTGGGTCTGATCCTGGTGCTTTCCCTGCCGTTCCTGCTGTTCGCCTTCACCACAACTCTCTTAAACCACATTGCCTTTGAGCCCGACGCGGCAACTAAAGGGACTGTCTAGGCTCCAATTTAATTGCAGTTAGCAGTTTGTTCGGCCTGTTTCAGAACACCCCCCAGGCCCAAGCTCCTCATGTTGTGCTGGGAACCCCAATTGATGTAGCCATAAAGGTCGGCCAGGCAGAGGCAGTCTTCGGTTGCGGCTGCTTTTGGGGAGCCGAAAAGGGCTTTTGGCGCCTGCCTGGGGTTGTTACAACAGCCGTGGGCTACGCCGGTGGTTCAATCCAGCATCCCAGCTACGACCAGGTTTGCTCCGGAAGCACAGGTCACAGCGAGGTTGTTCGGGTGGTCTGGAATACGGCCCTGATCGATTTCAGCGATTTGTTGAAGTTGTTCTGGGAATGCCACGACCCCACCCAGGGGAATCGTCAGGGCAATGATCGCGGCAGCCAGTACCGCTCAGTGATCTATGCGGATGATCCTGGTCTGCTGGCCTCAGCAGAGGCCAGCCGCGACGCTTACCAAGCCCTGCTGAGTAGCGCTGGCTTTGGGGCGATCACCACTGAGCTGCGCAGCAACCAAACCCTTTGGTACGCGGAGCCTTATCACCAGCAATATCTGGCCAAACCCGGCAGCCGGCCTTACTGCTCAGCCCAACCAAGCGGACAAAGACTCGGTGAATTTGCAGGCTCGGCCTACAAGCTCGATCCACGGGTGTGGTCTTCCTATGACTGGTCGGTGGCCCACTGCGTGCTTCGGGGGGACAATGCCCCCATCCAGCTGGCCTGAGCATGTCCATGCCGCTGCTTGCCCTTGCCTTGCTCTCAATGGGTTCGCCTTGGTGGGAGGACTACGGCATCACCGAACAATTCATCTGCCCCGATCAGAGCAGGGTCACCTTGGAGCGCAATGACGCCCAAGCCTCCCTGCTCACCGGCCGCTTCCGCTCCACCATGTTTCGTGAGGCCTCAGACCTACCAGGCATCCGTTATCGCAACGAGCAAATGACCTTGGTTCTCAGAGGCGATGTGCTGACTATGGAGCAGAAATTCAGAAGGTTGGAGTGCCTGCGCACGGACCAGGTATGAGCAGGACAGCGCTGTGAACCCCTTACCGGATCGCCTGGTGATTCTTGGCTTACTTATCACCCTGGGGCTTTGCTTTGCCCTGATCTTCTGGAGCGTCAAGCTGAACCCGAGGCCCGAACCCCAGCTGCAATGGCGGGATAGACCCTCCGCTCAGCCGTCCGGCTGGCAGAACGACCCCAAGGCCCCGCTGCTGTGAGCAAGCTCGAGCCCAGGCCACGCAAGCGTCCCCTGCATCCTCTGCCGAAGGGGCTTGTGGAGCTCTACGGCCTCCTGGCCGTGTTGTTTGTGCTGGTGCCTGAGTGGATGGCAGGCGGCGCCCTGCTGAGCTTCTCAGCCAATCGCAAGGGTTCCGACCTGCCTGCGGCCTCAGCCGTATGGAGCCGCTTGCCCGAATTGCGGCTGGCCAGCCTGGGGCTAAGGGAGCTGCGGCAACTAGCCCGTCGCCTGCGCGTTCCTGGGTATGGGGTTTTGGGACGGGAGCAGCTCACAGAACGGCTGATACGCCGGCTGAAACAGCGCAAAGCGCTGTGGTAACTTCGATCTGCCGGGGCGTAGCGCAGCTTGGTAGCGCACCACTTTGGGGTAGTGGGGGTCGCAGGTTCAAATCCTGTCGCTCCGATTTCGACAATTCACCGATCCAAGGTGACCTTCTTCCATGCCGGCTTCCCCAGCCGGTTTTTTTATGGGCCAGTCCCGGGAGCTCAGGCCGCTTGTGAATCGGCCTCCACCCTTTGCACCTCAAAAGCCAGGGCCTGGGCCTGGCGTTCGCTTAGTCGACGACTCCAGGCACCCCGCACCGGTTCATTCCAGCGAAAGCCTGCCTGTTTGGCCTTATGCCGCTCGGCATAGGGGAGATTGGCCCGATAGAGCAGCTTCGGCTCCATAGCGGCAGCCAAGAGGTCTTCGAGGTCGGCGCAACGCTCCAATACCTGGACTAGATAGGTGCAATCGGTGAGGGCTCGATGGGCTGCCCACACCGGCACCCCGTAGGCCAAAGCCAGATCGCGCACCGAAGGGGCCGGCCTCAAGTGTCGCTCCGGCGGCCACTCGATATCGTCCATCGAGCAGATCCAAGACTTGTCAATTGGCGGCAGCGGTCCCAGCCCAAACCACTTGGCATCAAAGGCTGCGTTGTGGGCTAGCACCGCATCGGCCCCGGCGAGCAGGGCAAGGAAATGCTGCAGGCCCGCCTGCCAGGGCTGGGAGAGTCTGGTCACCTCTGCAGCAATGCCATTTACATGTTGCGCAGGGTTGGCAGCGGCTGGCAAAAGAAAGGAAACCTGGCTCAATACCGACCTGGTGGGTACATGAAAGAGAACTGCTCCCACCTCGATGCACTGGGCTGAAACCGGCTCCAGCCCCGTGGTCTCCGTGTCCAGGATCAGCAAGTTGATGGGTGCTGATCGAAGTTTTAGATCGCGGTTGGAGGGGCTGGGATCAAGAGCCACAACCTGCTTGGGCTGGGCCGCTTGGCTAAAAGCCGGGGTTGCACTCACCAGGCTCAGCAGGTCGCTCTGCTGCCAGAAGCTGGGCTGTTCCTCGATCGGGCCAGTCACATCTACCTGCGTTGCTCAACCCATCGTCCCAGCTCAGCGCTAGAAAAAAGCTATTACTGGGAATACGACTACGGCTACCAGGACAGCTGCCTAGGGTGAAAACGGTTGTTCAATTTGATTTAGATGGCACTTGCCGCCGGAGATCGAGCCCCCCTCGTTGCCCTTAATGATCAAAAAGGTGAGGGGCGCCGCAGCGATCAGCTAGCCGGCAAGGCATTGGTGCTGTTCTTCTATCCAAAAGACGACACCCCAGGCTGCACAGCTGAAGCCTGTGCCTTCCGCGACAGCTACGCCGACCTCCAGGCCCTGGGTGCTGAGGTGTGGGGTGTCAGCGGCGACGACCAGGCCAGCCACCAGCGCTTTGCCAGTCGTCACAACCTGCCCTTCCCGCTTCTGGTGGACCAAGGCAACGCCCTACGCAAAGCCTTCGGAGTTCCAAATGTGCTTGGGTTGCTGCCAGGCCGGGTCACCTACGTGATCGACGGCGAAGGTGTAATCCGCCATGTGTTCAACAACCTCCTTGATGGCGCAGCTCATCGCAACGAAGCGCGGGCGGCCTTGCAACGCCTCGCCTTCTGACCATGACGGGCTGGCGGCAGCGCGGTGATATCTGGCAACTGGAGGCCGAACGGCCCAGTCGAGGCACGATCGAATTCATCGGCGGCAGTTATCTGGCGGCGACCCCCCAACTCAGCTACCGCCGGCTTCTGGAGGCACTAGCGGCTAGGGGCTGGCGGATTAGGGCCTGGACCTATGTGCCTGGCTTCGACCACCAGGATCAGGCCAACACCGCCTGGCGGCGGTTCCGCCAGCTGCGTGATACGGATGCAGAAGGGGGCGACTCCAGCAAGCTGATGTTGCGACTGGGCCACAGCCTGGGCTGCAAGCTGCACCTGCTGGCACCTGATGGGGGGCGGGGCTGTGCTGGCCTAGTGGCCTTAAGCTTCAACAACTTCTCAGCCGAGCGCTCCGTACCGCTCCTGGCGGAGCTCGGTCAGCAGTTCAAGTTTCGCAGCGAATTCAGTCCCTCACCGGAGGAAACCCTGCAGCAGGTGGCGCGAACCTATCTCCAACCCCGAAACTTATTAGTGCGCTTCAATCGAGACCAGATCGACCAAAGCAAGCGGCTGCTGGGAGTGCTGCAAGGTCGTACTGGAGATGCCAGCCGGCTGATGGAACTCCCAGGCGATCACCTCGCCCCCGCGAGCGCGGGTTTGCGCCAGAGCTTGCTAGGCCAGTGGGCCGACGATCCCACTAAAAAAAGGGCCCTAGATGGCATCGCAGCGGCGGTTGATGGCTGGGACGCTCTAAATCCTTAAGGCATCGAGCACGGAACGGTCCTCCAAGGTGGAGGTGTCACCAGTCACTTCCTGGCCAGAGGCCAAGGCCCGCAGGATGCGGCGCATGATTTTGCCGCTACGGGTTTTGGGTAGGGAATCGGTGAAACGAATTTCATCGGGCTTGGCGATCGGCCCGATCTCCTTGCCCACATGGGCCCGCAAATCGGCAATCAGGGCGTCGTCGCCGCAGCGACCTGCTTCCAGGGTCACAAAGGCCACAATGCCTTCACCCTTGAGCTCATCTGGTCGGCCCACCACCGCCGCCTCTGCCACCGTGGGATGGCTCACCAAAGCACTCTCAATTTCCATCGTGCCCAGTCGGTGACCACTCACGTTGATCACGTCATCAACCCGGCCCATCACCCAGAAGTAGCCGTCGGCGTCGCGGCGGGCGCCATCACCAGCGAAATACAGGTAGGAGCCATCGGCGGGTCTGATCTCCTCCCAGTAGCTCTTGCGGAAGCGCTCCGGATCGCCATGCACGGTGCGCATCATCCCTGGCCAAGGCCTTCGCACCGCTAGGTAACCACCGGCATTAGCCGGCTGGGATACGCCGTCCATGTCGACAATGTCGGCGACGATCCCTGGCAAGGGCAAGGTGCAGGAGCCAGGTTTTGTGGGGGTAGCACCGGGCAGTGGGCTGATCATCACGCCACCGGTTTCGGTTTGCCACCAGGTGTCCACTACTGGGCAGCGGTCGCCGCCGATCACATCCCTGTACCACATCCAGGCCTCGGGATTGATCGGCTCCCCCACGGTGCCCAGGATTCGCAACGAGCTCATATCGTATTGATCCGGCACCTCGCGGCCGCTCTTCATGAAGGCGCGGATTGCAGTGGGGGCGGTGTAGAAGATTGTGCAGCGATGCTTCTGAATCACCTCCCAGAAGGCACCTGGCTTGCTCGGCCTGGGAGCACCCTCGTACATCACCGTGGTGGCGCCATTGGAGAGGGGCCCGTAGACGATGTAGCTGTGGCCGGTGATCCAGCCCACATCGGCGGTGCACCAGTGGATGTCATCCTCACGGATGTCGAAGATCCACTGGAAGGTGAGGTGGGCCCAGAGGTTGTAGCCGGCGGTGGTGTGTACGACACCCTTGGGCTTACCGGTGGAGCCAGAGGTGTAGAGCACAAATAGGCGGTCTTCGCTGGCCATGGGCTCGGCGGGGCACTCTGGACTCTGCCCATCCACCAGCTCGTGCCACCAGTGGTCCCGGCCGGAAGCCATGGCGCAGTCGCCCTTAATCCGCTGCACCACCAGCACATGCTCAACGCTGGGTGCGCCGCCATTAGCCGCGAGTGCCTCATCCACCGCGGGCTTGAGGGGCACGGGCTTGTCCTTGCGGAAGCCACCATCGGCTGTGATAACTGCCTTGACCTGGCCATCGATCAGCCGATCCCGCAGGGCATCGGCCGAGAAGCCGCCAAACACCACGGAGTGGGGGGCACCGATGCGGGCACAGGCCAGCATGGCAATTGCTGCCTCCGGGATCATCGGCATGTAAAGAGCAACTAGGTCTCCCTTGCCGATGCCAAGAGCCTTGAGGCCATTGCTGGCCTTACACACCTCGGCATGCAGTTGGCGGTAAGTAAAGCTGAGGCTGTCGCCTGGCTCCCCTTCCCAAATCAGGGCGGTCTTATCGGCCCGAGGCCCATCGAGGTGTCGATCGAGGCAATTGAAGCTCAGGTTGGTGCTGCCCCCTGCAAACCACTTGGCGAAAGGCGGATCACTCCAATCGAGCACAGAATCGAAAGGCTCAAACCAGTGCAGCTCACTACGGGCCAGGTCGCCCCAGAAGGCATCGGGATCACTCTCAGCTTTACTGCACAGGGCCCGGTAGGCATCCAGAGAGCCAATGCGGGCCGAGGCGGCCAGCTCAGCTGGCGGCGCAAATAACCGTTGCTCCTGGAGCACCGATTCGATCGTCGGGCCCGTTGTGGCATCAGGCATGGGAGGCAGACAGGCGGATGCTTACGGGCGGTTGCTAACGGACAGTTACCAACAAAAAAAATTTAACCAGATCGCGCCGCAGCACAAGGCTCCCTGCACCCGCATGTAATGGGACGTCGTGATGCAGGATAGATAGATGGGTCCTGCTGCCTGCCTGTTCGATCTCGACGGCCTGCTTCTAGACACCGAACCACTGCAGGCCAGGGCCTGGCATAACGCCGCCGCTCACTTTGGTTGCCAGCTCGGTGCTGAACAGCTGCTCAGCCTGCGGGGCCAACGACGGTTGGATTGCGCTGCCCTGGTATGCCGCTGGATCGCAGCTTCAGGCTCAAATCCCCCGAGTTGTGAGGAGCTACTGGCCGTGCGCCAACCCTTGGCCGATGCCTTGGTGCCCACCGCTGCCGCTATGGACGGCGCCGCAGAGTTGGTGCAGATGTGCAGGGATCACCAGGTCCCCATGGCCCTCGTCACCAGCAGCTCCCAGGATGCGGTGCGGCGTAAGGCTGCACCCCACCGATGGCTGGAGATGATCCAGGTTCGGGTTTACGGCGATGATCCAGCCCTGGCGGCGGGCAAACCTGCACCGGACCCATTTCTGCTCGCAGCTAAACGGCTTGGCCGCAATCCCGTTGACTGCTGGGCCTTCGAAGATTCAGCCGCCGGCATCGAGGCAGCAGTGGCCGCTGGTTGTCAGGTGTATGCCCTTCTCCCCAGCGATGCGTTTGCCCAAGCAACACCTGCCGGGGTGTCCCGCCTCAATTCGCTCAGAGATGTGCGCTGGTAGCTGGCTGAGCGGTGTCAGTAGAGGCGACTAAGCACGAAATCAGGCAGGGACCTCAGAGCACTGCGCGGTTCGGAGGGGGCTAGCCATTCCAAAGATTCAGCTGCTTCCTGGGCGAAGCCTTCAGCCAAGGCCCGGGAGCGGGGAATGGCCTCGCAACCCCTCACCAGATCTAGGGCCTGCTCGAGATCACCTTCCTCGCAAAAGTCCCGTTCAATCAAGCCGGCAAGGGCAGGGCGCTCCTGGAGTGCATAGAGGGCCGGAGCGGTGAGATAACCAGAGGCCAGATCGCTTGCCGCTGGCTTGCCGAGCTGCTGATCACTGCCAGTGAAATCGAGAATGTCGTCAACCACCTGGAAGGCCATACCCAACTGGCGGCCGAAGCGGTAAAGATCATCGAGCTGGGCGCCTGGCAAACCGGTGAGCACTCCAGCTGCCCTGGCACTATTCGCAATTAGGGAGGCTGTTTTGCAGTAGCTCTTTTCGAGATAAGTCTCGAAACTCTGGCCGGTGTCGTAGCGAAAAAGGCCCTGTTTCACCTCGCCGTCTGCCAAATCCATGATCACCCGGCTGAGCAGCTTCACCACCTCGAGGTCATCGAGATTGGCCAGATGCCAACTCGCCTGGGCGAAAAGGAAATCCCCTGCCAGCACCGCCACTCGGTGATTGAAACGGCTGTGCACCGTGTCAACGCCGCGCCGGGTTGCAGCCTCATCGACAACGTCGTCGTGGACGAGTGAAGCCGTGTGGATCATCTCAGTGATCTCAGCCAAACGGCGGTGGCGGGGGCCCAACTCACCGTCGGGGGCTACTGCCCGCGATAGCAGAAGCACAATTCCGGGTCTGAGCCGCTTACCACCAGCCGCGAACAGATGCTCAGCTGCCGCCTGCAAAATTGGATGACCAGCTCCTATAAGGCTGCGCAGGTCGGCCAGCAGGGCATCTAAATCAGCCTCTACGGGCTGGAGCAGCTCTGCAACCGTTGCCACAACACCTCCGCTGTGAGGTGATCCTAGAAGGCTTGCCCCACCGACCGCAGGTCCACCCGCTCAACAGAAGGCCGGTAGCCCAACCAGCGGCTTGCCCCGTCAGCGAAGGCATCTGCACACCCACTGACGCAGACCCGGGTGCGCTCGGCTGGGGACACAACCTCCACCGCTCCTAGTTCGCCCTCCGGCATGCCGCCCATGCTTGCCAAGAGGGGCCCGAGGCGCCGTACGGCCGATTCAGCTGGATCAACAAGCCGCACATGGGGAGGCAGCAGGGCCGTCAGCAAGGGTGCCAGCATCGGGTAGTGGGTGCAGCCCAGCACCACCGTGTCGACACCGGCGGCGAGTAGGGGCTCCAGGTATGCGTTGGCTTCAGCTATCAGGGCTGGGTCCTGCAGATCACCTGCCTCGATTAAGGGCACAAAAGTGGGGCAGCCAACCTCAAGCACAGAGGTGTGGGGCCGGCAGGCATGGATTGCCCGCCTGTAGGCACCGCTTGCGGCTGTGGCGGGAGTTGCCAACACTCCCACGCACTCGCTGTTTAAGTCGGCAGCAACGCTATCGATCAAGCCCACCACGGGAACGCCAGCCTCCGCCACGGCCACATCAAGAGCAAGGGCATTGGAGGTGTTGCAGGCCATCACCAGAACTCCCACCTGCTGGTGGCGCAGCCAGCCCACCACCTCAGCGGCAATGGATCGGATATCGGCGACGCTGCGCTGGCCGTAGGGAACCCGAGCCGTATCCCCTAGATAAAGGCAGGGTGAATGGGGATAGCGCTCCTGAAGTCGCCGCAGCACCGTGAGCCCCCCCAAGCCGCTGTCAAATAGCCCCACCAAGGCGCTCATGGCCGCTCCTGCAGGGCGTTAAGAATCCCAGCGCTCAGAGCTAATGCCATGCGACGACGGAAATTGGCATTAGAGAGGCGGCTGGAATCGATTTCTCCAGTGAGAAATCCCATCTCAACAAGGGCAGAGGGCATCACCGTGCGGCGGATCACGAAATAGCGTCCAGTGCGCACGCCACGATCTGGAGTGCCAGGGGAAATGGCCACCATCTGCTCCTGCAACGCCATAGCAAGGCGACGGGAGGGGGGTCCCGCACCCTCAAAGAAAAAAGTCTCGATGCCGTTCACGTCGGGACGGGCCATGCTCAAGGCATTGGCATGCACGCTCACAAATAGATCGGCGCCACTGCTGTTCGCCAGAGCTACCCGGGGAGGCAGGTCAACGTCCACTTCTGAGGTGCGTGTCATCAACACCTGGACGCCGCGGGCCTGCAATAGCCGGGCAATTTGCAGACAAACATCAAGCACTACGTCAGTTTCCCGTAGGCCACCAATGCCAACTGCTCCTGGATCGGGGCCCCCATGGCCAGGGTCGATCACCACCTTGAAGCGACCCCGGGGCACCACAGGCAAGCCATCCGCGGAGAGGGGCGTAGCTGCGGTGGGGAAGATGGCCCGCTGATCGGCGCCAAAGCGGGCGACAGCATCGAGGTCCCCCTCACCAATGCCCAGCCCTGCTTGGTTGCCAAGACCCGGCAACTCCATGCGCCAGCGGTCGCGGGAGGTGCCCACTAGGCGCAGGCCCGAGGGATCGAGCTGGGTACCTGGCGCAAATTCCAGCACCAGGCGGGTTGTGAAACCATCTGGACGGCCAATCCGCACCTCTCGCAAGACACCACTGCCACGCACAGTGCGTGTGCGCGATGGGGCACCGGGTAGGTCTACCCACACCCGAGGGCCCCTAAGGCCAGTGCCAGCTTCAAAAAAGGCCTGGGGGCGTACATCGAGGCTGGTACGTAACTCCAAATCACCACTCCTGGAGACTCGCCAGGCCGCCAGGGATGATGCCCATGCCGGAAGATCGACTAGCGCCAATGCAATCGCTGCCAGAGCAGCAGTCCACCGGAATTTGACGGACCAGGGCATCGGAACAGTCAGAACAGGGCCGACCGGCGGTGCTTCAGGCTGGGCATCTGGGCCCGCACCCTCAGGGCATGGCCCGGATCGATCGGGGCAATGGCAGAGCTGACACTCACTCCCGCATCTGCCAGCACGGTGCCCCAGGGGTCGATCACCAAGGAATGGCCGTGGCTCTGCCTGCGTCCGTAGTGCTGGCCCGTCTGGGCGGGGGCGACCACATAGGCAGTGTTTTCAATCGCCCGGGCCTGCAGCAGCACCTGCCAGTGATCCTTGCCGGTAAAAGCGGTAAATGCTGCGGGGACAAACAAAACATCAGCCCCTGCCTGGGCCAGGTGGCGATAAAGCTCAGGGAAGCGAACGTCGTAGCAGATCGACAGGCCAATCCTGCCAAGACCAGGCACATCAACTACCGGGGGTAGTTGGTCTCCGGGCTGCACCGTGGCTGATTCCCGATAGGTGTTGCCGTCGGGCAAGTCGACATCGAAGAGGTGGATTTTGTCGTAGCGAGCCAGCAGCTGGCCCTCCGTTCCTACTAACTCAGCGCGGTTGAAGGTCTGCCCCGGTCCAGCTGGGACGGGGAAGCCTCCACCTAACAAGGTCACTTGATAGCGGCGCGCCATCGTGGCAAGGAAGCTGCTGCAGCGCTCCGCCAAAGATGGGGCTAATTCAAGACGCTGCTTGTCCTCCCCCATGAAGGCGAAGTTTTCGGGGAGTCCGATCAACTCAGCGCCGCGACGGGCGGCAAGTTCGATCTGCTCTTCCGCCGACGCGAAATTCGCATCCGGATCCGGCGTGCTTGTGAGTTGCACAGCTGCCGCCAGAAAACTGCCCACCTACTGTCCCAAGCATTCCGGCAAACTTTAAGGGAAGTGCCAGGAGGCCTTCCGCGCCGCGGCGATCAGCTGGCCTTAAGCACCCCGGGATCGGCCTGGAAGGGAACTATTTGCAGGCTGTCGACAGTGGCACAGCATGCGAAGTCGGCGTCATGGTTGCCAATGCCCATCAAACGTTGGCCATGGCTGGCGGCGCGCAGGCACCCTTCGGTGTCCTGTGCCCACTGGTGCCAAACCGCCAGGGCCACATACATTTCATCGTTGGCGATGCGGGCCGGCCTCTGGCTGGCAGTCCCAATGACAAGCAAGGCATCGGCCACGGCCCCGGCAGCAAGGCTGTCTTCCAGGGAGTAATCCCCTTCCCAACCACTTCCCACGATCCAGACAGTCTCACATTGCTTCTCCCAAATGCTCGTTGCCACGGCGGTGCGATTCGGCAGACAAGCGGTCAAAAGCAATGGCACGGCTTTCACCGCTGCTAAGGAGCGGGTGCCGTTGGTGGTGCTCATGAAAATCCGCTTACCTGAAACCAGCTCCGGAGTGATCGCAACCGGTGAATTGCCTAGGTCATAGCCATCGATGCGTTTCCCCCCCCGCTCCCCTGCTCGCAAACGGGACTCCGCAGGCCAGGCACTGGCCGCTGCTTCGAGTTTGGAAAGATCGGCAAAAGCCTCGACGGCCTCCGCACCTCTCTCCAGGGAAAAGGCAATGGTGGTTGTGGCACGCAGCACGTCGATCACAACGGCGGCATCGGGGCCTCCCTCGCTAGGGGGCAGCACCTCGGGAACCGTTTCTGAAGTCGCGAAATAAGAGATCTGCACCGGCACTGCCAAGGGAGGGTGCGCCACAGTAGGCACCACTGGTCAAACCTGATGGCAGCTACGGCGCCCCCACAGCGCAGCCGCCGTGATCTACGCGGCTTTATTGCGCTCTTGGAATCCCGCGGCGCCCTGCGCCGGATCAGCGCCCCGGTGGATCCAGACCTGGAGTTGGCAGCGATTGCCGACCGGGTGCTGGCAGCTGGCGGCCCGGGCCTGTTGTTTGAAAATGTGATCGGCTCCACCATGCCGGTCGCCGTGAACCTGCTGGGCACCCAGGAGCGGGTGCTCTGGAGCATGGGCATGGAGCAACCAGAGGAGCTGGAACGGCTCGGTGAGCGCCTAGCGCTGTTGCAGCAACCCCGCCCCCCCAAGGGGTTCCGGGAGGCTGTGCGCTTTGGTTCGGTGCTGCTGGATGTGCTCAAGGCAAGGCCCGATCTCGACCTCACCCCTCCCTGCCACCAGCAGGTGTTTAAGGGCGAGGCAGCGAACCTCGACGCCCTGCCCCTGCTGCGGCCCTGGCCCGGCGACGGCGGCCGGATCATCACCCTGGGCCTGGTGATCACCAAAGATCCAGAAACCGGTACACCGAATGTGGGCGTTTACCGGCTGCAACAGCAGTCGGCGAACTCAATGACCGTGCACTGGCTGAGCGTGCGCGGCGGCGCCCGCCACCTGCGCAAGGCGGCGGCAATGGGCAAAAAGCTGGAGATCGCCATTGCCATCGGCGTGCATCCGCTGCTGGTGATGGCGGCCGCCACGCCGATCCCGGTGCAATTGAGCGAGTGGCTGTTTGCTGGCATCTACGCCGGCGAAGGCGTGCGGCTCGCTAAGTGCAAAACGGTGAATTTGGAGGTGCCGAGCCACAGTGAGGTGGTGCTGGAAGGCACGATCACCCCTGGCTCTGAGCTGGCTGACGGACCATTTGGCGACCACATGGGCTTCTACGGCGGCGTCGAAGATTCGCCCCTCGTCCAGATCCAATGCATCACCCAGCGGCGTGATCCCGTGTACTTCACCACCTTCAGTGGCCGGCCCCCCAAGGAAGACGCCATGTTGGCGATCGCCCTAAACCGGATCTACACACCGATCCTGCGCCAGCAGATTCCCGAGATCGTCGATTTCTTTCTGCCGATGGAGGGGCTCAGCTACAAACTGGCAGTAATAGCCATCGATAAGGCCTATCCAGGCCAGGCCAAGCGGGCGGCGATGGCCTTCTGGAGCGCCTTGCCCCAGTTCACTTACACCAAATTTGTGGTGGTGGTGGATAAGAGCATCAACATCCGCGACCCGCGCCAAGTGATTTGGGCGATCAGTGCCCAAGTGGATCCGCAGCGGGATTTGTTTGTGCTCGAAGACACCCCATTTGACACGCTCGATTTCGCCAGCGAGCGCCTGGGCTTGGGCGGCAGGCTGGCGATAGATGCCACCACCAAGATCGGTCCAGAGAAGCGCCACCCCTGGGGCGAACCCCTTAGCCGGCCTGCCGAGCTGGAGGCAAGGCTCGATGCCCGCTGGGCCGAGCTTGGCTTGGCCGATATCGGCAAGGATGAGCCAGATCCAGCCCTGTTTGGCTACACCCTGGAGCACGTGCTGGAGCGGCTGGCGGGGCGGGCAGCGGCTAAAGCCTGATGCTTTCTCGCCAGGCCAGCCATGCTCTCAAGGCCCTGTTGGAGCTGGCAGCAAGGCCACTGGAGTGGCAGTCAACCCACGCGCTGGCCATGGCCCAACAGCTGCCCGAACCCATGCTGGAGCAGCTGCTGCTGCGCCTACGGCGGGCCGGGCTGCTGGATGGGAAGCGGGGTCGGCTGGGCGGCTACCGACTCACCAGGCCAGCGCGGGACATCTCAATGGAGCAGATTTTGGCAGGGCTTGGCGAAACTTTGAGGGTTACCGAGGCTTTGAAAGAAAATACAAACCGGTCTGCAACGTCGGAGACGGCCAGCTCTCCAGCCGATCAAGTGACCCTTGCGTTGCAGCTACGGCTAGAGAGGGTCCGGCTGAAGGCGCTGGCCGAACTCTGCCTCGAGGATCTGCTGTTCGACCTGCGTAGCGCCGTAGCCGGATCCGATAGCGAGGGTGGGCTGATGCTGGGTTGAGCCTTGTCCCTACCCGCAGCGGCGGGATCCATAGGATCGGCCCACTGCCTTCAGAGCTTCGTGGCCCATTCCGCCGCCAATCCCGCCCCACTCCGCCTGACTGGTGGCGGCACACTGGCGGGAACCGTGCAGGTGCCCGGGGATAAATCAATCTCCCACCGGGCCCTTTTGTTTGGGGCTATCGCCGAGGGAGAAACCCGCATCGAGGGCTTGCTACCAGCGGAGGACCCGCTCAGTACGGCCGCCTGCCTGCGGGCTATGGGCGTGCAGGTATCGCCGATTCAGGCTGGCCAGCCAGTGACCTTGCAAGGCGCCGGCCTTGATGGCTTCCAGGAAGCAGGAGATGTGCTCGATTGCGGCAACTCGGGCACCACCATGCGGCTGATGCTGGGGCTTCTAGCAGGCCGGGTGGGGCGCCACTTCGTGCTCACTGGTGATGGCTCCCTACGGGGCAGGCCGATGCGGCGGGTCGGAGCCCCCCTGGCCCAAATGGGTGCCCAGATCCATGGCCGCAGGGACGGCAACTTCGCACCCTTAGCGGTGATGGGCCAGCCGCTGCGCGGCACAACCATTCACACCCCAGTGGCCTCAGCCCAGGTGAAGAGCGCCATCCTGCTTGCTGCCCTCACCGCTGACGGGCCCACCACCGTGATCGAGCCGGCCCAGAGCCGCGACCACAGCGAGCGAATGCTGCGGGCCTTCGGCGCCGAGTTGGTGGTGGGTGGTGCGGGCAACACGGTGGTGACTCTGACCCCGGGGCAAAGGCTGAAAGGGCAAGTCGTGGTGGTGCCAGGTGATATCAGCTCCGCCGCCTTCTGGCTGGTGGCCGGTGCCATCACCCCAGGCGCTGAGATCACAGTGCAGAACGTGGGGCTCAACCCCAGCCGCACCGGCATCCTTGAAGTGCTGGAGCAGATGGGCGCTCAAATAAGCGTGCTCAACCGCCGGGATGTGGCCGGAGAGCCGGTGGGCGACCTGCGGGTTTGCCACGGCCCCCTGCAAGCCTTTGAAATTGGTGGCGACCTGATCCCCCGGCTCGTTGATGAAATCCCAGTGCTAGCCGTAGCCGCCTGTTGCGCCGGCGGCATCAGCCGCATTCATGACGCCGAGGAGCTTCGGGTTAAGGAAACAGATCGCCTGGCGGTAATGGCACGGCAGCTCGGGGCGATGGGCGGCCGCATCGAGGAATTCGCAGACGGCATGACTATCAGCGGCTGCACTGAACTGCACGGCGCAGAGGTTGACAGTGAGACCGACCACCGGGTGGCCATGAGTCTGGCGGTAGCGGCCGGCATCGCCCAGGGCGACACCCTGCTGCACCGGCCGGAAGCGGCAGCCGTCTCCTATCCGGGTTTCTGGGACGACCTAGCCCGCCTTAAGCAGCAGGCAAACTGATAGGTAGTCCACGCAGAAGCCCATGCTCGCCGTCGCCGTATTGGCCGCAGGGAAGGGCACCCGCATGAAAAGCGCCCTGCCCAAGGTGCTCCAGCCCCTAGCCGGTGCCACCTTGGTGGAGCGGGTACTGGCCAGCTGCCAGCAGCTTCAGCCAGAGCGGCGCCTGCTGATCGTTGGCCACCAGGCTGAGCGGGTGGAGCAGCAGCTGCAGGGCCTAAGCGGCCTGGAATTCGTGCTGCAGCAGCCCCAGAACGGTACTGGCCACGCCGTGCAGCAGCTGCTCGAACCGCTAAACGACTTCAGCGGCGATCTGCTGGTGCTCAATGGCGACGTGCCGTTGCTACGCCCCGAAACCCTTACGGCCCTGCTAGAGCAACACCGCAGCAGTGGCGCTGCCGTGACCCTGCTGACAGCCAGGCTGGCCGATCCCAGTGGCTACGGGCGAGTGTTTGCCGATGCCAACGGCTCCGTTAGCGCAATCGTGGAGCATCGCGACTGCAACGAACAGCAAAGTCTCAACGACCTCACCAACGCCGGTATCTACTGCTTCAACTGGGCCAAGTTGGCCGAGGTGCTGCCCAAGCTCACCACCGACAACGACCAAGGCGAGCTTTACCTCACCGACACGGTGGCCCTGCTCCGGCCGGCCATGCACCGAGAGGTGGCCGATGCCGACGAAATCGCCGGTATCAACGACCGGCTTCAGCTCAGCCAATGCGAGGCGGCACTGCAGGAACGCCTAAAGCGCCACTGGATGGCTGAGGGTGTCAGCTTTGTCGATCCAGCTAGCTGCACCCTCAGCGAGGACTGCCGCTTTGGCCAGGATGTTGTCGTTGAACCCCAATGCCACTTCCGCGGCAGCTGCTCCATCGGCGATGGCTGCCGCATCGGGCCCGGCTGCTTGATCGAAGACAGCAGTTTGGCTGCAGGTGTGACGGTGCTCTATTCAGTGCTGCGCCAGGTGCAGGTGGCTGAGCACTGCGCCATTGGCCCCTTCGCCCAGCTACGCCCCGGCACCTCCTTGGCGGAGAACTGTCACATCGGCAATTTTGTAGAAGTGAAAAACAGCAGTCTTGCTGGTGGCGTGAAAGTAAATCACCTCAGCTATATCGGCGACGCAGATCTAGGTGCTGGCGTCAACGTGGGAGCAGGCACAATCACCGCCAACTACGACGGCGTGCGCAAGCACCGCACCGTGGTGGGGGCAGGCAGCAAAACCGGAGCAAATTCTGTGCTGGTTGCACCCCTGACCCTGGGCGAAAACGTCACCGTTGGAGCCGGCTCGACGATCACCAAGGACGTGCCGGCCGGGTCGCTCGCCTTGGGCCGTGCTCGCCAGCTCGTCAAGGAAAACTGGTCGACCCAGTTAAACCAGCCAAGCCCTCCAGCCCCATAGGCTGAGCAAATCTTCCCCAGCTTTTATGAATCGCGACAGGCGTCCTGCAGCTTCACCAGATAAGGAGGGCTTTCTCTACGAGCCGGTGGAACGGTTTGGCGAGAGCATGACTAGCCCCAAACCCTGGAACAAGGATGCCCTGGCCGGGGTGGAATTATTAAACGGAAGGATGGCCATGCTTGGCTTTGCCGCAGCAATTGCCGGCGAGCTTCTCACCGGCAAAGGAATGGTGGGTCAGCTGGCTGCCATGTTGCATTGGTATTTGGGCTGAAAGCAGAAAGGCCCCGAGTGAACCACCACCCAGGACCTTCGCCCGAAGGCACAACATCGTGAAATGCTGCTCCACAGTCATCATGGCCGATCGCGCCGACCCCGGAGGGCCGATCAGAGAAGCGGGATCAAGCGCTCCAGAGCAACACCCCGACTGGCCTTGAGCAGAAGCACATCTCCAGGCTGCAGCCATTGCTGCAATGGCTCTACCGCAGCCTCCGGGCAATCCACCTGAGTTAAACGCGATAGGCCAGAGGCCGCCGCAACCATGGCCGCCCCTTCCTCGCCCTGGTCCACGATCACCAACCCATCAAGGTCTAGTTGCCTAGCCCGCTCGGCCACGCTGCGATGCAGTGCGAGGCTCTGCTCGCCCAGCTCGAGCATCGTGCCGAGCACCGCGAAGCGACGGCCAGGCTGCTGGGCTAGCAGCTCCAAGGCGGCAAGCACCGCCTCCGGGGAGGCGTTGTAGGTCTCGTCAAGTATCAACACACCATTTTGCTGCAAGCGGCGGCTGCGGCCGCCGGGCAGGTCCACCTGCAGGGGCCGCCAACGCTCAGGCTCAAGGCCGAGCTCACGAGCTACCGCCATGGCAAGCAGCAGGTTGCGGGCGTGATGCACTCCCTCTAGCGGCACGGGCAGGGCCACTCCGGCCAACTCCAAAATCCCCCCCTGGCAATCAAGGCTGCCCAGCAGATCTGCGGCCACTTCATGGCCTTCTCCCTGCAGGGCAACCCGTACTACCCGGCCAGACCACACCCTGGCCAGGGCGCGGTCCAGCAGAGGATCACCAGCCGGGATCACCACCAAGCCAGCGGGCCGTAAACCAGCCATGATTTCGCACTTAGCCGTGGCGATTGCCTCGCGACTGCCAAGCCGGCCGATGTGGGCTGTGCCGATGTTGGTGATCACTGCCACATCGGGGCTGGCGCAGCGACTCAGCCGTTCGATCTCGCCGAGGCCCCGCATTCCCATTTCCACAACCACGGCCGCCTGATCAGGGCCTGCGCCAAGCAAGGTCAGGGGGACGCCAACATCGTTGTTTTCATTGCCGCTGGAGGCCCAGATGGGCCCAAGCGGAGCCAGCGCACTGCGGATAAGTTCCCGCGTGGTGGTCTTACCGGCGGAACCGGTCACCGCCACCACTGACGCTGCAAGCTGCAGGCGCCAGAGACCCGCCAGGTCCTGGTATGCCTGCAGGGTGTCCGGCACCAGCCAGAGGGGAACGTGAGCTGCGGCGGCAGCAGCCAACACACTGGCCTGGGAGGCTGGCGCAAGATGACCCGCCTGGGCTAGTAGGGCGGCGGCACCTGCCTCGAGGGCAGCGGCAAGGAAGCCATGGCCATCGAAGCGCTCGCCAATCAGAGGCAGAAAAAGGTCACCGCCGCTCAGTTGGCGGCTATCGGTGCAGATGGCCTGGGGGGCAAGCTTCAGCTCCGCCTGTTCCACCGCCAGTGGGCCGGTGGCGGGTGGACCCCAAAGCTCCTGCAACTGGGCTAAACGCAGACTCATCGTCGGCAGTCGGGGGCGATGCCGAGGATCATGGCTGAGGAATTGGCTCCGCCTCCAACAGCACCATGCCGCTACCCACCCGGGCAGCCTGAGCCAGCAGATTGCCGCCAGGGGCTACCAGGCGCAGCCGCTCGTAACCCAACTCTCGGCTGCGCTGCAACCAGAGATCGGCCTGCTGCTGGCGGCGCTGCAATGGCAAGCCTACCCAGGGACTGACCAGCTCCAGATCGAGCAGCCCCTGCTCGGGGTGGGGGCGAGCAGAAGCAATGCAGCCATCGGGGTCGTCGTTTGAGAGCAGGGCCAGCAGGGGGTCGAGCTCAAGGCGCGGGGCTGGAGCAGGCTCTGCAAGCTCAGGAGGCTCAGGAGAGCTTGGAGCCAGACCAACAGAGGGAGCAGCGGGCTGGCCTAAAGCCTGGGCAAGCTGCAGATCAGAAGGGGGAGCAACTCGTTCAACAACTGGTTGAACGGCTGAATTATCCGCGATATCAAAAGTGGTAGGGGTGGGGGCAAAAATTTTAATTAGCAGCGTCAGCGACAACGCCAACACAGCCAAGCCCAGGGCTAGCAGCACCGGCCAAAAAAAGGCCGCTAGCCCTTGGGGCCAGAAGCCAGGCACCGATAAATCCCCCTCGCGGTTGCGGCGCACCAACTCCCGCAGCTTGAGTACCGTGCCAGCCAAGGCGGCACGCAGGTCCACTGCAAGACGGCCCCAAGGTTCTACGTAAGGGGCCGGATAGGGAGCTGGTTGCTCCGAACGGCCCGACCTATCGGGGGCGGAAGTGGGTGGCGTCACCAAAAGCGGTTCAACGGCGTTTCAGCAGGGAAGCCAGACCCCGCCGGCTAGGGTCAGCATCTTGCCCCTGGGAGAAACGCTCAACGGCGGCAGCCTCAGGCGTTGGCTCCTTCACCCCGCAAACGTCGCGGTACATGGCGTCGTATTCGAGCGCCGAGCGAGCCCAGCTGAAGTCCACGCCCATGCCCCGGCGCTGGAGTTCCTGCCAACTGACCTGATTGCGGTAAGCCTCCCAGGAGCGCACGATCGCCGTGTAGAAGTCGATTGGCTCGTAGCGATCGAAGCCATAGCCGTTGCCGCTGCCAGCCAGGGGGTCGTTGGGGGGCACGGTGTCTACCAGGCCGCCCACCATCCGCACCACCGGAATCGAGCCGTAGCGCATCGCCAGCATCTGGCTGATACCGCAGGGCTCAAAGCGACTAGGCATCAAGAAGGCGTCGCTGCCGGCATAGATCAACCGTGAGAGGGCGTCGTCGTAGGTGAGGAAAACGGCGAAGCGGCCGGGATGACGCGCTGCCATCTGCCATAGCCCCGACTCATAGGTGCGATCCCCCGTGCCCAGCACGACAACCTGGCTGTCGGTGTACGCCAACACCCGATCAGCAACCTGCAGCAGCAGATCGACACCTTTTTGGTCGACTAACCGGCTCACCATTCCCATTAGGTAGGAGCGGGGATTCACAGCCAAGCCAAAGCGCTCCTGCAAGGCCTGCTTGTTAAGGGCACGGGGGACTAAATCCGCAGCCGAAAACTGGGCTGGCAGGCTGGCATCAGTGGCTGGATTCCAGTCTTCGGTATCAATGCCGTTGAGGATGCCGCGCAACTTGCCGCTGATGAAATTCAGCAAGCCATCGAGATGCTCGCCATACTGGGGCGTGCGGATCTCCATCGCATAGGTGGGAGAAACCGCATTGACCCGATCGGCGTACAGCAAGGCAGCCGCCATCGTGTGGTCCCCCTGCATATACCAGGGACACCAAGTAATGCGATCCAGTTTCCAGCGCCAAGGGCCCTGATACTTGAGATTGTGGATTGTGAATACGGTGCTGATCTCCGGGTCTTGATGCATCCACACCGGTAACATGCCGGTGTGCCAGTCGTGGCAGTGCAGCACCTGGGGTTTCCAGTGGTGCCAGCAAAATTCCGCAGTGGCGCTGGCAAAGAAGGTGAAGCGCCAATCCTCGTCTTCACCGCCGTAGATGCGCTCCGGATCAAACACCGGATGGCCAACTAAATAAAGGATCAGGCCGTTGCTGGGATGGCGGGCCTCAAAGACAGCGAAGTCATTGCCCATCGTGTGGCCGCGCCAGATGGGCTCGGGCGAAACCTTCAACTTCGACCACAACTTGCCGTACCCAGGCAAGATGATGCGCACGTCGTGGCCTAAGGCGGCTAAGGCCGGTGGCAAGGAACCCACCACATCGCCCATGCCCCCGACCTTGATCATCGGCGCGCATTCAGCAGCCGCAAACAAGACCCGCATCCCAGAGTTACCGGAGGTGGGCGCAACTCTACGGGCGTCGCTAGGGCAGCACCGTCACGGGCGTGCCCATCTCCACCAGATCGAACAGTTCCCGCACATGCTCATCCAGTAGGCGCACGCAGCCGTGGGATACGGCCTGGCCCACGCTGTGCCTCTGGGGTGTGCCGTGGAAGCCAGCACTGACGCAACCCTTCACCACAAGGTGCTCGCTGCCGTTGAAGCCGGCACGGCCCTTGCAGTCGCGGTGGAAGCCGATCCAGCGGCTGCCAAGGGGGTTGGCAGGTCCAGGCGGGAGGCGTTGGCCGGTGGCTGGATGCTCCCAGGTGGGATCTACCGCCAGCTCGATTACCGAAAACTGACCCACCGGTGTCTCCCAGCCAGGCCGGCCGACACCCACCGGGAAGCGTTTGCGCTCCTGGTTGCCCTCTAGTACCAACAACTGGCGCTGGCGCCGGTCAAGGACAAGCCGACGCTGCAGGGACGACTCTCCAGCTGCAACGGCAAGGGGAGGCACAAATAAAGCGGCTCCCACAAGCAGGAGCGGAAGCAATCGCAGCAGCCCCAAGCAACCTACTGCCCTGGGATGGAATCCTTTTGTTTTCAAGGTAGCCAGGGAGCATCGGAGAAGTCCGGCGGTCGCTTCTCAAGGAAGGCATTGCGCCCCTCTTGGCCCTCCTCTGTTCGATAAAAAAGATGGGTGGCCTGGCCGGCCAGTTCCTGAATGCCTGCCAAGCCGTCGGTTTCAGCGTTGAAGGCAGCCTTGAGGCAGCGGATCGCCGTGGGGCTGTGCTGCAGCACCTCGCGCGCCCAGCTGATCCCCTCCGGCTCCAACTGATCCAAGGGCACAACCCCATTCACCAAGCCCATGGCCAAAGCCTGGTCAGCCCCGTATTGACGGCAGAGAAACCAAATCTCCCGTGCCTTGCGCTGGCCCACCACCCGCGCCAGGTAGCCGGCGCCAAAGCCCCCATCAAAACTGCCCACCCGCGGTCCCGTCTGGCCAAATACGGCGTTCTCAGCAGCCAGGCTCAGGTCACACAGCAGGTGCAGCACCTGGCCACCACCGATCGCGTAACCCGCCACCAGGGCAATCACCACCTTCGGCAAGCTGCGGATCAGGCGCTGCAGATCCAGCACATTGAGCCGGGGCAAACCCGACTCGTCGAGATAGCCCCCATCGCCGCGCACGCTTTGATCGCCGCCAGCGCAAAAGGCCCAGCCACCATCAGCCGCTGGGCCGGCGCCGGTAAACAACACCACCCCGACCCGAGGGTTGTCGCGGACTCGGGAAAAGGCGTCGCAAAGCTCCTGCACGGTGCGGGGCCGGAAGGCGTTGCGCTTGTGGGGTCGATTGATCGTGATGCGGGCGATCCCCTCCTCGCATAGGTCAAAAAGGATGTCCTCGTAGGTGCCGGCGGGCTGCCACTGCACCGCTGCCGGGTTCTGGGAGGAAGGGCTCAAGGCTGCATCAGGGCTTGGGCAGCCATTCTGCGCAAGGTCTGGCGCCTGAGCGCATCGGCGCGGCGATCGCTCACCAGCTCAAGCAGCGCCAGCGGCTGCTGCAGCGCCCAGTCCAGCTGGGATGGCAAGCCAGCAAGCTGCTGCACCCTGCGCCCCGGCACGCCATGGGCGGCAGCCAAAGCCAAGTGATCAAGCTGCTGGGGCATGGCAAACAGCCTCTCGAAATCCAGGGCCTGCTCAGGCGTGGTGCGAATCGGCAGCTGCTCAAAGATGCCGCCACCGCCGTTGTTGATCAGGATCACGGTGAGTCGTCCCTTTAGTTGGCGCTGCCAAAGCCAGCCATGGCTGTCATGGAGTAGGGCTAGATCACCCGTGAGCAGCACCGCCTGGCCATGGGCTTCAGCGACCCCGCAGGCGATCGAGAGGGTGCCATCGATGCCGGAGGCCCCTCGGAACCCATAAACCGGTCGCCAGGGAGCTGCGGGATTGGCGAAGCTCTCCCAATCGCGCACTGGGCTGCTGTTGGCAAGAACCAGCGGCAAGCCGGCGGGCAGCAGGAGACCCAACTGGCGCGCCAAACAAAGCTCACTTACACCATTTTCTGCCCCATCAGCGATGGCTAGCTGCTGATCTAGCCAGAGCTGTAGGTGCTGCTCCCGCTGCCGCCAGCGGGCTCCAAACTGCAGGGCCTCGCCACTGGGGCCACCGGCCCAAAAAGCTGGCGGCAAGCTGGCACTCCAGTCGGCCAGTCCGGCGGCGCTCTGCTGGCAACCGCTGCCGTGCCATTCGCTGCCGAGTGGATCAAGACATCTCGGCTCGCCCTCACTGACAAGCCACTGGAGAGCCTCCTGGTCGGCCAGCCAGCGCTGCAGGCGGCGGCTGGCGGGCAAGGAGCCAAGCCGCAACACCTGGGCTGAACGCAGCTCGGGTTCAGGAGCCTCGAGCAGTAGGTCGTAGCTGCTGATCAAATCCAGTTCAGCCAACCCCCGCAGCCCGCTAAGGCCATCGGCCAGCACGGGCCAGCCCGTGCGCCGCTGCCAGCGCAGCAGAGCCTCCACATAACCAGGCCAGTGCTGGGGCAGACCGCGCCAGGGACCAGCCACAACCACCCCTGGCTGGTCTGGATCGGGAGCGGGGCTGAAGGGCCTTGCCTGTATCCCTGATCCAGGGGTCTTCAGGCCGAGCTCGCCCAATTGAGGGGGAGTTGTCTCAAGGGAAGCGTGGGCCGTTGCCTCAAGCAGCGCCGGCCCGTCCGCATGTAGAGGTTCGGCAAAGGGAAGGTTGAGGTGCACTGGCCCCGGGGCCAGGCCAGGGGGCCGGGTTGCAGACCATGCCTGGCGAGCCAGGGCAGCGATGGCAGCGTGCGTCATGGCAGCCAGTCCAGTGCCATCGCCCTGGCCAAACCAGCGCACACTGGCGGCCAGAAAGCTTTCCTGGTTCACGGTCTGGTTGGCCCCACAGCCCTTGAGCCGGCTGGGGCGATCAGCGCTAATCAGCAATAGGGGAATGGCGCCATAGTCCGCTTCCACCGTGGCGGGCAGCAGGTTTGCCACAGCGGTGCCCGAGGTGGTGACAACCGCAACCGCTTTGCCAGTGGCCCTGGCCAATCCCAGGGCAAAAAAGGCGGCAGAACGCTCGTCAATGGCGGTGTAGAGCACCAGCCCGTGCGGCTCAAGCACACCCAGGGCTAGGGCCAGAGCACCGGAGCGACTGCCCGGACACAAGACAGCCTGGCTTAGCCCCTGCTCCATCAGGGCCTTCAGCAGCAGCAGCGCCGCCTCGAGATTGCGACGGGCCAACTCCACGCCAGGGCGGTTCAGGATGGATTGATCCAGTTTCCCCTGCACCCTTGTCGTCCTCGCCCCGCAGCAGCACTCCCAGCCTGGTCGAAACCCTGCGCCGCCAGGTGGTGCCGGTGCTGGTTTGGGTGTTGCTGGCCCTGGTGCTGCGCTGGGCGGTGCTGGAGCCCCGCTGGATTCCCTCGGGATCGATGCTCCCGGCCCTGCAACTGCAGGATCGGGTGCTGGTGGAGAAGCTGCGCGCCCGGCTGCATCGCCCCATACCGATCGGCAGCGTGGTGGTCTTCCATCCCCCCGCAGCCCTGCTAGCAGCTGGCTACGACCCCAAGGCGGCCCTGATCAAGCGGGTGGTGGCACAAGCAGGCGATGCAGTGGAGGTGCGTGATGGCGTGCTGTGGCGCAACGGCAGCAAGGCGGCAATTGATTGGTCAGCCGAACCGATGGACTACCAGCTGGAACCCCTCACGGTGCCCCCAGGCCATCTGCTGGTTTTGGGAGACAACCGCAATGCCAGCTTGGATTCCCACCTTTGGGGGCCCCTGCCTCAAGAGTCCTTGATCGGCACGGCGGTGCTTCGCTACTGGCCCCTTAATCGGTTTGGCTGGTTACGGATCTCCGCCATGGGCCACCCCCCTGGTTCTACGAATGAGCTGGGGTAAGGTGCAACATGGATGCAGCGCACGCCGGCGATGTTCAACCCGGAGTTCCTGACCACCGATAACGAAGCAATCAGCGGTAACTCGTTGATTCAGTACTTGCAGGAGCAGTCTCCTGATGTGCTGCAAAGGGTTGCTCGCTCAGCCAGTGGCGACATCCAGGACATCATTCGCCACAACGTCCAAGGGCTGTTGGGGATGCTCCCCGGTGAGCAGTTCGAGGTCAAGATTCAGACCAACCGAGAAAACCTGGCTGGCCTGCTGGCTTCGGCAATGATGACCGGTTATTTCCTGCGCCAGATGGAACAGCGCATGGAACTGGACACGAGCCTGCTGGGCTGCGGAGATCTGGACAGCGACCTCGATGCCGACCCAGGCGAGCTCAGGCTCTGAGTTAGCTCAAGCTCAGAAATCCCCTGGGGCAAGCTCCGCGGGCTGCTCTGGCACCACTCCAAAGCGCAGGAGGGTTTTGTCAATGCCGCTCAGGTAGGCCCAGCTGCCCCTATCTGGTGCCCAATCTCGGCCCTCAAGACAGTCTGCAAGCTCCCCTAGTTGCTGAGGGCTGCAGGCCACCGGAGCTTCGTAATGGGCCGGCACCAGCCAGCGGATCTCGGATTGGCCAGCCAAAGTGCGGATCCAAGTCACCAGGGCGGCCCGGCAGCGGGGAAAGACCAACCGCTCCAACACAGGCGCCACCAGCAGTGCGGCCTCAGGGCCGGGCACCAAACTCCGAAATTCAGCCTGCCAGCCCTCCTGCCAGCGGAAGGGATAGAGGCCGAAATAGGCCCGCGGAGAGCGCACCCCCGCGGCCAGCAGGCCGGCAAGCAACTCCCTGATGCCAGGCACCTGCAAATGATCTGGGCGGAGATAGGAGGCAAACAACACCAGTCGCTGCCAGCCCCGTCTGCGGCAATCAGGAGTGTCGAGCAGGGGCGCATCACCGCGATCCCTGGCATGGAAAAGCAGCGGCGTCGGATCGGCATCAAATAGCTTTGGGGGATGCTCACTTATGGCCACTAGGGCATCGGTGAGCAGCAGGCAACCGCTAGCGCGGTGCAGGCAGGCCGCCTCCATGAAGGTGCCCAGGCCTAGGTCTAGGGGCCCGAGCGGTAGCCAGTGCAGTTCATCGGCATGGGGAAGCCCCTGCTCAAACAGCACCCGGGTGCGCTGGGCCGGGAACCCCAGCCAAGCCAGCGGCAGCGGTAAGGGGAAGCTCCACTGCCGTGGTGTCACCCACACCTGGGCAGCAGGGAAAGCCCTTGCCATCGCCGGCACCGGCAGCTTGTGCTCGAGGCCAGAGCTGGTGGGCAGCACGATCGTGCAAACGGGCCCGTAGCGGTGTTCCAGCTCGGCAAGGGCTGCCCGCACCTCTCCAGTGGGGGGCACGGGGGCATAAAGCAACAGCCCAGCCCGCAACCGCACCACCGTCATCCGGATCGGCACTGCCACGTAAAACACGCCCTGGAGCTGCTCGAAACTCCAGACCTGGTCAGGGATTAATTCGCGCACCAAGGTGCGGCGGCGGCCATAGGGGTAGAGCGGCAACAGGGGCCACCAGGGCCAGCTCTGATCTGCGCCGGGCGCAGCTAGATCTCGGCTGGGGAGCTGGTTCACCTCAGGCCAGCAGCACCAAGCTGACACTCATCACCAGCATTCCTGCCGTGAGGCCAGCAATCATCACGTGATGATGGGCCCCAGTGCGCTGGGCGGCAGGTAGCAATTCATCGAAGCAGATGTAAACCATCAGTCCGGCGACGCTGGCAAAAACCAATCCCATCACCGTGTCGCTGAGAAATGTTTTTAAAAAGACGTAGCCCACCACTGCACCGATGGGCTCGGCAAGTCCCGAGGCGAAAGACACCCAAAAAGCAGTGCGGCGGCTCCCAGTGGCGTAATACACCGGAGCTGAAATCGCCAGGCCCTCGGGAATGTTGTGGATGGCGATCGCAATCGCGATGCTGATGCCAAGTCTGGGACTTGAGAGGGCACCAACAAAGGTGGCTAAACCCTCTGGAAAATTGTGGATGGCAATCGCTAGAGCCGAAAACAGGCCTGTGCGAAGCAAGGTCTGCGACTGGGCCCCTGGCAAATTGGCCTCAGGAAGGGTCAGTTCATGGCTGGGTAGGGCCTTGTCGATCAAGGCAATCAACACCATGCCGGCAAAAAACGCCAGCACGGTGACCGCATAGCCGGTGGTGGCTCCAAGCTCGATGGCCAGCGATTCCCTGGCCTTGGGAAATATTTCCACAAAGGAGACAAAAATCATTACGCCAGCCGAAAAGCTCAACGACAAACTGAGCAACTTGGGGCTGAATCGCCTCGACACCAGGCCAAGCAAACTGCCAAGCCCGGTGCAAAGGCCGGCTGCCAGGGTGAGCAGAAAGGCAAACAACACCCGCTGATCAAGGTCAATCAAGGGGGTGGCTCCGCTGCCATCAGATCTGAGCAATTCATGCTGGCAGGGGGCAGGTTGCGAAGCCATTGCCGGCCCTGCTCAAGAAACGCAGGCCAGTCGAGTTTTTCAGCCGCCGCTGCCTTAGCAACCAACAGGGGTGCCTGGCGTTTGATCTCGGCGAGATCCGGCTCGCTCACCCCCGCCGAGAGGGCCAGCATGTCAGCCATGGACCTGGCCACAACCCGGGTGAGATAGGCAGCGCTGAGCGCCTGCAACGCCCCCCCCACCAGCCAGGTAGCGCCATGCAATTTGACCAGGCCAGTAAGAAGTTGGCTGCTCCACTCCACCACCCCTTGGGCGAGGGCTGCCTTAGCTAGCTCGCTAGCGGCGGCCTGCAGTTGCTCGAAGGTCCAGGGGCAATCCCAGAGGCGAGCCATCTCGCGCAGCATCAAGCCATTCGCCACCGCCAGCACCAGCAGGTCGAGGCTGGGCAGGGGCGCCGCCACCACCCCGGCCGCCACCAGCCATTGGGTGCGCCGCTGCAGTGGCAGAAAGTGCTGCCGCCGCAACTGCTCAAGTTCGCACTGCCAAAGGCCATGCAGTTGCTCAAGACGACGCAGCTGGCGGCCGCGGCGCAGCTCCTCTCCGGCACTGGCGAGGTGCCGGGCTAGGGGCGAAATGCTGGCTGTAAGTGTCGTAGGCAGGCCATTCCAAAAGAGCAGACGCTGGGAGAGATCCTGTCCAAGCTGGGAGCGCAATTCAGCGGCAAGAGCTTCGAGAGTCTGGTCAGCTCTGTTGAATTCCACCAGCAGCCAGGCGGGCTGAGCAGCGGGTAGGGCCTCGAGCCAGCGCAGATCGGCAGCTGAGAGAGGCGTGCGCAGATGGTGAATCAGCAGGTCGCAGGCAGCAAATGCTTCAGGCCAAGACCAATCGGTACTCCAGGCCGGCAGGGGATGGGCCCAGTGCAGCTGAAGTTTCTCAGCGCCACGCAGGGCCTCGATCAGATCTGGTTGCAGAGCCAGAGCCGGAGGACAGGTACCCACTAGAGCCAACTGCAAGCCCTGCCGATCCAGCTCCTGGCGCAGGGTTGCCAGTTGGTTCTGGCGCATCCGGCTGTTTAGCCCAGCCTTGGCTGGGGTTGACTCCCCTGCCAACCGTAAAAACTGGCCCTCAAGTTGCTCCAGGCGCCCCAGCCAGCCGGGCACATCCGTAGGGGCTGGCCCCCGGGGTTGGCGGCGGCGCAGCAGCGAAGCACCCAGGCCCAGGCCCGCCAAGGTGAGGCCAGAGGCGATGGGCAGGTGGCTCAACCGCAGCAGCCCATCGAGGGCAAACCAGCCCATGACCACGGTGCCGATAGCCGGCAGCCAAGGTTTGAGGGTCGCGGGCATGGCCTGGCGGACCATGGCTAACCCGGCGAGCTGGGGGAGGGTCACCGGCGGCGTCAACGGCGCTGGACAAGCTGATGCATCTTTAGCTCAGCCTGAGACGCTGCGCAGGCGGCAAATGCCAATAGCTTGGTCGCGAGTCGGGGGTCTGCCTTGCCAGCTCCAGGAGTATTGGACAACCCAATCGAGGTTCACCAGGACACTCGCGAACAGGTGAAGCGAGTGCTGCTGGTGGCCCTGGCCGTAAACATCAGCATGACGCTGTTGAAATTGCTCCTGGGGCTATTAAGTGGCTCACTAGCCGTGCTGGCGGATGCCATGCACAGTGCCACTGACGGATTTTCAAGTCTGTTGGGACTGGTGACCAACGGACTTTCGGATCCCGAACCAGACCGGGACCATCCCTACGGGCACCACAAGTACGAAGCGGTGGGTGCCCTGGCTATTGCAGCCTTCATTCTTTTCACTGCCTTCGAGATCCTGCAGGCCGCCTTTGAAAGGCTGCGCACCGGACTCCAGCCCTTGCGAATGGACAGCCGGGAGCTACTGGTACTGCTGCTCGTGCTCGGCATCAACATTCTGTTGGCTAGCTACGAGCGGGCCGAGGGACGAAGGCTAGGCAGTCCGCTGCTCAAGGCCGATGCGGCCCACACCAGCAGCGACATCTGGACAACGGCGGTGGTGCTGGTGGGCCTGGCCGGAGCGCTGTGGCTCAACCTCAGTTGGCTCGATGTCGCCCTAGCAATTCCGCTGTGCTTGCTTCTGGTGCGGGTGTGCTGGTCTGTGCTGCGAACCAACCTGCCCCAGTTGGTTGATCAGATCGCCATTGCTCCGGAGGCCATTCACCAGGTCGCGATGGAAGTTGCGGGGGTGCTCAACTGCCACGACATTGCCAGCCGCGGGGTGCTCGGCCAGCAGGTGTTCATCGACATGCACATGGTGGTGGACGCCAATGACCTGCCAACGGCGCACCGGATCACCGAATTGGTGGAGGAGCACCTAGAGGCCCGGTTTGGTCGGGTGCGCTGCACGATCCACCTCGAACCCCGGGAATACGCCAGCGCCGCAATCACCTTTAAGGGCACCCATGGCTGAGCAGCTGCCGCACTTGACACTCCCGCAATTAACACTGAGGCAGCAGGCCCAGCTGCTGGATTGGGGTGTGGAACTTCAGGCTGCTCCCAATTGGGTTGGCAGCTTGCCGGTGGCCCTGCTTGAGCGCTGCTGGCTGAGGCTGCGCCGCATATCACTGGAGCAGCTTGCCTTGGTGCTGCCGCCAGATGCCAGCGCCGAAGCACCAGAGCTGGTGCGCTACCGGGCCTGGATCTCCGCCGGAGCGCCGGCCTGGTCAGCCCAGTTGCGCTGTTGGCAGGAATTCGGTCAACCGGCCTGCCAGGAGGCGCTGCGCCACTTCTGGGGCCACCAGGAGCGAGGCAACCACGGCTGGACCTTTGCTGCCTATCTGGAGCTGCTGGAAACCTATCGAAACCAGTTTCAACCAGGGGCCGTGCGGGCCCTGCCCCTGATCGTCCTTGCTCGCAACGGGCAGCGGGAGCCCCATCGACTGCACTGGCTCACCCCCCCCTTGGCCAGCCGATGCGGCACACTTGCCCCAGACTGCACAGGCTGAGGCGATGGCCGACGAAACCACCCCCTCTCAATCTCGCGATGACCAGGGGGGGCGTGCAGGCGGCGGCCGCCCGCCTGCTAACCGCGAACCGGGCGGATTCCGCATCCGGCTCAGCGACAACGAGATGCGTGCCGCCAAAGCCATTCAGGAGGGCTTCGCGCTGCGCTCCACGGTGGCTGCCCTGGGCTTCGCCATCCGCACGGTGGCCCAGCTGCTCGAGGATGGAAAACTTGACGAACTGGTCGCTCAACAAAGGGCCCAGGCCGGTCCCCGTGGCGACTCCCCCCGCAGTGATTCCTCCCGCACCGAGCGCCGGACAGGGGGTGGCGATGGCCGGGTGATCCGCCAGGAGCGGGCACCTCGCATCGACCCGTTCGCTCGGCCTAGCAAGCCTCCTGCTCCCGTGGCAGAGCCCATCGAGTCCAGCTCTGAAGAGGCTGCCCCCGAAGAGTTGGCTGTCGAAGATCTGGCTGTAGAGGATCTGGCCCCCGAGAGCGCTGAGAGCACCGAAAACCCTGAGAGCACCGAGAGCTGAGTCCCATGGCACGGCCGAGGGTTCTGTCTGGGGTGCAACCCACCGGGGCTCTGCACCTCGGCAACTGGCTGGGCGCGATCCGCAACTGGGTTGATCTCCAGAGCAGCCACGACACTTTTTTTTGTGTGGTCGATCTTCATGCGATCACGGTTCCCCATCAGCCAGCCCAGCTCGCCGAGGACACGCTCTCAACAGCAGCTCTATATCTCGCCTGCGGCATAGATCCCGATCGCTCAACCGTGTTTGTGCAGAGCCATGTGAGCGCCCACTGCGAACTCGCCTGGCTGCTCAACTGCGTCACCCCGCTCAATTGGCTGGAGCGGATGATTCAGTTCAAGGAAAAGGCAATCAAACAGGGAGACCAGGTGTCTGTGGGCCTGTTGGACTACCCGGTGCTGATGGCTGCCGACATCCTTCTCTACGACGCTGATCTAGTGCCAGTGGGGGAGGATCAAAAGCAGCACCTTGAACTCGCCCGCGACATTGCCCAGCAGCGCATCAACGCCCGTTTTGGCAAGCGCAATCCAGACGGTGAGTTGATTCCAGTGCTCAAGGTGCCCGAACCCTTGATTTTGCGCGAAGGGGCCCGGGTGATGAGCCTTACCGATGGCAGCTCAAAGATGAGCAAAAGCGACCCCAACGAGGGATCTCGGATCAGCTTGCTGGATCCGCCTGAATTGGTAGTTAAAAAAATCAAACGGGCCAAAACCGACCCCACCATGGGGCTGGAATTCGGCAATCCGGAGCGCCCGGAAGCAGACAACCTTTTGGGGCTCTACGCCCTGTTGGCCGGCAAAAGCCGGCAGCAGGCAGCCGAGCAGTGCGGCGCCATGGGCTGGGGCACCTTTAAGCCCCTACTGGCAGAAGCTGCCGTAGAGGCCTTAAGGCCAGTGCAGCAGCGTTATCAGGAGTGGCGTCAGCAGCCAGGAGCGGTGGCGGAGGTGCTGCGCAATGGCCAGCAAAAAGCTGCGGCCGTGGCCGATGAGACCCTCAAAAGGGTGCGCGAAACACTGGGTTTCTTGCCGCCCGCCTAGGAACTTTCTGGGCAGTTCAGGCCGGCAAAGGGTGGCCCTGGCTCCAGCTCCAGAGCCGCAGCAGCCAGTAGGCAAAGGCCAGCACTGCAGCGGCACAGGCCAACTGCAGCAGCCGCCTTGGCGCCAGGTGGCCGCCGAAAACAGTCCAGAGCCCCAGGACCAGCGCTAGCCCCACCAGCACCGGGCCAAAAGCGTGCCACTCCAGGGCCTGGGCCAGGTCACCGCGCAGGGTCGCCAGCACGGAGCGCGTTAGGTAGCAGGCGGGGCAGGGAATCCCCGTGAGCTGACGCAGGGGGCAACTCCACAACCCCATGGGTAGGGCCGCTCCAGCAGCTAGACCCAGCAACAGCAAAGAACGGCGCTGTCTCAAGGCTCCTTGTAGATCACCCGACCCCGATCGTCATTACCGACATCCAACAGCTCCGCGTGGAGCAACCGTTGGATCTCATCACGCACCTGGCGACTCTCCACCCCAGCCGGCAACTCCATCTCGACAAGGGCGTCATTAAGGGTGAAGCCCAGCTCGCCGCGCCGCCTAGCCAAATGAACTAGCTGCCGCTCAACCGAGAGGGTCGCGCCCTGCAGCACCAAAGGCCGGTTCGCCTGGTCAACTAGTTCGGGCATTAGCCAGAGATCAACCAATTGGCCCACGAAGCAGAGGCCAAAAGTGAGCAACCAGAGGGTGCCGCTGAGGGGTTTGCGGTTGTAGAAGCGATGTACGCCACAGACTCCCACCAGGCCCAGGGCCCAGAGGACGTAGCCGAAAGCCAGGTTGCGGCGCTCGCCCATCAAGGCAGGGTCACCCCATGGCGGCGCAGGGCCGCCGAAAGATTCCACACCGACAACACCAATTGATGCCAGGGAGCCAGGGTCTCCATCTCCAGGGCCATTGGTATGGGAGCTGCCTGGCGCAGGCTTGTGGCAGCGCAGAGTTCCTTGCGGGCCTGCACCAGGTGATCGCGCAGG
Organism: Cyanobium sp.; assembly: GCA_044356035.1. Taxonomy (GTDB): domain Bacteria; phylum Cyanobacteriota; class Cyanobacteriia; order PCC-6307; family Cyanobiaceae; genus Cyanobium_A. Next base: position 46,464 of record JBIKWZ010000003.1, on the reverse strand, counting down.
ATCAGCTGCTGGTCTTGGGGCATCACCGCTTCTGGGCAGTGATCTAGCAGCAGGAGGCCCCGCTCAAACCAGGAACTGAAGTCTTCGAGCAGGGACCCGAGCAGCTGATCAAGCAGGACGCCGGGGGATTGGGGCTCGGGTGTTGGAGAAGAAAAACCCATGGCTCCAGCTTAAGAGCGCTGCGTAGGATCGCTCTTCGCCCTAAGTAAGACGCGCGATCAGTGCCCGTGAACCCAAGCAGCTCCGAGCCAGCACCGATCGCCCTGCCCAAAACCAGCGAAAGCAACCAGCTGCTGCGCATCCGTCACTCGATGAGCCACGTGCTGGCCATGGCTGTGCAGAAGCTCTTTCCCCAGGCCCAAGTCACAATCGGCCCTTGGACCGAGAGCGGCTTCTATTACGACTTCGACAATCCCGATCCCTTCACCGAGGCCGATCTCAAGGCCATCAAGAAGGAGATGGGCAAAATCATTAGCCGGCGACTGCCGCTTCAGCGTATCGAAGTAAGCCGCACTGAAGCCGAGGCCAGGATCAAGGCCCAAAATGAGCCTTACAAGCTGGAGATCCTGGCGGGGATCAGCGAGCCGATCAGTCTCTACACCCTGGGCGAGGAGTGGTGGGACCTCTGCGCCGGGCCCCACGTAGCCAACACCAGCGAACTCAACCCCAAGGCCTTCGAGCTTGAGAGCGTGGCCGGCGCCTATTGGCGTGGCGATGAAACCAAAGCCCAGCTGCAGCGCATCTACGGCACTGCCTGGGAAACCCCCGAGCAGCTGGCGGAACACAAGCGGCGCAAGGAAGAGGCAAAACGCCGCGACCACAGACGCTTGGGCACCGATCTGAATCTGTTCTCGATCGAAGATGAGGCCGGGGCTGGGCTGGTGTTCTGGCATCCCCGTGGGGCTCGGATGCGCCTGTTGATCGAAGATTTTTGGCGTCAGGCCCATTTCGCAGCTGGATACGAACTGCTTTACACGCCACACGTGGCTGATATCAGCCTGTGGAAAACCTCGGGCCACCTCGACTTCTATGCCGAGAGCATGTTTGGCCCCATGCAAGTAGATGAGCGGCAATACCAGCTCAAGCCGATGAACTGCCCCTTTCACGTGCTCACATACGCAAGCACCCTGCGCAGTTACCGGGAGCTGCCAATTCGCTGGGCCGAGTTGGGCACCGTTTATCGCTACGAGCGGCCGGGTGTGATGCACGGCCTAATGCGGGTGCGCGGCTTCACCCAGGACGACGCCCACGTGTTTTGCCTACCAGAGCAGATCAGCGATGAGATCCTGCGAATCCTTGATCTCACAGAGGAGATCCTTTCCACCTTCGATTTCAAGACCTACGAAATAAATCTCTCAACCAGGCCGGAGAAATCGATCGGCGCAGATGCCGTGTGGGAACTGGCAACCCAAGGCCTGATCGAGGCCCTCGATCGCAAGGGCTGGGCATACAAGATCGATGAAGGCGGCGGCGCCTTCTACGGCCCCAAGATCGACCTAAAAATCGAAGATGCCATCGGGCGAATGTGGCAGTGCTCCACCATCCAGCTCGATTTCAACCTGCCAGAACGTTTCGAACTGGAGTACGTGGCCGCTGATGGCTCAAGAAAGCGCCCAATCATGATTCACCGGGCCATCTTCGGTTCGCTGGAGCGGTTTTTCGGGATCATGACCGAGAACTACGCCGGCGATTTCCCCTTCTGGCTGGCGCCTGAGCAGATCCGGCTACTGCCCGTTACAGATGAGGTGATGCCCTACGCAGTGCAGCTACTGGAGCAGCTCAAGGCCGCTGGCATCCGCGCCACCCTGGACCACTCCGGCGAGCGCCTCGGCAAGCTGATTCGCAACGGCGAGCAGATGAAAATCCCCCTACTGGCAGTGATCGGCGCCAAGGAGGCTGAAACAGGTGCATTGAGCCTGCGCAGCAGACGCGAAGGCGACCTCGGCAACCTGAGCGTGGCCGACCTGCTGGCTGCAGCAGTTACGGCAAATGCCAAGCGTGCAGCTGGCCTGGGCCTGCCGGCGATCCCTCCATCCGGCCAGTGACCACCCTTCTAGCTGGGGACATCGGCGGCACCAAGACCCTGCTCGCCCTCTATCAGCTGCAGGCTGGGGGTGAACTGGAACTGCTGCGCAGTGAGCGCTACCTATCCGCCGACTGGGACGACCTAGCCCCGATGCTGGCCACCTTTCTGGGTGCTGGCCAACCCCCTCCAGCTGCCGCCTGCCTGGCGGTGGCAGGGCCGGTGGAGGCGGGCAAGGCCCAACTAACCAACCTCGACTGGCAGCTCGATGGCAGCCAGCTGGCTGCGGACACAGGTATTGGGCGGTTTGAGCTGGTCAATGATTTCGCCGTATTGATCTACGGGCTGCCCCATCTCACCTCACAGCAACAGGCGCCAATCCGTTCGGGGGTGGCGAGGCCGGAGGCGCCCCTGCTGGTGCTTGGTGCGGGAACGGGCCTGGGGGTGGCCTACGGCGTACCAACCCCGACTGGGCTGGTGGCAGTGGCCAGCGAGGCCGCCCACGGCGAATTCGCCCCCCGCAGCCAGCAGGAATGGGAACTCAAACAGTGGCTCGCCCGCGAGCGGAGCCTGGAGCGAGTCTCGATCGAGCGGGTGGTGAGTGGCACGGGCCTGGGCGAAGTGGCGCGCTGGCTGCTTCAAATCCGCCACCCCGGCGGAAACCATCCCCTCTTGCCCCATGCGGAGGGGTCGGAACTGCCAGCTGCCGTGGCAGCCAGCGCTGCCTTAGGGGAAGGCCTGGCCTGCGAGGCCTTGGAGATCTGGATAGGCTGCTACGGCAGTGTTTGTGGCGATCTGGCCCTGGCGGGTCTGAGCCGGGGAGGGGTGTGGTTGGCCGGCGGCACCGCAGGAAAACTTCTGGAAAGCCTGCGCTCGACCACCTTTAACGGTGCATTTCTAAACAAGGGTCGGCTAGAGCCGGTGCTGGCAAGCATGCCAATCACGGCCGTGGTCGATCCGGCCATTGGCCAATTCAGCGCGGCCTGCCGGGCGCGCATGCTGCTGGCCTGAGACACTGGGCGTAGCAGAAGTTGTCCCATGGTGCGCCCCCGGGTCGGACAAGGGGTTGAGGTTCACGTTCCCGCTACCACCGCCAACGTTGGTCCTGGCTTTGACTGTCTGGGGGCTGCCCTGGATCTCGACAACGTCTTCAAGATGCGCTGCATCGAGGGCGGCAGCGAGCGCTTTGATCTGATTATTGAAGGCAGCGAAGGAGCCCACCTGCGCGGAGGCCCCGACAACCTGGTTTATCGCTCGGCCCAACGGGTCTGGAAAGAAGCCGGCGAGGAGCCGGTGGCCCTTGAGGCAAGAGTGCGGCTAGCGGTGCCGCCGGCCCGGGGCCTAGGTAGCAGCGCCACGGCGATCGTGGCAGGCCTTATCGGCGCCAATGCGCTGGTGGGCGAACCCCTTAGCCGCGAGAAGCTGCTGGAGCTGGCAATCGATATTGAAGGCCATCCCGACAACGTGGTGCCCTCCCTGGTGGGGGGGTTGTGCATGACAGCCAAGGCGGCCTCGCACCGCTGGCGGGTGGTGCGCTGTGAGTGGTCGCCCCTGGTACAGGCAGTGGTGGCGATCCCCGCCATCCGGCTCACCACCAGCGAAGCAAGGCGGGCCCTGCCGAAATCAATTCCAGTGGGGGATGCGGTGATCAACCTGGGCTCCCTCACCTTGCTTCTGCAGGGGCTGCGCACCGGCAATGGCGACTTGATCACCGATGGCATGCACGACCGTCTGCATGAGCCCTACCGCTGGGGGCTAATCCATGGCGGCAAGGCCGTAAGGGAGGCGGCCCTGGCAGCGGGAGCCTGGGGTTGCGTCATCAGTGGCGCAGGCCCAAGCCTGCTTGCCCTTTGCCCCAAACCAGCGGCCGAAGACGTCAGCAGAGCGATGGTGCGTGCCTGGCACCAAGCCGGGGTGGAGTCCCGCTCCGAAGTGCTGGCCATTCAGCAGCTGGGCAGCCGCTGGGAGAACTTGCCAGACCAGAAGCCCACTGCCAGTGAGTAGATCTACTCAGTCAAGCAACCGGGACTGATAGGTTGGATGCCGATTTGAACAGCGCCTGACCTCGGCCCTGTTCAGCGAATCACCAGATCTGCAATCGGGCCGTGATGGACGTCAACATGCCCCTGCTAGCTGCGTCCAGCCTGGGCGCTCCAGCAGCGGAATCAGCCTTTCCCTGGCTGAGCCTGATCGTGCTGCTGCCGGCAGCAGTAGCCCTTGTAATGCCGCTGCTGCCAGGCGATGGCAGCGACCCCAAGTGGCCCCGCACCCTGGCCCTCGCCACCCTGGCGGTTGACCTTGGCCTAATGGTGTTCTGCTTTAGCAGGCACTTCGACGGCTCAAGCAGTGATTTGCAGCTTGTGGAAAGGGTCAGTTGGGTGCCGGCCATGGGCCTGGAGTGGTCCCTGGCGGCCGATGGCCTTTCAACACCGCTGGTGCTGCTCTCAGGCCTGGTAACCCTGCTTTCGGTGGCGGCCAGCTGGAACATCAAAAGCAAAACCCGCCTTTATTTCGCCCTGATGCTGGTTCAGGCCTCAGCCCAGGGCCTGGTTTTTCTCTCCCAGGACTTTCTGCTTTTCTTCCTTGCCTGGGAGCTTGAGCTTGTTCCGGTATATCTACTAATTGCAATATGGGGTGGCAAGCAACGTCAATATGCAGCCACTAAGTTTATTTTATATACCGCTACAGCCTCCCTGCTGATCTTGCTGAGCGGCCTGGCGCTTGCCTTCTCAGGCGACAGCTTCAGCTTCAACCTCTCAGAGCTAGCCAGCCGTTCCCCCGGTGGCACCTTTGGCCTGCTCTGTTACCTGGGCTTCCTGGTGGGATTCGGGGTGAAATTGCCAATGTTTCCCCTTCACACCTGGTTACCAGACGCCCACGGTGAAGCAAATGCGCCCGTATCGATGTTGCTGGCAGGGGTGCTACTGAAGATGGGTGGCTACGCCCTGCTGCGCTTCAACGTGCAGATGCTTCCAGAGGTGCATCTGAGGCTGGCACCAGCCCTGATCGTGCTTGGCATCGTCAACATTGTCTATGGCGCCCTGAATGCCTTTGCCCAGGACAATGTCAAACGGCGAATTGCCTGCAGTTCAGTTAGTCACATGGGCTTTGTGCTGCTCGGCATCGGTGCTGTCGATGCCCTCGGGATCAGCGGCGCCATGCTGCAGATGATCAGCCATGGCCTTATCGCCGCTGCCATGTTCTTCGTTACAGGGGTGTTTTACGAGCGCACCAAAACCCTTTCGATTCCCAACATGGGTGGTCTGGCCAAGGCCCTGCCGATCACCTTCGCCTTTTTCCTGGCTAGCTCGTTGGCTTCCCTTGCCCTACCAGGCATGAGCGGCTTCGTCAGTGAAATCACTGTGTTTCTCGGCATCACCGCCAACGACGATTTCACCATCGGCTTCCGGGTGATCGCCATCGTGCTGGCGGCAATCGGTTTGGTGCTCACCCCTGTTTATCTGCTAAGCCTCTGCCGACGTGTGTTCTTCGGTCCCAGGATTCCGGCCCTAGCTGTGGTGGGCGACATGCGTCCGCGTGAGCTGTTTATCGGGCTCACCCTGCTGGTGCCAACGCTGGCGATCGGTTTTTGGCCACGACTGGCAATCGATGTCTATGAGGCCTCAACCAACGCTCTGGCCCAGCAGTTGAGTTCAACTGCCCTGGTTGCCATGGGCCGGATCACCGCCCTGGGCTGAACCACAAAAGTCGATGTGATCGGGTGAAATGGATTCACCAAACTTCCACACAATGACCCTGAGCGCACCTCTGCCGTTGCTGGTTGGTCAGGGTCTCCCGCCCTTTGATGCGATCACTCCGGAGCAAGTAGGTCAGGCGATCCCCGCTTTGCTCAGCGATCTCAATAAATCCCTCTCGGCCCTAGAGGCCAGCTTCGAGCAGCGCTTAAGCGAATCCGATGCGCTCCGCTGGGATGAGGTAATGGACCCCTTGCAGCAGCTGGGCGAGCGGTTGCGCTGGAGCTGGGGGGTGGTGAGCCATCTCAATGGCGTCTGCAACACACCAGCCCTGCGGGAGGCCCACCAACAGCAGCAGGGGGCCGTCGTGCAATTCGGCAACCGCGCTGGGCAATCGCGTCCGATATATCGAGCTCTCGAGGCACTGCAAGACAATCCCAGCCAGCTCGATGCCACCCAGAGCCGCATCCTGGCGGCTGAGCTACGGGACATGCAGCTGAGGGGAGTAGGCCTGGAGGGGCAGGAAAAGCAAGCCTTCAATGCCGCCAGTGAACGGCTTGCCGAGCTAGCCACCGCCTTTGGCAACCATGTGCTCGATGCCACCAATGGCTGGAGCCTCAGCCTCAGCAGCGAAGACGAGCTGGCCGGCTTACCAGCCAGCCTGCGGCAGCTGCTGGCCCAAGCTGCCACAGATGCCGGTGAAAGCGGCTGGCGCCTGGGTCTAGACATGCCCAGGGTGGTGCCCTTCCTAAAATTCAGTGAGCGCCGGGATCTGCGCGAAAAGGTCTACCGCGCCCAGTTGGGCAGGGCAGCCAGCGGCGAACTGGATAACAATCCCCTAATTGCCCAAATCCTGGAGCTGAAGTTGAAACAAGCCCAGCTGCTGGGCTATGCCAACTGGGCCGAGGTGAGCCTGGCCTCGAAAATGGCCGGCTCGGTGCATGAAGTGGAAGACCTACTTGAAGACCTGCGCGCTGCAGCCTTTCCAGTGGCCCAGCAGGAGCTCGCTGCCCTTGCTGCCTGCGCCAGCCGCCACGGGGCACCAGAGGCAGCTGAGCTGAAGCCCTGGGACGTGAGCTATTGGGCCGAGGTGTTGCGCCAGGAGAGCTTCGACCTCGACAGCGAGGCGCTTAGGCCCTGGTTCTCACTTGAGCAGGTGCTGCAAGGGCTATTTGATCTTTGCCAGCGGCTATTCGACATAGAAATAGTTGCAGCTGATGGAGAAGCGCCGATCTGGCATAGCGACGTGCGCTTCTTCCGAGTGATTGAGGCCACCAACGGCGAGCCGCTGGCCGGTTTTTACCTCGACCCGTACAGCCGCCCCGGCAGCAAGCGCGGTGGAGCCTGGATGGATGAATGCCTAGGCCGCTCCCGCAGTGCAGCAGGCGAGGCTGTATTGCCGGTGGCTTACCTGATCTGCAATCAAAGCCCACCGGTGGGCGACACCCCCAGCCTGATGACCTTCGATGAGGTTGAAACCCTCTTCCACGAATTTGGCCATGGCCTCCAGCACATGCTCACCACGGTGGAGCGGCCCCAGGCCGCCGGTATCAACAACGTGGAGTGGGACGCGGTAGAGCTTCCCAGCCAATTCATGGAGAACTGGTGCTACGACCGGGCCACCCTGATGGGCATGGCACGCCATTGGCAAACCGGAGAACCCCTGCCCCAAAGCGACTATCAAAAGCTGCTCGCTGCCCGCGCCTTCATGGCTGGCGGCGCCACCCTGCGCCAGGTGCACCTCGCCCTCACCGATCTGCGCCTGCACAGCCAGTGGACCCCCGACAGCGGTGAGAGTCCGGATCAACTGCGCCGCCATATCGCTGCTACGACAACGGTGATCGAGCCGATTGCCGAGGATGCCTTCCTCTGCGCCTTTAGCCATATTTTTGCCGGCGGCTATGCGGCCGGCTACTACTCCTACAAGTGGGCTGAGGTGCTCAGCGCCGATGCCTTCAGCGCCTTCGAGGAGGTAGGCCTGGAGCAGGAGGAGGAGATCGTGGCTACCGGCCGCCGTTTCCGCGACACCGTGTTCAGCCTCGGCGGCAGCCGCTCCCCAGCTGAGGTGTTTGAAGCCTTCCGGGGGCGCCAGCCAAGTAGCGAGGCGCTTATCCGCCATTCCGGCCTGGTAGCCGCCTGATGGCCACTCCTGCACCGGAGCTGGTGGCGGTTGCCGAGTCCTTCGTGCCGAAGGGAGCCGTCAGTCGGATTGAGCCACTTGGCAACGGCAACGTCAACGAGACCTACCAACTGGAAACCACGGCAGGCCAGCGCTACGTGCTGCAACGGCTAAACACCCAGGTATTTCCCCAGCCGGAGCTGGTGATGCAAAACCTAGAGGCGCTCAGCGCGCACGCCGAGCAGCACCCTTTGATCGGACAACGCTGGGAGTTACCACGGGTGATCGCCAACCGCTACACCGGCCGACCCTGGCTGTTTGCAGGAGGTGAGTTTTGGCGGCTGCAGACCTTCATCGAGGATGCCGTGACGGTTGAGGCGATCACGGACCGGGAGCAGGCCCGGCAGGTTGGCCGGGGTTTGGGGCTATTCCACTTCCTGATAAGCGACCTGCCCCCAGAGCGACTAGCCGACACCCTGCCTGGCTTCCACGTCACACCGACCTATCTGGCGGCCTACGACCAAGCTCTGCTATGCAGCCCAATAGGTCAGGACGATCGGGAGCAATGGTGTGCTGCATTCGTAGAGCAACGCCGCGAACTGGCACCGATCCTTGAGGACGCCAATAAAGCGGGCCTTCTGCAGCTGCGGCCAATTCACGGCGACCCCAAAATCAACAATGTGATGCTCTGCGCCCACACGGGAACTGCCGTGAGCATGGTGGATCTAGACACAGTTAAGCCAGGACTGGTGCACTACGACATTGGTGATTGCTTGCGTTCAGCCTGCAATCCAGCGGGGGAAGAAGCCTGTGAACCTGATAGCGTCAAATTTGATCTCGATCTCTGCGAGACCCTCCTAGAGGGCTATCTGGACGCGGCAAAAACATCCCTAAGCGATACGGACTTAGATTACATCTACGTGTCGGCAAGGCTGATCAGCTTTGAGCTAGGCCTGCGCTTCTTAAGTGACCATCTAGCTGGCAATGTCTACTTTCGTACTACCCATCCAAACCACAACCTTGATCGGGCTCGTGTGCAATTTCGGCTTACTGAAAGTATCGAGGCCCAAGAAGAACAAATCCGGGAAATTGTGGCAAAACTGCGATGAACAGCACCAGCTTCCAATTAATTCCCTTTTCGGCCAGGATGCAGGGGGGAGGTGCCATCTGCTCACTCCAGGGCCAACTCAGTCTGGTTGAGAACACTCTCCAGATCACATACCAGCTTGAGGCTGAACTCTCCCAGTTGAGGATTCCTAACTGCAGCGGGCAACCGCTGCGTCAGGACTTGCTTTGGGAAGCCACCTGTCTGGAATTTTTTTTGGGCGCTGCAGGTCAGAGCGAGTACTGGGAGTACAACCTTTCGCCCGCCGGTCACTGGAATGTTTATCACCTAGAGAGCTACCGGCGCGGGTTGGCTGCGGAGCCGGCCTACCAGCAGCTCCCCTTCCGGGTGAAACGCGATGACAAACAATTGAGCTTGAGCCTTACTTGTGCACTGCCACCAGCTTTAGCTACGCCAGGTGCTAGTGCGGGGCTCGAGCTGGGGGTATCGGCTGTGCTCCAAAGCTCCAGCGGAGAGCTGACCTATTGGGCCGTGGCCCATCCCGGCAGCAAACCTGACTTCCACCACAGAGGTGGGTTTTGTCTCAAATTGGCCTAGTGATTCCGGCTGCGCCGCACCGCTACAACCCCGCCAAAGCCCGGGACTGGGGCCTGACACTTGCGCAATTCAAGGCGGATCGGCACCGGGCCATAGAGCTCCTCGATCCGATCGAGAATCATCTCGCTGTAGTGCTCCAGGGTTTGGCAGCGCAAGCTGCGCGTCTGGGCCTGCAGGGCTGTGATCAGCTGGCTGTAATCGAGGGTGTCACCTAGGGCATCACTGTGGCCGGCAGAGCTGAGATCCACGTCCAATTCCAGATCCAGCTCAAACCACTGGCCTTCCCTGCGCTCGAAATCGAGCACCCCCACATGGGCCCAAAGCCGCAGGCCGCGCAACTGAATCGCATCGCTCATGGCAGGAAGCTCAAAGGGGCAGGGGGCGATGGCTGAACTGGCGCACACCGCTGGCGTAATCGGCGGCGACATGGCCCTCACCGCGCAGCCTGTAGCGATAGGTCACCAAACCCTCCAGCCCAACCGGGCCCCGGGGTGGCATGGTTTGGGTGGAGATGCCTACCTCGGCGCCAAAGCCGTAGCGGAAGCCATCTGCAAAGCGGGTGGAGCAATTTAGGTAGACGCCGGCGCTGTTTACCGCAGCCAGGAAGCGGTCGGCCGTGGCAGCATCCCGGGTGCAGATGGCATCGGTGTGACGGGAGCCGTAGCGGCCGATGTGGTCGAGGGCTGCTTCCAGATCCGCGACAACCTTCACACTCAAAATCAGATCTGAATATTCGGTGCTCCAGTCTTCGTCTGTGGCCGCATGGCTCACCCCCAGCTCCATGGCAGCGGCATCGCCGCGCAATTCAACCCCGGCGGCCCCAAAGGCCAGCACGGCCCTAGGCAGAAACGCCGGGGCGATCGCCGCGTCAACTAGCAGGGTCTCAATCGCGTTGCAAGCAGCCGGGTACTGGGTTTTGGAATCCAGCGCCACCTTCAGAGCCAGCTCAAGGTCGGCAGCCCGATCCACAAACAGGTGGCAGATGCCATCGGCATGACCCAGCACCGGAATCCGGGTGTTGTCCTGAATGAAGCGCACCAGGGCATTGGAGCCCCGGGGAATGATCAGGTCCACCAGGCCGTCGAGCTTCAGCAGCCCCAAGCTTTCCTCCCGGCTGGTGAGCAGCTCCAGGGCGTCGGGGTGCACCGCACTGGCGGCCAGGCCACGGCGCAGCGCTGCATGGATGGCCTCACAGCTGCGGCTGGCTTCGCGGCCACCCTTGAGCAGGGCGCCGTTGCCGGAGCGAATTGCCAAGGAGGCGATCTGCATCACCGCATCTGGCCGCGCCTCAAAGATCACGCCCAGCACCCCCAGGGGCACCGTCAGCCGCTCCAGCACCAGCCCCGCATCTAGCTCGGTGTGCAGCTGACGGCGGCCAACCGGATCGGCAAGCTCCGCCACCTGGCGCACACCCGCGATCGCCCCTGCCAATTTGGGACCATCGAGCTTGAGCCGGGCCACCAGCGCCGGCGCCAGCTCCTCGGCGGCAGCGGCCTCAAGATCGGCCTGGTTTGCGGCCAAAATGGCTTCACTGCTCTGCTCTAGGGCTTCTGCCATGGTCAGCACGGCCTGACGGCGCTGGCCATCGTCGAGTTGGCCCAGCGCCATGGCGCAGCGGCGCACCTGGGCGGCCCGGGCCAGCAGGTCTGGGGAGGGATCAGCAATCATCAAGCCATCATCCCAATCTGGGTGTCAAACGTTGCAAGGCCAGGCGGGCCGCCCCCAGCCGGCCGGCTCCGTTGCCGAGGCTGCAGCGACGAATCGTCAGTCCCTCACGACTAGCCGCCTGCACCCGCTGCTCCACCTGTTGCCACACCGCTGGCAGGAAGTGATCGCTGGCGCCGCTGAGGCCACCACCAATCAGCACTAGTTCCGGAGTAAGCACATAGAGCAGGGAGCTCAACCCTTGCCCCAGCAGCTGGCCGTAGGCCCGCCACACCGCCAGGGCTTCGCCATCGCCGCCAGCGGCCCGGCGGCAGAGTTCGGCCGGATCCACGCTGGAGAGGCGATCGAAGCCGCGGCGACTGCAGAAGGATTCCAGGGAGCCGTTGTTGCCGCTGTTGCAGGGCGGACCAGCGGGATCTAGGCCTATCAAGCCGGGCTCGGCGGCCGCCCCCCGATGACCTGTAAACAATTGGCCATCAAGCAACACCGCACCGCCAACGCCCGTGCCCAAGGTGAGCAGCAACACATCGCCAACCCCGCGGGCGGCCCCAAGCCAGTGCTCGCCGAGCAGGGCGCAGTTGGCGTCATTGGCCAGGGTCACGGGTCGCTCCAACAGCGGTTCGAGCCAGTTGGCCAATGGCACATCCCGCCAACCCGGCAGGTTTATGGCGATGCGCGCCACCCGCCCGGCCTGGTCGCTCGGCCCGGGGTGGCCCACCCCAACCCGATCGGCCAGCCGCTCGGGATCAAGTTGCTGCACCGCCGCCACGATCGCCGTTGTCACAGCACCTGGCACCGCTGGCTGGGGAGTGGGCACCTGCAGCTCGGCTAGCAGGTCGCCGGCTTCGCTGAAGCGCCCCAGCTTGATGGCACTACCCCCTAGATCCACCCCGATCAACTGGTTCATCGGAATCGCCGCATCGAAATAAACAAGCTCAGAAGCGGAAAAACAGCTGCAACTGGGTCTGCCAGGCACCTTGAGCGTCGATGGCCCCCTGCAGGTTGAGCAGTTCTGAGGCCTTGAGGTTGAGATTCAGCTGGGGGGGCACGTCGGAGCGGTTGGGGGCAGCCAACACAGATGCATTGAAGCGTTCCGTGAAATCCAGGCCTATCTCAGCTCCCAGCACCAGCTGGGGCGGCACCCGTCCTGAGCGACGTTCGGCGCCACTGGCCACAGCTTGGTTCACGTAGGTGGGATAGAGGGCAAAGCTGAGCCGCTGGCCGAAGGCATCGCCGAGGGTGCCGAGTAGGGGCGAGAGCAGGGTTTGGCCTAGGGCGGTTGCAAGAGCAGTGCCGCCTGCCGATCCCGCCAGGCCGGCCAGGGTATTGCCGCCGATCAGGGCCAGCAGCCGATCTTCCGAGAGCGGCGGCGAACTGCGCAGCACCAGGTTGTCGGCAAGCCGGTCCGCCGGCCCGCTCACACTCAGGAAAACCCGCACCAAGTTGAGCTGGTCGAGGGAGTTGGTGGCGCCAACCGCCTGAAAGTCTTGCAAAGACAGGCTGCCGGCTGTCCCAATACCACTGGTGGTCGGCAGGTTGTCGGAGACCCTGGTACGCAGCGAGATGTCTAAAAAAGGAATCAATCCCATCGAGGGTGTGAACACCGCAACGTTTGGGGAGTCGGGATCGAGACCAAACGTGGTGGTGAACAAGTTGAGTCGGCCGTTCAGCAACCTCACCAAGCCCTGCAAGCGCAGGCTCGGATCAAGCCTCCCATTAAGTCGCAGCGCCCCACTGGTGCCAAAGCTGGCCAGGTTGGGAATGCCCACCCTCAGGTCGGGACCCAGCTTCAGCTTCAGGTCATCGAAACCCACAAAGCTGGCGTTAGGTACGGCGGCACGCAGGGCCTCACTAGCGTTGCTCTCCACATCGGGACCGAGCAGTACCAAGGGCTGGTCGTAATTCCAGCGGGATTCGAGCAATTCAGCAGCGCTAGCTACCGGTGCCGCAAGATTGGCTTCACTGGCCAGTCGGGCCGGCTGAACGTTGACGCTGCCCCGGGATATAGCCAGCTCCCCGCCAATATCAAGGGCAGCAACGCTGCCTCCGATTTGAAGGGACCCATCAGCCACGGCCTTGATCCGAGACATAGCAAAGGGCACCTTTTCAAGCTCGACCTTCAGGTTGGCGTCTTTGCCATCAGCTGTGGCCTCAGGGCGAAACAGCCCCAGGCTTCCGCTACCACGCACCACTCCCTTATCTCCCACCTTGGCGTTGAACTCCTGAAGCAGAAGCTGCTCAAAGTCGAACAGCACGGTGGCATCGACGTCACGAACCTTTTGGCCGATGAACTGCAACTGAACATCCCGGAAACGCAAAAATCCGTTAGCAATCGGCTCGCGAACGCTGCCGCGCACCAGCAGCTGCATGTCGCCGCTGCCCTGATTCCACTGCAGAGCAGGCTGGGCAAGCCCCGCCAGGAAACGCAAGCCGTCGTCACGACTAGCCAGGCGCAGTTCAAGACCCTGCTTCCCCGGATCCAAGGGCACAACACCCGCCAATTCGACGCTGCTTGAAGCCCCGGCCGCCCGCAAAGAAAGATCGAGGAGCAGCCTGGCCTGCTCCAGCTGAATGGTGCTCCGCTCCAGCAGCAAAGCCGTTTCCCTTAGGTAGCCATCAACCAGGCTGATGTTGAGGGCAAGCTCAGGTTGGGGAGTGCCGAGGCGGTAGCGCCCCTGCAGAGATAGGCGGCCCCGCAATCCCGCGGGCACAGGGGTAAGCAGCGCCAACAGCTCAAGGGGCAGATCAGCCAGGCTGAAATTGCCAGCCCCCCGCCGCAGGGGCCCGGTGAACTTCACCAGCACCGGCACAGAGGTAAGGGGCTGGTCCTGGTTTGCCTCAGGCAACCACAGGTGGGCGCGGGCCTGGAGGTCGGCGCGGGCTTCCAGCAGGCTGGCTCCGTCAAGGCGCAGGTCGGCGTCGATCTGGCCTGCCAGCCGCTGCAGTCGCTCCTGAGGACTGCTTTGCCGGTCACGCTCCAGCCGGGCAGCGCTCAGCCGAGCTCTAGCAAGCTCCAAGGCCCGCAGCTGGTCCTGAACGCTGCCGCTAAAGGTATCGATCAGCAGGGTGCCGATGTCGCTGGCCCGGCCCAGGATCGGCGCGCTCCCTCCGCGCCACTGGGGCCAGGCCCTGACCAACTGCTGCAAAAACAGCGGCGGTAATCGCTCACCCTGAAGGCGGGCTCGGAAGGCGCCATGCCACACGCCACTCCAATCGATGGCAAGGTTGCCCCCAGCAAGGGGAGAGATAGCTCCTTGGACTGAGTAGCGACGCTTGGCATAGCGGATATTCGCCTGCGCCGATTTCCCCCAGACGCCCAAAAACACCGGCCGATCAAGCTGGGCGCTACCGCTGAAGGCCAGGGGTTGGAGTTCAAGCAGGCCCTGACCGCTCAACAGGGCTTGCAGGGGCTGCCGCCGGGACTTGGGTCCTAGGGCCAGCTGCAATCCATCGAGGGGAATCTGGATCGCCTGCCAGCGATAGCCCCGAGGGCGGCCGTTGAGTTCCAGCGTCCCACCGGCCCGTTCAAGGCGCACCTGAAGCGGTACCCAACTTGAATCGAGGCGGGCAGTAAGCACCCCCACCGGCGCTGGGGCGAGGGCTTGCATGCGTAGGCGCCCACCACCAGCCGGATCACCAAACCAGTTGCCCTGCCAGTCTTCCCGCAAGCTCAGGGGTCCGGCGCCGGGCTGGTCGATCCGGAGATCCAGGTCTGGGGTCAAGGCATTGAGAGGGCCCCGCACCCGGCCAGAGGCTTGCAAGATTCCCCGCATTTGGGCGCCTACAAGCAGGTCGAGTCGCTCCAGGGGGTAGCGCTGCAGCTCCAAGCTGAGATCGAGCTGGCCTGGCACCAGCCCCCCACCCGCCCGCAGGCCAAGGGGCAACACGCCACGGGCCGAGAGGTGGGCACTGCTAAATCGCTGCAGCACTAGGCGCTTGTCGCGCCAATCCAAAACCGCATCCCAGCGACCCAGCAAGGGGTTACTGGGCTGACCAAAACGGGCCTGAAGCTGGGGCAGGCTCCACGGCCCCCTGGCCAAAACTGAGCCGCCTACCTGTTGGTTCAACAGCCACTCAGGAGTGCCAGCCTGGAGTGGAAGGTCACTTGGCCGGAGCTGCCATTGGCCCGTCAGCTCAAAACGCCTGGCCAAGCTCCCCTTGAGCCTTAGCCAGGAACTGCCGCGGGCCAGCTCAAACTGGCGTACCAGAAGCTGGTTTCGCTGCCACAGCCCCCCAAGCCGCAGCGTGCCCTGCAGGCCCTTGCCCCCCGGTGCTCCCCAGCGCCAAGTAGAGCGATCCAACTCGAGCGCCTGGCCGCTGCAGCGCAGCTGGCTGAATGGCAACTCCAATCTGGCAACGCCTCTATCGGGCCGCCAGCGCAATTGGCGAAGCTGGGCTCCCCCTTTACAAAAAGGCTGGCGATCCCGCCAGGCCAAGGCGAAGGTCCCATCTGCCTTGCCGGCAAGCAGACCAGGCACGCCTAAGAGTCGCTGTAGCGGGGCCAGCTGCAAGGCCTTTGCCCGCAGGGTTCCATCCCAGCGCTGACTCTGCCAATTGCCCTGGAGCTCCATGGCCAGCTCGCCAGCGGCCGCCTCCGAGCGCAGCCAAGCAGCCAGTTCCAGCTCGCGCCGATGGGGCCGCACTGCACCGCGGCCCATGAGGCGGAGGCTGGTACCGGAAGGCTGCAGGTTGAGCATGGCGGGATCAGCCAGGCGCAACCTGAGGTCAAGGCGCGGCGGCTTTGTGCCTGGGTCAAGCCGGCCTGGCACCCAATACTGACCTTGAGAGTTGCGGCGCAACTCAGCTCGCACTCCCGCCAAGCCCACATGCAGCACTGGCAAACGCTGGCGCAAGCTCGCTAGCGGGTCCAGGCTCACCAAAACCGAACGAACCAAGACTGTGGAGCCATCCAGCCGCCCAGGGGCGATGCGACTGGGCCCAATCCGCAGACCACCCCAGCCCAGACCCTGATACTCGCCAAGCTCAACGGGATGGCCGGAAAGCTGGCTGAGCGGCTGCTCAAGCCGAGGTCTCCAGTGCTGGTAAAGCTTTCTCAGGGCCTGATCACCGCCCCAAACCAGCAAAATCAGGGTGCCGCAGCCACCAGCCAATGCGGCCAGCAAGCGGAAGCCACCGGGGCCGCCAGGCCAGGGTGGGGGAGCAAGTGATGAAGAAGCAGGGACGGGCCCAGGGTTCTGTTCTGGCAACTCCGCCATTCCGGTGGGCTGCCACCCCTTGCAACGGGCGCAATATAAAGGCACTAATCAAAACTTCCAGCCCTATGGCCGCTGATCCAATCCTGCTGACAGCGGGCAAATGGCTGGGGGCCGCCAGTGGGGTCCTGGCTTTGACGACGCTTGTTGGTTATCTGAGCCGCTGGGGGATTCGCTTTCGCCTGGTTGGTGTCACCAGCTTCACGGCCCTGCTGGCCGTTTCCTGCCTGACCTTTGCGGTTAGCTACAGCCCTCGGGTGCAGCTAGCAGGAGCAGTGAGCGTGCCGGTGGTATTCGACAACGGCATCGACCTGGTGGTGGCAGCAGCTCCAGACGGGCTGGTGGACGGGGCCGCGGCAGCCACCGTTCAACAAGTAGCCCTAAACCTCAGGGGTGGCGGCCGCAGCAGCGCCGACAACCTGGTGCATGTGCGATTGCGCCGGGTCGAGACGGTAGCCCCAGGGCTGAGCAAGCCGGTGGTGCTAGCGGAAGCCACCCGCAGCCTGACGGGTGGTGACGTTCAGCTACAGCCCTAACCATGTGGCAATTGCCAATTCACTTTCAGCGTGAACAACGCCAATTGGAACTGGCCGGCATCGAAGACTGGCCCCAACTCGCCGGTCTCCAAGACCAGGATCTGCGCCGTCTGGGCCGCAGCGGCGGCGCCAGTGAGGCCCGGCTGATCAAGCTTCGGGGCCAGGCCCGGCTAGTGGTGGAGGTGGGACTCGAGCCGGCAGAAGCCGCCCTGCTGCTCTACGCCGGCATCGCTAGCAGGGCTGGCTTGGCGGCTAGTGACCCGCACCAACTCTTGGTCCAGATGGGCCGGCTGCAGCGAAGCCTCACAGGCATGGCTTCCCCCCTGCTCGATCTGGCCACCTTGAGCGAATGGATCCGGCGAGCCAAACGCCGCCCCACAAACTGATCTAGAGCAGGCTCCAGCCACTGCGCCTTGTGGTTCAAATGGAATTGCTACGGGGCTGCATGAATTGTCTGATCTCCACTCCCCAAAAATTCATTCGGCCTTCGCACGGGCCCTATTTAGTCTTGTGCCCTTACTGATAATCAACCTGGCAGCGGTATGGGCGCCCGCCCTGGCCCAATCTCAATTGCTTGAGTCCGTGAAGCAAAACCCTGCCAGAGCGAAGGCGCTTTGCAGCCAGTTTCAGGGCTTCAACGCCCAGGGGCTCTCGGCCACATCCCGCTCGGCCGTCGGCCAGATCTCCCGCCAAGAAAACCTCAGCCCCATGGATTCTGAGGTTCTTATCACCTACGTGATCGGCCTGTATTGCCCCGATGTGCGCTGAGTGAGCAGCCCGGCGCCAGAGCTGCTGCGGGTTCAGTGGCGAGACGAGGCCATGGAATGCCGCGATGGCATCAAGTTAATCAGCCGCGTTTGGCAACCAGCCGGCCAGGGACCATGGCCGGTGCTGCTGATGCGCCAGCCCTACGGCCGGTCAATCGCCTCAACTGTTACCTATGCCCATCCCAGTTGGTACGCAGCCCAAGGTTTTCTGGTGGTTGTTCAGGATGTGCGCGGTCAAGGCGCCTCCCAGGGGACGTTCCAAGGATTCGAGCAGGAGTTATCCGATGGTGCAGACACCATTCGCTGGGTTCGCAAACTTGCTGGCAGTAACGGGCGAGTCGGTTGCTACGGGTTTTCTTACCAAGGTCTGACCCAACTGCTTAGCGACGACCCAGCGGCCCTGCCCGACTGCCTGGTCCCGGCTATGGCTGGTTTGGACGAGCACGTCGACTGGGCTTGCGAGGGTGGAGCCCACTGGTGGGCCCTAGGCCTCGGCTGGGGACTGCAATTGGCAGCCCTGCGCTGCCAAAAACTTGGGAACGATGCGGGCTGGCAAGCGATTCGCCGCAGCCTCGACTCGGGCGACTTTCTGTCTGAAGGCTTGGACCTGCTCAAGCGCCATGACCCCCAAGGCATGGCCTGCCGCTGGCTGCAGCTCCCGGCAAGCGAGGCCCCCAGGTGGGTTTGCCACCAACCAGACGCAGCTCTATGGCAGCGCCCCATGCTGCTAATCGGTGGCTGGTACGACCCCCATCTGCGCGGCATCTTGAACCTCTTTGCACTTGCTAAAGCTGCAGGTGGCTCGCCGCTGCTGCGCATTGGTGCCTATACCCACCTCGACTGGAACGGCGGCCTTGACCGGTTGCAACTGGCCTTTTTTCAGCATTACCTACAGGATCAAGCTGCAGCAGAACAGCTAAGCGCTGCAGTTCTTGTAGAAAAAGACCCCCATGCAAACGGCAAGCAGTCAAGCCGCCATTGGCGGGCCCCAAATTCAGCCGGCAGCTCCATGAGCTGGGGGCTGCGCAGTAGCGGCCTGGCCACAATCGACGCGGAAGAGGGCGAATTGCTGCTCGATCAATTTGGCAGCGGCGAGGTTGCCCTGGTGCACGATCCCTGGCGACCAGTTCCAGGTCGCGGCGGCCACCTTGGCCTCGATCCAGGCCCATGTGAGCGCGGCGATCTGGACCGCCGTGGTGATGTGATCTGCTTCACGAGTTCACCACTTAGCGCAACCCTAGAGCTGGAAGGACGGCCCCAATTAACTATTGCTGTGCGGGCCGACCAACCCAGCTTTGACCTTTGTGCAGCGCTCTCGGTGCTGGATCGCCAGGGAAGGGTGCTCCAACTGAGCACGGGCGTGGCCCGGACCCAGCAGCCAGCCGGTGAAAAGTCGCTGCTGCAAGTTCAATTGCAGCCCCTGCAAGCAGAACTCGGCCCCGGCGAACGGTTGCGACTTTCCCTAGCGGGAGCGGCCTGGCCGCAGATTGCCGTAAACCCCGGCGATGGCAGCGAGCCCCTTGGCCCTGCCGGCCCAAGCCATCGAGTCATCACGCTTGAGCTCGAACTGGCTGATTCTCAATTGCAGCTGCTGCCACTCTTGGCCGGCAAATTTAAGGCACACTGATCCAAAAGTTTGTTTTTGCGATGTCCCTGCGCCGCCAGCCCCAAACCCTCAGCCGGATGGCTCTAGGCATGCTTTCGCTGGCTACTGGGCTGAGCATCACCGTGGCCACCCTGCCAGGAGTTCCAGGCAGTGCGGCTTCGGCCCAAAACCAGAGCAGGGGCGTGGATCAACCAGCCCTCAGCGTCGAAGCAGCCCGCGCCGCCGCTAATCGCATTTTGACAGCAGTTAAAAGCCGTAATGCCAACTTGCGCTATAGCCAGTTCTCCCCAGAACTGAAAGCGGCCAGCAGCCCACAGATGGTGGCTGCCACCATGCGAACCCAGCCCCAACTGCTGAGCTGGACGCTGCTCAGCGTTCAGAGCGGCCTGCGCTCCACCACCGTGGAGGTCAGTCTCAACACGAGCGCCGGCAAGCAGGAGTTGTTCCTAGTGCTCAATTCCGCAGGTCAGATCAACGGTTATCACATCGATCTAAGCGATCAGGCCCCCAGCCTGGTGGCCAGGAAATTTGTCAAGGCCCTCAGCACTGGCCACTTCATCTCAGCCCGAAGCTTTCTTAGTCTGGAAATGCAGAAGGAGATCGACGTCGCCAGCCTGCAGGCACGCTGGCAGCAGCTGCAGCGCCAAACAGGTAATTTTATACGCATCAAAAAGGCCGTGGAAGCGGGAAGCACCGCTGACCAGCACCTAGTCCTTGTCAACACTGAATTTAATCGACTGAGCGACTCCCTTTTTGTGATTCTTGACAACAACAATCAGATCATTGGCGTCGATTTCCCCAGTGAACCGGTCAACCCCAAGCCGGTTCCCTGAACCCGCTGCCGCCTAAGCTCGCCGATAGCTCACTGCTGGTTCATGTCCGTGCTCAGCCTTGATTGGATGGTGCAGGACGCAGAGCGGCTGGCTGAATGCCGGCACGACCACCCGTTTGCGGTGCTGGGTCCCCAGCCCCTCGAATCGGGCGGTTGGGTGCTGCGCGTCTGGATGCCTGAGGCAGAGCGTGTTGAGCTGCTGATCGATGGCCAATCGCTGCCGATGGCCACTCCGAATCACCCTTGGATTTTCGAAGCCCCTTGGGGCAGTGATCCCGGTACCGCTTACCAGGTGCGGGTAAACCGCGGCGGCATAGAACACGTGCAGCCCGATCCCTGGTCGTTTCGCCACGAATGGATGGGCGAATTGGATCGCCTGTTGTTTGCAGAGGGCAACCACCACCACATTTGGCGCCGCATGGGTGCCCACGTGGTGGAGCACAACGGCGTTAAGGGCGTTCAGTTCTGCCTCTGGGCCCCCAATGCTCGGAGCGTGGCGGTGCTTGGCAATTTCAACGGCTGGGATGGCCGCCACCATCCGATGCAGGCAAGGGTGGGTGGATCCTGGGAGCTATTCATTCCGGGGCTTCAGCCAGGTGAGATTTACAAATACGAGGTAAGAGCTCAAAACGGGCACTGCTATCAAAAAGCAGACCCCTATGGCTTCCGCCATGAGATTCGTCCCAACAATGGCTCGATCGTTGAGTCGCTTGCGGGGCACCAATGGCAAGACTCGGGCTGGATGCAGGAGCGGGATAGCCGCAACCCCCTCGACCAGCCGGTGTCTGTTTATGAAATGCATCTGGGCAGCTGGATGCACGGCGCTGCAGACCAGCCCTACATCGAAGCTGACGGCACACCGCGCCCGCCGGTGCCTGCAGCCGATCTCAAACCCGGCGCTCGCCTGCTCACCTATCCGGAGCTAGCTGATCGGGTCATCCCCTATGTGAAAGCCCGCGGCTTTACCCACATCGAGCTGATGCCCATCTCGGAGCATCCTTTCGATGGTTCCTGGGGCTACCAGGTCACGGGCTGGTACGCCCCCACCAGCCGCTTTGGCACCCCGGATGAGTTCCGCGCCTTCGTGGATCGCTGCCACGCCGAAGGCATTGGCGTGATTCTCGACTGGGTGCCAGGCCACTTCCCCAAAGATGCCCATGGCCTGGCCTTCTTTGATGGCGCCCATCTTTATGAGCATGCCGATCCGCGCATCGGCGAGCACAAGGAGTGGGGCACCCTCATCTTCAACTACAGCCGCAACGAAGTGCGCAACTTCCTTGTGGCAAACCTGGTTTATTGGTTTGAGGAGTTCCACATCGACGGCATCCGCGTAGATGCGGTGGCCTCCATGCTTTATCGCGACTACCTGCGCCCAGATGGTGAATGGTTGCCAAATGAGAATGGCGGCCGTGAAAACACCGAGGCCGTCACTTTCCTGCAACAGGCCAACCACGTGCTGTTCGAGCACTTCCCTGGAGCACTCTCGATCGCCGAGGAATCCACCACCTGGCCCATGGTTACCCAGCCCACCAATATTGGTGGCCTCGGGTTCAACCTCAAATGGAACATGGGCTGGATGCACGACATGCTCGATTACTTCGAGCTAGATCCCTGGTTCCGCCAGTTCCATCAGAACAACGTCACCTTCTCAATCTGGTACGCCTTCACAGAGAACTTCATGCTGGCCTTAAGCCACGACGAAGTTGTGCATGGCAAGAGCAACCTCTTGCACAAAATGCCTGGTGACGACTGGCAAAAATTTGCCAACGTGCGGGCACTGCTGGCATATATGTGGACCCATCCCGGCAAGAAAACCATCTTCATGGGGATGGAATTTGGCCAGAGGGCTGAGTGGAATGTATGGGGCGATCTGCAGTGGGAGCTGCTGCAGCACGACTCTCACCAGGGGCTCCAGCGTCTCGTCGACGATCTCAACGTCTTCTACAAATCGGAGCGGGCTCTCTGGGGAGACGATTTCAGTGAATTCGGCTTCCAGTGGATCGATTGCAACGACAATCGCCACTCCATCATCAGCTTCATGCGGCGTGAAAGTGCCACGGGCAAGTGGCTTGTGGTGGTGGCCAACTTCACTCCCCAGAGCCATTCCCACTACCGAGTGGGCGTGCCGCTGGAGGGCTTCTATGAGGAAGCCTTCAACACCGATGCTGAGCGCTATGGCGGCAGCAACCTGGGCAACCTGGGCGGCAAATTCACCGACCAGTGGGGCATCCATGGCTATGACCAATCCCTGGATCTCTGCCTACCACCCCTTTCAGTGCTTGTCTTCCGTCGGGACGAAATCCGCAGCCAGCAGTTGGATGAAGACACCTGTGACGAAGCCACCGATTCCGGGGCCCTGCTCGGGTAAGTTCTCGCTTCGCTCTGCTTGCAACCATGACCGAAGCCGCCCCCCTGCTGCTGCGCGCCGCCCGAGGTGAGCAGGTGGAGCGGCCCCCGGTTTGGATGATGCGCCAGGCCGGGCGCTACATGAAGGTGTATCGCGACCTGCGCGACCGCCATCCCGGTTTCCGCGAGCGCTCGGAAAACCCAGATCTCTCCTACGAGATCTCCATGCAGCCCTTCCACGCCTTCAAGCCCGACGGCGTGATCCTCTTTTCAGACATCCTCACGCCCCTACCGGGCATGGGGATCAACTTCGACATCATTGAGAGCCAGGGGCCCCTGATCCAGGACCCAATCCGCAACCTTGCCCAAGTAGAGGCACTGCGGGCCTTGGAGCCGGCCGAGAGCATGCCGTTTGTGGGTGAGGTGCTCACCCGTCTACGTCAATCTGTTGGCAATGAAGCTGCTGTACTCGGCTTTGTGGGTGCCCCCTGGACCCTGGCCGCCTATGTGGTGGAGGGCAAAAGCAGCAAGAACTACGCCGTGATCAAGGCGATGGCTTTCAAAGAGCCGGAGCTGCTGCACAAGCTCCTAGACCACTTCGCCGAGTCAATTGCCACCTACCTGCGCTTTCAAATCGATTCCGGCGCCCAGGTGGTGCAAATGTTCGATTCCTGGGCCGGCCAACTCAGCCCCATGGATTACGACAGCTTCGCGGCGCCTTACCAGAAGAAGGTGGTGGATCTGGTTAAGCAAACCCACCCCGATACCCCCTTCATCCTCTACATCTCCGGCAGCGCAGGCGTGCTTGAGCGCATGGCAGGCACAGGGGTAGACATCATTTCGCTCGACTGGACCGTGGACATGGCCGAGGGCCTGGCCCGCCTACCCGAGCACATTGGCGTGCAGGGCAACGTGGATCCCGGATTGCTATTCGGCACCCCAGCGGCCATTCAGGCCCGCATCGACGACACCGTGCGCAAAGCACGCGGCCGCAAGCACATTCTCAACCTGGGCCACGGCATCCTGCCGGGCACTCCAGAAGAAAACGGCCGCGCCTTCTTTGAAGCCGGCAAGAGTGTGATGGAGCGCATCGGAGCGGCGGCTTGAGCAGCCCCGCGGCAGGATCACGGCCCCAGCGGATCCTGATCACTGGGGCTAGTGGCTGCGTTGGCCAATACATCACTGAGCAGCTTTATCGCCACAGCGATGCGGAGTTGCTGCTCCTGCTCCGTGATCCAGCCAAGCTCACGGTTGTTTCTGCAGATGATCCTCGGGTCACCCTGCTGGTCGGTGACCTGCGGGAGCTAACGCCCCATGCCGGTGCAATCGCCACCGCCACTCGCATCATCCACACGGCCACCGCCTGGGGCGATCCCCTAAGAGCCCAGCAGGTGAACGTGGACGCGGTCAAGCAGCTGCTGGCTTTCACAAGCCCTGTATGGCTGGAGCAGGTGATCTACTTCTCCACTGCCTCAATTCTGGATCGCAAGTTGCAGCTGCTGCCCGAGGCAGCGGAATTTGGCACTGAATACATCCAAACCAAGGCCCTCTGCCTGCAGCAACTGGAGGCCCACCCCCTAGCCGCCAAAATTGTGGCCGTATTTCCCACCCTGGTATTTGGGGGTCAGGTGGGTCCGGGCGATCGCCATCCCACCAGCTATCTCACCGCCGGGATTAGGGAGGCAACCCGCTGGTTGTGGCTTGCTAAGTGGCTCCGCACCGAAGCCAGCTTCCACTTCATCCATGCCGCCGACATAGCCCTGGTGTGCGCCCATCTGGCCACCCAGCCCCATCAACCCAATCCGGAACCAAACCAGGGAGCTCTGCGGCGCCTGGTGCTCGGCCAGGCGCCGATCAGCATCAATGCCACCGTGACCCAGCTCTGCCGTTGGCGCCGCAGCTGGCAGCCACCGTTTGGGATCGACCTGCAAGGCTGGTTAATCGAAGCCCTGATCAAACTGCTACGCATTGAAGTCAATGCCTGGGATCGCTTCTCAATTCGCCAGCGCCACTTCGTGCACGAGCCGGTGAGCCCACCAGAACGCTTTGGCCTGGTGAGCTACGCACCCACGCTCCAAGCGGTGTTTGAAACCGCTGGCCTGCCCCACAGATGAGTAAGCACAGGCATGGTTGGCTGGTCGGGAGGCTGCTGCTGGGCTGCCTCGTGTTCACGATGCTGCTGGGCAACGACGAAGGCTTTCTGGTGTTCCAACCCGAGCAGCTGACGATCAACGCTGGAGACACAGTGAGCTTTGAAGTGTGGGGGCTCGGCCCCCACAACTTGATCGTGGCAGGCCATCCCGAATGGAGCCATGAACCGCTCAGCTTCGCTTTGGGCGAAAGCTGGCAGCATAAATTTGATACTCCCGGCCGCTACGCGATCTGGTGTGAGCCCCATCGGGCAGCAGGGATGACCGCTGAAATCAACGTCTTGGCACCTGGCTGATCCCACCGCACAGCCAACTTTGTGGCAATTGTTTCGAACCTGGTTGCCAGGGGTCACATCAGCCCGGTTCACGCCTTAATTTTGTCGAGTTGCCCATGCTTTTAAGCGCCCCCCATGCGCCGTCTCTTCTCTCTGATCGCTCTCTGCCTGGCGCTCGTGCTGGGTGCTGCTCCTAGCTTCGCTGCCGATGTGGCCCATGGCGGCCAGATCTTTTCCGCCAACTGCGCCGCTTGCCACATGGGTGGTGGCAACGTTGTTAACGCCGAGCGCACCCTTAAGCAGGATGCCCTAACCGCTTACCTGGCCAACTACAGCGAAGGCCACGAAGCTGCCATTGCTTACCAGGTAACCAACGGCAAGAACGCCATGCCTGCCTTCGGTGGCAAGCTCAGCGAAGGTGACATCGCCGATGTCGCCGCCTACGTCGAAGACATGTCTTCTAAGGGCTGGGCTTGAGCTAAGTCTGGTCTCCCGGACTGATGTCCAATTAGTCCTTAAGCAAACCCCGGCCAAGGCCGGGGTTTTTTTGTTGGCCACGGAAGCCAAGTGAACATCCTGGAAATTCAGACCTAATTTCAGCTCTGATGTCGGCGCACAGCTAGTACGGCCAGATAAAGCTCCTCCGGAACCTCGCGGATGTCGTATTCGCTGGGAAGCACACCGTGCACATACCGATGTACGGCCATCCAGCAGTTGCGCTCCGGATCTCGACCCGTGCCATCAAACTCCCGCGACTCAGCAGCCAGTTGCTCAATCAACGGGTCGTTCCAGGTGTCATTCACGGCAGCGATCCCCCATGTGGGGGGCCAGATTGGGAGCAGTCTGAACTAGTGCACCGGCATGGCAGCCCATACCCCCTCGCCCTCGACGCAACTGTTGCTGGCACTCGCCATCGCCGGGGTTGGACTACTGGGGGGCCTCCAAGGCCAGGCTCGGGCTCAGGGCTTGCCTAAGCCCATGTGTCCACTAGTGGTGCCGTCTAGCCAGAAATTGTTCCAGCCCAGGCGCATCCAACCCAATCAGGTG
Source organism: Cyanobium sp. (assembly GCA_044356035.1). GTDB lineage: Bacteria > Cyanobacteriota > Cyanobacteriia > PCC-6307 > Cyanobiaceae > Cyanobium_A. The sequence goes on along the minus strand of JBIKWZ010000003.1, from coordinate 20,527 downwards.
CAGGCCAAGAACACGATGGGCTGCCTCTCCCCCGCCGACGCGGTTTACAGAGCGGATGGCTGTCCGCTGCGCATGTGCGGCGCCGAGGGCGGCGTGATTCAGCTGCCGGAGCCGTTGTAGTTGAGCTGCCTGATTACAACGGCAGGCAGCGTTGACGGTTTCCCACCAGCTCTAGGGAGGACCGAATCGATTCGTTCGGTTCTCCTCGGTGCTGAATTGTGACAACGGACATACGGTTGATCCAGCAGCTCAAACGAGGCAAGTGGCCATGCATCCCACCGCCGAACTTTTCACCGAGAAAGCCTGGGCCTCCGTTGTGGCAGCCCAGCAATTGGCACAGCAGCGGCGTCAACAGCAGATGGAAAGCGAGCATCTGCTCGCCGCCCTGCTAAGCCAGCAGGGCTTAGCAGGGCGCATCCTGGAAAAGGCAGGCGTCGATGTGGGCACCCTTAGCCAGAAGGTGGAGGCCTGGATCCTCGCTCAGCCAAGCCTTAGTGCGCCCCCCGACAACGTCTATCTCGGCAAAGGTCTCAATACCGTTCTTGACCAGGCCCAGGAGCTCAAACAGTCCTACGGCGACAGCTACATAGCGATTGAGCACCTGCTTCTGGCCCTGGCGATCGACGACCGCTGCGTCAAGCAATTGCTATCTCAAGCGGGCACAAACACCAACAAACTCAAAGAAGCCGTACAAGCCATCCGCGGATCCCAAAACGTGACCGATCAGAACCCAGAAGGCACCTACGAATCCCTGGAGAAATACGGCAGGGATCTCACGGCCGCAGCCCGAGAGGGCAAGCTCGATCCGGTGATTGGCCGCGATGAAGAGATCCGGCGCACGATCCAGATCCTCAGCCGCCGCACCAAGAACAACCCGGTACTGATCGGTGAGCCCGGTGTGGGCAAAACGGCGATCGTGGAGGGGCTGGCCCAGCGGATCGTCAATGGCGACGTGCCCCAGGCCCTGCAAAACCGCCAGCTCGTGTCGCTGGACATGGGCGCCCTGATCGCCGGTGCCAAGTACCGCGGTGAATTTGAGGAGCGGCTCAAGGCCGTGCTCAAGGAGGTCACCGCGTCCGAGGGCCAGATCGTGCTGTTCATCGACGAGATCCACACGGTGGTGGGGGCCGGCGCCAGCGGCGGCGCCATGGATGCCAGCAACCTGCTCAAGCCCATGCTGGCCAGGGGCGAACTGCGCTGCATCGGCGCTACCACCCTCGATGAGCACCGCCAGCACATCGAGAAGGATCCGGCCCTGGAGCGCCGCTTCCAGCAGGTGTTCGTGGATCAGCCCACGGTTGAAGACACAATCTCAATCCTGCGGGGCCTGAAAGAGCGCTACGAGGTGCATCACGGCGTGCGCATCGCCGACAACGCCCTGGTGGCAGCAGCTGTGCTCTCCAGCCGCTACATCGCCGATCGCTTCTTGCCAGACAAGGCCATCGACCTGATGGACGAATCAGCAGCCCGCCTAAAGATGGAGATCACCTCCAAGCCGGAGCAGATCGACGAGCTCGATCGCCGCATCCTGCAGCTGGAGATGGAAAAGCTGTCTCTGGGGCGCGAATCCGACCCTGCCAGCAAAGATCGGCTGGAGCGGCTGGAGAAGGAGCTGGCCGATCTAAGCGAACAGCAGAGCACCCTCAATGCCCAATGGCAGGCGGAAAAGAGCTCAATCGATGAACTTGGTGCGATCAAAGAGGAAATCGAGCAGGTTCAGCTGCAGGTGGAGCAGGCCAAGCGCAACTACGACCTCAACAAGGCCGCCGAGCTCGAATACGGCACCTTGGCCGAGCTGCACAAGAAACTGGCGGCCAAAGAAGAGGCGCTTAATGCCAGCGGCAGCGATAAAACCATGCTGCGCGAAGAGGTCACCGAAGACGACATCGCCGAGGTGATCGCCAAATGGACCGGAATCCCAGTAGCCAAGTTGGTCCAAAGCGAGATGGCGAAGCTGCTGCAACTAGAGGAGGAGCTGCACACCCGGGTTATCGGCCAGCAGCAAGCCGTTACCGCCGTGGCCGATGCGATTCAGCGATCAAGGGCAGGCCTGAGCGATCCCAACCGCCCCATCGCCAGCTTCCTATTCCTTGGCCCCACGGGTGTGGGCAAAACGGAGCTCTCCAAGGCCCTGGCAGCCCAGCTGTTCGACTCCGAGGAGTCGATGGTGCGCATCGACATGAGCGAATACATGGAGAAGCACGCCGTGAGCCGCCTGATTGGAGCCCCTCCGGGCTACGTGGGCTACGAGGAGGGCGGCCAGCTCACCGAAGCGGTGCGGCGCCGGCCCTATGCGGTGATCCTGTTCGACGAGGTGGAGAAGGCCCACCCCGATGTGTTCAACGTGATGCTGCAGATCCTCGATGACGGCCGCGTCACCGATGGCCAGGGCCGCACGGTGGACTTTACCAACACGGTGCTAATCCTCACCAGCAACATCGGCAGCGCCTCAATACTGGATCTGGCCGGTGATCCAGCCCGCCACGGCGAGATGGAGGCCCGGGTGAATGAGGCCCTCAGAGGTCACTTCCGGCCTGAATTCCTCAATCGGCTAGATGAATCGATCATCTTCCATAGCCTCAGGCAGGAGGAATTGCGCGAGATCGTGGAGCTGCAGGTGCAGCGGCTGGCCAGGCGACTGGAGGACAAAAAACTGGGGCTGCAACTCAACGCCGATGCCCTCGACTGGCTTGCCGGTGTGGGCTACGACCCGGTGTATGGCGCCCGTCCACTCAAGCGCGCCATCCAAAGGGAACTGGAAACGCCAATCGCCAAGGGAATCCTCGGTGGCGTATTCACCGGCGGCCACACGATCACGGTCGATGTTGCAACCGAAGGCGAGGCACGCAAGTTGCGCTTCCAGCAAAGCGAGCCAGCCAAGTTACCCGTGCTGGTGTAGTTCATCCCAACGCTGGTGCGAGAAACTGTGGCGGGCCCGGTTCACCAGGTCCGTCACATGTTCAGGCGCTGCGGCTAGCAGCTCTCCAGCTGCTACCGCTCGGTAGTGATCTGCCACCAACCAGGCGCTGGTGCGGGGATCGCCAGCAAAGCGGGGAATTAAGTGGAGGTGCAAATGGGGCGCACCCTCGCCAAAAGCAATCGCATAAACCCTGTCGCAGCCGGTTTGCTCCTTGAGCAGGGCGCTGGCATAGCGCACGGCAAGCCCCCAGGAAGCTGCCTCCTTGTCGTTGAAATCAGCCGGGCCCGCTACATGGCGGAGACTATCTAGGAGCAGCCAACCGACCAGGGGGGCCGGGTCGGGATGGTGGCGCAGCAGCCAAAGCGAACCGCGGCCTATTTCATAGGCGTCACCCGCTGCGGGGTCTTCGTGAAGGCGGCAGATAGGACAGGGACTGCTCATGGATCGCTGCTAAGAGACGTAGCCCTAAGAACCCAATAGGTGGACTGTTAGCAACCGCTCGCGGCCCCTCCTGCGATGCTCCCACAGATAGACGGCCTGCCAGGTACCAAGCAACAGACGACCAGCTTCAAACGAAAGGCTGAGCTGACTGGTGGTGAGGGCAGTGCGGATGTGGGCCGGCATGTCATCTGAGCCTTCATCGGCATGTACATAGGGGCGCAGTTCACCCCGGCCACTTACCGGACGGATGCCCTCCTCGGGCACCAGGGCGCGCAGGTAGCTGGAGAGGTCACGTAATACGTGTGGGTCGGCGTTTTCGTTGATGGTGAGACTGCATGAGGTGTGCAGACACACCAGGTTGAGCAGCCCCTGCTCCATGCCGCTAGAGGCCAAGGCGGCATTAAGTCGGCCAGTGAGATCGGTAAAGCCCTCACCTGGGGTCACCACCCGCAGGGTCTCGAGGCTTTGACGAAGCATGCAGAATGACCGGGTATCTGCTCCTGCCTAGCACCGGCTGCCATGCGCATATTGCTGTCCCTGTTGATCGTGTTGCCGGGCCTGGCATGGACTGCCCCAGCCGCCCAAGCCCAGCGCCAGGTTCCGAAAATCGGCGATATCTGTCCAATGGTGTACGTAGACATGCTGAATGGCAAGTGCAGCACCCTGGGGCTGATGACCTACACGGTGCAACCCAACAATGGCAAGGCCTGCGCTGAAGGCTGGATGAACGTAGGCGGTAACTACTGCCGCAAAAAGTGAGTCCCACCGCTAGCGACAAATATATGAACGCAGCCGATTCCCCAGCTCTCACCCTTCTCTACGATGGAGGTTGCCCCCTCTGCCTGCGTGAAGTGGAGCTACTGGGCCGCAAAGACTTGCAGCGCCATGGCGAGCAGCTGAAACTCGCCTTCGTAGACATCGATCAGGTCGACTACAACCCAGACAGCTATGCCGGCATCAGCTACAGAGAAGCTATGGGGCGCATCCACGCCATTGATGCCAATGGTGCCGTGCTGCGTGACGTCGAGGTGTTTAGACGGGCCTACGAACTGATCGGCTTGGGCTGGATCTATGCCCCAACCCAGTGGCCCCTGCTCCGCCCCTTGACAAACCTTGCCTACGGAATTTGGGCAAATATGAGGCTGCGAATCACTGGACGACCGAGCTTGGAAAGCCTCTGCCATGCACGCAGCGGTGGGTGCCAGACCGATTAATGCGACAGGAAGTCGCCAACAAAGAGAAATGCTCGACAGCATTGCAACAGGATAAAAGCCTCACTCACCTAAGCAGGTGTTTCCCATCAGATTCAGGCTGAGCTGGGCTACGGGCGCCTTAACCCGGCGCCTGCTGCTGGAAGTGCGCAAGCCAGATCGCCTTGAACCATGGCGTTGCTGGATGGCATCTGCCGTAGCCGCGAAACCCTGCTGAGCTCGCAAAGCCCAGATCTGCTCGCGGGCGGAAGCCGCTGCCGCATCCCAATCAACAATCGGCGCGGGATAGTCGGCGCCAAGTCGGCAACCGGCGCGCTCCTGGCTGGCGGCATCCATCATCCAGGGCTGGTGCAAGAACACCGCCGACACGTCCGCCATCTCGGGCAGCCAGCGGCGGATGAACACACCCTCGGGGTCGTGGTCTAGACCCTGCTTTAGCGGGTTGTATGTGCGGATCGTATTGATGCCGGTGGTGCCAGATTGCATCTGACACTGGCTCCAGTGAATGCCAGGTTCATAGTCAACGAATTGGCGGGCGAGATGTACACCGCTCTCACGCCATGGAATCCACAACTGATAGCTGGCCACGGACAGCAGCATCGCCCGCATACGGAAATTCAGCCAACCGGTTGCGTTCAGGCAACGCATGCAAGCATCCACAAAAGGAAGGCCCGTGCGCCCCTCTGCCCAGGCTGCCAAACGCTCATGGTTACTTTCGCGCAGTCCAGCAGTGAGGGGATGGAGCTCGCTGTATTCCAAGCTCGGCTGGCATTCCAACTTCTGGATGAAATGGCAATGCCAATGCAGGCGCTCATCAAAGCGCTGCAACGAGCGCCGCCAGGGGGCCACCGCAAGAGCCTGGCGGCGTAGGCGGCTTTTTTGCACTACCTCACGCATCGACAAGCTGCCCCAGCTGAGATGGGGCGAAAGGCGCGAGCAGCTGACGTCGGCCGTATTGGGGCTAGACAACCCCGATTGGTAGGAGCGGCTGCGCTGATCCAAGAAGGAAGCGAGGGTTATCAAGCCCTGGGCTCGCCCCCCCTTTTGCCGCCCTGGGCAGGAATCGGGCTCCAGTCCCAGCTCTGCTGCCATAGGCAGGGAGCCGGGGTCGAGCCGGGACAGCGGGGTAAGTCGGGCCGGCGGGGCACTCAACTCCTCAGCCATGCGCTCCTCCCAGCGCTTTGCCCAACCCGTTCGCCTGCTGAGCCGCCGGGTGACACCAAATTGGGGAATCTCCTGCCATTCAATGCCGTGCTGACGGGCCCAGTCGGCGACGCGCCTGTCGCGGGCGTAGGTCCAGCCGTTGCCAGTTTCCTCGTGACTCCACAAGCCAGCTACTCCAAACTGTCGATGGGCCCGCTCCAGCACCTGCTCAATCGCACCGATGCGCACCACAAGTGGTTGGCCGAGGCCGCAAAGGGCCGCGCGCAGCTCTACCAGGCATTCGCGGCAAAATTCCCACTGCCGGGCGGAGCTATCTGGCTGGCGCCACAGGTCTGGCTCCACCACGTAGAGCGGCAGCACTGGTCCCCGCAGCGACGCCTCCAATAGGGGCCTGTGATCAAAGCTGCGTAGATCGCGCTTGAACCAAACGATTTGCAGCGGCCCCATGGCATGAGAGGCGAAATCCGCAAAGAGAGGTTAATCAATCAGGAGCCAGCCAGGCGGCCCAACCTGGTTACGGTGGCACCTTTCCCATCTCCCCCACCTGAAGCCCGCGATGATCTATCTGCTGCAGCATCTGGCCGTAGTGCTGAGCCTCGCCCTATTTCACATCGTTGGTCCGGTACCTATCGACCTGGGCGTGCACGACGGCGCCCTGGCTCCCTGTCCCACGCCAGCTCACTGCGCAAGGGCAGACTGGCCCATCCAGCAGGGCAGGGGTGATGCCCCCCAAAGCGCCCTCGAAAGCCTGATTCCAGTGCTTGAAGCGATGGGCGGAGTCGATGTTGTGGAGCGCGCTGAGGGCTATCTGCACGCAACCGCAACCAGCTCCCTGTTTGGCTTCGTCGACGATCTAGAGCTGTACGCCGACACTGAAAATGGAATTCTCCAAGCTCGCTCCGTTTCCCGGCTTGGCGATTCAGATCTGGGGGTCAACAGCAAACGCCTAGAAATCCTGCGCCAAGCGCTCATTGCATCGCCACAGGTGTGAAATCAGCTGGCCCGGCGTCCCCAGCGCTGCTGGACACCTAGCAGCAGCGATTGTTGGATCTGCCAAAGGAAGTCATGAAGGCGTTGCTGTCTGGCAGCAGAGCGGGGCAAATGGTCCGAAAAAGCTCCGGCATGGCAGAGATCAACCAACAGGCCAACCTCCTCGGAGCTGAGGCAGATCAGATGCTGATCGCCGTGACGAGAAACCTTCATCGCAAACCGACTCCGATTTTGTTCAACAGGGAGGCGTTGAGGGGTACTTTTGGGCGGGCTTTGCTGATTCAGCGGCTGACTTCAAGCCGTCAAACAACTGACCAAGCAGAGTTGCCATATCAGGGGGAAGTGCCGCCTGGGGCGCAGCCTCAGAAGCCAGTACCAACAAGGCACAGGCATCAACCAAATGGGAGGCCTCTGATGCCGTTAGAGCGATCAGATGTTCAGAATTGCACCGCGTAATTCGCATACATCTGCTTCCTTACCAGTCAAACGGTACTCCGTAAAGGGGTTGCGTGTGAACGAGCACTCCCAAATGGCCGAATTAAGGGTTCAGCAGCTGTTCAGACCAGGCCCTAGAGGCGCTCCAGCGGCTGCGCCGGTGGGGTTGCCCGCCAAGTTCCAGCAACTCAACCTGATGCACCTCAAAGCTCAGCAGTTCAAAGTGGCTGGGCATGGGTGTGGTGTCGCCAAGTTCCTGGGGAAAAGCTGCCTCCAGCTCGAGGGGAATTCCTGGCTCAGGCCAGCCCCACAAAGCCCTAGCGGAGGGTGTGAGGCTTTGCCAATGGTGCTGCCGCTGGATCAGCAGCTCCGCTGCAGGAAGCTGGCAGCGCCTTGAGCGCAATTGAAACCTGCTGCGTGCCCTGGGGGTGCCATGGGTATCAGCGGTTTGAGTTGCTGGCTTTAATTGGCACGTAAGCAGGGGCCAATCCTGAAATGCCAGCGGAGGGGGCAGAAGTCTCTGGCTTAATACGAACAGCTGGCTTAACGAGCAGGCCTGGCAGCATGCCAGCATCAAATGAAAAGCGGCCAGGACCAACAAGCAACAGGGCAAGGCTGCCGCCCAAATAGAGGACGACCAGCTCGAGCACATAAATGTTGAGCCCTGCGGTAAGGATGTGTTGGTAGGCGGCAACTGTCATCGTGCCGGTGAGGGCAAGAGCCCCAACTGGTGTCAGCAAGCCGAGAATCAACAGCCAACTGCCGATCAGCTCAGAGAAGCCTGCGGCATAAGCAAAAAACAAGGGAAATGGCAGGTGCAGTGATGCCACATAGGTATTGGCAAATTGCTGGGGATCGGCAAGTTTTTCTTGGCCGTGGTGAATCATCATCACGCCGATAGCCAACCGAAGCAGCAGCAGTCCGAGCGACGCAACCGCGCCTGGCTTCAACACATAGGCCTCTAAACCGGAACGGATCCGTTGAGCTTGGCCAGTCGTGATCCATTGATCATTCGCAGGGCTCTGGGCGGCAGAAGGTTGATCAGCAGGGCGGCTGAGGGCGACAAACCAAAGGGCCATGCAGGCCGCCAAGAAGCCTCCAAACAGCTCAAGAAGCAGGGGCGTGGACATGGTGAATTGATTGCTTCACCAATCCTGGCAAGCTTGATGAAGAAACGTGAAACAGCCAGCTGGACCTGTCCAGGGCTTAGCCCAGCGCAATGGCGATCATGCGGGCACTGGAGCGGTAGGCCAGTGTTTCAACCCCTAGGGCTAAAGGCGCATCGGGATGGCCGGAACCTATGCCGTGAAGCAGCGCAAGGTTCTGCAGGCCGCTCTCTAAATAGCGCTGAAGGTGCTTTACACGGGGGTCAGCCAGGTCTATCGCCACAGGCCGCTGGACCCAGCGCTCGGCCAGCTCGAGCGGCACACGATGGCGGCTGACTTCACTAATAGTTGTTGCCAGCCGCTGGGGGTTGAGGTTGAAAAGCAAGCCATTGAAGTGGCTGGTCTCAACAGAGCAGGATTGACCTGGCAGATAGATCGCCTGCTGGCCAGCCCCATCAAACCAGTCCTTACCCTCGATGCGAAAACGAGTGTTGCCAAAATATGGTATTTCCAGAGTGCTATCACTGTGATCCGAGGTGCTAGCAACTAACGGCACATAGGTTGCTGCGCTAACTGCCATGCGACCTGCCAGCAGGCAGTGGGCACGATGGGCGAAAGGCTGGCTGATCTGGCGCGCCTCAAAGCAAGTTAGTTTCACCGTGAGCCCGATTTCCACGGCCAAGGCATCACTGTCAAAGCGCAATTCAGCAAATTCTCGGCCGAACGCCAATGTCTGCTTATCCAGCCACCCCATTTGCTCGTGAAGCGGCGCATCGGGGGCCGGAGCAGAAGCTGCCACGGAAATACCCATTTATCCCAATGGATTAAGGCCGAAGGGTAAGTCCGTTTTGCCTGATATCCGCTTACTACGCATTTATTTCCAAAATCAAGGGGTTTGCTGATAGATCTGCTCTAAACGCTCGCGGCTGAAGTCGACGTAAAGCACCTCTTCGCCTGCCTGAGGCGCCTCTGGGTGAACCCTGCTGCGCTTACGAGGAGCCTGAAGCGAATCTCTCTCCTGGGAATTACGCAAGTTTTGAGTCATCAGAGCAAAGGCGCCGCCCGCGATGGCTGCAAAGAAAACCAAATAAATGACTGCCAGAAAATCGTTCATTAATCCATCGGCTTTCGCAAATCCTAATATGAAGAAATATGAAACGTGGCTTTGAGCCCTGCCGCTGCAGCGCTCAGATCCCATAGAAGTCGAGCCAATGGATCGGAACAAGCCTCCGCACTCGGTTGGCTGGCCTCAAAACGAAGCCGACCCGGCCCCACAACTCGGTTGCTCCAGTAATGAAATCCACTGGCGTGCGATGTTGAGCCATCGGCGAGGCCGGCCAGCAGGGCACCAGCCCTCTGGGGAGTTTCGGTGAGCCGCAGCAGGTCGCGAGCAACAAGGGCAAACAGGGCCTGACCCAGGGGGTTATGGCTGCGGCTGTAGCGGAAGAAGCCGCCCTTGCTGCGCGGGATCACCAGCCCCGGGCTCCAGGCGAGCACCGGCAGCAGCCTGCCCTGCTCCCTCAGCCGCCGCTCCGCCTCCCTTGCCATCAGCAGGTTGCAGAGTTTGCTGTCTTTGTAAGCCTTCTCGGCATTAAAGCTGCCGCTGCCATCCAGCATCAGCGCCCCAGGCCCCTGGCGCAGACCAGCAAGATCGCCGAGGCCAGCTGGGAGGCCCACTTTTCCCCCGGCGCTGGTGGGGTCGTGCACCTCCGATGCAGTAACCACCAAGCGAGGTGCTGTGCTCCAGATCAACAGAGGCAAAAGTTGTTGCAGGAGGGCCTGGTGGCCTAGGTGGTTGACGGCGATAGTCAGTTCAAACCCCTGGGCCGACCAGCGGGGCTCGACCATGCCGCTGTACTGCAAGCCGGCGTTGAGCACCAAGGTGTCGATCGGCTCGCCCTTTGCCAGCAAGGCATCAGCACAGCGCCCGATGCTGCTCAGATCGGCCAGATCGCAGGTAGGGGTATCGATGCTGCCGCTCAGGCGCTGGCGCAGGAGCGCGGCGGTGGTCCCGTCCCGACAGGGAATGATGAGCTGGTGACCGGCCTCAAGCAGCAGGGTTGCCGCCTGGAAACCAATCCCGGAGCTACCACCAGTGAGCAGGATCTTGCGTGCGGCTCCAGCACTGTGCCCATCAACCGCCATGGCATCTGTTTCCGGCAAGACTCAATTCTGTTGATCCGAAAGGCAGCTCGCCAGAGAACCTGATTGGCGCCGGCTTAGCGCCACGATGGTTAGCTCAAGAGTTCAGTGATCCCCGTGCCCAGCACCGAGTTAGCCCCAGATGCCCTGGTTGAGCGGCTGGCTGGCGTTGCGGGGATGGGTCGGGGACGCCGCCGTTTGGTGCTTCTACTACCCCAGCTGGGGGATTTCGACAGCCTCGAATACGCCCAGGCCCTGGTAGCCGCGATGCCGCAGCTGGATTCTGCTGGCATCGCTGTGCTGGCTATCGGAATCGGCCAGAGCGCCGGAGCCGATCGCTTTTGCGAGTTCACAGGCTTTCCCCGCGAGCTACTGCAGGTGGAGGCAGACCCGCGGCTGCACCGTGCCCTGGGCCTTTACGCGGGTCTGCAGCAGATCGGCGGCCCCTGGCCCAACCTGCTTTTGATGTGCGCCGGCATAGGCTCCCCCGGCACCTTGGCCGAGGTGCTGCGCGGTTACACAGGCGATCGAGCAGCTCCCCAGCGAATCGCCGACGAGGAGACCATCCAGGCCGGCCCCTTACCGCCGATCAAAGGTGCCTTCTTTGCCAGGGCTGGCGGGACTGGCTTCCAGCGCCCCTTCGAACTGGCCACTGTCCGGCTGCGCAACATGAGCGAGGTGTTGGGCAACTGGCGCACCTACGTGCCCTGCGACGACTTTCTTACCCAGCGCGGTGGCACCTTCCTGCTGGAGGAAGACGACACCCTGCTCTACAGCTACAAGGATCGCGGCATCCTCGGCTTCTCGGCATCCATGGGAAGGCCGCTCAGCTTCCTGGATCCGTACCTCGCCTGAGCCCTTAGCCCACGGCCCCTCGTCATATTGCGTTACAGTTCCCGTAACAAACCACAACACTCATGTCTGATTCTGCTGCCCGCTTTGGATTCGTTGAATTTGCTGAAAGCTGGAATGGTCGTCTCGCCATGCTTGGTTTCGTAATCGGCCTCGGCACTGAACTGCTCACTGGCCAAGGCATCCTTTCCCAACTCGGCCTGAGTTGATCACCATGGAAACCGATTACACCGCTGCAATTTTCACCGTGATCGCCCTTGTGGTGGTGCTCGGTGGCATGACCACCTACGTGCTTAGTCGCCCCACTGATCTGACCCCGAGATCCAGATAATCGCGGCCTTCAGCATCGTTGGGTCTAATTCTTACTTTTTTGCTGCAAAAAAAATGACAAACACTCCGGCTGGCCGAGAATGGATGAAGCATCGGGCCGAAGAATTGATTCTGTTAGAGCAGCTAAAACGAGTAGAATTATTTAACGGCCGAGCAGCAATGTTGGGTATCGTAATTGGTATCATCACCGAAGGGCTTACGGGCTCCGGTATTGCCCATCAAATTGGCCTCGGAGCGCTGGTAGACGGTTATGCCGCCTGCCGCACCCAGTTTCTTCCCTTCTGCTTCTGAATTGGCTCGATGCGACATTGCGCTGCAGACAATTCTCAACTCCACCCTTTGCAAGGTTGATCAACAAACAGTTGTTCTCGGCCTTTATTTTCCTAGAGTCGGGAGAAGATGCCAACAAATTGGAAGATTTGGAGCGAAAGTCAGCTGATTTGCAAGCGTCCCTCGAGTTGCCCCTGCCCCAGTTGTGGATGGGGCTGGGACATCGGCGGCTGAGACCTGAGTTGATGGATCAGCCCGGCCTTGATCCTCTGGATCATCAGCAAGCACTGCTTGGTCTAGCTCGCGTAAATGCCTTGACCCGCAGCTCTGCTTGCTTCTTTCCTCATATCCGTCGCTTAGCAAAATTGAATCCCGCGCGGCGGTTGCGCCTCCTCGATGTGGCCTGCGGCGGGGGCGACACGCTGCTTGCCATCAGTCGCATGGCCAGACGCGAAGGGATTGATCTGGAGGTGCATGGCTGCGACATCAGCGCTGAGGCTGTCTCCCTCGCGAGCGCAGCAGCCCGAGCGGAGGGCCATGCGGCCCATTTTTTTCAAGCCGATGCAATCGGTGCCCCGCTACCCGGCGGTTATCACCTAATCACCACCTCGTTGTTTCTGCATCACCTCACGGAGCCCGATGCAGAAAACCTGCTGGGCTCTATGGCAGCCGCCACCCTCGATCAACTGTTGGTGCACGACCTAATCCGCAGCCACGTTGATCTGATGCTCACCTGGATCGGCACCCGGCTGCTGAGTCGCTCGCCGATAGTTCACATAGATGGACCTCTGTCGGTCGGAGGTGCCTTTCAGCTCGACGAGGTGGCGCAACTGGCGGCGGCGGCTGGCCTGGTGGGTGCCCAGATCACCCGGTTCTGGCCCGAGCGCTTCCTGCTCTCCTGGAGCCGGAATGCAGCCAACACCTGAAATCGGACCGTTGCATATTTCGCCTTGCTGGGATGTGGTGGTGGTTGGTGCTGGACCAGCAGGCGCCCTTGCCGCCCATGGTCTCGCCAATCGTGGCGTGCGCGTGTTGCTGGTGGAGCAGCGCCTCTTTCCTCGCTGGAAAGTCTGTGGAGCCTGCCTCAGCCCCCAGGCCCTGGCAGCCCTTGAGGCCGCTGGACTTGCCGACCTAGTAGCAGCCCAGGGTGGCCAATACCTTGAGCGGCTGCAGCTGGGGGTAGCGGGCCTAGTGAGCCCGATCGCCCTGGGAGCTGGCCGGGTCCTGTCCCGCTCTCGACTGGATCAGGCTCTGCTGGAAGCAGCTGTTGCAGTTGGTGCCACGGTGCTGACGGGCACTCGAGCCGTACTAGGCGCCGCCGCCACCGGCTTAGAACCAGATAGGGAGGTGGTGCTGCAAAAAGGCACTGCAAGGCGGAGTGTCAGCGCCAAGGTGGTGTTGATCGCGGCGGGTCTCAGCCACCGCGCCTTCGATAACGAGGCTGAGATCAGCACCAGCATCGAGCCCCATAGTCGTATTGGCGCAGGTTGCGTACTGCCCGGGGAAGCTGCCGAGCTTGCTCCCGGTGTGCTGCAGATGGCTGTGGGCCAGGGCGGTTATGTGGGTTTGGTGCGAGTCGAGAGCGGGGAGATCAACCTGGCCTGTGCCATCGATCGGACCATGCTGGGTGCCGGTGGTGGTGCGGCCCTGGTATGCCAAAAAATCCTGACTGAAGCTGGCTTTGCGCCGCTACCTGGCCTCAAAGAGGCAGCCTGGCAACTCACTGCAGCGCTCAGCCGCCGCACAACTCCGCTTGCGGGCCACAGGCTGCTTTTGCTTGGAGATGCCGCCGGCTACGTGGAGCCCTTCACCGGTGAAGGCATGGGCTGGGCTCTGACCTCCTCACTAGCTGCCCTGCCTCTAGTGCTGCGCGGATTGGAGCACTGGGATGGCGCGATTGAGACGGAGTGGCGGCGCCTTCACCGCCGCTGGGTGGCACAGAGGCAGAGATCATGCCGAGTGCTGGCATTGGTTTTGCGGCACCCCAGGATCAGCTGGGGGCTGCACAGGCTGGCGGGGAGCTTCCCCTCGGTCGCCGGCTCCATGATTGGGCTTCTGCAGCAGCCCGCCCTGCCCTGCTCGACGGACTGATCAATCATGCCCTTGTCCTTGATTGGTCTTGGCACTGCGGTGCCCCAAAGGCGCATCAGCCAGCAAGAAGCCCTGGCCCTTGCACCGCAGATGCGCAACGCCAGCCCTCGTCAACAACGTCTGCTGGCGAGGATCTACCAGCGTTCGGGGGTGATGCACCGCCACTGCATTCCCCTGCCTGACTCCAGCAACCCCTCAACGGCTGAGCGGATGAGGCGCTACCAACCGGCAGCGCTTGAGCTCGCCCTAGAGGCATCCCGTCTAGCGCTTGAGGATGCCGGTATCGAGGCCAGCTCGATCACCCACTTGATCACCGTTTCATGCACGGGCTTTGGTGCCCCTGGCTTCGACCTGGCCTTAATCGCCAACCTGCCACTAGCCATGGATGTGGCCCGAACCCATGTGGGTTTCATGGGCTGCCACGGTGCTTTCAACGGACTGCGGGTAGCACGGGCCTTTGTGGAGGCTGATCCCAGTGCCTGCGTGCTGCTGTGTGCGGTGGAGTTGTGCAGCCTGCACCTGCAGGAGGGCTGGAACCCCGACCACATCGTGGCCAATGCCCTATTCGCTGATGGTGCAGGCGCGGTGGTGGCGGTTGCTGCCGATGGCGCTGGTGTGGGCTCAACGAATAAAACAGGCTTGCAGCTAATCGCCTCATCCTCAACGGTGCTGCCCAGCACTGAAGACCTGATGGGCTGGATCATTGAAGATCATGGTTTTTCCATGGTTCTTTCATCCAAAGTCCCGAGTCGCATCGCCGCCCAGCTGCGCCCTTGGCTAGAGCAGTGGCTGGCGGGCTTGGGGCTGACTTTGCCAGAAATAGAAACCTGGGCTGTTCATCCCGGCGGCCCCCGCATCCTTGCGGCGGTACTAGAGAGCGCTGGGTTGCAACCGGCCCAGATTGATCTCTCCAGTGCGGTATTGCGTCAGTTCGGCAATATGTCGTCGGCAACTATTTTGTTCATCCTGGAGCGGCTGCGCACCAGACCAGGCCGCGAGGGCCCCTGCCTGGCTTTGGGATTCGGTCCCGGTCTCACAGTGGAAGCGGCGTTGCTCATGGTGCAAAAGCCCATCTGATTGCGGTTCTGACCACCGGGGATGGGAGCAGGTTGGGGTGTTGGCGTGCTGCTCACCAGATGCCTGGCAGCAGCAGGGCGCTGCGCTGCTGCCAGGCGCTGAATTCCGGGTATTTCGCTGCCATCTGCGTTTCCTTTTGGCCGATGCGCTGCAGGTAGATCAGCAGCACCAGAGCCGGCACCAGGTAGGCCCAGATGTTGCCGGCAACCACCGCGAAGCTCAGGTAGCGCAGCAGATCGCCCAGGTAGTTCACATGGCGCACGCGCCGCCAGATGCCATCGCTCACCAGGCCAGCCCCCATCGCCTTGGCGGTGGTTTTCTGCGCATCGGCGCTGGCGTTGATCAGGCTGCCGAAGCTGAACAGCACCAGTGCCACGGCCACGGCGACCTGGGAGATCGGCACGGGATTGAGAAAGGCCAGCAGCCCCGGCAGGCTGTAGAGCACGCCGATGAAAAGCAGGGCGAAGCCAAAGCTCACCACCCCTACGCGCTCGTTGAACAGTTGGCGGGCACGCTCGGGAAACAGCCACTGCTCCAGCAGCCACCAGAGGCAGTAGCTGATGTGCAGGCTGAGGTAGAGCACCTGGCGCATGTCCTGCACCCCGATCACTGCCGCCAGCACCAGCAGCAGCACGATCGTGAGCGCCTTGGCGGTGTTGATCGCCGTGAGTTGGCTCCAGCCCATCAATACACCCTTGATGGCCTCACCCTACCGGCGCTGGCAGTTGAGCCAGAGACGCCCATTTGCTCGTGCTGGATCCCAGGCTCGCCGGGCGATTCCGACCGGCAGCGAGGGCCGGCAGCAGCCACTTCGTTGAATAACTGAGAGTGACCAAGGTCCGTCATGCTGCTTGGAGAAAGTCTCGCTCCATTTCCATGGTTGTCCGTTTGCGCCTGTTAACCCTGCCTGCCCTGTTGGTATCCCTGCTGACCCTGGTCTGGGCCCCGGCCGCATGGGCGGAACAGCCCTCCGCCCCATCCAGCCGTTGCACCAACGCCACCCTGAAGGGCACTTACCTCTACAGCTCGGTCGGCATGCTGGATGGCAAGCCCTACGCCGAAGCAGGCCGTGAGGTGTACGACGGCAAAGGTGGCGTCGAACTCACCTACCGCGGGACCGGTGGCTCCACCGGCACGATGCGCACTACCTACAGCGTCAGCCCCGACTGCATCGGCAAGGCGGTCTATCCCTACGGTCAGACCCTGGTGAGCTTCATCAGCCCCGATGGCAGCCGCTTCGCTTACACGATCACCCGCGGCCCTGGAGATCGGCCCACCGTGCTCTCGGGCTGGGAGATCCGCGTCGACCCATAGGGACCCGTCGTTGCTGAGCCACCCAGAGCAGTTTTTGGCGGCCCCTCACCTTCCAGCAACTCAGAAGAGACTGCCGAGAGCCTTCCTGCCGGGGTGTGATCTGACCCGCTTCGACTATGAGTTCGGCCCCTATGCCGCGTCTCGCCTCTGATCCCTGGGTCGCCAGCCTCGGGGCTATAGGGCGGGGCCCCTAGGGTCCGCTATGGCTCCAAGTTTCCTGCGGCGCGCCCATGGCTTTGATCCAGCTGATCAGTGTGGGGTCGCGAGGCGATCTAGAGCCTTATCTAGCCTTGCTGCTTGAGCTGCAGCGCCTCGGCCACAGCGTCACGTTGATCGGCAGCACCAATTTCGCCGATGCGGCCCGGAAGGCCGCGATTGCCTTTGCCCCCTTGCCCGGTGATTTTCGCGACCTGCTGTGCTCGACCTCACCACCATCAACCTGCCGTTGTTCACCCCGCGAGCCCAAGTCGCCGGCACACCGCCAGTATTGGTCGCGTTGGAGGCCCAGCTGGCTGCCGCTCCGCGCTGGGTGATCTGCTCGCCGGAATACAACGGCTCGATCCCGCCGGTGCTCACAAGCGCCATCGCCTGGCTGTCGGTGCAGGGCAGCAACTTCAGGGCCCTATTCAACGGCCGCCCGGTGGTGCTCGCCACCCACTCCGCCGGCGCTGGCTATGGCGTGCTCACGGCCATGAGGCTGCAGCTGGCCCATCTCGGTGCCCATGTAGTGGGCCGCCAGCTATCGAGCAACAGCGACCATCCCGCCAAGGATGACTCCATCGCTGATCTGATCACGCAACTTCACCAGCTCCATATTGCCCAACGAGGACCGCTAGTGATGTTGAGGCTTACCTCCCTGCCAATGGGTAACCGCACGGTGATGGCCTTGCCGGCTTAGGCCTGCCCCTCCTCAGGCAAAAACAAATTCAATTGACCAGCAGTAAGTAGTCAGTAAGTAGTCAGTGTTCAGCTCACCAACTCCAACTCCTCCAGCAATCGCCGTTGCGCCACAGCGGGCACAAAGCAGTGGGCCGCCATGGCGCCGCTCACGGCTACAGGCGGCACACCAATTCCGGGGAATACGCCCGCACCGCAGAGCACCAAGCCTTTGATCGGGGTGCCGCCACCGGGGAAGGCTCCGCGGTTGGCGGGCCAGGCGGGGCCATAGCTGCCCTGGTGCACCCGCAGAAAATCGCGATGGCTGAGGGGAGTTCCCTGCAGCTCAAGCACCACCCGATCGCGCCAATCGGGCACCAGTTGATCAAAAACGCCATGGAAGACACCGCAACGCTCTAGGCGCAGCTCCTCATAGGCGGGGGTGCCCCGCTCCAGATCCTTCCAGAGCTCCCAGGGTTCGTTGGCTGGCGTGTAGCCGTGCAGCACCTGGTGGCCCGGCGGCGCCAGGGTGGGATCCAGCCGTGACGGCATCGACAGAACCACCATGTTGCGCTCAGCCCTGATGCCCCGCTGCCAATCCCCCACCCACACATGGTGGATCGGCAGCTCGGCCAGGCCTTCATCTTTGAAAGCCAGGTGCCAGTGCAGAAAACTGGGACAAGCCGGTGCAGCCAGAAGCTTCTGGCGCCAGCGCTCAGGCGCACTGCCCTTACCCAGCAGGGCGGCCGTATCCCATGGGCTGGCATTACTAATAACTCCGTGGCGGGCGTTCAGCCGTTCACCGCTGACCAGGCGCACCCCTGTAGCCCGCCCCCCCGACAGTTCGATTTCAGCCACCGCCGCGCCCGTGCGCAGCTCGCCCCCATGGCGGCGGATGCCCCGCACCAGTGCGTCCACCACGGCGGGGCTGCCACCTAACGGGTAGTCCAACCCCGCATCAGGCTCGAACCACTCGCCAAACAGGGTGGCCATGGCGGCTGCACTGGTCTGATCCGGCTCCAGGCCGGAGATCAGAAAACACAGCATCTCCACCCAATGGAGCAGAAAGGGATCGCGCAGGTGGCGGCGGGCAATAGGCCCAAAAGCTCCGCCCAGCGCTGCCAGCTGGCCCGCCTGGCCGATCAACCCCAACCCCTGGCTGCCCAGAGTGGTGAGCAGGCCAGCGCCGGGGCGCAGGGCCAAAAGGGGCAGCGATCCGGCGGCGCGGCACAACGGGGCCATGGCCACCAAAAAGTCCTGCCATTCATTGGCAACCGCTTGCCCCCGCAGGCTGCGGAGCACCTCCAGAAATGGATCCAAACCCACGCCAATCCGAAGATTGCCCTCGGGCAACAGCAGGCCCCACTCCGAGTAGCGCACCACCGGCACGCTTTCGCCCACGGCCCGCAGCACCTGGGCCAGGGGGTTGGCACTAGGCCAGCGACCCAGCCCGCTCCAAAGCGAAGGGCCAGACTCGAAGTGGAAGGGTCCCCGTCGAAAACCATGGGCGGCGCCGCCTGGCTGGCTGTGGGCTTCCAGCACCTGCACCTCTAGCCCGTGGCGCGAGGCGATGGCGGCGGCACAAAGGCCCCCCAGGCCACTGCCGATCACGATTAGATCCGACATCGCCCCTCTCGCTCGCGGCCAACCATTAACGCGACCCTAGGGAGGGGAGATAGGCCCTCGGGCTAGCGCCAACACCTACAGGGTCAGGCTTGGACGCCCTGCAATTGGGTTTCGCGCCGTTCCCAGCTAGCTGCAAGCCTGGGCACCTGTCGATTCGATCGCTTGCCGTTAGATCTCACCACCCTGCGGCCCCTGCCGTGCACGCCATCTGTGAGCGGTTTGCTCGAGACCCTCGCCTTTTTTCGTGATCCCGATTTCGCCCGCTCGCGCTTTGAGCGCTTCGGCGATGTCTACGAAACGAGCCTGCTGGGCCAACGCACCGTGTTTATTCGCGGCGGGCAAGCGATCAGCGACCTCTTTTCCCAAAGCGATGCAGTGGCTGGCTGGTGGCCAGACAGTGTGAGGGAACTGCTGGGTCCCCTATCGCTGGCAAACCGCAATGGTGCTGATCACAAGGCCCGCCGCCGGGTGGTGGGCCAGCTGTTCACAACCGCGGCCTTGAAGCGAGCTAGCCCGGCGATCGTGGCGCTGGTTGATGGCCTCGCTGAGGAGCTACTCGGCAACCAACTGCCCGTGGCCCTGGTGCCGGCACTGAGGCGTTTTGCCTTCAGCGTGATCGCCACCACGGTGCTCGGACTTGATCCCGTAGATCGCGAGGCCCTGTTTATCGATTTCGAAATCTGGTGCCAGGGCCTGTTTTCCCTGCCGCTCGCCGTGCCCGGCAGTCCATTCGCAAAAGCCCGTAAGGCCCGCAAGCGCCTGCTATCAGGCCTTGGCTCCGTGCTTCAAAAGGCACAGGCCGCTGCTGCCTCCGGAGCGCCCCTCGCCGCCGGCGGCCTCGATCTGTTGGCCGGAGGCCTGGATGAAGCAGGTCTTCCCCTGGCCGACGACGACGTGGCTGAGCAGCTCCTGCTACTTCTGTTTGCCGGTTACGAAACCACGGCCTCATCGTTGAGTTGCTTACTGCTGGCTCTGCTCCAGCATCCCGAGCAACTCGCCTGGTTGCAGGAAGAACTCGACACCTTGTCTTGGCCAGCTGCAGATACTGATGCTGTGAACGCCTTCGACGCCTCACGGGCCCTCCGTCTTGATGCGGTGGTGAAGGAGGTGTTGCGGCTTACCCCACCGGTGGGGGGCTTTTTTCGCCGCACCCAACAGCCCATCGCCCTAGCGGGTGTGCTGGTGCCTGCCGATCGGGTGGTGCAGGTGAGCATCAGCGCCAGCCAGCTCCACGGCGCTGGTCCTGATGATCTGGCGACCTTTCGGCCCCAGCGGCATCTCGACAACGACGAAACAATGACCCTGTTGCCCTTTGGCGGCGGCGAACGGGTATGCCTCGGCAAGGCGCTAGCGGAACTGGAAATCCGGCTGTTGGCTGTGGGGTTGCTCAAGCAGCTCACCCTGGAGTTGGAGCCGGATCAGGACCTATCACTCAGCAGCATCCCCACCCCCTCTCCCAAGGACGGCTTGCTGGTGCGTTCAAGCCGCAAACCATCTAAAGCCTGAGCCTGATAGATCAAGATAGGGCCCCCAGCCAATAAAAAAGCCCCCTGGCGAGAGGGAGCTTTTGGGATTCCGTATTACCCAGCCGTAGCTGGGTTGTTGCCTATCAACCGATTGCAGGTGCGGTCAGTGCCACGGGGGTGGCAGTAGCAGCAGCAAGGTCAAGGGGGAAGTTGTGA
>JBIKWZ010000029.1:0-31431 GCA_044356035.1 Cyanobium sp. | reverse complement strand
TCGATGGCGGCGTCGACAACTTGGGAGACGTCGGTCTTAGTGAGCTCGGTGCGGGCGGCAACGAGGTTGACGAGATCAGCTTTGTTCATGGGAATAGGAAGCCTCGGGGGTGGCGGTCGGTTTGCGACGAAAGGTGGCGAGTCGGAAAACCCCGACCGGCCCTGAGATGAGCGCGCCAATGGTATGGGGCTCTGGACGCTGCTGCAACACAAAAGTGCTCTGCCGCAACGGTTTTCGTGACAATTTCCCCACATGGGGGTCTAAAGAGGCCCCAAATGGCTCAAAAGACGAGCCCAGCAAGCAGCTCCGCACCCCCATGGACGAGCTTGTCGCCCCGGAGGGCACCAAGCCCGCCACCACTGGCGATCCAGTCGGGAGAGCCCTCCGGCAACCAGCTGCGCAGCCGCTCCAAACTGGCCAACTGGCGAGGCCAATGGAAGGTGCGCGCCGTGCGCAAGGGCGCCAGCGCAGCTGGTCCGGTTGGTAACAGCAAGCGCCCACAAAACAGGCCATCGACTGCTCCAGCACGCACCAGCAGCACGCAGGAGCCGGGCGTGGGCCCGGGGGTCCAGAGCAGTTGAACTCCCGGTGCCAGGGTCAGCTGTTCACCAAAGGTGCTGCACCCCTGCACACCCGGCAGCAGGTAGGCCTCCTGCTCCTGCAACAGCACAGACCAGCCCAGGGCCTCCTGCCAGCGCCGGCAGCGGCCGTGGCCCTCGCGGCTAGTGAGCACAAGCCGACCTGGCCCCACCAGCTCAGTGCGCTGGCGCAACATCGCCAGATTTGCCTCAGTGAATCCCGGACAATCCACCAGCAGATCTCCGCTACCCCCATAGGCAGACGCCTCCAGCAACCAGCTGCTTCCCCCCTGGCTGTCGCGGCTGGGGGCGAACAGCCACAGACCAGGGCGCACCTGCTGGGGCGGCCGGCCGGATTCTGGGGGTGGGGTCAACTGGGTCAACTTGTTGAAGCAGGTGGCGCGGGCAAGGGTTGGAGCGCAATCCGTCCGGAGACGGGCACCGCAAGCAACTGCCTGCTGCCCCAGACCAGATTCGCGCCTAGCGTCATCACAGCAGGCTCGGCCCCTTGACGGTCCAATTCAACAGTCCTGAGCTAGCTCCACCTCCGAATCACCACCAAGGGATTCACATCGGCCAGCCCTGGCCGCTGGGGGCAAGCCTCACCAGCCGGGGTGTGAACTTTTCGGTGGTGGCCCCTCTGGCCACCCGGATCGAGCTGCTGCTGTTCGCCGACGGCGAGGCGAGCGAACCAGCGCGGGTGGTGGAACTGGACCAGCGGCACCGCTCTGCTGATCACTGGCATGTGGAGGTGGAGGGTCTGGGCCTGGGCAGCTGTTACGGCTACCGGGCATTCGGGCCGCTGCAGCCGGGCGGCCATGGCTTCAACCCGTCCAAGGTGCTGCTCGACCCCTGTGCCCGAGGGATAGCCGGCTGGCACAGCTATCAGCGTGGCGGCGCCGTAGGGGCGGCACCCAACACCGGCCACTGCCTCAAGGGAGTGGTAACAGAGCGCGACCGCTTTGATTTCAGCCACGCCCCCCGACCGCGCCACAGCTGGCAGAAGAGCGTCATTTATGAACTGCATGTCGGTGGCTTCACCCAGGGTCCGGGTTGTCCCGTGCCGTCCCAGCTGCAAGGCAGCTTGCTTGGGCTGATCCCCACCATTCCCTACCTGAAGGATCTGGGCATCACCACCATCGAGCTGCTGCCGGTGATGGCCTTCGATCCCAACGACGCCCCGGCCGGACGCCACAACTATTGGGGCTACAGCCCCTTGAGCTGGATGGCGCCCCATCCCGACTATCTGGTGGGCGATGACCCGCTCAGCGGCCGCGACCAGGTGCGGCAACTGGTTACCGCCTGCCACCGGGCCGGCATCGAAGTACTGCTGGATGTGGTCTACAACCACACCACCGAGGGCAATCAGGATGGGCCCACCCTCAGCTGGCGCGGCTTCTGCGACCGCCTCTACTACCAGCAGAGCGCCAAAGGCGATTACCAAGATGTGAGCGGCTGCGGCAACACCATTGCGGCCAATCGACCGCTGGTGCGGCGGCTGATCCTGGAATCGCTGCGCTGCTGGGCCACGGAGCTGGGCATTGATGGCTTCCGCTTCGACCTGGGCATCGCCCTCAGCCGCGGCGACAACCTGGCCCCCTTGGACTCGCCGCCCTTATTCGAGGACATGGAGGCCGATCCAGACCTAGCCGACCTGAAATTGATCAGCGAACCCTGGGACTGCGGCGGCCTTTATCGCCTCGCCGACTTCCCCGCCCGCCGGGTGGCCACCTGGAACGGTCGCTTCCGCGACGACCTGCGTCGCTTCTGGAAGGGCGATGAAAAAACCTGCTGGACCATGGCCCAGCGCCTCAGTGGCAGCCCAGACCTTTTCACCAACACGCCGGTGCATCCGGGTCAATGCATCACCTTCCTGACCGCCCACGACGGCTTCACCCTGGCTGATCTGGTGAGCTTCAACGGCAAGCACAACCTGGCCAACGGTGAGGACAACCGCGACGGCGACAACCACAACAACACCTGGAACCACGGTGTGGAGGGCCCCAGCTCCGATCCAGCCGTCACTGCCCTGCGCGAGCGTCAACTGCGCAATCTGCTCACAAGCCTGCTCCTCGCACCGGGAGTACCGATGCTGTTGATGGGTGATGAGGTGCGCCGCAGCCAGGGCGGCAACAACAACACCTGGTGCCAGAACAACCCTCTCGGATGGATGCACTGGCAACCGGATAGGGGCGACCTGGCCATGCGCCTGTTTCTGCAACGCCTGCTGCAATTGCGGGCCCATCTGGCCGGGCTGTTCAACCCCGAGCTACCCCTTGATGACAAGCCCCAGCGGCGCAGTGGCGATCGGGGACACCTCTGGCGCCAGTGGCACGGGGTCGAATTAGCTAGCCCGGACTGGGCGAGCTGGTCCCACACCCTGGCCTGGAGCCTCAATGACAGTCACCAGGGCCCCTTGGTTTGGTGCGGCATGAACGCTTACAGCAAGGCGATGCACTTTGAACTGCCCTGCTGCCGCCAGGGCTGGCTGCGGGTTATTGATACGGCCCTACCCTCCGGCGAGGACCTGCCCTCCCAGCCTGAGGCGTGGCTACCGGGCGGCGCACCCCTGCAAAGCCGCAGCCTGATGCTGCTGGTGGCAGCCCCGCTGCTGGAAGGCCGAAAGCTTTAAAGAGCGGGCGGCGGGAATCGAACCCGCATCATCAGCTTGGAAGGCTGAGGTTTTACCACTAAACTACGCCCGCGACAGTACATGCGTACGAGCCACATGTCCTGATGCTGTTACCGGAGCAACCAAGCTCAGACATTATGGCCTGCCCACCCCAAGCCCCAAGCGGCCCCGATGATTACAGCTGAAGAACCAAGCTTGGGGCAGGCAGCCCGGAGGCGCCTGCTGTGGAGCTATGGCCTCGGCGACATCGGCACCGGCATGGCTGCCACCCAGCTTGGCTTCTACCTATTTGTTTTTTACACCGGTGTGGCCGGGCTGCCGGCCTGGATGGCGGGCCTGGTGCTGATGGTGCTGAAGGTGTGGGATGGCATCAACGACCCCCTAGTGGGCTGGCTCAGCGACCACACCAAGCACCCCTGGGGCCCTCGGCTGCCCTGGATGGCTGGCAGCGCCCTTCCCCTAGGCCTGGCGCTGGTAGCGATGTGGTGGGTGCCGCCGGGGGGGGACTGGCAGAAGTTCGCAATCTTGGTGGCGATTCAGCTGGTGGCTATGGCGCTGTACACCTGCGTCAACCTGCCCTACTCCGCCCTGGCCTCCGAGCTCACCAGCTCGACCCAGCTGCGCACCCAGCTAAATGCCAGCCGCTTCACCGGATCGATCCTGGCTGGATTAGCCGGCTTGGTGCTGGGGGCCCTGCTAGTGGGCCAGGGCGCGGAGGGCTACCTACGCATGGGCTGGGTGTCAGGAATTGTCCTCACGGTGTTCACCCTGCTGTGCTGCTGGGGCCTAGCTCCCTTCGCCCGCAACTGCCAGCGGCCTACGGGCCACCCGGAACCGATCCGGCGCCAGCTGCAGCGCATCGCCGCCAACCCTCGCTTTCTCAAGGTGGTGGGGCTTTACCTGCTGCTCTGGTGTGCCCTGCAGCTGATGCAGCCGGTATCGCTAATTTTCCTGGCAGTGGTGATGCAGCTCCCGGAGAGCTGGAGCACCTGGATCCTGATTCCCTTCCAGCTCAGTGCCCTGGTGGGCCTGCAGCTGTGGAGCCGGGTGGCAGGGCAGCACGGCCGTATCTGCGCCCTGCGCTGGGGCACGGGGCTGTGGATTGCAGGCTGCCTGGGAGCCAGCCTGCTGGTGCCTCTCGATGGCAGCACTGCCCCACTGGGCAGCTTCAACAATGGCATCTCCCTGGGCCTACTGGTGCTCACGATCATGGTTACGGGCCTGGGAGCCTCCACCGCCTACCTGATCCCCTGGGCCCTATTGCCCGATGCAATCGATGCCGACCCCGACAAACCGGCCGGGCTTTACACCGCCTGGATGGTGATTACCCAGAAACTGGGCATCGGTGTGGCCGTGTTTGCCCTTGGTAACGGCTTGAGCCTCAGCGGCTACCAGGCCGCCCAGGGACTGGCCCAGCCGACTACTGCCCTCACCACCATCCGCCTATGCATGGGCCTGATTCCGGCCGTGCTGATCGCCGCTGGCCTGCTGGTGATGCGACGCTGGCCGGAGAAAGGCCTGCACCGCCAGCCATGAAGCGCCCCGCCTGGCTGACAACACCGCGCTGGCTGCGGCGCCTAGGAGCCAGCCTGCTTATTGGCGGCCAGGCGGTGAGCGCCATCGCCAAGGGGCGCATCGGCTTCAACGATCTGATGCAAGAGCTGATGGAAGCCGGCCCCGGCAGCTTCCTGATCGTGCTGATCACGGCCTTGGCTGCGGGCACCGTGTTCAACATCCAGGTGGCAGCGGAACTCTCCAAACAGGGCGCTAGCGCCACGGTGGGTGGTCTATTGGCCCTGGGGCTGTCACGGGAGATCGCGCCCCTGCTCACCGCCACCCTGCTCACCGGCAAGGTGGCCACGGCCTATGCGGCCCAGATCGGCACCATGAAGGTGACTGAGCAGATCGATGCGATCACGATGCTGCGCACCGACCCCGTGGAGTACTTGGTGGTGCCCCGGGTAGTCGCGATGGTGATCATGGCGCCGGTGCAATGCCTGCTGTTCTTCTGGGTGGGGATCTGGTCGGGCCAGGTGAGCAGCACGCTGCTCTACAACATCCCCCCGGCGGTGTTCTGGAGCTCGGTGCGCACCTGGATGGAGCCGGACGACCTGCCCTCGATGCTGCTCAAAGCCCTGGTATTCGGGCTGCAGATAGCTGTAATCGCCTGCGGCTGGGGACTCACCACCCGGGGTGGTCCCAAGGAGGTGGGCACCAGCACCACCGGCGCCGTGGTCATGATTCTGGTCACAGTCGCCCTGATGGACGCCCTGCTCACCTCGCTGCTGTTCACCTGATGACCTCCCCTGCCCCCGGCACTAGCGGCGTAGTTCTCGAGCCCGCCTACGGCGTAGCCCTTGGCGTGATTGGCCTCGGACTGGCAGCCCTGGCCCTAAGGCCGCTCTGGGCTGGGGCCATCTGGCTCAGCCTGGTCGTAGCGGTGTTCGGTTTGTTTCTGCTGCTGCAAACCCGCCTGCTGCGGCTGGAATTTGGCAGCGATGCCCTGCTGGTGTGGCGTCAGCAGACCCTGCTGCGCCGCTTCCCTTACCAGGAGTGGCTGAGCTGGACAATCTTTTGGCCGGGGCTGCCGGTGCTGTTTTATTTCCGTGAACAGGGCAGCATCCACTTCCTGCCCGTGCTCTTTGATGCAACCAGCCTGCGCCAGCAGCTGGAGCAGCACCTGAGCCAGCTCCCCCCCGCCGCACCTCCCGATTCCCCAAGCGATGTCTGACGACCCCAGCCAGGCTTCCCCCACCCCTGCCAGCCCCGAGCCCCCCTCAGCAGCCCCCTGGCAGGAGCTGGCCCTTACGGAGCTGCAGCAGCAGCGCACAGCCCTGCTCGAGGAGATCCGCCAGCTGGAAGCGCGCCGCGGCCAG
Source organism: Cyanobium sp. (assembly GCA_044356035.1). GTDB lineage: Bacteria > Cyanobacteriota > Cyanobacteriia > PCC-6307 > Cyanobiaceae > Cyanobium_A. The sequence goes on along the minus strand of JBIKWZ010000029.1, from coordinate 25,345 downwards.
ATCCAAAAGGAGATCGAAGCGAGCTTTGCCGGCCAAGCCGATGGTGTGGCCAGGCGGCTGAAGGGCTTTCAGGACTACCTAGTGGGAGCCCTACAGGATCTCGCCGTGGCCGCCGAGCAGGTGGAGCTGGTGCCCCAGCAGGTGCTGGTGCAGCCCTCCCCCCTCGACCAGATCAGCAGCACCCCCGTAGCCAGCCAACCCCTAGCGGCTGTAGCGGCCGCGGGGCTCTTCGGCCCAGACGAAGTCCTGATTCGCGAGCGCCTGGCCGGCTTTGGCGGCCAGCCCGACTTCTACGCCGATCCCTGGCAGCTGCGCCGCAGCCTGGATGCCAGCGGGGCCGCCCTGCTCGATGACTGGTTCCTTGGCCAGGGGGGCCGGGGCGCCCAGCCCAGTTGCGGCAGCCGCAGCCGCAATGCCCTGGTGGCTGCGGCAGCCATCGCCATCCTCGGCGAGCTCTATGGCGAGCGCTTCCAAACCCTGGTGCTGGCTAGCCAGCCGGAGCGTCTGGGGGAGTGGCGCCGCGGCCTACAGGACTGCCTGGGCCTTTCCCGCGAGGATTTCGGACCCAGCAGTGGCATCGTGCTGTTTGAGCGGGCCGATGCCCTGGTGGAGAGGGCCGACCGCCTCGAAGAGCGGGGCGAGCTGCCCTTCATCGTGGTGGATGCGGGCGAGGCCGTGCTCGAGATCCCGATCCTGCAGTTTCCGCTCTGGCTGGTCTTCGCGGCCGGCCCCGGCGAACTCATGGCCGACGAAACCTATTAACCCTGAACCGTGACCCTGCCAACAGCTGTGACCCTGCTCACCCTGGCCATGCTGATCGCCGGCTACCTGCTCGGCTCAATCCCCAGCGGTTACCTGGCGGGGCGCTGGCTGGCTGGCCTCGACATCCGCCGCGAAGGTTCCGGCTCTACCGGTGCCACAAACGTGCTGCGAGTGGTCGGCAAGGGGCCGGCCCTAGCGGTGTTCTTGGTGGATGTGCTCAAAGGAGCCGCCGCCGTGCTGCTGGCCAAGACCCTGCTCGACCCCTTTGGCGTTGGCGTAGTGCTGGCTGGCCTGGCGGCGCTGGCTGGCCACATTTGGCCGGTGTGGCTGGGCTGGAAGGGTGGCAAGGCGGTGGCCACCGGCCTGGGCATGTTGCTGGGGCTCACCTGGCCGGTGGGGCTGGCCTGCTTCGGCATCTTCTTGGCCGTGCTCAGCCTCAGCCGCATCGTTTCCCTATCCAGCGTCGTGGCGGCGTTGGCCCTGCCGCTGCTGATGCTGGGTTGGTTTGCTGACCAGGGGCTGGGCCTGCGCTGGCCATACCTAGGCCTGGCCCTGCTCACCACCGTGCTGGTGCTGTGGCGCCACCGCAGCAACATCAAACGGCTGCTAGCCGGCACTGAACCCCGGCTGGGGGCCCCCAAGGACTGATCGAGACAAGGACTGGGACTGATCGAGACAAGGTCTGATCGAAACAAGGACTGATCGAAACCCCAGGCTCACGCTCAGGCCAGCTCGCGGCTGCGCTGGGCAGCAGCCAGCACGGCCTCGATCAAGGCCGAGCGCAGGCCAGCTTTTTCCAACTGACGCAGGCCGGCGATGGTGGTACCAGCCGGGGAGCTCACCATGTCCTTGAGCTGGCCGGGATGGAGATCGCGTTCCTCCATTAGGGCGGCGCTGCCAGCCAGGGTGCGGTGGGCCAGCCGCTGGGCTAGCAAGCGCGGCAAGCCGGCAGCCACAGCGCCATCGGCCAGGGCTTCGGCTACCACCGCCACAAAGGCGGGCCCCGAGGAGGTGAGCGCCAGAAAGGCATCGAGCTGGGCTTCAGGCAGCTCGTGCACCTCACCCACCTGGGTGAAGAGCTGCTGCACCCAGCGGCGCTGATCTGGGCTCACCTCGGCGCCAAAGGCCAGGCCCGTGAGCCCCGCCCGCACCAGGGCCGGGGTATTGGGCACGGCGCGTACGCACTGCCAGCCAGGAAACAAACGCTGCAGCCGCGTCAGGGTGACACCCGCGAGCACGGAGATCAGCAGCCCGCCTGAGCCACCAGCCGCCGCCGGTGCCACCGCCTCGAGCTGCTGGGGCTTAACCGCCAGCAACACCACCGGCGCCGACCAGGCTGGAGCTGCATTAGTAGCCACGGCCAAACCGTGGGCTTGGGCCAGGCAGGCGGCCGAGGCTTCGCTAGCAACAACGGCCCGCACACCCTCGCGCTGCACCAAGCCTGCTTCCAGCAGGGGAAACAGCAAAGCCTGGGCCATACGGCCCAGGCCCACTACGCCGAAGGTTGGCGTCACAGCCGGCCTAAATGGCAGCGTCCTGGCGGCCCCAGGCCGGGCTCGGGGCCGCATCCTGCTGGGGCTCGCTGATCTCGCGGCTCACGATCGTGGGAGAAGAGGCTTCGTCGCTGGCGGCGGTGGTCACCGTGACGCAGCTAGGCGCAAACAGAAAAATGCTTTCACCCACCCGCTCCTGGTGGCCGTCGATAGCGAAGGTGCCGCCTGCCACAAAATCCACGGCGCGCTGGGCCTGATCCGGCTCCATCATCGTGAGGTTGAGGATCACGGTCTTGCGCTCACGCAGGGCCTGGATGGCGCGGGGCATTTCATCGAAGCTGCGCGGCTCCATCAAGGTCACCTCGGCAACGGCCGTGGATAGGCCGGGCATGCCGATCACATTGGTGCCGGCAAAAGGATCGTCAACGCCGAAATCGGAGCTCAGGGCTAGGGCGCTAGAGCGACTGGTGTAGCTCGGCGCAGGCTGCTCGCCGCCGTCGTAGTCGAGCTCATCGTCGTAGTCGCCATCGAGATAGTCGTCTCCTGAGACAACGGCACGCAGGCGGGAAAACAACGACACGAACTGAACCTCAAAGTTGCTTTCTACCTGAATAGCGTCCCACACCAATCGCGGCAAGGGTTTCAAGCGGAGATTGGCACCTTGTGGGGAAATTATTGAATTTGACTCGGCCCAAACAGACCGCTACCAATGCGCACCCAGGTGCTGCCGGCCGCAGCCGCCTCGAGCCAGTCGCCACTCATGCCCATCGAACGCTCCGGCAGGCCCAGCTGCGTCGCCAGGGCGTCGCACTCGCCAAACAGGGCCCGGCGCTCAGCCTCGCCCAAGCCCAGGGGCGCCAGGGTCATCAAGCCCAAGGGCTGCAGGGGAGCTAGGCCGGCCAGCTCGGGCCAGTGCTGGCAGAGCTCAGCGGGCTCAAAGCCGGTCTTGGCGGGATCGGGGCGAAATTTCACCTGAAAAAACACCGCCGGCTGGCGCTGCTCCTCGGCGGCGATGCGGGCCAGGCGTCTAGCCAGATCAAGGCTGTCGAGGGAGTGAATGGTGCCGAAGTGGCGCACCACACCCCGGGCCTTATTGGCCTGCAGCCGGCCGATGAAATGCCAGTCGAGGGGCGCCAGATCGGCCAGCTCGGCCTGCTTGAGAACCGCCTCCTGCAGGCGACTTTCACCAAAGCTGCGCTGGCCGGCGGCCACCGCTTCGCGGATCCGATCAGAGGGTTGGCCCTTGCTCACCGCCAGCAGCCGGCAGCCTGGCGGCAGCTCGGCCTGGAGGGCGGCCAGTCGCCCGGCCAAGGGTTCAGATGAAGGTCTGGTCAAACAACTGACGCCAATGGGCGTGGGCCTCGGGACCATCGCGGCGGGAGCGCACCAGATTTTGCTCAGCAAAGTGGCGAGCATCCATCAGCGGCACCACCTCAAAGGTGGCGCCACGGGGCTGCAGGGTGACGACGAAAAAGATGCGCTGGGCGTAGAGGGTGGCGAACAGATCCCGGCCTTCGGAAACCGCCGCCACCCGATAGAGCATCCCGAAGGTGGGATGGTTTAGGTAGCGCTCCGGACTCACAAATGCGCTGCTCGTCAATGCGCTGCTCACCGATGCGGTCGAACTTGGCCATTAAAGGTCACCGACATTCCAACGCAGCAGGAGCATCAGCAGCAGCAAGCTCGCCGCCGTGGCGTTGAGCAGCCCCAAGCCCCGCCCCGCAACCGCTGGTCGCAGCAGCTGGTCGGGCGGCAGCCAGACCCCGCCGCGGGCCAGCAGCGCCTCGGCTCCCTGCTCGGCGCGCAGCAACACGTTGGCCAGCAGCCGCTCTCCCAGGGCCAGCACCAAGGCCAAGCCCCCCTTCCAGCCCAGCCGCTTGAAATTCACCGCCCGGGTTGCAATAGATCGCAACAGGTTTTGCAGCTCCTCCTGCACTAGGGGCAGGAAGCGCAGGGAAAGCAGCAGGGTGAAGCCAAGCCGCTCCACCGGCAGGCCCAGCCGGGCCAAGGGCGCCAGCAGCCAGCTGATCGCCCACACCAACTGTTCGGGGGAGGTGCTGAGCAGCAGCAGGTTGGCGCTGTGCACCAGGGTGAATAGCAGCGTGGCGCCGTTGAGGCCCAGCTCAGCTGAACGGCGGGTCACCACCAGGGGGCCAGCGCGCAGCAGCACCCAGGGGGTGCCCGAGCGCTCTGGCGGCGGGCTGCCGGGGGGGCCGGGCTGGAGCCGCAACTCCGCCGGCGGCCGCTGCAGGGCTGCGGATGCCGCCGTGCCCGCCGGCAGCAGGGCCGCTAGGCCGCCCACCAATAGGGCAAGGGCCAGTAGCAGCGGCACGCTGCGGCGCCATAACCGCCAGCTGAGCCCGCTAGCGGCGGTGATCAGCAGCAACAAGCCCACCAGGCTGAGACGCCAGAGCGGTCCTGCCAGGATCGGCGTTACTAGAAAAATCAGGCTCCAGGCCAGCTTCAGGCGCGGATCAAGCCGGCGCAACCAGCTGCCGCCGGTGGCCGCCTCCGCCGGATCCGGGGCGGCAAATTGGCCGATGGGGATCTGGCGTAAGAAATCCACCTAAGCGCAGGCCCTAGCGCCCACGAGTCTGGCTGCGGGCCAGCTCCTTCTCGGCATCGCGCTGCTGCTTACCGCGCCAGAACAGCTTGATCGGCGTGCCCTCAAAGCCCAGGCCCTCGCGGATCTGACGCTCCACATAGCGGCGATAGGTTTCACCGAAAAGCCTCGGCTCATTGACAAACAACGTGAAGCTGGGGGGCCGCACCGCCACCTGGGTGCCGTAGTAGAGGCGGCCCTGGCGGCCGCCACGGCTGGTGGGCGGCGTGCGCCAGCTGAGCGCCTCGGTGAGCACCTCGTTCACCACCGAAGTGGTGACTCGGCGGCGGTGCTGCTCCACCGCCAGCAGGGCCAGGGGGAAGATCGCCTGCACCCGCTGGCCACTGAGGGCAGAGGTGAACAGCATCGGCGCCCAGTCGAGGAAATAGAGCTTGGCGCGGAGTTCCTTCTCCATCGCCGGCATGGTGTGGCTGTCTTTTTCAATGGCATCCCACTTATTCACCACCACCACGCAGGCTCGGCCGTCCTCTTCGATGCGGCCAGCCAGGCGCTGGTCTTGCTCGGTGACGCCGTCGAGGGCGTCAATCACCAATACGCACACATCGGAGCGCTCGATCGCCTTGAAGCTGCGACTGATGCCGAAGTATTCGGGGCCGTAGCTCACCGAACGGCGGCGGCGGATGCCGGCCGTATCGAGCAGCTTCCAGGTTTTGCCCTCCCGCTCGATCGTGGTGTCGATCGTGTCGCGGGTGGTGCCACGAATCGGGCTGACGATCGCCCGGTTTTCACCGCACACCGCATTGAGCAGGCTGGATTTACCCACGTTGGGCCTGCCGATGATCGCCAGCTGAATCGGCTCTTCGCCCTCGTCTTCTTCGGTAGGGGGCAGATAGCTCACCACCTTGTCGAGCAGGTCGCCGGTGCCGGCACCGTGAATCGCCGAAATCGGGAAGGGCTCGCCCAGGCCCAGGCCCCAAAACTCGGCCGCCATGGCCAGGCCCGCATCCGGCGACTCGCACTTATTCACCGCGAGCATGGTGGGAACCCCCTGGCCCCGCAGCCACTCGGCAATCGACTGGTCGGCGGCGGTGCAACCCAGCTGACCATCAACAACAACCAGGGCCACGGCCGCCTCGGCCAGGGCCAGGTTTGCCTGCTCGCGAATCTCCGGCAGAAACTCGCTGTCGTCGTCAAACACCAGGCCGCCGGTGTCGACCACCCGGAAGGTGCGATCAGCCCAGTAACCCTCTTGATAGGTGCGATCCCGAGTCACGCCGGGCGTGTCGTGCACGATCGCTTCACGGCTGCGGCAGAGCCGGTTCACCAGGGTGGATTTACCCACGTTGGGGCGGCCAATAATGGCAACGACCGGTAAGGCCAAGGGATGTATTCCTACGTCTGTCCTGTCTCGACCCTAACGTCTGCCCGGCTTGAGCCAAAAGAGAGGCCCTAACCCGAGCCGTTAGTTGATGGGCAGGTCGCCCGGATGGCCCAGCACCGGATCGTCCGGGGCCGTCAGCAGCTGGGGCAGGGGCCCGCTGTGAGGCAATGGTTCAGCCCGCTCTGCCAGGTGGGCCAGCAGCCAGTTCACGGCGGTGGCGCGGCGGGTGCGGCGCGGGTAGAGCTCACCGATCCTGTAGCCCGCAAAACCCAGCTGCTCCTTCAGCAGCTGCTTGTGCGCCTTGGCGATCGAGCGGGTGAGGGCCACCGAGGCGGGCCGCACAGCGATGAATTGGGGTTCAACGGGGAAGGACTCCCGCCAGCCAGCGCTGGTAGCCGGGCCGGCGCTCCAGGTGCCGGAGCCATTCAGCTCGTATCCCAGGCGCGGCCAAATCAGCTCACACACGAAGCGATCGCTGGTGCGGTCGGCCAGCACCGCCTCCAGCAACAGCCGGCTCAAGAGGTAGGGCACGGCAGCGGGGGCGGCCTGAGCGGAAGCCATCGGCCTGGAGCATCACAATCGGATCACCATGATCACTGGTTCACCGATCACCGCTTCACCCCTGCAGCTCTCTGGCAACGGCACACCCCGCGCCCTGCGCTGCCGGGTGCTTCAGTCACCGCTGGCGGGGGTGAGCGATCGCATTTTCCGGGAGCTGGTGCGGCGCTGGGCCCCCGACGCCCTGCTGTTCACCGAGATGGTGAACGCCACCAGCCTGGAGCTGGGCTTCGGGCTGCAGAAGGTGGAGGAGCTGGGCAGCGAGGCCGGCCCGATCGGTGTGCAGCTGTTTGATTACCGGCCCGCCGCCATGGCCGATGCGGCCAAGCGGGCCGAGGCCGCAGGCGCCTTTCTGATCGACATCAATATGGGCTGCCCGGTGAAGAAGATCGCCAATAAAGGCGGCGGTAGCGGCCTGATCCGCGATCCCGAGCTGGCGGCCCGACTGGTGGAAAGCGTGGCCGCGGCCGTAGCTCTCCCGGTGACGGTGAAAACGCGGCTGGGCTGGTGCGATGGCAGCGATGCGGTGAGCTGGTGCCAGCGGCTCGAAAATGCCGGTGCCCAGCTGCTCACCCTGCACGGCCGCAGCCGCGAACAGGGCTTCAAGGGTCAGGCCGACTGGGCCGCCATCGCGGCGGTGAAGGCCGCCCTGGCCATACCGGTGATCGCTAATGGCGACATCAACAGCCCCGAGGATGCGGTGCGCTGCCTGGAGCAGACGGGCGCGGATGGGGTGATGGTGGGCCGGGGCACCATGGGGGCACCCTGGCTGGTGGGCCAGATCGATGCGGAGCTCAGCGGCCGGCCCATCCCAGCCACCCCCGGCGCCCTCGAGCGCCTCGCCCTGGCGGCGGAGCAGCTTCAGTCCCTGGTGGCGGCCAAGGGCGACCATGGCCTGCTGATCGCCCGCAAGCACATGGGCTGGACCTGCCAGGGCTTCGCCGGCGCCCCCCAACTGCGCCACGCCCTGATGCGGGCGCCCAGCCCCGGCGCAGCCCTGGAGCTGCTGCAGCGAGCGGAGGCCGCTGTTCAGGGCAGCACCTCTGGCCAGCTCTGACGAATAAGCAGGAGCGAGAAGTAGGGCTGTTCATCGGCGGGCACCTCAGCCGCCGGCGCCACTAGCTGGTCGGGCCAGCTCACCCGCTGGGCAAACAGGGCCCCTGCCAGCAGGTTGCGCTGTGCCAGCAGAGGCCGCACCCAGGCCCAGCGGTGGCCGAGCTTGAGTAGGGCCAGCACCGTGGCCGATGCCGCCGCCTCAGCCAGCAGCGCCTCGAGCTGGGCGGGATCGTCGGGGGTGGGGCGAATCAGCAGGGCGTCCTGCTGCAGGGCCAGCGGCCAGGGCAACCCCTGGGAGGAGGCAGCGGCGGCGGCGGCGGCCACCGCCGTGATGCCGGGGATCACCGCCACCGGACAGCTGGGATGACGCTCCGCCAGGGCCAACAGGGCGTAGGAGGCGCTGGCATAAAGAGATGCGTCCCCCTCGCACAGCAACACCACGGTCTGGCCAGCAGCCACTTCTGCGGCCAGGGCCGCGGCGGCGGCATGCCAGGCCTGGCGGCGCGGCTCCGCCTCGCTCACCATCGGGAATAGCAGCGGTAAGCGTCGTTGCTCGGGGCCAATCCAGGGGGCGGCGATCTGGGCCGCCATTCCCTCCGCCTCGAGCCGGGCCACCGGGTAGGCGACCACCGCCGCGGCCCCAATTGCCCGCACCGCCGCCACGGTGAGCAGCTGGGGATCACCGGGGCCAACCCCTACCAGGGTGAGCCCTGCCACCGGCGCCAAGACTCCCGGAAATTCTGCCGAAAACACAATGGGCCTGCTGCAGCAGCCTTTCTAAGCTGGGAAAAGACCGTGATCTGGCCCGATGACTCTTCTGCAGGTATTTGGCACCGGCCCAGCCGCATCAGCCTCACCAAAGCTCAGCAGCAGTGATCCGGCCGCAATCGCCGCCACCCTGGCGCCATTGGGCATGGGCTTTGAGCGCTGGCAAGTTCAGGGCGGCTTGGCCCCGGATGCCGATCCGGCCGCGATCCTGGCCGTCTACGCCACCGAAATCGCCCGAGTGCAGGCCGGTGGGTCGTACCCCACGGTGGATGCGATTCGCCTCACGCCAAACCATCCCGACCGCCAGGCCCTGCGCCAGAAGTTCCTGGCCGAACACACCCACAGCGAAGACGAGGTGCGCTTTTTCGTAGAGGGCCGCGGCCTTTTCTGCCTGCACATCGGCGATGCGGTGCTGCAGCTGCTCTGTGAAGCGGGCGATTGGATTTCCGTGCCCGCTGGAACGAAGCACTGGTTTGACATGGGTCCAGAACCCCATTTCTGCGCCCTGCGCTTCTTCGACAACCCCGCAGGCTGGGTGGCCGAATTTACCGGCAACCAAATCGCCGACCAATACCCCCGACTCGACGAGTTAGCCACTTAGAGGTTGGATTGGGGCTGAATAAAGGAGTTACGAGTTTTCCATCCAAATTACATTTCCGGCCAGCTACCTTTACCGCATGGTTGATGCCCTGATCGGGCCGTATTCCAGCGCCCATATCAAAGCAACAAAAGCGTTGAGCGGAAAACCATTTTTAAAGCCAGCTTTTCCCTCTATGCAGGGCCAACAGAGGCACCTCACAAGATCCTCGGGCTGGGCCAGAGACGTCGAGGCCATTACAAAAGATGACGCCTACCCCAGGGCGCGCCGAATGGGCCTAAAATGACTCTAATAAATTTAATAGCCCTAATTCCGCTTATGGCTATAAAGTTCTTGGCAAGAGCCCTCTAGAATGCTAGATCACCAAATATCCTTAGGCCTTGCTATTGACAATGTAGAAAGCAGTCAGTCCGTGTATGGATTGATAAATAACCTCGGCGGGCAATCAACATTTACATCACTGGTCGGCGGCGCAGAACTACTTCATTTGGGATTCAATCCCCATAGCAGCCCCCTCCGCAATTATTTCTTTGATCGGATCGCCGACCTAACCAATCTTGATATTGCTGCCTATAGCAATCTAACCGTCCCAAGCAATGAATGGAATCTCGAATATTTAAAAGGCGATATTCAAGCGCAAATAAAGGACGCACTGACCGGACTCGCATGGACCAAAAAGCCCTCACACAGCAGTAGCAAGCCTGACGCTTTTCAGACAGCTCTAAGCAAAACACTTTCAAAATCCAACACAAGGTTTGACCTTTCTATTGATATCAATGATATTTCCATCGATAGTGTCGGCTTTACCCGGAAAGACAAACTACTTGCCGATGTGAATATCGAAGGGAGAGAAACCCAATTTCGCAAGATAGGGGATGTAGCATATACCGACGCAAGGCAACTTGGCGCCTCTGGCGACCACTGGGTTCAGTTGAGTCTAATCGACAAGGGACCGTCTTCAGTAGCCCTATCAAGCCTTCTCGACGGAATATCACCTCGTAACGTACTCAATGCCCTCAAAGATCCAGGAGCTAAATGGGAAAGAGATGCAATAGACAGGCAAAAATATAACGTACAGATCTCAGGGGAGGCTTGGTCGTCCATGCTTCCGATGTCTAATCATGTTGAACTTGGCACCCTAGGGGCGCCAGCGATGATTGACGTAGATGTCTGGGTCAACAGAGCCGGATTAATCAGCAGAGTACAGAGCTACTATGACATTGATCCCCATATAGAGGGCGATGAAGGCGTCATCAATCTAGAGCTAAAATATCCAGGCTTCTTTACACCAGGTGTCTGGCAGCCGCACGGCAAAAAAATCACAATTGGTGATCTTAATTCGTCTGCGGGTAAGGCCCTTTTTGGCGATGGCACCAAGGGGTCCAACGGAGGCATCATTTATGGCAATGGAGGGAATGGCTCTGATGGTGGTAGTGGTGGAAGCTCAGGTTGGATTGGCAACGGCGGCAATGGCGGTGTTGGCGGCAATGGCGGTGCTGGTGGTTTATTGCTCGGCAACGGTGGCAATGGCGGCGACGGCTCTCTAGGTTCTACAGGATTAAATGGCCGCAATGGTTCACCTATTAGTAGCTCAGGAACAGATGGCTTAGATGGAGGAATTGGTGGCAAAGGTGGTAGCGGTGGGTTCGGTAGCTTTATCTTTGGCCGCGGCGGCAATGGCGGCACAGGAGGTACGGGTGGCAACGGAGGGATGGGCGGATTTGGTGCGGCCGGACTTAACGGTGAAACACCGGGTGAATCAGGCAGCACAGGTGGACAAGGTGGTAACGGCGGCGCCGGTGGCATCGGTGGAACAGGTGGATTAGGAGGCAAAGCCCGGCTTCTATTCGCAGAGAGTTTCGGTACTGATGGCAATGGCGGTAATGCCGGTAACGGCGGTGCGGCTGGCAACGGTGGCAACGGCGGCTTTGGCGCAGATGGCGCTCACGGCGTCAACCCGGGTGACCCCGGCCAGGACGCCGGCAACGCCGGCAACGCCGGAAGCGGCGGTAACGGTGGTGCCGGTGGCAAAGCCGGTGCTGGTGGCGGCAGTGCCGCTGCGGGCACGAACGGCAACGGCGGCAATGGCGGCAACGGCGGCAATGCCGGCACTACCGGTGATGGCGGTAACGGTGCGGCCGGTGACTTCAGCAGCCCCCTTGGCGGCGCCGGTGGTGATGGCGGCAACGGCGGAACCGGTGGTGGCGGCGGGACCGGCGGGCCCAAGGGCACCGGCGGTACCGGCGGTAGCGATGGAACCGGCGGAACAGCCGGGGCGGATACGGCCATCGGCGGCAACGGCGGCAACGGCGGAGCCGGGGTCACCGGCCTCGTCGTAAGCACAATCCAGGGCGGAAACGGCGGCGCCGGCGGTAACGGCGGCTCAGCCGTAAGCGGCGGCTCCGGCGGTAAGGGCGGCGACGGCGGAGACGGGCTCACTGGCGTTGACGGCGCGGCCCGTTCGGGTGCGGCCGGCGGCAGTGGCACATCAGGCGGTAACGGCGGCGCAGGCGGTGCCGGCGGTGCTGCTCAATCGGCAACAGGCAACGGTGGCGCTGGTGGCCTCGGCGGGGCGGCCGGCAACGGCGGCTCGGGCGGCAACGGTGGCTCTGGTGAAGATGGCTTTGGGCAGGCCGGCGGCGACGGCGGCGAGGGCGGCTCGGGCGGCAGCGGCGGGCTGGGCGGCGCGGGCGGAACCGCCGGCGGCACGGGCACCAACGGCACCAACGGCAGCGGCGGCGCCGGCGGCAATAGTGGCAACGGCGGCAACGGCGGCATTGGTGGCAGTGGCACCGACCCGATACTGGGGCTCGGTGGTTCCGGGGCCGGCGGGCGTGGTGGCAGCGGTGGCAGCGGTGCCACCGGCGGTGCCGGTGGTAACGCGGGGACCGGATCGATTCTGTTCTTCCAGGACACCACCGGAGTCGGCGGCGCCGGCGGTAGTGGCGGCAGCGCGGGCATCGGTGGCACCGGTGGACGCGGGGGCAACGGCGGGTACAACATCGCTACCGGGGCCGGCGTCACTGGCGGTACCGGCGGCAGAGGCGGCGACCCGGGCACGGCAGCAGTCGGTGGTCTTGGTGGAACAGGTGCCGTCGACGGCGCGAAAGGCCCCGACGGATCTAACCCGGTGGGGCCGACCGGCAACGGCGGTGCCGGGGGCGTCGGCGGTAACGCAAACTCAAACAACCGTGCAGGCGGCACCGGCGGCACCGGCGGCCTCGGCGGCGCCATCGGGAACGGCGGCAACGGCGGAACTGGTGGCAATGGCCGCGGCACCGGCACGGGCGGCAACGGTGGCCTCGGCGGAAACGGTGGCGTCACGTCCGGCTTCGGCGGCTATGGCGGCACCGGTGGCACCGGCCTCTCGGCCGGATCTAGCGGCAGCGACGGCACTCCGACGCCGCCGCCGACTTAAACATCCTGGGGTACGAGAAGGGGAAACAGCTATTTCTTGGAATGACGCATCACTGCGACCGGCCCTGGCCCGTCGGCTCCAGCGACGGGCTGTTGTCAGCGGTTCGCTCGTGCTGCCGGCCGTGCCGGCCATGCTCGACGACTACGTGACGATGTGCGACCGCGTCTTCACAGGTATCGGCGTGTCGTTCAACGCCGAACAACTCGGCCAACTCCGCGGCGTGCTGGCAGGCCAACTCGCCGCCGCTTTCGCCGCCTCCCCGCGGTCTGAGATTGTCATCACCTACGGCTCACCAGTCGGCCTGATGGTGAACTACCACGTCAAGGCCCAGTGGGCGAGCCTCGAGTCGGCATACGATCATTGGGTGGCCACCCGCCAGCCGCCGCTTTTCGGCACCGAGCCTGATGCCCGCGTCTGGGCGCTGGCCACGGCGGCTGCCGACCCCGCCAGCTTTCCGATCCTCGACGTGGGCGCGGGCACCGGCCGCAATGCGCTGCCGCTGGCCCGCCGCGGTCACCCGGTGGATGCGGTCGAACCGGCCCCGAAGTTCGCCGACATGATCCGCCAGGAGGCCGAGCGCGAATCGCTGGCCGTGCGGGTGATCCAGCGCGACGTCTTCTCCACCGCCGACGATCTCCGCCGCGACTACCGGCTGATCCTGGTCTCGGAAGTGATCTCCGACTTTCGCACAACCGCACAGCTCCGCGGAGTGTTCACGCTGGCTGCCGAGCGGCTCACGCCCGGCGGGCTCTTGGTCTTGAACACATTCGTTCCCCGCGACGGCTACGCTCCCGCCGCCGCCGCCCGTGAACTCGCCCAGCAGTGCTACTCGGCGATCTTCACCCGGGAGGAGATCGCGGCGGCAACGGCTGGGCTGCCGCTCGCGCTCGAGTCGGACGACTCCGTCTACGACTACGAGAAGGCCCACCTGCCCGCGACGGCCTGGCCGCCGACCAACTGGTACGAGAGCTGGGTGAGCGGGCAGGACGTTTTCGATGTGCCGCGAGAAGCGTCGCCGCTCGAACTGCGGTGGCTCGTCTACCGGAAGACGGCGTGAGCCTGCCGGCGACGGGCACTACGCCCGCGGAGTGAGTCCCATCGCCAGGAAGTCGAGCCGCCAGAGCGACTGAAACAGCGACGTCGCAAACTGTTCGAGCTCGGCCTGGCTCCGCTGCGGGAGCACCCCGTTCTGCGACGCGGCGCCGACGATCTCACGAATCGTGCGGAGGCCGTCCATCTGCTCGAGCAGCGCCACCTGAACCGGATCGAGGGGCATCGTCCAGTTGTAGCGGGAGAGCTGGTTGCCGCTGAACCCGCAGCGGTATCGCAGCGAGGGCACGGCGTCGAGGATCCCGGCCGACTCAAAGTCGATCACGTAGGTTTCCTTCAGGCGGTCGCCGCGGCAAGCAGTGAAGAAGTGGCAGCCGTTGCGAATGTTGACCCGCTCCATGATCGACCACTGCTGCGGGGCAGGCAGCACCGACACGGCGGCGTGGAAAGCGCTTGTCGAGGCGGCGGGCAAGTAGTAGGCGCTCTTCAGGAAGAGATCCTGAAACACGAGTCCGGCGGAGGCGACGAGGTCGAGGCAATCGTCGATCGTGTAGCTCTGTTCGCGTCCGTGCAGGAATGTGTCCACGAGTCCCGCGTCAAACTGCAGATCCGGGGCGACGGCGACGTAGCTCCTGACGGGATGGTCCTGCGGCAGCGTGGCCAGCGCATCTTTGACCATCAGCACCGAGGGATCGTTCTGCTGCAGGTCCAGCTCGCGGAAGACCCTCTGCAGCATCTCGACGCCGATCCGTCCATACTTCGCGTAGAGCATGATCGCGGCCACGCCGTCAGGCCGCAGGCAACCGGCGAGGGCCTTCATGCCGGCTTTCGGCTCCGCCATGTGGTGCAGCACGCCGGTGGAGATGATGAGGTCGAAGTCGCGACCGAGCGCGTGCACCTCTTCGATGGGGAGCCTATGAAGCTCGAGATTCTTCATCGCGTACCTGTCTGTGAGATACGCGTGGTGGTCGAGCGACGGCTGACTGACGTCGATCGCCACGACCTTCGCTTCGGGGTTTGTGAAGGCCAATACCGCCGCCTGATTCGTGCCGCAGCCAGCGACCAGGATGTCCATATCGGGCTTGTAGCCCCGATCTGGCCAGAACATCCGATGCGCGTGACTCGGATCAAACCACTGCCAGTTGCCAGCCAGCCAGCCAGGCAGGTCGAAGATTGGCTCGGGGTAGATCCAGCGCTCGTATTGGCATGCCACCACATCAGACATTGGTTCTGACGACACCAAAGTGATTCACGAGCGATTGACCCAAGCACAATGCTCCCACTGGCGTAGGTCGCCAAGAGCAAAAGCTCCTGAGACATCAGAAGCGAGCTGGTGTTCTGGGCAGCTGAGTAGTTGTCAGCCGCGCACCAAATCAACCCCCACCGAGTGCATGCGCAGCCGCTGAGGATCGCTCAAATTCCCGCTCAGCGCCTGCGCTTCGGCCAGTGCCAGCTGCTCTAGGCGGGCCACGGTGGCTTCCCGCCCGTAGCGACCTTCCGCTAGCAGCCAGTAGAGGCCGAAATGGCGCGCTTCGCTGGCCAGCAGCTCGCCATAAAGCGCCCGCAGCTCGGCATCGGGGCTATGGGCCGCCAGCAGGGCCATGCGCTCATGGCTGCGGGCCTCAATCAAGCCAGCCACCAAAAAAGAATCGAGCATGCGCTGGGGTTCGCCCTTGCGCACCTGGGCCGTTAGGGCCGAGCCGTAGGCCGGGGCCTGCAGGGGGCGCAGGGCTGCGCCGCGCCGTTGCAGCAGCTGCAGCACCTGCTCGAAGTGCTCCAACTCCTCCCGTGCCAGAGGGCTAAGGGCGGCCGCCAAGCCAACCTCGCTTGGATAACGGAACATCAGCTGCAGGGCTACGCCGGCGGCCTTGCGCTCGCAGTGGGCGTGGTCAATCAACAGCAGCTCTGGCTGGGCAATCGCCTGCTCCAGCCAGGCTGGGCTAGTGGGGGCCGCCAGCCACTTCACCCGGGCCATCAAGGCTGGGCTCTCAGGTGGGCCACCAGGCCCTCCAGGGCCAGGGTGTAGCTGAGTGGCCCAAAGCCACAGATCACGCCCACAGCCTTATCAGCCAGGGTGGAATGGTGCCGAAACGGCTCGCGGGCGTGGGTGTTGCTCAAGTGCAATTCCACGAAGGGAATCGCCACCCCCAGCAGGGCATCACGCAGGGCAATTGAGCTGTGGGTGTAAGCGCCGGCATTGATCAAAATGCCATCCACGCTGCCGCGGCCCTCTTGGATGCGATCCACCAGGGCGCCTTCATGGTTGCTCTGAAAGCAGCTGATAGCCGCCCCCAGTGCCTGGGCGCGACTCTCCAGCTCAGCGTTGACCTGATCAAGGGTCTGACTGCCATAAACACCCGGCTCGCGGGTACCCAGCAGGTTGAGATTGGGACCGTGGAGAGCGAGCAGCTGCATGGAGAAGGTCGGCTGGTAAGTTCTTCGGGTGTGGTTCGGGTCGGTGCCCGAGTGGTTAATGGGGGCGGACTGTAAATCCGCTGGCTCTGCCTACGTTGGTTCAAATCCAACCCGGCCCACCTTCCACATGCCCTTGTAGCTCAGCGGTAGAGCACTCCCTTGGTAAGGGAGAGGTCACGAGTTCAAATCTCGTCAAGGGCTTACAAAAAGAGGGGCTGGCACCGCTCCTCAAGCACAGTGGTAGGTCGGCTGCATTTGGGTGACCCTTCGCTGCCTGATCTTGGAAGACCAGGCCAACCCCTGCAGCTGCTTTGCAAGATGCTGCAGGGGTTGGCCTGGCTCTGAGCAGCCGAAGCCTCAAGCAATTTGCCAGCTTGGGCTGACACGCGGCCTGCCCCTTGACCTCCGCCCCAAGCGCCACCCCGCTCCTGGCCACGCCGATTGCAGCAATGCGGGCACCCGTAAGCACGGGCCTCACCCGCAGCCTGGCCTGGCGGCTGGAGCAGCTAGATCGCCTGGAAGGCCTGTTGCGCGATCAGGAGGCGGCAGTGCTTGAAGCCTTGGCGGCCGACCTAGGCAAACCGCCCCTCGAGGCCAACTTTGAGCTGATAGCGGTTCGCCAGGAGCTGACCCTCACCCGGCGCCAGCTGAAGCGCTGGATGGCACCGCGGCCAATCGGGCTGGATCTGGCCCTGCGGCCCGGCCAGGCCTGGGTGCAGACCGAACCCCTTGGTTGCGTTTTAATCATCGGCCCCTGGAACTACCCACTTCAACTCTGCCTGCACCCGCTGGTGAGCGCCCTGGCAGCGGGCAACACGGCCGTGCTCAAGCCCTCAGAACATGCGCCCCACATCTCCGCACTCCTGGCCCGCTGCCTACCCCTGGCCTTTCCAGCCGAGGTGGTGCAGGTGGTCACCGGCGATGGGGCCGTGGCAGCCCAGCTGCTGGAGCAGCAGTTTGACCATATCCTTTTCACCGGCGGCAGCCGGGTGGGCCGGCTGGTGATGGCCGCCGCCGCCCGCCATCTCACCCCCGTGACCCTGGAGCTGGGCGGCAAGAGTCCGGCGATCGTGCTTGCCGATGCCGACATCGCCACCAGCGCCAAGCGCCTGGCCTGGGGCAAGGGTCTCAATGCTGGTCAAACCTGCGTCGCTCCCGACCACCTGCTGGTGCAACCAGCCGTCCGGGAAGCGCTAGTGGCAGCTATCGCGGCCGAATGGCAGCGCTTCTACGGCAGCGATCCCCTGGCCAGCGAAGACATGGGCCGCATCGTCAATGAAGCCCAGTTCCAGCGTCTGGAGGCCCTACTGGTGGGGGCCCGCAGCCGCGGCCAGGTGCTAGCGGGGGGGCGCAGCGATCCCAGCCGCCGGCGCATCGAACCCACTTTGGTAGCGATCGAATCCGGCGAGGATCCGCTGATGCAGGAGGAGCTGTTTGGCCCAATCCTGCCCGTGCTGGCAATAGCCAACCTGGAAGCTGCCCTGGCCGAGGTGCGGGCGAGGCCCAAGCCCCTTGCCCTCTATTTGTTCAGCCAAGATCGAGCCGCCCAGCAGCGCACCCTGGACACCACCAGCTCCGGCATCGTCTGCTTCAACGATTTAGTGATCCAGGCGATTGCGGCCGCCCTGCCCTTAGGCGGCGTTGGCGAAAGCGGCATGGGCAGCTACCACGGCGAAGCTGGCTTTCTCACCTTTTCGCACCGCCGCACGGTGCTGCGGCGCCCCTTCTGGCTAGATCTGCCCTTCCGCTACCCCCCCTATGCAGGCAAGTTGGCCCTGGTGAAGTGGCTACTGGGCTAACTGGGGCCCGGAGATTGGGCCGGCGGAGGCAGGGCGATCAGAACCTTTGATGCGCCGAAGGCGATCAAGGGACTGGATGGGACTAGGCAACGCCCTTAACCTTCCCGTACCTATATGTAGTGCCGATGCGTCGCTCCCTTGCCGCCCTGGCCCTAGCTGTGTTGTTGCCCTTCCCGGTTCTGGCCCCTGCAGCAGCCCTGGCAAACGTGGTGGTCAAGCCAGGCGAAACCCTCTCGGAAATTGCCGACCGCCACGGCATCAGCCTCACGCGACTGATGCAGGCCAATGGCATCACCAACCCAAACGTGATAACTGCGGGCCAGACCCTGCGGCTGCCAGGCAGTAGCGCCGCTGCCACTGGGAGTGCCCGAGGCGGCAGTGTCACCGTCCAGCCTGGAGACACCCTCTCCGACATCGCCGATCGCCAGGGGGTCAGCCTCAACCAGTTGATGCAGGCCAACGGCATCACCAACCCCAACATTTTGGTGGCAGGCCAAAAGCTGGTGCTGCCTGGATCTCGCCGGGCAACGGCGGCCGCCGCTCCCCGAGCGCTCCCCACCGCCCCTTACACGGTGAAAAGCGGTGAAACCCTTTCAGAAATCGCCGATCGCTTCGGCACCAGCACGGAGCGACTGATCAAGATCAACGGGATCAGCAATCCAAATCTGGTGGTGGCGGGAACACGCCTGGCCATCCCTGGGCGTCCCTCCTCATCGGCCGCCCCCCGCAACTCCAAGGAACACGTGGTGCGCAGCGGCGAGAGCCTCTCCAGCATCGCCGGCAGCTACGGGCTGCCGGTTGAGCGGCTGGTTGCCATCAACAAAATCGACGACCCCGATCTGGTGGTGTCCGGCACCCGCCTGAAACTGCTGGCCCCGCCTCCCGTGAAGGCCACTCCAAAGCCAGCAGCCCAGGCAAAGCCCAAGCCCAAACCCAAGCCTGTGGCAACGCCAGTGGCAAAGACAACGCCAGTGGCAACGCCAGCCCCTAAGCCCACCGTGACCACAGCCGTGACCACAACCGTGACTCCCGCTGTAGCCACAGCCGTGCCAGCCCCCAAACCCACTCCCCGCCCCACACCCAGCGCTCAACAGGCCATACAACAACCCGTTCAACAGCCAACTCAACAGCCCACTCAACAGCCTGTTCAACAATCCGTACAACAGCCCGTTCAACAAAGCGTGCAACCCGCCGCAAAACCAGTGGTTTTTGCGGCGGCGCAGCCAAAAATCCAACCCACTCCCAAGCCCTCACCTGTCGTTGCCACGCCGATTGCCAAAGCTTCGACCACCACAACCACCTCCCCCGCCAGCCGGCCGAGCACTGGCAGCAAGCCCAGCAGCAGCAAGCCCCAAGGGCCCGACTGGCGCAGCTACGGCCCCCTGCAGGTGGACTGGGCCAACTGGCAACCCATGGGGGGCAGTTTTGTAGCCCCAACCCTCAATGGCGATGGCAAGCCCGTTTATCTGGCGGTCAACTGCGGAGCCCGCAAGCTCAATGCCACCAGCCAATCAGGCCAATGGAAGAGCTGGGATGCACCCCAGAGCGACTTTGAAGAGCAGCTAATCAGCGATATCTGCAAGGCCCGGGCCAGCTAATCCAACCGGCTAGCCAAGCACCACCACTCAGGCAGCCCAGTGAAGGGGCCAGGGCTGGCGCACGTAACGCCGGCCCGAGGCGCGTAGATAGAGCCGCTGGGCGCCGTCGTCGCTTTCGCTGAGCAATTCCTCCTGGGCCAGCCGCCGCAGCAGCCACCCCCAGCTCGCTTGTTGCTGCTGTCGCTGCTCAGCAGACACGGCTGATGCGAGCTCCTCAGCCAGGTTGCGTAGATCGCGGCCGGGACGAAGCTCCAGCACCTCCAGCACCTGGTGCGCTTCAACAGACCAATCCCGACTTTCACGGGGGTTACGGCAGTTGTCGCAGCGGCCGCAGGCAGCCGCCAGTTCCCCTACGGCCAGCAACAGCGCCTGCTCCCGGCAGCCCTCGCCCTCCGCCACCGCTTCCATGCGCCGCAATTGCTGCTGGGCCAGCTCCAGCCGTTGCTGGTCCTGCTGGCGCTGGGCCCCCACGCCCCGAATTGCCCAACCCAAGCTGGTGCGATCAGCCGGGTCGTAGAGCACCAGGCAGCGCGCCAGTTCCCCATCCCGGCCGGCCCGGCCCGATTCCTGCAGGTACCCCTCCGGACTGGCCGGCAGGTCCAGATGCAGCACTAGTCCCACATCCGATCGATCCACTCCCATGCCGAAGGCCACGGTGGCCACCAGCACCGGCCGCGGCTGCAGCTGGAAATGCTCCAAGGCCAGCTGGCGACTTTCGGGGTCCATGCCGGCGTGATAGGCGATCGCCTCCACCCCGACCCCGGTCAAGCGAGCCGCCCATTGCTCCACCGAGCGGCGGGTGCGCGCATAGATCAGCACCGCGCCCCGGGATGCCCCCAGCTCCGCCAGCACCAGGGGCAGGGGATCGGGCGGGCGCACCTGCATGCCGTACACCAGGTTGGTGCGGCGGGCCGAACGCACCTGGATCAGCGGTCGCCGCAGCTGCAGCAGGCGAATGATGTCGGCCCGCACCTGGGGGGCTGCGGTGGCGCTGAGCGCCACTAGGGGCACCCCGGGGCACTGAGCGCGCAATTCGCCTAAGCGGCGGTAGTCGGGGCGGAAATCATGGCCCCAGGCGCTGATGCAGTGGGCCTCGTCCACAGCTAGCGCCACCAGCTGGCCGCTCTCCAGCACGTCGTCGAGCAGCTGGCGGGTGGCTTCCCCATGCAGCCGCTCCGGGGCCAGATAAAGCAGCCGCAGCCTGTGATCGCGCAGCCGCTGCAGCAGCTGGCGCCGCGCCGGCAAGGCCAGGCCGCCATGCAGGCAGGCCGCCGGGATGCCTCGGCGTTGCAGCTGACTCACCTGGTCCTGCATCAGGGCAACCAGCGGTGAAATCACCAGCACCAGCCCACCACGCACCAAGGCGGGCAGCTGATAGCAAAGCGACTTACCACCGCCGGTGGGCAGCACCGCCAGGCAGTCCTGGCCGGCCAGCAGGGCCTCCACCACCGGCCGCTGACCGGGACGGAACTCGGACCAGCCGAAATGGCGCTCCAGGGCCAGCGCCAGGGGATCAGCGGGGCCAGAAGGCAATTGGGCCCTACCCGTAGTGCTCACCGACCATAGCGACCACCAGATGCGGTGTTAGGAGCCGGTCATGGCAGGGGTGGTGTTAATAGGGGCGATGTTGGCAGGGGTGGTGGCGGCAGCTGCTCCGGCGACTCCTCCACTAGTTGCAAGCGCAACCGCTTGCCCCCCGCCAGCTCCCCTAGGGACACACGCAGGGTACTGCCGCTGAGCGACTGCAAGGCAGTGAGCAGTTCGCGCAGGTGGGGCGTGCTGCTGCCGCTCTCCACCCAGAGGCGCTCCTGCAGGCCTCCGAGGCGCCGCCAGCTGGTGTGCAGCTTCAGCACAGCACTCTCCAGGGCCTGGGCCTGGCCCACCGCATCGGCCAGCAAGCCCAGGGCATCGAGTCGTTGAGCCTCCTGCAGCGCCTTATCGAAATCCAGGTCCCCCTGCTGAAAAGCCCGCACCGCCAGAGCTGCCTCCGCCGCCTTGCTCAACCAGCGGGCCGTGCAGGTCACCTCCTTGACTCGCTCCAGCTCCGGCTCCTCGCGCAACACCTTGCGCAGGTCCTCCTGCTGGTCTTCTGGCAGCTTGGCCAGCTCCTTGACCAGGGGAGCCACAGCCCGCGGGGGCAGGAGATTATCAGCTGTGCGCTGGCGGATCTCCTCGGGCAAAAGGGGGCTGGTGGCGGCTGTGAACTCATCACTGAGGCGACGCACCTGCTTGCGGGTGATCTGCTGACCCTCATTGGCCGCCTCGCTGATCATCTGCTGCACCTCTGGATCGGCCTGGGCCGTCTCCAGAAAGGCCCGCTTCGAAAAATTGTTGACGCTGGTCTCCTCAAGCAGGCCGCCACCAACCAAGCTCTCGGCCGACTCAGCCAGCTGGATCAAGGTGTAGGCGCGGGTCTTGCTGATCTCCCGCTCCCGCAGCCACTGCAGGAAGCCCGTGCCTCGCCCCTCGCCGCCACGCTTTTCCCGGTCCCGCACCGCCGCCAAAATCCGCCCGCGCCAGATTTCGGTCTGCAGGTCGAAGCGATCGCACACTGCCCAGGCTTCTTCAAGCCTGGCCAGAAATTCCATCGTGCTGATGGTGTCGCTTTCGGGGTCGGGCAGCTCGAGGTTGAGCACCGGCGGCGCCGGGACCTCCATCGGGTCCATGGCCATGGGAAGGGACGCTCTGCTGTGCTGTCGATGGTGCCATGGGCAGCCGACCTGTCACCAAGGGCGACGAATCGTGACGCCCTTGGTGAAGCCCACCGCCTGCGCGGGTATCTTCGCTCAAGCAGCCACCCGATCTACAGCGCAGCGATGGCAATCTCCCGCGGCGACAAGGTACGCATCAAGCGCCCCGAGTCTTACTGGTTCAACGAAGTCGGCACCGTCGCTTCGATCGACACTTCCGGCATCCGCTACCCCGTGGTAGTTCGCTTTGAGAAGGTGAACTACAACGGCTACAGCGGCTCTGAAGGCGGCATCAACACCAACAACTTCGCCGAGAGCGAACTCCAAAAGGCCTGAACCTCCTCAGCCTCTTGGAATCCAAATTCCGAGAGGCTTTCCAGGCCTCTCTAAAGCCCGTGCAACTTTTGGTTGCGCGGGCATTTTGCTGGGCAAGTGCTTAAGCCAATGCCGGAATTACCCGAAGTTGAAACCGTGCGGCGGGGTCTCGAGCAGCAGACCCAGGGCTTTGAGATAAGCAGGGTTGAGGTGCACCGGGCTAGGGCCATAGCCAGCCCGGCCAACCCCGCCGCATTCGCTGCCGCCTTGTGCGGTTGCCGAGTTGGTGCCTGGACGCGACGCGGCAAGTATCTGATGAGCCAGCTCAGTCGAGGGGGGAAGGAGGCTGGCAGCTGGGGCGTGCATTTGCGCATGACCGGCCAATTCCTTTGGCTGGAAACCCCGAAACCGGCGTGCTCCCACACCCGCGTGCAACTGTTTGCTGCCAGCAACCAGGAGCTGCGCTTCGTAGACACGCGCAGCTTCGGCCAGATGTGGTGGGTTCCTCCCGGCGAACCGTTGGACTCGGTAATAACGGGCCTGGGGCGGCTGGGCCCCGAGCCCTTCAGCACAGCCTTCACCCCGGCCTACCTAGCTGAGCGGCTGCGGGGCTCGAAGCGGCCGATCAAAAATGCCTTGCTGGATCAAGCGCTGGTGGCAGGGGTGGGCAACATCTACGCCGATGAGTCCCTGTTTGCTGCAGGAATTCGGCCGGCCACCGCCAGCGGCAGCCTTGGCGTCTCCCAGCTGGAGCGCCTGCGCCAGGCGCTGGTGGAGGTGCTGGAAACCAGCATCGGCGCCGGCGGCACAACCTTCAGCGACTTCCGAGACCTCAAGGGCAACAACGGCAATTACGGCGGCGTGGCCTGGGTCTACAGGCGCGGTGGTGAACCCTGCCGCCGCTGCCACACACCCATCCAACGCGAAAAACTCGGAGGGCGCAGCAGCCACTGGTGCCCGAGCTGCCAGCATTGACCCAACCGCAAGCTTGCGTGGACATCACCACCACAAACCCTACCGAGTTAGCGCAACAGCTCAGCGCAGCGATGGCCGCTATTCATCGCCACGGTTGGTGCGATGGCACAGGAGGCAACTTCAGCTGCGTTCTGCGGTGGCAGCCCCTGGAGTTGCTGATGGCCCCAAGTGGAGTGGATAAGGGCAGCGTCGCCCCCGAGCAGCTGATCGTGGTCGATGCTGCTGGGGCAGTGGTAAAGGGCAACGGGCGGGCGAGCGCCGAAACGGCCCTGCACCTGGCCCTGGTGGAGACCTGTGGAGCCGGTGCGGTGCTGCACACCCATTCCCAAGCAGGCACCCTGCTGTCCCAGCACTACGCAGCCACCAAAGCAGGGGTTGCCTTCCTTGTGCTCCAAGACCTGGAGATGCTTAAAGGACTTGAAGGTGTAGCCACCCACGCCACCAGCGTCTCAATTCCAGTGCTGGATAACGATCAGAATCTAGTGCGACTGCGCAGCAACGCGGAACCACACCTGGCGGCAGCACCCTATGGCCTACTGATTGCGGGCCATGGCCTCTATGCATGGGGCAAGGATCTAACAACAGCGCGAAGACATCTAGAGATTCTGGAGTTTCTACTGGAGCAACACTGGCGCCAACTGTTACTTCAGGGGCTAAGCGCCAGGCAGCAGCGCAGGGCAGTTGTGCAACGGCATGGTGTGAGCCATGTGCTGCTTGATATTGAGGGCACCACCTGCCCGGTGAGTTTTGTATCAGGGACCCTTTTCCCCTATGCAGCCAACCATCTCGGTAGTTTCTTGAACGAGCACCACAAGGACCCGCAGGTTCAGGAATTGCTAGCAGAAGTAGAAAAAGCCTGGGCCGAAGATCCAGACCCTGATGCTCAAGCAATACGACAGCAGAGGAGATCAACAGATGGCATCGGTGTGGGTAGCTACTTGCTTTGGCTAATCAGCAAGGATCGCAAGTTCGCACCACTCAAAGAACTACAGGGGATGATCTGGGAAATTGGCTATCAAGCCGGCGAGCTCCAGGCTCCCCTGTTTAAAGATGTACCAAGCGCCTTGCGGCAGTGGCGTGCAGCAGGGCTGCATTTGGCGGTCTATTCATCTGGATCGATTGGAGCCCAGCAGCTGATCTACGGATACAGCAGTGGCGGAGATTTAAGAGCAATATTTGGCCACTGGTTCGACACCCGCATTGGCGGCAAGCGTGAGCAGAGCAGCTACACAAAGATTGCGGGGTCGCTTGATGTTCCAACCCACCAAACTTTGTTTATAAGCGACACCCTTGCCGAATGCGAGGCGGCGGCGGCCAGCGGCATGCAGGTACTGCTCAGCATCCGACCAGGCAATTCGGAGCAAACGGTGAGTCGATTTGAGAGGATCAGCTCATTCCAAGATCTGGAGCTAAATCCATGAACCAAGGCATTCAGGATATTGATGCCAAAGCTGGGGCAGCGCAGACAAACGAGCAGCGGTTGGTCTGTCTCAACCAAACCCTGCTTGAAAGCGTAGTGAGCGGTGATTGGCTCACCTATGCCAGCCATTGCAGCGTGGACCTCACCTGCTTCGAAGCAGAAACCAATGGGGTCCTTGCAGAAGGTCTTGCCTTTCACCGATTCTATTTCGACCTACCAGCAGCTGCGCCAAGCGGCCCTCAAGCCTCCATACAGGTGAGCATGGCCAGACCCCATATTCGCTGGATCAGTCCCGACGCTGCCGTGTTGAGCTACACCCGTCTCACCCAGAAGATGGTCGACGGAGCAGCGGTTACCGCTAGTTGCTGCGAGACCCGTGTTTGGCAAAGGATCAATGGCACCTGGAAACACGTCCATGTGCATCGTTCCTGAAAGTCATTGCTCAACCAAGAAGCTTAACCAACAAAAAAGCCACCCCTAGGGGTG
>JBIKWZ010000066.1:0-10596 GCA_044356035.1 Cyanobium sp. | reverse complement strand
GTTAAATGATACTTGACTCAACGACCCAGTTTGCTATACCTCGAACAACCATGGATGACGTCGAAAGACTAAGCTGTGGTAAATCGATCCGATCAAGGATAGGAAGTCGTCAAATGTCTCATAGCTTTATCCATAAAGAGTGCATCCTTACTGAAGCGGCTCGGCAGCATCAAGGCTTTTTAAAAGCTCCCATAGCTGGTATTCGCCCGAATATTCTTGATATTTATAGGCAGTGGTATGATGCCGAGGGAGGGGCTATTTTGTTGACGATAGTAGTAAATTATAGAGATGTTCATTTTGCAGCTGAACTGCATGCCAACTCAAGTCAGTGCAGGCATTTGAAGTAGAAACGTGCTGCCGGCTCCAAGAGTGCTCTGCACGGAGAGGCAGCCCCGATGACGGCAGGCAATGGCCCGGGCAATGGCCAAGCCCAACCCCGTGCCGCCGGATTGGCGCGATCGACTGGCATCACTTCGATAGAAGCGCTCAAAGATGCGCTCCTGCTCGCAGGCAGCAATTCCTGGCCCTTGGTCGCTTACCGCGACACGCAGGTTTGATCCCTGCTGGTCTAGCTCGACGCGCACCATGCCACCGGCCGGGCTGTGCTGGATGGCGTTGATGAGCAGGTTGGATAACAGCCGAACCAGTTCACGCTTCTGGCCGCGCACCATCCGATCAGGATCAGGTACCTGCAGCTCCAGAGTCACCCCCCTGGCATGAGCTGTTTCACTGAAATCTTCAATTAGATCTTCCAGGCACTCGGCGAGCCGGCAGGACTCCTGGGTCTCTAGGCAGGCGGGTTGCTCCAGGCTGGCTAGCAGGAGCAGGTCGGCGATCAGCCGTTGCAACCGCTGGCCCTGGGCCAGCACCCGATTGAGGCTGGCCGTCACCGGCTGATTGGTATGGGCCACAGCGCCGTGCTCGGCTTCCACCACCGCCAGCAGGTTCGCCAGCGGCGTACGCAGCTCATGGGCCACATCGGAGCTGAACTGCTCCTGCCTGCGATAAGCCTCAAGCAGAGGCGCCATGGCCAGGCCCGCCAGCCACCAGCTGGCGACGGCCATCGCCAGCATCGCCAGGAGAAAAACTGCATGCCCAAGCCACCACAACCGCCCAGCCTCCTCATCAAGATCCGCCAGGTTGCGGGAGATCTGCAGATAGCCCCAGTTGGGCTCACCTGGACCATGGGCGTGGTGCAAATGGATGGTGTACGCGCCCCAGCGCCCCGTACTGCGATCCCCTGACAGCGACCAGCCCAGCGGCCCAGGCCTTGGGTCTTGCTGCAGAGCCCCGGGGGACCTGGCGATCAAGGTTCCGCTCTGATCGAGCACCCTCAGCTGGAAGCGATCGGAGTAGCTGGCACTGATCGCGTGGCGCTGGATCAGATCGGCTGGGGGCCTGCACGGCTCACCGGCTAGGCAGAGCCCGGGGAGCATAGAGGCAAGGGAAGCAGAGGGCCGGGCATGGTTGGGCAGGGCGGGCTTGAGGCTGTCGTGCAGGGTGCCGGCAAGGGTCTCCAGCTCTCTTTTGACTGCTGCTTCTTGGCTTTGCAGCAGCAGCTGGCCCATGCAAAAACCAGCGCCGTAGAGAACTGTGCCCATCACCAACAGCGATTGGCCGGCCAGCCGCAAGCGGGCACGCCACAGCAACTGCGGCACTGGAGAGCGGAGTTGACTCACGGCTGCAGTCCCGCCTGCGGATCAAACCGATATCCCTTGCTGGGCACCGTTTCAATCGGGGAGGCCAGGTCATAGCTCGCCAGCTTGCGCCGCAGCAGCCTCACCTGGGCAGCCACCACGTTGCTCACCGGGTCCTGGTGCAGGTCCCACAATTGATTTCGCAGCCGCGATCCGGGAATGATCTGGTTGGGGTATTCCAGGAAATAGCCCATCAGCTGCTGCTCCTTGGCCGAAAGCTCCACGCTCACTTGCCCGCTTGGCGTGGACACCAGCAGCTGTCCTGTGGCGTAATCCAGGCAGTAGCCGCCCGCCTCCAGCAGCGGCTCCCGGTATGCGGGGTGGCGGCGCTGCAAAGCCCGGATCCGAGCCAGTAGCTCCTCCATCGCGAAGGGCTTGCTCAGGTAATCGTCGGCGCCGGCATCGAGTCCCTCCACCCGATCCGCCGTGTCGCTGCGGGCGGTAAGCAACAGCAACGGCAGGCCCAGGCCTGCGGCCCTGGCACGGCGGCACAGCTCGAGGCCGCTCAGATCCGGCAGCATCCAATCGAAGATCGCCAGCTCGTAGCGCGCCAGCTCACCGCTGAGCAGGGTCCAGCCCTCCAGGCCACCCTGGCAGTGATCCACCACATGGCCCTGGCGCTGCAGCACGGTCTGGATGGAGGAGGCCAGATCCGCCTCGTCTTCCACCAGCAGGATCCGCAGCGGCATGGAATTTCACCTGGTTTTCATCCCGGTTCGGCCATCCTGAGTCCATTCGTTGCTCCTGTGGGTCTTGCCCGTGCAAATTTTGCGACTTGCAGTCCGTGCCAGCCTCACGGCAACCCTGCTCGCCATCGCCACAGCAGCTCCTGAGGCCTTGGCCCATGTGGGCCACGGCGATGAGTTCCAGAAGCAGGGCGATGCCCGCCAGGTGAAGCGCAACGCCGAGAGCGATGGACTGCTGGGGGTGGCCACGGCTAGGCCGGAGTCCGGCCCCGATGGTCTGACGGTGCCTTACACAGCGCTGGTGGATGCGAAGGGCCAACCGTTGCTGTTCGTGCAGACCGAGACGACCTACGACCCGGTGATCGTCGAGACCGGCGCTAGCCAGGGAGACCGCGTTGTGGTGACTGAGGGAATAGATCCCACCGACGACGTCGTGATCTCCGGCGCGCTCTCCCTCTATGCCGAGTCGCTGAAGACCCAGCAGGCCGAGCCCGCAATGGCGAATAACAAGCCAGTCGCACAAGCAGCCAACAAAACGGCAACCAATGCCGCCCTGCCCGTGCCAGTCCTTGCAGCCGGTGGCTTTGTAGTGCTGGCCGCTGGGGCTATTTGGCTGAGCCGCCGCAAGCAGACGGATGCTTGAGCGGCTGCTCAACGCCACCCTGCGCTTTTCGATCGCCCGCCGCTGGTTGATTGTTGCCGCTGCAGTCGTTATCAGCCTCTGGGGTGTGCTGGCCGTGGGTCAGATGCCGCTGGATGTGTTCCCGCCATTTGCCCCGCCCCAGGTGGATGTGCAGACCAGCGCCGACGGGCTCTCCCCGGAGGAGGTGGAGATGCGGATCACCTTGCCGATCGAATCGGCCGTGAACGGTATCCCCGGGGTGGAGACGGTTCGCTCCTCCTCCAAGGCGGGTCTGTCGATGGTGCAGGTGGTGTTTAAGCAAAGCTCCGACATCTATCGCGCCCGTCAATCGGTGGCCGAGCGGGTGCAGCAGGCGAGCCCTCAGCTGCCCGCCAATGCCGGAGCTCCCGAACTCTCACCGCTGGTTTCCCCGCTCGGCACGATCCTGCAGGTGGCCTTCACGCTGAAAGGTGATGGCGCCACCTCGCTGATGGATTTGCAGCAGCTGGTGTTGCGCTCGTACCGCCAATCGATCCTGGCGGTGCCGGGCGTGGCCCAGGTCACGATCTACGGCGGCGATGAACAGCAGTTTCAGGTGCTGCTGGATCCGCAGGAGCTGCAGGTGCAGAACGTCTCGCTGCAAGCGGTGATGGAGGGTGTGGGCGCCGCCATGGCCACCAGCCCCGGTGGCTTTCTGATCGGTGGCGGCCAGGAGCGCCTGATTCGCCCCCTGGCCCAGATCACCCAGGTGAGCGATCTGGCCGGCACCGCGGTGCACAACGAGCAGGGGCAACCGGTGCTGCTTTCCACCCTGGCCGAGGTGAAGCGCGGCGCGGCGCTCAAGCGCGGTGACGCCAGCTTCAACGGCAAGCCGGCGGTGGTGCTGATGATTACTAAGCAGCCCGATGTCGATACCCCCAGTGTGACCCGGGAGGTGGAGCAGCGGCTGGCGGAACTCAACCGCACCCTGCCGGCGGATGTGGCGATCCAGCAGACCTTCCGGCAGAGCAACTTCATCGACAGCGCCATCCGCAATGTGAGCGAGTCACTGCTGCAAGGGGTGGTGATCGTATCGGTGGTGATCGTGCTGTTCTTGATGAACTGGCGCGCCGCCGTGATCAGCCTCAGCGCCATTCCGCTCTCGCTGCTGATCGGCCTGATGCTGATGAAGGCCCTGGGCCTCGGCATCAACACCATGACCCTGGGCGGGCTGGTGGTGGCGATCGGCTCGGTGGTTGACGACTCGATCGTGGATATGGAGAACTGCTACCAGGGCCTTCGCAGCAACCAGGTCAGCAGCACGCCCAAATCGCCGCTGCAGGTGGTTTTTGACACCTCGGTAGAGGTGCGCCAACCAGTGCTGTTTTCCACCGTGATTATCGCGGTGGTGTTTGCACCGATCTTCTCGCTCACCGGCGTGGAAGGGCGCATCTTTGCGCCGATGGGGTTGGCCTATTTGTTGTCGATCGGCGCCTCGACGCTGGTGGCGGTGACCCTCTCGCCCGCTCTCTGCGCCATCCTGCTGGCGCCGGTGCAGCTGCCGGAAGAGAACACCTGGCTGGCCAACCAGGCCGAGCGGCTCTACCGCCCGATTCTCGATCAGGCGCTGAACTCACCCAGGCGGGTGCTGGCCATCGCCCTGGCCCTGGTGGTGGCCAGCGCCTTGGTGCTCCCGGCTCTTGGGCGGGTGTTCCTGCCGGAATTCCGCGAGAAATCACTGGTGAATTCCATGGTTCTCTATCCGGGGGTGTCGCTGGAGATGACCAACCGGGCTGGCCTGGCGCTCACCCGTTCGCTGCAGAACAATCCCCTCTTTGAGTGGGTGCAGGTGCGCACGGGCCGGGCTCCCGGCGACGCCGATGGGGCCGGTGTGAACCTGGCCCATGTGGATGTGGAGCTGAGCGACCAGGCGATGACTAATCGGCCCGCTGCCATTGCTGCGCTGCGTCAGGCCTTTTTGCGGCTGCCCGGCGTGGCCCCCAACATCGGTGGCTTCATTTCGCACCGCATGGATGAGGTGCTCTCGGGGGTGCGCAGCGCCATCGCCATCAAGATCTACGGCACCGACTTGGGCGAGCTGCGCCGCATTGGCGAGGCCGTGGAAAATGCGATCAAGCCGATTGATGGCGTAGTGGATCTGCAGCTGGAGCCCCAGCTACCCATTCCCCAGGTGCAGATCCACTACGACCGTCCCCTGGCAGCCGCCCTGGGGCTGACGGTGGAGGAGCTGTCGCAGGCAGTGGAGATCGCCCTCAACGGCAAGGTGGTGGGCCACGTGGTGGAAAGCGGCGTGCGCAGCGATGTGCTGGTGCAGCTGCAGGAGGACTCCCGCCAGAACCTCGAGGCTATCCGCTCGGTGCCAGTGGCCTTCAGCAATGGCATGACCGTGCCGCTGGGGAGCGTCGCCTGGATCGAGGAAGGACTGGGCTCCAACGTCGTTAACCGGGAGGACGTCTCCCGCTTGATCGTGGTGTCAGCCAACGTCAGCGGTCGGCCCCTCGGCACTGTCGTGAAGGACATCCAACGCAAGGTCGGCCGGGATGTGCCTTTGCCCCAGGGCTACACGATTCGCTACGGCGGCCAGTTCGAATCGGAGGAACGGGCTACCACCAGCCTGCTCTTCTACAGCCTGGTGGCGGCCGTTGTGATCAGCTTGCTGATGGTGGTCTCAGTGAAATCGCTGCCGGCCACCGTGGCGATCATGCTCAACCTGCCCCTAGCCCTGATCGGCGGGGTGGCGGCGGTGTTGCTCACCGGTGGTGTGCTTTCAATCGCCTCGCTGATCGGCTTCATCACCCTGTTTGGCATCGCCGTGCGCAACGGCCTGCTGCTGGTGGACAACTACAACCGCCGCCACGGCGCAGGGCAGCCCCTGGGCGAGGTGATCCGGGAAGGCAGCCTCGAGCGCCTAAACGCGATTTTGATGACGGCGCTCTCTTCCGCGCTGGGTGCCCTACCGCTGGCATTGGCCTTTGGTGCAGGCAACGAAATCCTGCAGCCCCTGGCGGTGGTGGTGCTCGGCGGCCTGCTCACCTCCACAGCGCTGACCCTGCTGGTGCTGCCAGCGCTCTATGCCCGCTTTGGCCACTGGCTGTTGCCCCCTGCCAGTGCCCCGTCTCCTGCTCTCGCTCCGTCCCAGCCATGAAAGTGCTTGTGCCCCTGGCGATCGCCGCCTCGCTGCTGCTGGGGATCGGCTTGGGTCGCTACAGCGGCCGGCCGGCCGCCTCTCCCTCAGAAGCGGCATCAGAGCGGCTCAAAGCAAACGGCACCATCGCCCTCAGCGAGGAACAACTGGGGCGTTTTGGCCTCCGCATTGTTCGTCCGGAGCTGAGCACGGGCACGGAACGCCCGATCTCTGGCTTTGTGGAAGCGGCTGTTGGTTCACGCTCCAGCGTGGGCATGCCCGTGGCGGGCCGCATTGTGCGCCTGCTGGTGGCACCAGGCGCCGCCGTTCAGGCAGGCGAGCCGATCGCCGAAGTGCAGAGCGCCGATGCTGCTGTGGTGCGAGCCGATGCGGAAGCGGCCCAGGCCACGGCCCAATCGCTGGCTTACCAATACCGGCTGGCCCTGCCGATGGCACGCCAAGGTGCCCTATCGGCCCAGGAGCTGGAGAGCCGGCGCATCGCCAGCATCACGGCAGCAGCCAATGCCCGTGCAGCGACTGCCAAGGCCTCAGCGATGGGAGACCCCGATCGGATCGGACGCCTGTTGATCCGTAGCCCCATCAGCGGCCAGGTCGTTGCTGTCAAGACATCACCTGGAGAGGTGCTTCAACTAGGGGAAGAGGTGGCGCAGATCAGTGATTCGCGGGGCAGCGAACTGCGCTTCCTGGTCTCCCCGGTGCTGGCCGCCAACCTGGCGAGCGGTCAGCTGCTGCGGGTGAAAGCGGGAGCACGGGATCTGCGCGCCCGCGTTCTAGCCGTGGCTCCCGACAGTGGCTCCGCAAATCGAGTGACCTTGGTGCGCGCCCAGACGGTGGATGAGCCGCTGCCGCCCACGGGCACAGCGGTGACGGCCTTCATCCAAGTGCCGTCCTCGCAGCAGCGGTACTCGCTGCCGGCCGCTGCCGTTGCACTGGTCAATGGCTCAGCGGTGGTGTTCCGGTATCAGCGGGGCGCCGTGCAGGCCGTGCCGGTGGTGGTGGGTCAAAAGTCAGCCAATCGCGCAGAGATCCTGCAAGGGGTGCGCAGTGGTGATCGGCTACTTAGCGGCAACACAGCCAAACTGCACGATGCCCTGATTGGCAAATAGGGATCTGGCCGACGTGCTGTTGTCGCTCAAAAGTTTGGGCATGGCCCTAGCTCTTCGCTTAACCCATCAAGGCAATCAGACAAGGCAATCAGATCATCTGCTCGGGCTGCACCCAGCGATCGAATTCTTCAGCGCTGATCTCGCCGAGCACCAGGGCGGCTTCACGCAGGCTGAGCTGGTGGTTGTGGGCGTGCTTGGCAATGGCGCAGGCCCGGTCGTAGCCGATCGCCGGGGTGAGGGCCGTGACCAGCATCAGGCTTTGATCTAGCAGGGTTTCGATGCGGCTTTCATTGGCCCTGAGCCCCTCGATGCAATGCCTGCAGAAGCTGGTGCAGCCGCCAGCGAGCAGCTCGATGCTTTCGAGCACGTTGTGGGCGATCACCGGCTTGAACACATTCAGCTCGAAGTTGCCCTGACTGGCGGCCAGCTGCACAGCGGTGTTGTTGCCCATCACCTGCACGGCCACCATGGTCAGGCTCTCGGCCTGGGTGGGATTCACCTTGCCCGGCATGATCGAGCTGCCCGGTTCATTTTCCGGAATCACCAGCTCGCCCAGGCCGCAGCGGGGGCCACTGGCCAGCCAGCGGATGTCGTTGGCGATTTTCATCAGGCTGCCGGCCAGCACCGTGAGGGCGCCGTGGGCTGCGGCCAGGGGTTCATGGCCGGCCAGGGCCTGAAATTTGTTGGGCGCGCTTGTGAAGAGCAGACCTAGGCGCTCAGCCAGCCGCGCCGACACCGCCTCACCGAAACCCGCCGGGGCGTTGAGCCCGGTCCCTACCGCCGTGCCGCCAATGGCCAGCTGGCGCACCTGGGGCAGGCTGGCGCGGATGGTTTCCAGGGCTAGATCCAGCTGGGCCCCGTAGCCGCCGAATTCCTGGCCCAGGCTCAGGGGCACCGCATCCTGCAGGTGGGTGCGGCCGATCTTGATGATCGCGGTAAAGGCCTCGGCCTTTACCGCCAGGGCGGCGCGCAGCGCCTCCACGGCGGGCAGCAGAGTGCGCTCCAGCTCAATTGCCACAGCCACATGCAGGGCGGCAGGGAAGGTGTCGTTGCTGGATTGGCTGAGGTTCACATGGTCGTTTGGGTGCACCGGGCTCTTGCTGCCCAGCACCCCACCGGAGGCTTCGATCGCCCGGTTGGCGATCACCTCGTTGACGTTCATGTTGGTTTGGGTGCCGGAGCCCGTCTGCCACACCTTGAGCGGGAATTCAGCGTCGAGGCGGCCGGAGGCCACCTCCTCGGCAGCCGCCACGATCAGGGCGGCCAGCTCGGGGCTGAGCTTGCCCTTGGCCATATTCACCTCGGCGCAGGCGGCCTTGAGCGCTCCGAAGGCGTGCAGCACCGCCAGGGGCATGGCCTGGCCGAAGGGGAAATATTCGATTGAGCGCTGGGTCTGGGCGCCCCAGTAGTGCTGCTCGGGCACCTCGATGGCACCCATGCTGTCGCTTTCAATGCGGCCCATCAGCGGCTCACCACCTCGGAATTGAGTTCGTTGAAGCTCTCGGTGCTGCTGGTGGTGCCCCCCTCGGGTAGGGGGATGCCGGTGGCCTGGCTGACGGCGGCATTAATGGCATCAACGCTCACGGCGCCCTGCTCATCGAAAACCAGCTTCCCCTCGCTGTTGAACACCACCACCTGGGGGATCAGGCCTGACCAGTAGTGGGCCGGATCGCTGGGGCCGGTGTCGGCCCGGTTTTGGAGCGGATCGGTAACCAGCGGAATCAGCTCGATTTTGTTGAGCCACACCCGCTGCAGCTCCGAGACCACTGCTGAGAATTGCTTGCTGGCTGCGTCGTCGTCGAGGTAATAGACGACGACGGTGGTGCGGTGGTCGGCGAGGGCCTGGGCAAGGCTGCTGCGCGGCGGTACCAGGGAGCCGTTGCCGGCGTAGAGGGCGTAGATGTTGCCGTCGTAGCTGTTGTTAGTGAGCGAGGCCTGGGCGGGGCGGCTACCTAGGCCCACCAGGCCCGCCGCCAGCAGCAGCCCCAGGGCGGAACTGAGCAGGAGACGCAGGATGTGCTCAAGGGTTGAGGCCCGTGCCCCGATCCCCTGTTGCCCGTTTTTATTTCGCCCCATGCCGGCTTGCAAGCTCGATTAAAGCCATTGTGGCGGGGCGTCAGCTGCGGCCCACGCCCTTGGCGATGCCGCGGCCCATGCCCTGGGCAATACCCCGGCCCACCAGGCCAATGGCCCGGCCCAGCACCCTGGTGAGCAGCACCACCACCAAATCGCCGAGGCCTCGCAGCAGGCCCTGCACCTGGGGCGCCAGGGCATCGCGGCTTTCCAGCGCCAGGGTCACCAGTTGCTGCAGCCAGCCCAGTTGGCGCAATTCAGCGTCGCGGGGTTCGGTGAGCTCCTGGCAGCGGATGGCGCCATCGCGCAGGCAGTAGAGCCGGCGGCGGCTTTCGTAGAGGCTGATTGGCCGCTCCACCCAGCTGCTCCAACGCAGTTGGGCGTTGAGCTGGTTGCGCAGCCGCTCCAGGTTGCGGGTAGCGAGCAGCTCGGGCTGGAGCAGGTAGCGACGCAACTCGGGCCAACCGGCGCAGCTGGCCAGTAGCTCGGCGCTTACCAGTTCGGCGCTGCGCACCAGCCAGTTGCTCACTAGTAGTTCGAGGTAGAGCACGGCCCGAGGTTCGTCGGCGGCCAGCAGCTGGCCATCCACCAGCAGGGGCTGGGCCCGCACCAGGGAGGCCAGCATCGGCTGGGCCTCGGGCAGCTCCGGGTCGCGGCCGGTCAGATCGCTGCTGCGAAGCAGGCTGTCGGCTACAGGCAGCAGGCTGCCTTCGCAGGGCAGCTGCACGTAGGAATTCACCAGGCTGCGCATGGCCTGCTGGCGCAGCTCGGGCTGCCACTGCTCCCAGCGCTCCTGCAGGGGAGCGGGGTCGGCAAGTAGCCGCTGGCGCAGGCTGTCTAGTTGGCATAGCAGGGCCAGCAGCAGGTCGCGACGCCGCTCGGGGCTGAGGCCCTCCAAGGCCAGCAGCTGGCCGCTTAGGTTGCTGAGATCGGCACCACTGCCGGCCTCGAGCCGCTGACGAATGGCGCGCCAGATGCCATCGGCACTGCGCTGCTGCAGGGTGATCGCCAGCACGGGCTGCGGGCTGCTGGGGCAGGGATCGGGCGCGCCCCAGGCCACACTCAGCGGCCCCCAAAGCAGCAGCAGCAGCTCCCGGGCTGCCGAGAGTTCGCGTAGGCGCCCCTGCAGCACCAGCAGCTGCACCAGGTTGGTGGGCGGTGGCGTCAGCAGGCGCTTGATGGCAGCTAGGTCTGCGTCGATCTGCTGCAGGCCACCGATCAGCAGCCACTGGCCCAGGCCCAAGGCCGGGCTGGCTGCGGGCCCGGG
>JBIKWZ010000028.1:0-32739 GCA_044356035.1 Cyanobium sp. | reverse complement strand
CAGTAGGCCTCCACCACAGCGGCCTCCACCTCCCCTGAGCAAAACTGCGATGGAATGGCATCAAGCGGAATGCCGTAGCGGCCCCCTTGAATTAATCCGGTTTGGCCCGTGCTAACCAAAACGGCGCGGATGCCGCTGGCGTTTAGGGCTTGAACCAGAAGCGTGGCCGTGGTGCGCTTACCGATGGCGCCATCGGTGCCGAGCACGGCGATTCGAATGCAGCGTGCCTTGGTGATCGAACCATTGAATAGGCGAAGATCCTTCAAGGCAGGTGGACGACGCACATCCCGGATTGAGACTTGATGACGGATGGCCGCCAGGGCAAATTCACTATCGTCGTTGAGGAATTCGCGCATGCCGCTGACCAGATTCAGGCCAGCTGCCATGGCCAGCAGCAGAGCCCGGCGATCGTCTTTGCCATAGAGGCCATTTGCAGGCGCCATGCCATAGATGAAGGTGCTGGCGCGGGGCCCTGGTAGGGCGAGAGCCCTATCTAAATCAGCCACGATCGGAATGCCGTTGCTGATGCCGTCTAATAGAAGACCTGCATCATTACCAGCTGATTGGCTGTCAATAATTGCCCTGATTTCGAAGGCTTCACAGAAGCGAACGAGTCCGTGGGCGGTTTTGCCGTCGAGCCCTGCGAAGTTTCCCTCACAGTAAACGACTGCTGGCGATTTCACCGCAACTTGATGCGGTGAAATCGAAATTGCCAGGTCATTGACCTGTTTTAGAAATGCCAAATAAGCCAGGACCCATCATTTACCCAGGCTTGAAATAAGTCTGAGGTGGTGATTTCAGGGCTCAGAATTGGCCGCTGGAGGGCGTGGATATCTTTATTCTAGGGCTCTATCTGCTTCAAGGGGGTCAGCCAGTATTTCGGCGATCTGGTTTTGGCCATTGCCCTGGGCCAGGAATAGAGCCCGTTCGGCTCGAAGCAGGGCATCGAGGGGCTGGCGATCGGCTGGGGCCAGCAGGGTCAGGCCGCCGCTGGCGGTTAGCTGGTGGGAGCTGGCCGAAAAGACCCCCCTCAGCTCGCTGATGCCAGCGCGGATGGCATCGGCTCGTTCCATGGCTGTGGCCAGGTCAACATTCACCATCAGCAGGGCGAATTCCTGGTCGCCGATTTGACCCACCAGGTCCTGCTCGCATTGCTGGGAGCGCAGTAGGCCGGCGACGTGTAGAACAGCCCGATCCGAGGCCTGCAGACCCCAGCGGTTCTTGATCTGGTCAAAGTGG
Source organism: Cyanobium sp. (assembly GCA_044356035.1). GTDB lineage: Bacteria > Cyanobacteriota > Cyanobacteriia > PCC-6307 > Cyanobiaceae > Cyanobium_A. Next base: position 31,500 of record JBIKWZ010000028.1, on the reverse strand, counting down.
TCGAGCTGCAGGGCCAGCACGGCAAGGTTTTCGCCTGCCTGGCGCGCCCGCAGTAGCTCAGGCTCAGCCTGCTCCAAGAAGCTATCTCGGGTTGCTAATGCGCTCACAGGATGCACCGTGGTAAGTCGGCGCAGTTCAAGCTCACGCAGCACCAGCTGGGCTAGATCTTCGAGCAGTCGCACCTGGCTGGAGCTGAAGTGGCGCGGCTGCCTGTCAATTACGCACAGGGTGCCCAGGTTGTGGCCGTCACGACTCTGCAGCGGTGTGCCTGCGTAGAAGCGCACCTTTGGGTCCTGAAGAACTAGGGGATTGGTACAGAAACGGGGGTCTTGGCGGGCATCAGGCACCACCAGGGTTCCATCACCGGCAATGGCGTGGGCGCAAAAGGCCATCTTCCGCGGCGTTTCGGTGCTGTCTATGCCGTGGTGGGCAAGGAACCACTGGCGGTCGCCATCCACAAGGGAGATGAGCGCGATCGGGGTTTCCAGCACAGTTGAGGCGAGCCGCACTAGGCGCTCGAAATGCTCATCGCCTGGATGGTTTAGTACCCCGAGGCGCTCTAAATCCCTTTGGCGCTGGGATTCGTCTGCTGGAATCGGGTAGTCGGGGTACGGCATGGACTTAGCCTATAATGCTAATGCTTGGAAGCCCTCGGCCAGCCATCCGGGCTTTGCAAGGGCCATGATTTAGTTGAAGCCAACAGCCCTTCCCATGGCCCTCGACCAAGAAAGCTGTCTCCCTTGCCGCGATGGGGCTCCGCTCCTGGATGAAGCTGAACTAGCCGAATTGCTGGCCCAGTTGCCCGGTTGGCTGGTTGTGGATGGACACCACTTGCAAAAGGCCTGGAGCTTCGCTGATTTTCAGCAGGCTCTTGATTGGCTCAACCGGGCTGGGGCGATCTGCGAAGTAGAGGGTCACCATGCTGAATTCAGCCTTGGCTGGGGCCACGCAAGCGCTGAGGTGTACACCCACAAGGTGGATGGCCTAACCCGCGCCGACGCAGTTTTGGCCGCCAAACTTGATGGGGTCTAGCAGGCGCTAACGGCGTAACGAGTCTGCAGCCGGCAGGTTTCGCTAGGCGCAATTTCAAGCTTGCCATCGCCACTGATCAGAGCCTGGCGAGGTCCAGTCCAGGGCTCCAGGCAGACCATCGGACGGGGCGGTTCGGTCCAGAGCACCACCATGTTGAACGGGGCGCTGAGCTGCAGATCAAGGGCCAGGCCGGCTTCCGGATTCAGCAAGCGCACGTCACCCGTGGGACGGACCAACAGGTCAATGCCGTCGTCCAGTCGCGCCATTTGTTCGGCCGTGTCGGCCTCGGCCATTGATAGGTGGTTTAGGCAGCGCTCCGGTAGCCCTTCAAAGCGGGGAGATTTGAGGTTGCTGAGGTTGAAGTAGGGGTGGAGGCCGAAGCTGAATGGCATCGGCTCCTGGCTGCGGTTCTGCACCGAGGTGTCGATTTCGAGGGCCCCTGGCACCAGGCGTAGCTCAAGCCTCAGCAGAAAGCTGAAGGGATAGCTAGTCAAGGTGGTCTCGCTGTCTTTGAGTTCAAGGGCGATGCCTTGGCCATTCTCGAGAGCTGTCAACTGCCATGGCAGCTGCCGGGCAAAGCCGTGCTGGCCTAGGGGAAAGTTCCCCTGGGGTAGGGGCAAGGTGTTGTCCGGCAGGCCGCCGCAGATCGGGAAGAGGATGGGAATACCGCCCCGCACTGATTGGGCGGGGTTGAGGAAGCGTTCAAGATCGAGATAGATCAGCTCCTTGCCGTTGCAGCGCCAGCCGGTCACCAGACCTCCTCGCTCAGGCACCACCCGCAGCAGATCCCCAGATTCGCTGGCGAACTCCCAGTGGGGATATGGAGTGTCGCGGTGAACTAGGGCCACGGAGCTCGAGCGGGATTGGCCTATTTAGGCCTGCGGCCGGCCTCTGGGCGGGTGTTCCTTCACACAATCTTCCATTGATAAAGATCAGAGCCGGTCTCGATCCCCTGATCCATTGCATAGGGTCTTGCAAACCGCGAGTACCAGTTATGAATTGCCCAGAGGACAGCGGGCTAAGCCAGGAATTATTTGAGCCTCGCAGCTTGGAATGGCAGGAAAATGGCGAGTTGGCCAGTACCGAGATGTTCGAGCTGGTCAAGCGTCTGCGGGCTGTGGAATCAGGTAGAACCGTCAACGAGCTTTGGCGCCTCAGCCAGAAAGCCTGAGGCTGGTTTTCGCACCAACACTCCCCCTTGCCATCCCAGGCCTGTTTTGGTTGATTGTAGAGGTTGCAGTGCATGCCATGCCTGATTCTTCTGCCATAGCGGAGTGGCGACATCGCGGCTGCAGCGTGCGCTTGATTAGCCGCTGTCCGGCTGCAGAGGCCTACCGCATACAGCACTGCAGTGGCATGCCCATGGGTTCGGTAGCCAGCCTTGAAGAGGCACGCAATCTCATTGATGACCACATTCAATTACTAAGGCAGCGCCTTGTAGCCAGCGCTTAGTTTTCAGGGCAAAAACCCCATTAAGCCGCGGCGGCGAAGTTCCTGCTGGAATTCATTGCTGAGCGGATCAAGGCGCCATTGCCGCTGACTCCACTGCCACAGGGCCTGTAGCCGCCAGCCCAACCACAGCAGGCACAGCACCAGGCCCAGCCAACGCATCTATAAGTCCACGGAATCCACCTTCTTTAAGAACGGACAACCCTCCTGGCGAGGGGGTCAGCAATCCATTGACACAAGTCGCCAAGGGTCATGGCCTCGACCCCCTTGGCGGATCAGTTGATTTGCTCCCCCTGACAGAGCTAGGTCCGCGGTAGCCCTGAGCGCCCGACGGGGAGCGCCTAGAACCAGCTCTTGCAAGCAATTACTGCCGTGGTCGCCTGCTCCCCGGGCGTGGCGATCTGCTGACACGGTTCCAAAAACAGGCCCAGAATCCATGAAGATCAATGGAGTTTCTTCGGAAAGCAGCTGTCATGACTACGTCAGGTTTTCCGATGTCAGGTGATGAAGACGCCAATGACCTGACCTTGCGTCAACTGCGCCAGATGGCCAGCAACCTCGGCATCGGCCGCTATAGCCGCATGCTGAAGGATCAGCTGCTGCGGGCTATTGAGCACAAGTCAGACTCCCAGCCCGCATCCAGCCAGCCAGGAGGCGATGCGCCAGAGGGTGTGGATCTGCGCAGCATTGAAGCTGAGATGACCTCTGCTCCCAGGCCGGACCCCCAAACGGCAGTTGTATTTCTGCCCAGGGATCCCCAGTGGGCCTACGTATTTTGGGAGCTCTCCGACTCCGACCGTCGCCAGGCGATGGCCGACGGTGCCAGCCAGCTGGTACTTCGAGTTGTTGATGTAACAGGTCTCGGTGCAGGTGCTGCCCACCAGCACACCATGCAGGAAGTAGTGGTCAATAGCCATGCCACCGAGTGGTACCTGCCTGTTCCCCTCAGCGACAGGGACTATCGGGTTGAACTTGGCTACCGGCTCGCCGGTGGCGGTTGGCGTTCATTGGCCTTCTCCTCGGTAGCTCGGGTACCTGCCCTCCATCCCAGTGAGCAGATTCTCGATCAGTTTGTGCCCTTCTCCCTAGATACCGCTGCTCCTGCTGCAGCTAGTGGTGCAGCCGTTATGCCGACTGCAGCTCCCGGTATTCACGAGCGGGTTTATCAGGCTGCCACCACCACTTGGCGGGCCGTAGGCCGCGGATCTGAGGCTTTCCACGAGGTGGATGCTAATTCAGACCACAATCACGGTCTGAATGCTTCCGGTGCCGGTCTTTGGGCCAGCGGCCGCAACGAGTCGGGTGCTGGTGGTGTGGCTACTCGTCAGCGGGCCTTCTGGCTAGTAGCCGACGCCGAATTGATTGTTTATGGCGCTACTGATCCGGCGGCAACCCTGCGGATTGGTGATGAAGTCGTGCCCCTTGGCGAAGACGGAACCTTCCGGCTTCAGGTTCCCTTCCGTGATGGACAGCAGTTGTACCCGATCACTGCGGTAGCGGCTGACGGTGAACAACGGCGCAACATCACTCTTGAATTCCTCCGCACTACCCCGGACGCCAATGTCAACACCGCTGAGGAAGCGGTGGCTGAGTGGTTCTAGGGCACCAGATTTACCAGCTTTCCAGGCACCACGATTACCCGGCTGGGGGGCTTGCCCTCCAGCCATTTTTGTGCGATTTCGCTGCTGAGTGCCAGCTGTTCAAGGGTTGCTTTATCAGCGTTGGCGGGCACCGCCAGGCTGCCTCGCATCTTTCCCTTGACTTGAATCACCAGGTCAATAGTTTCGCGCACTAGGGCTGCAGGGTCTGGGTGCGGCCAGTTCTGAGCGTGGATGCTGCAGTTGTTGTCTGGATTGGCGCCCAAACGCAGCCAAAGCTCCTCCGCCAGGTGGGGGGCAAATGGAGCCAGCAGAACCAGCAAGGTGTGCAATGCATCTTTAGCTACAGGCGCAGAGGCCGCTTCGAGATGTTCAGCCATCACATTGCTGAGCTTCATTAACTCAGAAATGGCGGTATTGAACTGATATTCACCATCGAGGTCCTCGCTGATCTCGGCAATGGCCGTGTGCACTGCCCGGCGCAGCTCCAGCTCAGATGCCGTCAGGGTCGTGTTGGCAAACTGGGCCGCAGTTAGTTCAACTACAGATGACAGTTGCAGGCCCCGGGCGCAGGCTCCATCCACGAGCCGCCAAAGGCGCTGCAAAAAGCGGAACTGGCCTTCCACATCTGCGTCATCCCATTCCAGATCTTTTTCCGGTGGGGCCTTGAACAGGATGAACATCCTGGCCGTATCAGCGCCATACTTATCAATTACCTGGGCAGGGTCGACACCATTGTACTTCGACTTCGACATTTTTTCGTAAAAAGTCTCTAGTACTTCGCCACTGATTGGATCACGGGGGTCGCTTGGATCGGCAACATCGCCCGGAGCGATGTATTTGCCGGAGTGGGGGTTCTTGTAGGTAATGCCCTGAACCATCCCCTGGGTAAGTAGGTGGGTGAAGGGTTCATCGAATCCCAGCAGGCCCCGATCGCGCAGCACCTTGGTGAAGAAGCGGGCATAGAGAAGGTGGAGGATCGCGTGCTCGATCCCACCCACGTATTGATCAACTGGTAACCAGCGGTCCACGGCCTCGCGTGTAAACGGAAGGTCTGTGTTGTGGGGATCGCTATAGCGCAGGAAATACCAGCTGGAGCACATGAAGGTGTCCATGGTGTCGGTCTCACGCTTCGCCGCCTTACCGCAGCAGGGGCAGTCCACGTTCACCCAGCTCTCTAATTGGGCGAGGGGCGATCCGCCTTTGCCCTCAAGGTTGGCCCCCACCGGCAGCTCCACCGGCAGCTGTTCGGCCGGTACGGGCACCACACCGCAGCTCTCGCAGTGGATCACTGGGATCGGACAGCCCCAGTAGCGCTGGCGCGAGATCAGCCAGTCGCGTAGGCGGAACTGCACCTTGGCATTTCCCCAACCTTGACCCGCAGCGGCCTCGGTGATCGCCCTTTTTGCTTCACCGCTTGGTAACCCATCGAAGCAACCGGAGTGGATCAAAACCCCGGCTTCTGTCCAGGCACCACCTTCAAAGGCGTGCTCGTCGCTGCCTTGGGGAATGATCACCTGCTGCACTGGCAATTCGTACTGCCGCGCGAATACGAAGTCGCGCTGGTCGTGGGCAGGGACCCCCATCACAGCGCCGGTGCCGTAGTCGGCGAGGACGTAGTCGGCGATCCAGAGGGGGATAAGGGCGCCATTGGCTGGGTTGCGCACCCGGGCACCGATTGGCACACCCCGTTTGGGTTTGTCGTCGGCCGTGCGCTCAAGCTCGCTTTGGCGGCTCACCAGATCACAGAAGGCCTGCACGTGGATCTCCTGCTCGGTGGTGGTGAGACCAGTTACCCGGGGGTGTTCGGGGGCCAGTACCAAGTAGCTGACGCCAAAGATGGTGTCCGGGCGAGTTGTGAACACGGTGATCTGTTCACCGGTGTCAACGCCAGATGAATCCACAACCTCAAAGTGCAGCTCGGCGCCCGTACTGCGGCCAATCCAGTTGGCCTGCATGGTGCGCACCCGCTCCGGCCAACCCTCGAGCTTGGGCAGATCGTCCAGCAGTTGGTCGGCGTAGGCGGTGATCTTGAGAAACCACTGGCGCAGCTTGCGTTTCTCCACCAAGGCTCCGGATCGCCAAGAGCGGCCCTCGCCGTCCACCTGTTCGTTGGCAAGCACCGTTTGGTCGATGGGATCCCAGTTGACGCTTGCGTCCTTCTGGTAGGCGAGACCAGCATCTAGAAACTGCAGAAATAACCACTGGGTCCAGCGGTAGTAGTCGCTATGGCAAGTAGCCAGCTCTAGATCCCAGTCGATGGAGAGGCCAAGCCGCTTCAGCTGATTCCGCATCGAGGCAATGTTTTGATCGGTCCAGATGCCGGGTTCAATTCCCCGCTCGATGGCCGCATTTTCGGCTGGTAAACCAAAGGCATCCCAACCCATCGGATGCAGCACCTGCTTGCCACGCAAACGTTGTACCCGGGCGATCACATCGGTGATCACGTAATTGCGTACATGACCCATGTGAAGGTTCCCCGATGGATAAGGGAACATCGACAGGGCGTAATAGCTGTCGCCGCAGGACCCATCCAGCTTGGCTGGCGTGCGGTGCTGAGACGCGCTCTCCCAGTGCTGCTGCCAGCGCAATTCGAGTGCCTGGGGTTGGTAGCGGGGGGCGTCGCTCACGGCAGCCAGGCTGGATCAGGGCTTTGATCGTGCCACACCCCAGTTGGAGGACTTCCGCTCAGCCAAGAGTACGGATCGTTGCCGCAGACGCACGACTGATCAGGGTGAGGGGGCGGTTTTCGTCCTGCTTGAGTGCCAGGTAGTGGATGTCCTGCCAATGCAAGATTCCCTCAAGCTCCCCCACACCCAGCACCTGGACCGCCACCGGGGTTTTGTGGCGAATCAGATCCTGCAAATGCCGAATGCCGGGTTGCGAGGTATCGAGAGCGGTGGTCCGCTTCTCGAAAAAGCTCTGCATAAGATCTAGTTGTGGCTGCGCTCGCCCCCATCGTGCTCCAGTTCAGCAAATATCAAGGCCTGGGAAATGATTTCCTCATGCTTGATGGCAGGGGAGCCTCCAGCACGGATGCCAGCTACGGCCTCACCCCGGAACGAATCCAGCGCCTGTGCGACCGCCGCTTCGGGGTTGGCGCTGACGGGGTGATCCTGGCCCTGCCGCCCCGGCAGGGCGGTGAGTTGCGCATGCGGATCTTTAATGCCGATGGCACGGAGCCGGAGATGTGTGGCAATGGCATGCGCTGCCTGGCCCGCTTCCTGGCCGATAGCGATGGCGATCTTCCCGGGCGGCAATGGCAGATCGAAACCTTGGCGGGCCGCATCGTTCCCGAGCTGCGTCAGGACGGCAGCATCCGAGTCGACATGGGAGCTCCCTTTCTCGATTCTGAATCCATTCCCACCACCTTGGCTTGTGGCGAAAACGGGCTTGCCCAGGGCAACTTGGAAGTGGCTGGCAGCTCGTTTGCGGTCGGGGCGGCCGGCATGGGCAATCCCCACGTTGTGATCCCCGTTGACGACGTTGAGGCGGTGGATTTGGAGCGTTACGGCGCGGCATTCGAGGTTCACCCCGCCTTCCCAGCCCGTACCAACGTTCATTTCGTCCAGGTAATCAGTCCCATTCACCTGGTGATGCGGGTGTGGGAGCGCGGTGCGGGCCCCACCTTGGCCTGCGGCACCGGGGCTTGCGCCACCCTCGTGGTGGCCCATCTGCTGGGGCTTGCTGAACGCTGCGCGCGCCTCGACCTCCCAGGCGGGCCCCTGGAAATTGATTGGGATCAAGCCAGTGGTCATGTGTTTATGGCGGGCCCCGCTGTGGCTGTTTTTGACGGCGTCGTGACACCCGAGCTCTGGGGTGATGAGCCCTTTGAACTCGAGGCCCCCGCTCCGGTGCAACAGCAACCAGATGCTTCGCCTGCAGTCGACTGCGCCAGCGTCTGCACCAATGGCTGCATCAGGCCTGAAGCCTGCCCTTCAGCCGAAGCCCGGGCCAGGGTTGATGCCCTGCTCAACGGCAGCTCCCTTGACGACCTGGTGGCCTTGGCCACCAATTCCCTTGAATCGCGGATTCGCTCTCGCTTTGAGCGGGATGCTGCCCAGGGAGGATAGGTGGGCCATTCGGGCAGTCAGGTGCCAGCACTTGCTAGCTACTTCGACACCAGCGCCACCACTCCCACCGCTACTGAGGTGCTGGAGGCAATGGCCCTTGCCCAGGCCACGGCCTGGGCTAACCCCTCAAGCCTCCACGCCCCTGGCCTTGCAGCAGCAGAGCAGCTCGAACGCTCGCGTCTGAGCCTGGCCCAGGGGCTGGGCTGCGAGCCAGATGAACTGGTGGTGACCTCCGGTGGCACCGAGGCCATTCATCTTGCCCTGCTCGGTGCTGCTGCTGGCCTTACCCCCGGCCGGTTGGTGATATCGGCGGTCGAGCATCCCGCCACGCTGGCGGCAGCTGCCCAGCTGGAGCAGCGCGGTTGGAGCGTCCAAACCGTGCCAGTGGATAGGCAGGGATTGCTTGATCTCGACGCCCTCGCTGGCTTGCTGGCGCCTCCAACCCATTTGGTCTCGGTGATCTGGGGGCAAAACGAGGTTGGCAGCCTCCAGCCGATTGAGGCGATCGGGGCACGCTGCCGGCGGGCGGGGGTGCTGCTGCATGTTGATGCGGTGCAGGTTCTGGGCCACCTGCCGATCACTTTTCGCCAGCTGCCCATTGATTTCTTAAGTGGAGCGGCCCACAAGCTGCAGGGCCCTAGGGGGGTGGGGGTTCTGCTGGTGCGTCGTGGCCTCGCCCTCCAGGCCCAGCTTGGTGGTGGCGGCCAAGAGGGCGGCAGACGAGGCGGCACCGAACCGGTGGTGCTGTTGAGCGGCTTCGCCAAGGCCCTGGAGCTCAGCTGTGCCACCCCCTCTCTGGCGCCCCTGCGCGACTCCCTGCTACCTCGGCTTCTGAGCCTTCCCGGGGTTCGGTTCAGCGGTCCGCCCCCGGGCAACTCCCGCCTGCCTCACCACCTCAGTCTCCTGGTGGCTAGTGAGGCTGGCCTGCCGCTTTCCGGCCGCAACCTGGTTCGTGAGCTCTCCCGCCAGGGCTTCGCCCTGAGCAGCGGTTCGGCCTGCAGCAGCTCTGGATCGGCTGCCAGCCCCGTGCTCCGGGCCCTGGGCTACAGCGAGGCCGACGCCGCAAGTGGCCTGCGCATCAGCCTCGGGCCCTGGCACCGCGCCGCCGATCTGGACGCCCTGGTTCAGGCGCTGCAGATGGCGCTTGCGGCCTCGGTAGCGTCTAATCATCCGTTGACGTCCTAATGCTCCCCCCCGATCTGCGCAGCGCCGAAGCTGAAGCACTGGCGGCGATTCAGAGCGCCTTGGCTGCAGGGGCCAAGGGGCTGTGGAGTGTCGAGCTCCGGTTTGAGGGACTGCGGTTACTCCCCTTGGCCCTGCGATTGCAGGCTGGCCTCAGTCCCGCCGCATCCAGCCTGAGGCTGCTTTGTGCCGATGCCGGCGCCACCGCCCTTGCCCAGCGCGATGCCCCTGATTTCGCAACCCGAATTGCCAGCCTGCGCGAGCAGATGCGCCTTCAGCAGGCTGATGGCGGCAGCGAGGGCGTGCTGCTGCTGGTGGCACCCTCCCCTGCCGACTACGAGGAGGTGGAGCAGGTATGCGCCCTGCACCGCGGCGTTGTCTTGCTGTTAAACGGGAACCTCGAGGATGCGGCTATCGGCATCGGCAGTGTGGCTCGGGAGCGGCGTAAGGGTTTTCTGGCCGGCTGGCAGAGCGCCTATGCCCTGATTCCAACGGGCGATGGGGCCCTGCGTCGTGCCTGTCCGGGGATGTGGGAGCTGTATCGCTGTGATGCCGATGGCTATCGCTTTGTTTGCAATTTCGACCAGAAGCCAGACATGGAGCAACGGGCGTTAGCCATGGCGGGTGAGGCCGGCCTGGGACTCGGCGCCAACCTCAAAGTGATGGACGCTTTCATTGAAGGCCTGCGCAGCTAGCTCCCTTCCGGCCCCCTTGCACTGGATCTAAACGGCCAGCCTCCGTACACTTCGCCAAACGCAAACCCTGCCGATGGCTTCCGAGAGCGACCAGAGCCCTGTCGCAAAAGGACGCTCCTGGAGCCTGGTTGACATCGGTGCCGGAGTTGCGGTGCTACTAGCTGTTGCAGGGGTGATCTGGAGCCCCAAGTTGAGCGGAGCGGTGGCTCAGGCCACCGGTGGCCTCACCCCAGTCACCGTGCTGGTCGATGTCCGTGGTGTGCCGGTGGCTGATCCCGCAGCCTTGATTCAGGCCGCCCAGCAGGAGGGCAAGGTTGCAATCGTGATCCGCAACCAGCCCCATGGCTCGGTGGCGCTCAAGCAGGTATTGCCCCTGCAGCGGCGCCTGGTGGCGGTCCAACCCAACGGATCGGTGGTGACGGCTGTGGACCCCAACCAGGCAACTCTGGGCAGCCTCGATGCTCGTTTTGTGCTCCAGGGCCAGGGCCGCAAGAGTGCTGGCGGTGTGGTTTTTGGCAACCAAACCCTCAAGATTGGTGCCCCAGTGGAAATTGAGGGGGAGCAGTTCCGTGTTGGCGGCACGGTTAGTGGCCTCCAGGTTGGAGGTGGCTGAGATGGCCCCTCTCCCAACCCCTGCTAAGCGTCAGCTTCTGCTGCGCCTTTCTGGTGTGCATGCCCTTGGGCTCGCTTTGGCGGTTGCGCCAGCCACTGCCTTGGCCCAGCAGGTGCCCTTGGCCCAGCAGGTGCCCTTGGCGTCCCTACCGCCCTTACCTCCACCGGTTGGCCTGCCCCAACTGCAGGCTCAGCTGAGCTGTCCGGCGCTGCAGCAGCGGCTGCTTGCCACCGTGGCTGGCGAGGCTTCTGTGTGGAGCATCACCATTGCCGATGCCCAAGGCCGCCTGCTGGCCGACCTCAACGGCAACCGGCCCCGCATTCCCGCTTCCAACCAGAAGCTGGTGAGCACGGCCTATGCGCTGGACAGATTGGGCCCTGACTATCGCCTTAATACCCAGCTCTGGCAGCTGGGGGATGGCAGCTTCCGACTCACCGGTGAGGGTGACCCCGACCTGGCCCTGCCCCAGCTGCAGCGATTCGCCATGTTGGCGCTGGGATCGGGTGGCAGCAGTGGTGACACGCCTTCGCTGGTGCGGTTGCAGATCGCCGAAGAGCCCCGCCAGGCCTGGTGGCCCCAAGGTTGGCAACCAGACGATCGCTACTACGCCTACGGCGCCCCGATCACCCGGCTAGCGGTCACCAGCAATGCCATAAACGATGCGGTGATGAATCCGCCTTCGCGACTGCAGAGCCTGCTGCAGAAAACCATGGTTCAGCGGGGAGCCAAGGTGCAGGTGTCACTGGTGTCGGCCCGCGCTCCCCTGCCCGGTGATGCGGTGCTGCTGCATCAGGAGCCATCGGCTCCAATGCACAACCTGCTGAGCCTGGCTAACACCGAAAGCCACAATTTCACCTCTGAAGTACTGCTGCGACAGGGGGCTGGCACCTGGGATTTGGCCCGAGCCACCCAGCTACAGATGCTGTGGCTCACCGAACAGGGCCTGCCGATGCAGGGTATTCGGGTTGCCGATGGCAGCGGCCTCGACCGCGCCAACCGGCTCACCAGCCGCTTTTTGGTCGCGTTGCTTATGCGCATGGATCAGCACCCCTACGGCCGCGCCTATCTGGCGTCGATGGCGGTTGCTGGTCAGCGGGGCACCCTGCGCAACCTTTATGTGGGCACCCCCCTGCAGGGACAGTTTTATGGCAAAACAGGCACGATCAGCGGTGTGCGCTCCATCAGTGGTGTGTTGATGACGGGGGCCGGTCCCCGCTACGTAAGCGCCATCAGCAATGGCGCCAGCTCGCCTAACGACACTATTGGCAGGGTGCTGCGCCAAGCGCAAAACAGCCAGCTGTGCCCCCCCTAGCCCGCTAGCTGCTTGAGAGTGTTGGCTACCCGGCGGCGGCGGCCCATCGTTTCCTCGCCAGCTGGCGCGGTGGCTTCTGGCCCCTGCAGTCGCACCAGCTCGCGGCGGCCCCCCAGGACCACCTGGCTCATCTCCTTCAACCTGCCCTCGAGTTCGCCCAGCACCTGCTCGGCGTAGCGGTTGGCTCCCTCTTGAATGGTGGCCGACTCCTGGCGGCTACGGCTCACCAGCGCGTCGCATTGCTGCTGGGTCTGCTGGCGGAACTGCAAGGCGTCGTTGTGCACCCGCTCCGCTTCTGCCTGGCTATCGCGCTGCACTCTCCCTCCCTCTTGGCGGATCTGCTCAAGTTCAGCCATCGCCTGTTGACGATTGCGATCGTGCTGTTCGAGCAGCTGGCGATTGCGCTCGGCCGTCTCTTGTTCGAGCTGCTGACGGCGGATTGCAAATTGCTGCTCCATCTGGGCCATGCGGGCTTGGTGCTCCTGTTCAGCCTGGGCAACCTGCTGGCGGGCTTGCAACATCAGCTGCTCGCATTGCTGGCGGGCCTGATCCCGCAGCTCACCCACCTGCCGCTCCGCCTCCTGACGAATGGCGGCAGAGTTGATCAGCTGCTCCCGCTCCCTTTTGCCAGCAGCAATTATCTCGTCGGCCTGCTGGCGGGCCTGGGCAATAAATTCCTCACGCTGGCGGATTAGCCCTACGGCCTGCTGCAGCTGGCCCGGCAACGATTCCCGCAGGGCATCCATCACTTCAATGGCGTCCTGCTCATTGACCAGCCGTCCGCCGCTGAACGGAATGCGGCTGCCCTCCAGCACGATCTCCTCAAGCTGATCGAGCTGATCCAGCACGGTGATGGTGGGCTCGGCCATGTACAGCTCTAAACAGATGCCCGATTAAAAAGCCTGCACAGGTCTTCCGCCACTCCGGGGGGCACCATGTGACGCACATTTCCGCCAAAGCGAGCCACCTCCTTCACCACTGAACTGCTCAGGAAGCTGTGGTGCACAGCAGTAGCCAGAAACAGGGTTTCCACCTGGGGGGCCAGGCTTTTGTTGGTGTGGGCGATCTGCAACTCGAATTCAAAGTCGCTCAAGGCCCGCAGGCCCCGCAGAATCACCTGGGCCTGGCAACGACTGGCGAAATCGACGGTGAGGCCATCAAAACTGCCCACTTCAACCCCCGGGAGATGGGCCGTGGCAGTGCCGATCTGCTCTAGGCGCTGCTCGAGGCTGAAGGCCGGCTGCTTGCTGGGGTTCTGCAGCACGGCCACCACCACGCCCTCAAACAGGCGTGCTGCCCTCTCGATTAGGTCGAGGTGGCCCAGGGTGAGGGGATCGAAGCTGCCGGGGTAGAGGGCGCGCATCGGGCCAGCCTATGGGTGCCCGAGGCGTTTCTAGGGTGGATGAAGTTCTCAGCGCTCATGCCGCCATGGCCCTTAACGCCGCCCTTAACGCCGAAGCCAAGAAAACCCTGCTGCGCAAAATTCCCCATGGCGTGTTCATTTGCGGCGTAGCTGAGGGGGATGAGGTCAATGGCTTCACCGCCAGCTGGGTGACCCAGGGCTCCTTTGAGCCGCCATTAGTGGTGATGGCTGTGCGGGCAGACAGCACCAGCAACGGCATCATTCAGCGCACCAAGAAATTTTCCCTGAACGTGCTGGCCGCTGACCAGAAGGACCTGGCCGCAGTTTTCTTCAAACCCCAAAAAGGCATGGGCGGTCGCTTCGATGCAGCCCCCTTCAGCCTCGGTGAGCTGGGCTTGCCGATTCTCGACAACGCCCTGGGTGCGGTGGAATGCGAGCTGGTGGGTCAGGTGGCCCATGGTGACCACACCGTTTTTGTGGGCGAAGTGAAGACGGCCACCTTGCACCGCGATGGTGCTGCCCTTGAGCTCGGCAGCACCGGCTGGCAATACGGCGGTTGAGCCTGCCCCTGCTGCAGCAACCCGAACGCCTCAAGGTCCGGCTCAAGGAGGTGCCCTCCGAGCCGGGCTGCTATCTGCTGCGCGACGCCAGCGATCGCATCCTCTACATCGGCAAGGCCAAGGTGCTGCGCAATCGGGTGCGCAGTTATTTCCAAAGTGGTAGCGGCCATGGCCACAGCCCGCGCATCTCCCTGATGGTGCGCCAGGTGTGCGAGATCGAATTCATCGTCACCGACAGTGAAGCCGAGGCGCTGGCGCTTGAATCCAACCTGATCAAGCAGAACCAGCCGCACTTCAATGTGCTGCTGAAAGACGACAAAAAATATCCCTATCTCTGCATCACCTGGAGTGAGGCCTACCCGCGCATCTTCATCACCCGGCGGCGGCGGTTTCGCTCGCCCCTGGATCGCTTTTATGGGCCCTATGTGGATGTGGGCCTACTGCGCCGCACCCTCACCCTGGTGAAGCGGGTGTTCCCGCTGCGCCAGCGACCCCAGCCGCTCTACAGGGAGCGCACCTGCCTCAACTACGACATCGGTCGCTGCCCAGGGGTGTGCCAGGAAAAGATCAGCTCCGAGGCCTACCACCTCACCCTGCGCCAGGTGGCGATGGTGTTTCAAGGGCGCAACGAGGAGCTGCTCGAGCTGCTGAACGAGCAGATGGACAAGTACGCCGAGCGCCTTGACTTCGAGAGCGCTGCGCGGGTGCGCGACCAGCTGCAAGGCATCGACACCCTCACCGCTGATCAGAAAATGAGCCTCGGCGACAGCTCGGTGAGCCGTGATGTGGTGGCTTTAGCCGCTGATGAGCGGGTGGCGGCAGTGCAACTGTTCCAGATGCGGGCCGGCAAGCTGGTGGGGCGGCTTGGCTTCACCGCTGATGCCGTAGGTGCTGATGGCCAGCCCCTGGAGCCCGGCCGCATCCTGCAGCGGGTGGTGGAGGAGCACTACAGCCAGGTGGAGCCGGTGGAGATTCCCCCAGAGCTGCTGCTGCAACACGCCCTACCCCAGCAGCCCCTGATCGAGGAGTGGCTGGCGGAGCGCCGCGGCCGCAAGGTGAAACTTGCCGTGCCCCAGCGGCAGCAGAAAGCTGATCTGATCGAGCTGCTGGAGCGCAATGCCAGCTACGAGCTGCAGCGGACCCAGCGTGGCGCTGAGCAGCAACTGCTGGCCACTGAAGACCTGGCCCAGCTGCTGGAGCTGCCAACCCCCCCACGTCGCGTCGAGGGCTATGACATCAGCCACATCCAGGGCAGCGACGCCGTGGCCTCCCAGGTGGTGTTTATCGATGGTTTGCCGGCCAAGCAGCACTACCGCAAATACAAGATCCAAAGCAGCTCGATCCGCTCCGGCCACTCCGACGACTTCATGGCCATGGCCGAGATCATGCGCCGCCGCTTCCGCCGCTGGGCCCAGGCCAAGGCAGAGGGTGCCGACCTGGGCGAGCTCAGGCGGGCAGCTAGCACCACGCTCCACACCGGTGGCCTCAATGATTGGCCCGATGTGGTGATGATCGACGGTGGCAAGGGTCAGCTCTCGGCGGTGATGGAGGCCCTGCGAGAGCTGAACCTGCACGAAGATCTGGTGGTGTGTTCCCTGGCCAAGCAGCGGGAGGAGGTGTTTATGCCAGGGGCCAAGCAGCCCCTGGAGAGTGAGCCCGACCAGCTGGGTGTGCAGCTGCTGCGCCGCCTGCGCGATGAGGCCCACCGTTTCGCTGTGAGCTTCCATCGCCAGCAGCGGGGCGAAAGGATGAAGCGCTCGCGTCTCTCCGATATCCCTGGCCTGGGTCCGAAACGGGTTAAGGAGTTGTTGGCCCACTTCCGCTCGATTGATGCCATTCAGTTGGCCAGTCCGGAGCAGATAGCCGCTGCCCCAGGAGTGGGGCCGGCCCTGGCCCGCCAGGTGTGGGATTACTTTCATCCCAGTGACGAGCTCGTTAGCGAGGAGCTGGCCAGTTGAGGCGTCTGGCTTCCCTGCTGCTACTGCCCTTGGCCCTGGGGCTGCTGCTGCTTTTTTCACCTGCCCTAACGCCGCCGGCCCTCGGCGCCCCCGGCATCTGCGTTGGGCCCGTCTGTGGTGATGAGATCCACCGCAGCGCTAAGCATCACTGGCAGCTGCGGCTGCGGGTAAACGACCAGCAGGGTCAGCACGAGCGTCTGGTGGTGGATTGCCGCAATGGGGTGCTCAGCCCACTGGCTGGTTCAGTGGAGCGGGGCTATGCCGCGGCAGTAGCCCGCCGTGCCTGCCGGCTGGCTGGGGAGGCCTGAGCTTGATTGGCATCTGGGTGCTGGGCGACCAGCTGGATCCCCTCCAGTCAGCTTTGGCAGCCCACACCCCCGCAACCGCGCGGGTATTGCTAATTGAGAGCAGCTCGGTGCTGCAGCAACGCCGCTATCACCGCCAGAAGCTGGTGCTGGTGTGGAGTGCCATGCGCCACTTCGCGGCCGAGTTGCGCCAGCGGGGGTGGACGGTGGACCTGCTCGAGTCCCCGACCTTTGCTGAAGCGCTGAAGGTTTGGCTGGCTGAGCACGAGATCAGCGAGCTGCACCTGATGGAGCCAGCCGAGCGCCCCTTTCGTGAAGCGATTGAACGGCTGCCCCTGCCTACGCCCCGTGTGTGGCACCTCTCCAATGCCTTTCTCTGGAGCCGGGATGATTTCGGCGCCTGGGCTGCTCCTTACAAGCAGCTGCGCATGGAATTGTTCTACCGGGAGGGCCGCAAGCGTTTTGGCGTACTGATGAGCGATGACGGCCAGCCGCTTGGTGGCCAGTGGAACTACGACCAGGAGAATCGCAAGGCACCGCCCAAGGGGCTGGTGGGGCCAGAGCCCTTGGTGTTTGAGCCAGATGCAATCACCCGGGCCGTGATTGCCAAGGTGGACCAGCTGGCCCAGGAGCTTGAAGCCGCTGCTGAACCTGCCTTACCAGGGATTAGTGGGCCGTTCGGGTGGGCAGTTACCCGCAGCCAGGCGCTGGCGGTGCTGGAACATTTCATCGATACGCGCCTCGATGGCTTCGGCCCTTTCCAGGACGCCATGGTGAGCGGCCAGCCCACCCTGTGGCACGCCCTGCTCTCCCCTTATCTCAACATTGGCTTGTTGCACCCGCTTGAGGTGATCCGCCGGCTTGAGCAGGCAGGGCTGGAGCGGGGCACGACCCTGGCCTGTCTGGAAGGGGTGATTCGCCAGATTCTGGGCTGGCGCGAATACACCCACGGCCTCTACTGGTGGTTTGGCGCCGACTATCCCGCCCGAAATCACTTCGGCGCTAATCGTCCGTTGCCCGGGTGGCTGGAGCAGCTGGGCGGCAGTGGCATGGCCTGCATGGACACGGTGCTGGCCGAGCTCGAGAAAAGCGGCTACGCCCACCACATCCAGCGCTTGATGGTGCTTGGCAACTACGGCTTGATCGCTGGCCTCGATCCCCAGGCTTTCACCGCCTGGTTTCACCGCATGTTTGTTGACGGCTACGACTGGGTGATGCAAACCAACGTGCTCGGCATGGGGCTGTTTGCCGATGGCGGCATGCTGGCCAGCAAGCCTTACGCCGCCAGCGGTAATTACATCAATCGGATGAGCAGCTACTGCAAGAGCTGCCGCTACAACCCCAAGCAGCGCAATGGAGCGGATGCCTGTCCCTTTAACGCGCTCTATTGGGATTTCCTAGCTCGGAACCAAGAGGGTCTGCGCCGCAATCACCGCATGGGGCTGGTGATGAAGCAGCTTGAAATGATCTCCGCCGACGAGCTGGCGGCGATCCGGTCCACGGCTGCGGTCCACTGACAGCTTCGGCCCTAGCTTGTGGGCCCCTGCTTGAACTACCGCCATGCCCTTATTGACCCTGAGCTGGCCCGCCGAGGCCTACCTCTGGTTCAAGACTCTCCACATCGTGGGGGTGGTGGTGTGGTTTGCCGGGCTTTTCTATCTAGTGCGGCTGTTCATCTATCACCGCGAGGCTGAGGAGCTGGAGGAGACTCTGCGGCCTGCTTTCCAGGCCCAGTACGGCTTGATGGAGCGCCGTCTGGCCAACATCATCACCACCCCCGGCATGGTGGTCGCAGTGGTGTGTGCGGCTGGCCTGCTGAGCGTGAATCCCGCCTGGCTGCAGCAGGGCTGGATGCACGCCAAGCTGGCCTTCGTGGCTGCCTTGCTCGCTTACCACGCCTTTTGCTATCGGTTGATGGGCCAGCTCAATAGGGGAGCCTGCAGCTGGAGCCCTAAGCAATTGCGCGCCTTAAACGAGTTGCCCACCCTGCTGCTGGTGATCGTGGTGATGCTGGTGGTGTTCAAGAACCAATTCCCAACTAGTGCCGCCACCTGGTTCGTGGTGGCCCTGGTGGTGTTCATGGCCGCTTCGATTCAGTTCTATGCCCGCTGGCGGCGGCGGCGGGCGGAGCGGTTGTCCCCGAGTGCCTGATCAGCTGGTGCCTGATCACCCCTTGCGTCAGGTACTCCGCCAGCTGACGCCAGCCTGCTGCCCTGGCCGGGTCAATTTCCACTGCCACACCCTCTGCAGCGACGGCAGCCTGAGCCCCCTTGAGCTGGCCAAGCAGGCCCTAGAACTCGGTCTGGAGCATCTAGCCATCACCGATCACCACAGCCTGGCCGCCCACGGGCCTGCCATGGAGGTGTTTGAGGCGGCGGCTAGCGAGGGCCGTGCCGTGCCCAGCTTCTGGCGAGGGGTGGAAATCAGCTGCTTGCTCGAGGGTTGCTTGGTGCATGTACTGGTTCTTGGTTTTGATGCCGATCACCCCAGCCTTGAGCCTTACCTGCAGGGCCGGGCCCTGGTGGGGCCAGCGCTCCAGGCTGAGGCGGTGCTCGAAGCGGGGCGCCAAGCGGGGGGCCTGCTGCTGCTTGCCCATCCCGCCCGCTACCGCCTGCCCTTCCAGCGATTGATCGCTGCCGCCGATCGGCTCGGTTTTGATGGCGCCGAGGTTTGGTACGACTACCAGATGCAGCCGCGCTGGACACCAACGCCTCTGGTGTGCGAGGCGATCGCCGCCGAGCTGCAGCAACGTGGCCTTTTGATGAGTTGCGGTACCGATACCCATGGACTAGCGCTTCTTGGCCGCTAGGGTTTCCTGACGCTTACCCCTAGCAGACGATGGGTTTGTTTGATCGCCTGTTCGCCACCCGCGCCGGCAACGCCGCCGCCCCGAAGACCCCCCAGCCCAAGAAGGAGGTCGAGTCCTTTTTCCTCGATGCCGATGCTTCCAGCAGCATGGGCAACGTTGATTTCATGAGGCGCTCCAACACCATTCGCCGCACCTTCCCGGGCTCGGTTGACAGCCCAGGCAATAAGGAGATGGTGGCAGAGGTGGCTTCAATGGAGTCGCGGCTGGAGCGGGTCTCTGATGGCTTGGGTGGCCAGACCAGCCAGCCTGAACCAGCCTTTGATCTCACCCGTGGTGTGCCAAAACCAGTCAAGAAGACCTTCGCCCAAACCATGTCTCAGGCGGAGCTTGATCAGCGCATGAAAGGTTCTGCCATGGGGGTGAACGTGCCCGGTGGTAGCGCAGCAATCAAGCAGGAGCAGGAGCAGGCGCAAGCGCAAGCTCAGGCCCAGGACGCTGCGATGGCAAGCCAGCAGGTCCAGATCAGCCAGCAAGCCAGCGGCAAAGCTGGCGACATTGATCCCTTCAAGCGCATGAGCAGAGAATTAAAAGGTTGAGCAAGTTGGCTTGGTTGCCTTAGCGCTGCTCAATCAGACTTTCGCTATCAAGAACCAGCTGGCGCAACTGCCCCAGCTGGTTTTTTTGTGCCCCTTCCCATAGCCCCCTGTTGTGGGCTTCCAGTAGCCGTTCGGCCATGTCGCGCAGGGCCCAGGGATTGCTCTGCACCAGGAAATCACGCACTGTCTGATCCCCGAGCCACTGGTCGCAGATGGCGCCGTAGCCCCAGTCAGGGACTCGGCCGGTACTGGCGTCGTAGGCAAACAGATAATCGAGGCTGGCAGCCATTTCGAAGCCGCCTTTGTAGCCGTGGCCTTTCATTGCTTCGATCCAGCGGGGGTTGAGCACGCGGCTGCGCAGCACCTTGTCAAATTCCCGCTCCAGCCGGTGCAGCCGGGGCCGGGCCGCTCGGGAATGGTCGCCAAACCAAAGTGCCGGGCGCTGCCCTGAGACCCGCTCCACCGCTGCACTTAAGCCTCCCTGAAACTGGTAGTAGTCGTCGGAGTCGAGCAGGTCGTGCTCCCGGTTGTCCTGGTTGTGCAACACCACCTGCACCGCCTTCAGCCGTTGCTCCAGGCCGCTCCGGTCGGCCTGGGCTTCGATGCCAGCCTGCCCACCAGTCCCGGCCTGGCTGTCGTAACGCCAGCTGCTCCAGTTCAAAAAAGCCTCGCCCAGGTCAGCCCGCTCCTCCCAGTGGCCGCTGTCGATCAGACCCTGCAGGCCAGCCCCGTAGGCCCCTGGCGCAGAGCCGTAGACGCGGGCGCTGTGGCCTTCGCGGCGGTAGGCGGCGGCGAGGGGATTGTCTGCCTCTGGTTCGGCTAGAGCGGCTACCAGTTTAGTGGCCCTGTTAACCCAGCCCACCAGCTGGGGGAAGGCGTCGCGGAACAGTCCTGAGATGCGCAGGGTCACGTCCACCCGCGGACGGCCCAGCAGGCTGAGGGGAATCACCTCCAGATCAACCATGCGGCGGGTGGGTCCATCCCAAATCGGTCTAACGCCAAGTAAGGCCAGGGCCTGGGCGATGTCTTCACCGCCATTCCGCATCGTTGCCGTGCCCCAAACCGATAGGGCCAAGCTGCTCAGGTGCTCCCCCTGCTCCTGAAGGTGCAGTTCCAGCAGCAACTCGGCGCTGCGGCGGCCCAGGTCCCAGGCCGCTTCGGTGGGTAGCCCGCGCAGGTCGACGCTGTAAAAGTTGCGCCCCGTCGGCAGCAAGTCTGGACGGCCGCGGGTGGGGGCGCCGGAGGGTCCTGCGGCAATGCGCTCCCCCTCCAGGCCCCGTAGGAAGGCTTCGCGCTCGGCGCGGCCGCAGGCCAGTAGGGGGGGCAGCAGGGCCTGGCGCAGGTGCATCAGCGCCTGCTGCAGCCTGGGTCCAGCCAATGGCGAAGGCTTGGCTTGGCTTTGTTGCTCACCGTCCAGTTCCTGCTCCACCAAGGTCAGTGCTTGCGCCTCCAACAGCGCTACCCCATCTCCCACCAGGCGTGGTAGCTCTCCGCCAAAGAGGGCCTGGAGCCGTTGCTGGTCTGGCTGGCCCAGGGGCGTGCTGTCTTCATCGCCCCAGGGGTCGAAGCTGAGTTGCAGGTCTTGCGCCAGGGCCTGGGTGAGGCCAGGTTGCGCCGCCAACGGACAGCGGGCAAGGCAGAGCAGCAGCTCCGCCAGCCGATCGGGCTCCGGCAGGGTGCCGAAGGTGTGGAGCCCCAGGCGGATCTGGGCCTCCTTGAGCTCGCAGAGGTAGCCATCGGCGGCATCGAGCCGGCTATCGAGTTCCGCGCCGCCGCCGAGGGGTAGCTCCAGGTTCTCGAGCTGCTCGGCCAGGGTCTGGCGCAGGGGGCCGGCCCGTTCACTGCCGAGCTGACAGGCCTCCCAATACTCATCCAGCAAAACCTCAAGTCGCTGCAGCGCCCCATGCAGGCCTGCCCGTCCGAGGGGTGGCGTCAGGTGATCGAGGATCACCGCCTGGCTGCGTCGCTTGGCCTGGGATCCCTCGCCGGGATCGTTAACGATGAAGGGATAAAGGTGTGGCAACGGCCCTAGGGCCCATTCCGGAAAACAGCTGTCCGAGAGCCCCAAGCCCTTGCCTGGCAGCCATTCCAGGTTGCCGTGCTTGCCCACATGCACCACCGCATGGGCGCCAAACTCCTGGCGCAGCCAGAGGTATTGGGCCAGGTAGGCGTGGGTGGGGGGCAGGTCGGGGCTGTGATAGCTGAGGGCTGGATCCCTGTCGTAACCGCGGTCAGGCTGGATCAACACGCTCACATGTCCCAGCTGCAAGCCACGGATCGGGAAGCCGGCTGCAGCTCCGGCGGCGCTAACCAGAGCCCCATCGAGTTCAGGCGGTCCCCACACCGCCTCGAGCCTTTGGCGGCCCTCGCTGGGGAGGCAGGCATACCAGTCCTGGTATGTGGCAAGGGGCAGCAGGGTCAGGGCAGGTCGGTGCTCGCTTTCCTGATCGTTGCTGCGTCCAGCCAGCAGCATCTGGATCAGGGCTTCGCCATCAACAGGCACTGGGCCCTGCAACTTGTAGCCAGCCCCGGCAAGCCACTGCAACATCAAGGCTGTTGAAGCCGGCGTATCGAGTCCGACGCCATTGGCGAGGCGGCTGTTGCGGGTTGGGTAATTGGCCAGCACAAGCGCAACGCGCCGTTCAGCAGCTGGGGTTTGGCGCAGGCGGATCCAGTTGGCACAGAGCTGGGCGATCCAGGCCAGCCGATCTGGATCCGGTTGGTAGCGCTGCAGGGCCGAGGCCAGACGCTCGCTGGCGCCCACGGTCTCCTTAAAGGCGCCAATGCGGGTAGTGAGCCGCCCGTCCAACTCTGGTAAGGCCACCTGGAGGGTGAGGTCGGTTGGGCCCAAGCCGATGCTGCTGGTCTGCCAGCGGCTGCGGGGCTGGCTACTGCAAAGCAGCTGCAGCACCGGCACACCAAGTTGCTCCCATAGCGGCGCCCCTAGGCCTGCCTCCTCAAACTGCACTGAGGCAAAGGAGGTGCTGCACAACACGGCTTGAACTGCTTCCCGCTGCAGCAGGTCAGCCACACCCCGCTGCACCGCCCCATCCCGGAGGCCGCTTACCCACAGTGCCCGCGGGCATAGTCCCGCCTGGCGCAGGGCCAGCAGGGTGGCATCCATCAGGGCAAGGTCACCGGCCTGCAGCAGGGCCCGATAGGCGATCACGCCTACGCGAGGGCCTGGCTCCTGCTGCCAATCATGGGCTAGTGGATCGGCGAGGGGCTCGGCTCGGGGCGGCGCTGGGGACCGACCTTCAAGCAGACCCTGCAAAGCCTGCAACACCTGGCACAGGTTGGCGGGTCCCCCCTCTCGCAGGCAGCGGGCCAGGCCGATTGCTAAATCAGGATCAACGGTGCCCAGCCCCGCCAGCACCTGCTCCTCATCGGCCGTGCCCGCCAGCACGAGCAATTGACGCCCTGGAGCTGAGCCTGCCCAGCTCTGGAGGTGCTCCAAGCCATAACTCCAGTGCCCCCTGCCACCTAATAACCGCACAACCACCAGCCGGGCGTGGCGAACCGTGGAATTGAGGTAGTGGTCGATCTGGGCCGGGTGAGCTAGGGCCGCCAGGTTTAGGCCGCGCAGCTCAACTCTCAGCAGCTGGGGTTCCCGCTCAAGCAGCTGGTCTATGGCGAGCAGGTCGGTGTCGGCACTGCTGAGCAGCAGCACAGGCGCGGCAGGCTGCTCCACCAGGGCGCCGATGTCGGCTGCTGCTCCTCCCCCAGGTATCGATGCCAAGCGATGCATCTCCCCATCCTGCTTGCTGCGGTGAGAAGATCGTTTCATTCCGGCCCCAGGCCGCCGCGCCAGCACCGCCCGCTTCGCCCTCACCATGCACCAGTTCCTGCCCTACGCCTGGTTCGGTGGCCGATGCGTGCCCTTTGCCGAAGCCACCCTGTCGGTGGCCACCCACGCCCTTCACTACGGCACTGGAGCCTTTGGCGGCATGAGGGCCCTGCCCAATCCCAGCGACCCGGCTGAGATCCTGCTTTTCCGCGCCGATCGCCACACCCGCCGGCTCAGCCAGAGTGCCCGGCTGCTGCTTACCGAGCTACCCGAAGAAACCATCCACGACGCGATCGTGACCTTCCTGCGCGCCAATAAACCAACCTGCCCGGTTTATTTGCGCCCGTTTGTTTATACCAGTGATCTGGGCATTGCGCCCCGGCTACACAACATCGAGACCGATTTTCTCATCTACGGACTGGAGTTGGGCGACTACCTCTCCCCTGAGGGTGTGAGCTGCCGTATCTCCTCTTGGACCCGTCAGGAAGACCGCTCCCTGCCCCTGCGCGGCAAAATCAGTGGTGCCTACATCACCAGCTCCCTGGCCAAAACAGAAGCTGTAAAAAGTGGTTTTGATGAGGCCCTGCTCCTCAACAGTCGCGGCAAGGTAAGTGAAGCCAGCGGCATGAATCTTTTTATTGTTCGAGATGGCGTATTGATCACCCCTGGGGTTGATCAGGACATCCTTGAAGGCATCACCCGGGCCAGCGTGCTGGAACTGGCCCAGGCCATGGGCATTCCCACCCTGGAGCGTCCTGTCGATAAGAGCGAGCTGTTTGTGGCCGATGAAGTGTTCCTCAGTGGCACCGCCGCCAAGGTCACCCCGGTGCGCCGGGTGGAGACCACCGACATGCCTGGCCAGCGGCCGATAATGAATGCGATTCGTGATCGCCTAACGGCAATCACAGAAGGCCGCGATTCCGCCTATGACCACTGGGTTACCCGGATTCGCGTAGACGGTTGATCAACATGACTGCGGCAGTAGCACCCCAGCTGGTTCAGCGAATCGGCTTTCTTGAGCGCCTGCATGGGCCCGAGCGGCCTGTGCTGGTGTTCGACGGTGCCACAGGCACCTCGCTGCAGCAGATGGATCTGGGCCCCGATGATTTCGGCGGCGTCGCCCTTGAGGGCTGCAATGAAAATCTGGTATTCACCCGCCCCGATGCGGTGCAGGCAGTGCATCGCCAGTTTTTGGAGGCGGGCTGCGATGTGATCGAAACCGACACCTTCGGAGCCACCTCGCTGGTGCTGGCTGAATACGACATCGCCGACCAGACCTTTGCCCTCAACAAGAGGGCGGCAGAGCTGGCCCGTGAAATGGCCGCTGCCTACTCCACCCCATACAAGCCGCGCTTCGTTGCTGGCTCCATGGGGCCGACCACAAAGCTGCCGACCCTAGGCCACATCGATTTCGACACGATGAAGGCATCGTTTGCTGAGCAGGCCGAAGGGCTGCTGGCGGGAGACGTGGATCTATTTATCGTCGAGACCTGCCAGGACGTGCTGCAGATCAAGGCGGCCCTGCAGGGCATTGAGGACGCCTTCGCCAAGACCGGCCAGCGGCGTCCGTTGATGGTGAGCGTGACGATGGAGACCACCGGCACGATGTTGGTGGGCTCCGATATCGCTGCAGTAGTGGCGATCCTGGAGCCATTCCCAATTGATGTGCTGGGGCTCAACTGCGCCACGGGACCGGAGCAGATGAAGGAGCACATCCGCTATCTGAGCGAGCACAGTCCGTTTGTGGTGAGCTGTATCCCCAACGCCGGCCTGCCAGAAAACATTGGCGGTGTAGCCCACTACCGCTTGACCCCGCTCGAAATGAAGATGCAGTTGCTGCACTTCGTTGAAGATCTAGGCGTGCAGGTGATTGGTGGCTGCTGCGGCACCACCCCTGCCCACATCGCCGCATTGAGCGAGTTGGCAGCCGAGTTGCATCCAGCTGCTCGACCGGTGCGCACCCCCCAGACCCAGCACGCCCGCCCCCTGCTGCAGGGTGAGCCTGCCGCGGCCTCGATCTACAGCACCACGCCATACCACCAGGACAATTCCTTCCTAATCATTGGTGAACGGCTTAACGCCAGCGGCAGCAAGAAAGTCCGCGAGCTGCTAGCTGAGGAGGATTGGGATGGCCTGGTGGGAGTGGCGCGGGGTCAGGTGAAGGAGAACGCCCACGTGCTTGACGTCAACGTCGATTACGTCGGTCGCGATGGTGAACGGGACATGCATGAGCTGGTGAGCCGTCTTGTCACCAACGTCAACCTGCCGTTGATGCTTGACTCCACCGAGTGGCAGAAGATGGAGGCCGGGCTCAAGGTGTCCGGTGGTAAATGCATCCTCAATTCCACCAACTACGAAGATGGGGATGAGCGTTTCTTCAAGGTGCTGGAGCTGGCCAAGGCCTATGGCGCCGGGGTGGTCGTGGGCACCATCGATGAAGAGGGAATGGCACGCACAGCGGAGCGCAAATTTGCCATCGCCCAGCGCGCCTACCGAGATGCGGTTGAGTTTGGAATTCCTGCTCATGAGATTTTCTACGACCCCCTAGCCCTACCGATATCCACGGGCATTGAGGAAGATCGGCTCAATGGTGCGGCCACGATTGAGGCAATTCGCCGCATTCGCACCGACCTACCAGGGGTGCATGTGGTGCTGGGCGTCAGCAACGTGAGTTTCGGCTTGTCGCCGGCGGCCAGGATTGTGCTCAATTCGGTATTTCTGCATGACTGCTGCGAAGCCGGCATGGATGCGGCGATCATTAGCCCTGCCAAGATTCTGCCCCTGGCAAAGATCAGTCCAGAGCATCAGCAGGTGTGCCGGGATCTGATCTACGACCGGCGTCGCTTTGAGAGCAATGAGCCGGGGTCTATTTGTAGCTACGACCCTCTCACCGTGCTCACCACCTTGTTTGAAGGGGTGAGCGCCAAAGAGGCCAGGGCCTCAGGCCCTTCTCTCGCCGACCTGAAGGTTGAGGAGCGTCTCAAGCAGCACATCATTGATGGTGAGCGAATCGGGCTTGATGCTTCCCTAAACGAAGCGCTTGCCACTTACCCGCCCCTGCAGATCATCAATACCTTTTTGCTCGACGGCATGAAGGTGGTGGGTGAACTTTTCGGCTCCGGCCAGATGCAATTGCCCTTCGTACTACAGAGCGCCGAAACCATGAAGGCTGCGGTAGCCCATCTCGAGCCCCACATGGAAACGGCCGAGGGAGAAAGCTCGGCCAAGGGTAAGTTCCTGATCGCCACTGTTAAAGGTGACGTGCATGATATAGGTAAAAATCTTGTAGATATTATTCTCACTAATAACGGCTATGAGGTTGTCAATCTAGGCATCAAGCAGAGCTGCGAGGCAATCATCGATGCCCAGCAGAAGCATCAGGCTGACTGCATTGCCATGAGCGGTCTACTTGTGAAATCGACGGCCTTCATGAAAGACAATCTGGAAGCCTTTAATCAGGCCGGCATTGCCGTACCGGTCATACTTGGCGGAGCAGCCCTTACGCCTAGGTTTGTTAATGGCGATTGCCGGGCCGCCTATCAAGGTCAGGTTATCTATGGCCGCGACGCATTTGCCGACCTGCGTTTCATGGACGCCCTGATGGAGGCAAAGGCTGCCGGTGCTTGGGACGACCTACAGGGTTTCCTTGGAACGATTCCTGAAGGGCTTGGCATCGCCTCCCCCCAGTCCCCCGCGGATGAGCCTGCCAAGGCGGATGGGCCGATTGAAGCAGCAGCTATTCCCACCCCAGAAGCCACTCCCAGCTCCGAACAAAATGATCAGCGCTCAAATGATCAGCGCTCTAAGGCTGTGGCCGAGGAGAGCGCCCTTGAGCCACCTTTCTGGGGTAGCCAGGTTTTGACAGAGCAGGAGATCGACCTGCAGGAAGTATTCGCTTACCTAGATCGCAACGCTCTGTTTGCGGGCCAGTGGCAGCTGCGTAAGACCCAGCAGCAGAGCCGCGAAGACTACGAAGCCATGCTGGCCGAGAAGGCGGAGCCAGTGCTGCAGCACTGGATGGGTCGCTGTCTCGAGGAGGGCCTCCTGTCGCCGCGGGTGGCCTACGGCTATTTCCCTTGCGGCCGTAGCGGCAATGCCGTGGTCTTGTTTGACCCAGCTAATCGCCAGCAACAATTAGGACGCTTTGAGCTGCCCCGCCAGCGCTCAGGCAACCGCTATTGCATCGCTGATTTTTACCGAGATCTCGCAATCGCAGCCGATGGTTCGTCGCTGCCAACCGATGTGTTGCCGATGCAGGCCGTAACTATGGGCGAAGGCGCCACCAGCTTTGCCCAGCAGCTTTTTAAAGCCGATCAATACACCGATTATCTCTACTTCCATGGACTTGGAGTCCAGATGGCAGAGGCTTTGGCCGAATGGGTGCATGCGCGCATCAGGCGTGAGCTTGGCTTTGCTGATCCTGCGACGATGCCGCTGCGCGACGTGCTGGCCCAGCGTTATCGCGGCAGCCGCTACTCCTTTGGCTACCCCGCCTGCCCAAACGTGGCCGACTCCCGCCAGCAGCTCGCCTGGCTCGGTGCCGAGCGAATTGGTCTGTCGATGGATGAGAGCGACCAACTCGAACCAGAGCAGAGCACAACTGCCCTGGTGGCCCTCCATAGCCAAGCCCGTTACTTCTCAGCCTGAGCAGGGGGGCCGCGGCTTCTAGCCTGGTCAATCACCTTGCAAAACGGCTATGGCCATTGCCGGTCCAGGCGGCGTTGATGCCGCAATCGCCTCGGGCATCGACCTTGATGGCACCCCGATCCCCACCGAGATGATCGCTCTCTACACGGAGGTGATGGATCTTGAAAGCCAGCGGGCCCGCAGCGGCGTCAAAAAATCGATGCGCAATCGCATCGTCAAGACAGGCTCGAAGCATTTCGACCAAGCCAGCCTTGATGAGAGGCTTAAGGCCGCCGGTTGGGATGGCCTGAAAGCTAAGGAGATTGTTTTTTTCTACTCCTGAGCTCTAGCTGCATAGCTCTTCGAGGGCGTCGATCACCTCCTGCTGAAACTCCTCCAGGTTGGAGGAGTCGCTCAGGTCGATGCCTTCGCCGGCGGCGTTCTGGGTGAGTTCCTGGAAATGGAAAGCTCCTTCGCCGTGGGCGAGGAATTCCATGGCGGAGGGTTCACCGCTTTCTTTGTACGCGTCGCAGAGGGCCAGAAAGGCCGCGTCTTCGGAGAATTCCCAGCTCATGAAGGGGGCCGCGCTGAAAGACAAGGAGAACGCGCTCTTCGACCTTTAACGCCTCCCCCCCGGAATCCGTCAACTACCCAGCCCAACATTGTGCGGGTGTGTTGCCTTTCGCATAGCTCTGAAGCTTGTGCTCAGACCAGTGCTGCAAGCACCGAACTGCCTGGCCAGACTGGAGCTATCCCCATTTTCCCCGGTTCCCGTGAGCGCTTCCAGCCAGCCTGCCCCCGCTTCGCTAAATGTGCTGGGTGAATCCTTGGTGGTGTGCGGCTGCCAACCAATGACAGGTTGGTTCCGCGACGGTCATTGCCGCACAAATGCCGCAGACCTGGGCCGTCACAGCGTCTGCTGCGTCGTTAGCGATGCCTTCTTGCGCTACAGCCAGGCCCAGGGCAACGACCTAAGTACCCCGGCGCCCGCCTACGGCTTCCCCGGTCTCAAGCCTGGAGACCATTGGTGTGTATGCGCGCCGCGTTGGCTTGAGGCCTACGAGGACGGCATGGCACCGCCGGTGCGTCTGGAGGCCACGGAGGATTCCGCTCTGGAAGTGATTTCCTTAGCAATCCTGCAAGCAAACGCTGCTTGATTTCAGAGCTACCAGGCGATTTGCTGGCCATCCCAGGCCCAGAACTGCCCAGTCTGTTGCGGCCCAAGCACCGCCAATACGTCGAGCAGCTGCCGCGCAGCGCGCTCTGGGCTGAACAACCGATCTGGCGGCACTCCGGCCTGGAAGGGAGCGGAGAGGCCCGTGGCCGTGGTTCCGGGGTGAAGCAGGCTCACACACCCCTTGGGCTTTCTGCGAGCCCATTCCAGGGCAAGGGTGCGCAGCATCTGATTTTGGGCAGCCTTGGCGGCCCGGTAGGCGTACCAGCCACCGAGTTGGTTATCGCCAATGCTTCCCACCCGGGCCGAAAGGCTGGCGAAGTGAAATGGGTCTGCGGGGCTGAGCAGGGATTCGATCGCCTGGGCCAACAGCAGGGGCGCGAAGGCATTCACCGCAAAGCTGCGCTCAAGGGCCTGGCGATTCACCTGGCTGAGCCGCTTTTCCGGTTGGAGCAGAGGCCCATGTAGCAGGCCGGCCGTGTTGATCACTAGCCGCAGGGGGGGGCGATTCTCCAGGCTCGCTGCCAACGCCGAGAGACTGGAGTCGTCGGTGAGATCCAGCGCTAAAAACTCGACATCGCGCCACAGGGGATCCTGAGGCAAGCGCCAGTCCTGGCGTGAGGCTCCCACAAGCCGCAGCCCCGGGGCGATTCGGCCCAGCTCCTGGAGCAGGGCCTGGCCGATTCCGCCACACCCCACCACTAGGCCAGTGCCATGCCAGTCCTGCCAGGCCGAAGCTGAGTTCATTGCCACAAAATCCCAGAGCTGAAGCCGCATCCATGGGCCTGTCGCATGATGGCAGTGCCTACCTGCCTGCTGCTTCGGAGTCGATGGGCATTCGCATTGCCGTGTTGGGCTTGGGGGCTTGGGGGCAGACCCTGCTTGAGCGCTGGGGTCAGCAAGGTCACATCGTCACGGGTTGGTCTCGGCGCTCTGGCACCAGTCCGGTGGACCTGCTGGCTAACCAGGATCTGGTGGTTTCGGCGGTAGCCATGGCAGGGGTCCAGCCCCTGGCTGAGCAGCTGGCTCCCCATTGGCCCACCGGACTTCCCCTATTGAGCTGCAGCAAGGGGTTGGATCTCCAGCTGCTGGCAACTGCCACCCAGCTCTGGTCAAACCAGTTGGCGGATGCCCCCTTGCTGGTGCTGAGTGGGCCGAATCTGGCAAAAGAGGTCCGTCAAGGACTACCCGCGGCCAGCGTGATCGCAGCTGCGGATCAGGATTTAGCCCGCCGCTTTCAGCAACAGCTCAGCGACACTTCGCTGCGCCTCTACACAAACACCGATCCGATCGGCACCGAGGCTGCAGGTGCACTCAAAAACGTTATGGCCGTAGCGGCCGGCATCTCCGATGGTCTGGCGTTAGGTGCAAACGCCAAGGCCTCCCTGCTCTGCCGTGGCCTAGCCGAGATTGGCGTGGTGTTGGAGGGTCTAGGCGGTGCCACCAGCACTCTCTACGGCCTGGCTGGCTTGGGTGATCTGTTGGCCACTGCCAACAGCAGCCTCAGCCGCAACTATCGCTGTGGCGTGCTTCTGGCCGAGGGCTTCAGCGAACAGCAGGCAAGCGAGCGCATCTCAGCAACCGTTGAGGGCCCTCGCACGGCCCGAGCGGCCCTGCAGCTTGCCAGCCGCAAAGGCTGGCATCTGCCGATCTGTGAGCAGGTTGTGCTGGTGCTCGAAGGCCACACCACCCCTGCAGCCGCCGTCAAGGCTCTGATGGAGCGCGATCTGCGGCCCGAGTGGCAGAAACCATGAGCTTGCCTGTCTCGGCCGACGTGCCCCTTGTCTCTCGGCCAGCTGTGCTGGTTGAAGCCTTTGCTGATGGACCCTGTTGCGGCAACGGTGCGGCCGTGGTGCACCTAGACCAGCCCATGGGCGATGTTGCCCTGCAGGCCATTGCCCGCAGTCTCAACCAGTCTGAGACGGCTTTCTTGCTGCAGCAGCAAGGCCGATGGACCCTGCGCTGGTTCACCCCTAGCTGCGAAGTCCCCCTCTGTGGCCATGCAACACTCGCCGCCCTGCTGGCCTTGGGCCACTGGCAGCTGCTTGCGCCAGGCAGGGGATTGGAGCTGTTCACCCGCAGCGGCCCCCTGCCCGTGGCCCTTGATGCCAGCGGCAGCTCAGGGCAGCTGGTGCTGCCCAGCGCCGGTCTGCTGCCGGCCGAGCCACCGCCAGCGCTGATTCGGTTACTGCATGAGCGACTAGGGGTGTCACCCCTGGCCTACTGGAGCTCAGGCCTCGGCTATCGGGTGGCCTTGCTAGCGCCAGAGGCAGCTCTGGCCCAGTTGCCTGGCCTGGCTGCGGAATTAGAGGGGCCTGATCGGGGCGGCTTGGTGTTGATGCAGGCCATCGAGACCGGATCGGTAGAC
>JBIKWZ010000027.1:0-33840 GCA_044356035.1 Cyanobium sp. | reverse complement strand
GCACCGAGCTCACTAAGACCGACGTCTCCCAAGTTGTCGACGCCGCCATCGAAACCATCATCGACTCGGTCGTGGAAGGCAAGAAGGTGTCAATCCTGGGCTTCGGCTCCTTCGAGCCCCGTGAGCGCTCTGCCCGCCAGGGTCTGAACCCCAAGACCGGCGAGAAGATCAAGATCCCCGCCAAGCGGGTGCCTGCCTTCACCGCCGGCAAGATGTTCAAAGACCGCGTCCAGGGCTGATCTGGTTTCAGGTAATTCCTGCCACAGCGGCCCTCAGGGGCCGCTTTTTTTGTGCCCACGGCAGAGTGGTCCATTGAGTGATGCTTTCCCCCTGCTGGCTGCTGCGCCGCTGCCATCCCCCCTGCAGGCCCTGGTTGAGGCCGGCCTGGCCCAGCGCCAGCGGTGGTATTGCGGCCGTTTTGCCCCATCCCCCACCGGCGCTCTGCACCGCGGCAACCTGCGCACGGCCCTGCTGAGTTGGTTGCACGCCCGGCTGCGGGGTGGCGCTTGGTTGCTGCGCCTCGACGACCTCGACACGCCCCGCAATCGGCCCGGTGCTGAGACTTCGATCCTGGCCGATCTGGCCTGGCTTGGCCTCAATTGGGACGGTCCGGTGCTGCGCCAGAGCGAGCGGCGCGGGCTCTACGCCACGGCCCTGTCGGCTCTGCGGCGCCATGGCTTGCTCTATCCCTGCCGCTGCAGTCGCCGCCTGCTGGCCCCTATCTCTGCGCCCCACGGTGCGGCTGCTGTGTATCCGGGCACCTGCCGGGCTGCCGGTGGCGGCTGGGGGCCGGTGCAGGGGCGGCTGCCCAGCTGGCGCTTGCGGCTGGAGCCCGGGCGCCTGCATTGGCTGGAGAGCTATGGCGCTCCTGGGGAGCTAGATGGGCCAGTGGCTGTTGGTGATGTGGTGTTGCGCCGGGCTGATGGTTACCTCGCTTATCACCTGGCCACGGCGGTGGATGAGCTGGTTTTGGGAATCAGCGATGTGGTGCGCGGTGACGACCTCTGGAGTGCCACTGGCGCCCAGGTGGCCGTGATGGCGGCCCTGGGCGCGGCCCCGCCCCGCTACGGCCATGTGCCGCTTTGGTGCGATAGCGGCGGGCGGCGGCTCAGCAAGCGAGAGGGGGCCGAGGGGCTCGCGGGCTATCACCAGCTCGGCATGGACGCAGCGGCAGTGGTGGGCGAACTGGCAGCCAGTGCGGCTTTGGTGCCAGCTGGCAGCCGCATTTCAGCCGCTGAATTACTGCAGCAACTCAGCTCAGAGCGGCTGGACCAGGTCCTTCGCGACGCTCAGTCTTAAGGAAGGTTTCGGGATCAAGTGGGGAAAAGCGCATCACACTGGCGGAAAGCGCTAAGTCCCCGAATGGGGACATTTCGATGACCTACTCCGATGGCCCCCTGCAGCGGTCAAACCACGCAAATTCCTGCCGCTGTCAGCAATGTGGCGGCAGCGGCATGCTGCGTCTGGACGATCAGCGCTACCGCACCTGCCTTGATTGCTTAGGGCAGGGCAAGGTGCTGCAGGCTATTGGTGCTACCACCGTCGCCGCCATTCTTCAAGGACGGACTGGGCTTCAGGTCAGCCTTTCTGCCTCTTCTTCCGCCAGATGAAAAAGGCTGCGGTAGCCACCACCACGGCCAGGGGCGCCGCAGTTAACAGCAGCAAAATCACGGCAGTCCAGTCCGTGTACATCGCTCATAGGCCAAACCGGAGTCATCATCCCAGTAAGCCGTTCTGGTTGCCTATCCCCATGGCACGGATATTTCCCATGGCTCTGATATTTCGATCAGCCCTTGCAGTGGGGGTCATCAGTATTGGTTTGCTCGCAGGGCAGCCAGGCCGGGCCGGGGTGGAGTTTGACAACTGCCAGCCCACCGCCGATGGCGGCATCAGCTGCGACACCCGTCCCACCGGCAACACCCAGATGGATGACGAGGCGGCCCGCTATGGACTCTTTAACGACGCCAGCCCCGGCTGGAGCGAGTTTGATCCCGATCAGGGCTTTGAGGACGACCTCGGTGGCAACGACACCTGATCGCCCCGGCTGCCGTGCAGCGACCCCTTAGCGACGAGATGGGGGCCGAGGTTTTATCACCTGTTTCGGCTTGTTTCCCCGCCTTTGCACCGCTGTGTGGTGTGTTGTGGCACCGCCTGCTTTGCGTCCACCAGCTGTCTTAGGGTGTTTGGACGCCCCTGCCAAGAGTTATGGGTCGATGGATCTCACCCCCTTTCTGAGCAGCCTGGAGGGCACCACCCTCGATCAGGTGCTGTTGTCGGTGGCGATCAGCGGCAAGGTGGCGATCGCCATGAAGGGCCGCTTTCTGTTGCGATCAGTGTGCGAGAGCTTTCAAGACCGCACCCGCATCGGCTGTGCCGTCACCGATGAGGCCACCTGCCTGGCCTATCTGGGGCGGGAGCCTTACGAGCTGTTGATCTGCACCGACTACCTGGAGGACGGCAATGGCTTCGAGCTGGCCCGCAAGGCGCGCAGTGCCCATCAGGGCTTGCGGGTGGTGGTGCTGGCCCTGGGGGATGTGATCCCGGCTCAATACGTTGAGGCTTCCTGGCTGGAGGCCGTAGTGGCGGAAGCCGATTTCATCGGCGATCAGCGGCCCCTGCAGGCAGCGGTACTGGCGGTGATGGGCCAGCACTTCTACCGCAGCCCTTCATTGCGTTCAGGCACCCTGCCCTACCTGAGCTGCCCAAGGCTTACTAAGCGGGAATACGAAGTGCTGGATCTGCTGGCCAGCGGCCTCACCGATCGGGAGATTGCCGAGCGCTTGGTGGTGAGCGAGGAAACCGCCAAGACTTATACCAAGCGACTGCTTAAGACCCTCGACGTCAATAACAGGTTGCAGGCCGTGCTCAAGGGCATGCGTTGCGGCATGGTGCAGCTCTGAGCCCCTTACATATTGTCCCCGTATGGGGGGCTCGGTAATCCTGTCCAGAAGCGCACACTCAAGCCAGGCCCAATCGGGTTCTTTGCGGCCGCCCAGCCGGAGTGCCATGACCACCTCCCTCCCCGCGCCAGGTCTCACCATTGGTGAATTGGAAGCGAACTATCCGCTTTATTGCAAGGCCATGCGCCTGTTGATTCGCGAGGGCAAGACGATCGCCAAGGTGCGCCGCACCGTTTGCTGGCAGCGCCTGGAGATCCTGCACAATTGCCTGCCGACTCAATACCGCGAGCCCGATTATTTATTCGCCTTGCTGCAGCGGGAGTTGAGCGCTTGCCTCTAGGCGTCGCTTGCTTTTTCCAGCTGGGGATCGAGAACCCACAGGGCTAATCCGCCGCCCCGCCCCCTGGCCAGCAGCCAGCCGTTATCGGCGGCGCCTGAGCGAGCGATCAGGGCGAAAAATGGGCGCCGGCGTGGCTCCGGCTGCCGGCTGATCGCTTGGCGCCAGAGGCTTTGGCGACCGAGCCGCAATTCCAGCTGGTCAAACCAAAACTCCAATAACGGCCTGCGTCCCCGCAGATTGCCGCTGCCGCTGAAGCGCAGCTGCAAGGCCCCGATCTGAACGCTGTTCACCACCGTTAGCTCACCCGTTTCCAGAGAAGGGGCGTCTGGAGGGGCGTCTCGAGTGGCGATGCTCAAACTTGCCTGCAGGCCCCGCAGCAGGGCTGCCGTGGCGGGGTTGGGTTGGGCCCTGCCCTTGCTCCAAAGCAGCTGGAGTCGCCAGTGGCCAAACAGCTGCTTTGCGCTAATCCCGGAGCCCTGGCTACGGCTGAGCCGCTCAAGGGCCAGCGCCTGTTCGCCACTGGGAATTCCGCTAGTGGGCATTGGATTCAACTAATTCTTCGGATGTTTGAAGCAATTTTAGGCGTTAAAGTTGACCTGATCGGCTGGGCTTAAAAGTGGACTAAATTGGCCTGGGCTTATTTGGATAACTTTGCTTTCTAGATTGATCTTGATGCGCATACAGCACTCAATGCCCTGCAGTGGCTGCGTACGTGTGAAGAGGTCTCAAAGCGCTTCGGCCTAGGTCAGGCCACCGTCCGCAGGAAATCGCGAAAATGTCTGGATCTTTTTGGTCTTGACTTCCAACGCATCGAGGGCAATTGGAACATAGTTGGCGATTCGACGATCTTTGCACTGGAGCGCTTTGTTCGTCATGTTTGCCTCACAGACTTGCCTGATTGCCCCCTGCCGGCGAGATTTTATTGATCATCTCTGTTTGCTTTCCTTTCAGGCTTTGCTGCTTTCCCGTCTCGCTGGTTTAGCTGAGCGCTACGGCGATATCCAGCTGCACAAGCAGGCCGCAAATAATTAATTATGCAGAAACTGAAAGATTCGGCCTGTTCGTTTGCGCTCGGCTCTGGTATTTTTGCTTTTTTGCGGTTGAATTATTTCGGTTTGCTGGGGTGGTGGTGGTCGAACTTGATTGGCTAGCCGCTTTAGACGGGCTGATTTGGCTGCGCACAGGCCATCAGGTTGAAGCCAAGCTTGGGATTGGTCAGTCCAGTGTGAGTCGGTTGAGTCGCAAGTGCGCTGAAATATTTGGCCTCTCCCTTGCCAGGTGCGGTTCCGAGTGGAACTTCAAGGGTGATACGACACTGCTCAATCTTGAGCGCCGTGTTCACCAAGCAGTGCGGTGGAGCGGTGGCAGGCCTTTGCGTCTGGAGGCGCAGCACTGGTCTGGCCCGTTGCTCTGTGAGCCTGCTCCAGCAGGTTGGATTGCCGGATGTTTTCACTTTCACGAATATGAGAGGCCGCTGCAGCTGCTCAGGGAAGGGGTGATCGACGCCTGGGTCGCTTCCTATCCCGATGTGCCAGCTGCCACTGACCCCACCATTGCCTGCATTGGCTTTAGCCGAATGCCGATTTGGCTGGTGGTCGATCAATCTCACCCGTTGCTGGAGCTTGGTGAGCAGGTGACATTTGCTGATGTGGCTGACTATCCCTGTATGCCCCTGCCTGATGGCGCCTTTCCTAAATTTCAGGCTGTGCTGGCAGCCTGTGGCTTGTGGAACGGCGGCACCGAAGAACGAATTCGGAATCCTGCCTGGTTTGGGCAGG
The DNA here is from genome assembly GCA_044356035.1 of Cyanobium sp. Lineage (GTDB taxonomy): Bacteria > Cyanobacteriota > Cyanobacteriia > PCC-6307 > Cyanobiaceae > Cyanobium_A. Next base: position 28,822 of record JBIKWZ010000027.1, on the reverse strand, counting down.
TTAATTCTGAAGATCTCCTTGTTGGTTTCGCAACTCCCCTCTCCTTACTTCTTAGTGGCGATTGCTGCAGGGTGCTGCCCTTAGAGCTGCCTTTAGAGGTTGGCGATGCCCTCCTGGTGCCAAGGCAATACGAGCGTGCCCCCCAAACCCTGCAGTTGCTGGCGGAACTTCGTTCGCGTTTGGAGAGCATCGCCGGCGCCGCTCCAGAGCTGGTGGTGTTAGACGGGTTCGAGCACCCAAGTGCAACTCCAAGCGACCAGCCTTTTAAAGAGCAATGGCTGCCAAGCGCACCCTTAATGCCAAAAACCTCGAAGCCCTAGGTGCGGCCGTCCTCGCCGAATTGCTGATTGAGGTGAGTGCTGGCAGTGCGGTGATGCAGCGCCGTTTGCGGCTAGCGCTAGCTGCGGCTGAGGGTGCCGGCGGAGCGGCGCAGGAGGTGCGCAAGCGCTTGGCAGCCCTGGCCCGTGCCACCACTTTTGTTGATTCGCGCAAGCGCAAAGCCTTGGTGCTCGAGCTGGAGGCCCAGCACCAGGCCATTGCTGGACCGGTGGCTGAAGTGGATCCGCCGCTGGCTCTGGAGTTGCTGCTGCGTTTTCTCGAGCTGGCAGATGGTGTGCTCGATCGCTGCTCTGACAGCACGGGCACTGTGATTGGCCTGTTCCAGCGGGCCGTGGTTGACCTCGGGCCGCTGGCCAGTGCGGCCGCCGTGCCCGTCGAAGCGCTGGCTGAGCAGCTGCTGGAGCTGGTGTTCGAAAACGGCTACGGCCAATTTGACGACTTGATCCCGACGGTGGCTGACGCCCTTGGCGATCCTGGCCTGCGACTTCTCGAGCAAGGCTGCCGCGAGCGGGGTGCCTGCGATGGTCACTCGGCCCTGCTGCAGATCGCTGAATGCCTGGGTGATGTGGATGGCTATGTGGCCCAGTTTGATGCCAAGCAATTGGCCTGGCCCCCCACCGCTGCCGATGTGGCAAGCCATTTGCTGCAGGCGGGCCGCAGCCAGCAGGCCCTGACCGTGCTGGAGGGCGCGGCGGCGGCGGCGGCTGCCTGGCATTCCCCCGAGTGGGACGACACCCGCATCGCCGTGCTCGAGGCCTTGGGCCGCAACGACGAGGCCCAACAGTTGCGTTGGGCTTGTTTTGCCAAAACCCTCTCGGCTAGCCATTTGCGCCAACACCTCAAACGGCTTGCTGCCTTCGAGGACGTAGAGGCGGAGGAGCGGGCCTTTGCGGTGGCAGAGGACCATCCCATGCGGCTGCTGGCCCTCGATTTCTTCGTCCGCTGGCCCGCAGTGGCGCGGGCTGGGCGCCTAGTGCTCGCCCATGGGCCCGACTGGGATGGTGAGGCCTACGAAATCCTTGCTCCAGCGGCTGAGCGGCTCAGCGCTGAGCAGCCGCTGGCCGCCACGGTGCTGCTGCGAGCGATGTTGGTTTTTGCCCTGTCGACAGGCCGCACCAAGCGCTACCGGCACGCCGCCGAGCACCTGGGCAGCTGTGAGCTGTTGGCCGCGCGCATCGACGACTGGCAAGGCGTGGAGCGCCACGAGAGCTTCGTGGGTCGCGTCCGGGAAGCCTTTGGCGGCCGCTGGAGCTTCTGGTCTCTGGTGGAGCGCTGAGGCTCTGGCAGGCTGGCCCTATGCCCTGGACTCGTTACGCAGATTGGATTTTCACTGCCGTTAGTACCACCAGCTTGCTTCTCGTGGTGTGGCTGGTGCTGCGTCCTCGCAACTGATTGAAACGCCCCCTGTTGGATTCGAACCAACGACCGGCTGCTTAGAAGGCAGCTTGGCTATTCGCTGAGAGTCGTTGCACTGCAGCTGGTTTGGGTATTTGTTGCATTGTGTTTTGCGCCAAACCGTGCGCCAAGGCATCCACTTAGGGGGTCAGCCCCTATCAGCGCCCATCACCTCAGCCAGGGCTGTCATCGCATCGGCTAGCTGTTGGCCCTGGCGGAGTAGTTGCTGAAGGTCAGCGGCTGCACCATTTCGCAGCCAAAGCCGGCACCGTCACTAAAAAACACGGCGTACTTAGGCATTGATGTCCTGGTCGTCGGCATGATGCTGGCTTGCTGGGGCACCCCTTGGCGTTGTGACCGTTGTCGTGCACCACCTGGCCAGCTGATGCCGCGCATCTGCTGCATGCTGTGGTTCTGGTGATGCCGCACCGGCTGAACCGTCGCAGTTGCACGTTGAGCATTGCTTCCGCCAAGGGAGCGCCGGGCGGTAGTGGGATGTTCCCACTTCTCAGCGCTTCTAGGCTGGGTGCAGCACAGCAGAACCGCAGCACAGACGCTGCACCCCATTTGATGCAGCACACCATCCGCCAATTCTCAGCTCTTGCCGCAGCAGCTGCACTGGCACTGGCATCACTGCCTATTGGCATCAGACCTGCAGTGGCTCAGGAGGCACCCGCCCCAGCAGCAGATCCAGAGGCAGCCAGCACCGAGGTAGCAGACCTGGGCGTGATGGGCGTCAACCTCAAAGATGCCGTCAAGCTCAATTACGGCTTCCAGGGGGCTCTACAAGGCGCTGGCACTCCCAATGAAGCAGGCATTGGCGCGTTCATTCCACTCCACGTCGGCAGCAACAGCGTTGCCTTTGTGGATGTGCTGGTGAATGCCAACTTCAATGACTACGGCAACTACAGCAGCATCATCAATACTGACGTCTCAGGTACCACTTTCTCCACATCCACAAGGTTGGGCTACCGCTGGCTCAATGGCAATCGCTCCTGGATGTATGGCGTCAATGCGGGTTATGACAGCCGACCGATGGCAACAGGTGGCACCGATACTGGTGTTGATGTAACGGGCTCTGAGAAAACGGTTTTCTATCAACAGCTGGCAGCAAACCTGGAAGCAGTCTCCAATACCTGGAACTTCAATGCCTATGCGCTGGTGCCAGTTGGCGATTTAGAGCAGCAACTTAATAGTGTTTATCAAGGCGGTGCCTTAAACACATACGGATTAGACATTGGATATAGCATTACACCCCAGCTTAAAGCATCCATTGGCTATTACCATCAAGACAGGTCAGAAGAAGAAGTTGATGGCTCAGGCATTAGGGGAAGGCTTGCTTACAACCTCACCAATGGTCTCACCGTTGGCGCCAATCTCTCCTACGACCAGGCATTTGAGACCAGGGTTTCAGCAGGCATCAAATATCGCTTTGGCGCCAATGGCTACGGTGCACCAAGCATTAGAAAGCAGCAGCCTGTGGTGATGCCTGTCATTCAGGCACTAGCAACAACACCAGCCAATAGGGATGTGCGAGTGCACGATGGTCCATCAGGGATGCCTAAGAAGTAGTGGAAGTGGAATTTAAGACTATTACCCTAAACCCGCCAAGCCCCTGCCACCACAGGGGCTTTTTATTGTCTCGGTATACCCAGCAGCACTCTTGATAAGCGCCTACTGCTTGGAATAATCGTCATCATCAGCCATTCCCGTGAGCTGTCTCATCACCCGTTGTATGTAACTCTATTGGACCCCGATAGACTTTAAGCAACCGCGATTGAAGGGTGACCAAACCAGTGCGCCGCGTATCAGTGCTGGCTGATGCATTGCTCCGGCAGCTTCAAGTTGAAGCAGAGCAAACACGGCAACAGGATGATGATTGCCTGCCAGCACCTGACCCTATGGCGAGCGCACAGAGCCGCCGCCTACCAGTGACGGTGCACTGAGATGAACGACCTAGACACCGCAATCAGCAAGGCACACAGCGCCGCTGAGGCAACGGAGCAGCAGTCCCGGCAGATTGAAGCCCGCATCATCAAGGCTGGCGGCACTCCCCCGTTGCGGCAGTACGGCAGCGCCGTTTCTGCTGATGCAATCCGCAAAAACTTGACACTTGTATCTGTATTGAACAGGCACGACCCGGAGCTTGCAAGTTTCCTTGGCATCCAAACCGGAAACTATCGCCGTGCTGCTGAAGAAAAGGAAGCCCGCGCAATGCGAGGTAAGGCGCTTGAAATGGAAACGGAGCGCCTCAGGACTATTAACGCTGCCAGCACCCGCTATAGGGAGCAGCAGCAGCTAGCAGGCATCAACCCACTTACAGGCCGCAGGTGGGGGATCTGATGCTGTGCAGACCGCACCCGGGCCACGGTTGGCTCCACTTACAGCCGCAAGACTGGCGACACACCTTGCAGCGGCAGGTTGAAGCCAGGGACCGTCTAGGCAACCCAGAGCACAGCGGCCCAGCACCCGAGTTCATCGCCTGGGTTGATGAGCAGCAGATGCCGATGCTTGCCCGGCAGCCGCATTATCGGCCGCAATTTGAAGCCCGCATCAATGAGTTGCAGGCTCAGCTCATCAACCTTGAACACGCCATCAACCAGGGGCGCTTGGACCTGGAGCCCGCTGCTGGCATCCACCGCCGGGAGATAAAGCAGCTCACCGCATTAATGGAGGCGCCCCATGGCTGAATCAATCGTTCAATACGCCTGTCGGGTGCAGGACAAGCGCCAGGCGGAAACAGCACAGCAGGACGTCCGCATCCTGCGCGCACTGCTGCTGGTGCCGATCAGCGGTGAACACCGGCAGGCCCTGATCGCTGCGCTGCGCAAGGAAGGGGCGCTTAGCTGATGGCAGGCCCCAACGTGGCTCAGCAACGCCGGCAACAGGCCTTGAAGCTGCTTGGTGAGGGCTTCGGGTGTACTGAGCTAACGGCCAAACTGTCCGTCGAGTGGGGATGCAGCAGGCGCCAGGCAAGGCGATATGTCGCGGGTGCCTACTCAGAAATGGTCGATGACCTGAAGCACGTTGAAGCCAGCGACATGTTGGCGCAAATAATTAACCGCCTGGAGCAGGTCGCCCGGTTAGCTATTGAATCGGGGCAACATGGCGCCGCTGTAGGTGCCTGCAAGCTGCTTAACGAGATTGCAGTGGCACCACATCGCAGCCGGACACCAGCCCACTTCGGGCGCTTCGGCAGGAGTGGCACCCACCCATGAGCACCGCTGCCGAGATCGCCGCCGCTTTCGACACGGTGGATGCGCTGCTGGAGCAGGCCACTGCTGCGGCACCCGCTGTTGCCCTGCTGCTGTCGCGGGCACAGGAGCAGGGCGTATCTGAACACCAGTTAGCAGCCAACCTGCGAGCCACCACCCCGGTGCTGCGATGGCTGCTGAAGCTGAGCCCTGATGCCACCGCTAACCGCATCGACTTAGACGGCGATGACGCTGACCTCGCTGATCTGGTGCTCAGGTGGGCACGGTCTTGATTTCCACCACTTGCATGGCCTTCAATGCTTTCTATTGAGGCATTGCAATGCGCAAGTCAAACAACGGGCTAATGGTCTCGGAGCTGCTGATCATCATCGCCATTGTGGTGGCGCTTGGGCTTGCCTTTCTTCAATACCAGAAGACGCAGAAGCCATCCACGCCGCAGTCAATGCAGCCGGCACTGACGCATGGATGACCTCACCCGCCGCCACTGGGAACAAATTGCAGACGCCACCATTGACCGCGCTTTTGCCGGAGCAATTGCTGATCTCAAGGCAGCGCCGCTCATGAGTGACGTTGAAAACGCTGCTGACCTTCAAGACCTGCTATTTCGGTGGGCGCGCAGGGTTTGACGCATTAAGGGCTGGTGGCTTGCTTGCTAGCCCAGTGATAGCAACGGGTCTGGGCTGATTGACCTGCTGCTGATTAGGTAGAGGGTTTGGGCGAGGGTAGGTCGGTAGGTTGAGTCGCCTACTTGCTAATCCACTGCGCTGCAATGGATTTGCCTGAAGGTAGGTCGGTAGGTCGGTAGGCGGTAAAAAACAGAAAAGGGATTGGGGGCAAAGGGAAAAGAGAAAAACAACCTACCGACCTACCTAATACCTAGATCCCTGATGGGGACTGGGATCTGAAGGTAGGTTGGGCCGCCTACCTTCGACCTACATGCCTACCTTCACGGCAGCGGCTTGATGGCGCGGTAGGTAGCTCCTTTGCGCGGCCCAAGCTCCACAACTCCGTAGCCCGCATCGGCCAAGGCCTGCATCGCTGCAACTGCCGCCGCCGGGTCGGTGCTTTTCCGTTGAGCATGGCTTAGCCGGCTTTGGATGTACCTCCAAGCGACCGCTCCTTTGGTTGCTTCTGCGGCTCGGTGGATGGTGCGCATCAGCTGGCTGCCACCACCGGCTGCCACCTCGGCATGGAGCCCTAGCGCCCAGGCATCAAGGTGATCCACAAGTGCTGTGGCCTGTTCGATGCAGCCGGCGGAGATGTAACCCTCCTTGGCTGCATCCCCTGCAGCGAGGTGGAGAAGATGCAGCACTCCAGCTACCCGGAGCACTTTGCCGGCGGACTTGCCGTAGAGGGCTGATTGAGCGCCGATGGTCGCCTCCTGTGCTGCCCGTTGCCGCTGGTACTCGTACCCCACAAACAAATCTGTGGCTTCGTGATCCAGCCGGTAGGTGGCGGGTGTCAGCTTGTAGATGGTGCGACAGGCCTTGGCCAGGGTGCCTGCTGCAGCCTCCACGTTTGCTTCCTCTGCAGGGGTAGTAGCCCTTGGCAGCGCAATGGCTCGCGGCGGTAGCGGAACAAATAGGAACCGCGCCCAAAGTCCTGATGCATCGCCCTTGGCCACCAGCTCGCGCAGCACCTCCGGCTGGGTGCTGCCGTAGATCGACACTTGGGAGCGGGTGTAGATCCGATCGCCTGCGATTCGCAGGCTGGTGAGCCCTCCACCGTCAAACAGCTCCAGTAGCTGCTGCTCATCGCCGCCTCGGCCGCCCTTGTATTGGTTGAGGCTGGCGAACAGGCCTGCCAGCTCATCGCGGTAGATGAGCAGCCCCAAGCCTGCATCCTCTTGCGCCTGCAGCTGAGCTGCTAGGGCTTCCCCGGTGTATTCGCTCACCCTGAGGCGCCTTGGGAATGGAGGTGAGGGCTTTTCCTCGCTTCTTTTCATGCCTTGGCAGGCCTTTGCCCAAGCTTCCTGCTCCCGCTTGTTTGCCATGGCCATCTCACTCACCAGCTCACTGGTTGGAGACACCACTGCCAGGCGCCCAAGAGGGCTTTTCTTGGCGCCGCTTTTCGCCACGGTGCAAGCAAAAAGGTTTACCGGGACGCGGTAGCTCGCCACCGCGCTGCCCTCCACTTGGGTGCCGAGTTTCACCAGCCCTGCCACGGCGGCAAGGAAAGGCAATGCGGCCGAGGGGCCATCTGTTGGCAGGTATTTGCATCGCGTCTCAAGTGCTGAGGCGATGCTTGGGGGCAGGAGGTAGCCAAGGGTGAGCACTTGGCCGAGATCCCGGCGATCCGACTCTGCAGCGAGGTTGGCTGCTTCGGAGGCAATGGCGTATTTGTCCTGATGCTCGCCTTTGACGGCATCAACGATCCGCTGAATGGCATTGACTTGGTTCTCGCTGGTGGCTGCCAGCTTTGTCACCAGAGCCTGCAACTCAACGCTGCCAATCCCCTCGGTGATTGCATCTCGTAGCTCTTGGGTTACCTCCTCAATGGTGATTGGCTTAACCATTGCCGCACCCCCTAGGCCGGTGCACTTTGAAGGCGAGTACGTCGCCTTCACCGATCGGGGTGCGCTTCACCAGCGCCCATCCATCCACTACCTGCCCGATGCGCAGTGGCCCATGGCGCTGCTCAGCGCTGAAGGTGGAGCCGGGCATGCAGAGGATTAGGCCCTGCTGGGTTTGCTCACACCAGAGCGACCCATGCCGCCCGCAGATCGGGCAGGGGTCAAGCCGCTGGGTGCCATGGCGCCGAGAGCTGGGCTTGCTGCCGGTAGTGAGCCTCTGCTGGCAGTCTTCAGCAATCCTCAGCGCATACTCCCACCAGTGATCTGGTGGCGCTGCCAGCGCCTCGGGGCCCAGATCATCGGGCCAGTAGTAGTGGCCGCCGCTGCTGGGGTGCTCGCCCAGCACAACCATTTGCCTGCCGCCGTCAAAGAACACCTCCAGGGCCTCGCCCTTGCTGGTGTCGGTCTTGGCAGCCGTGATGGTCTTGCCATGAAACTCAGCGCCACCTGGCAGCTCACTGAGCTGCTCCGGCGTGGGCCGGAAAAACACCTTGAGCCGGTAGGGGTCGGTGTCGCGATGCACCTGCCAAGTGCATGCCCAACCCGGATCAATTAAGTGATCCAGGCCCAGCTCTAGGGAGGTGGCGCCGTCAAAGTCAAAGCACAGCAGCGGGCCGGTTAGCAGCCCGGTGCGGGCACCTACTGAGCGCATGCCATAGCGCCCCTGCAGCTGCTCCACGGTGAAGCCACCATGGTGCTGCCAACCCTCAAGCATCGGGCCCTTTTGCTCGGTGCCCCACCCGATCGGCAGCAGGGCTAGCTCAGCCTCAAAAGGCTGCAGCCGGTGAAGGTCTTGACGCCATTGCGCACGATCTGACGCATAGCTAGCTGCTGGGGTGTCCTGCAGCCCAGTTGGCGCAGTTGATTTACCGCGATTGTCCTGCTGCAGCTGCAGCAGACGGTCAGGTAACCTTGGAGCATCTCCATGCCCTCGGCTCCCGCGAATTGTGGGGGCCATTTTTATGCTCCCACCGCTTGCTTGAGCACTGCTTCACCGCGCTGCCGAATCACGCCCCGGTGATGAAAAGCAGCCCTGATCCTCTCCACATTCCAGAGAATTGAGGCGCTGTGGCTTGAGCCGAGGATGTAATCCTCACCACCCACTAGGAAGCCGCCGTGGGAGTCTCGGCAGCGCTTGAGGTGGTTCTGGCTGCAGCCCAGAGCCTCGGCTGCTGTAGGGGTGCGGAGCCATTGCTGAGAGGTGCTCATTTGGCACCCTCCCGGCTGGTGATGTAGTGCTGGGCAATGTCAAGCCGTGCCGCCATCACATGTTTGGCCCAGCGGGCTGTATGTGGCATCCCCCGCTGTTCTCCATGTTGAACAAGGGCATGCAGCTCTTTGGATGCAGGCGCGTGAAGCCAGTGCTGAGCTATGTCAGTCATTGGATTGTGAGGACTATTGAAAGGGCAAAACGCGTCGTTGCTTTGGTTTTGCCGCAATCACAAGCTCTCGCCGGCTTGGCTCCCTTGCGAAGGGGAACTGTCTCAGCTGGGGCGGGCCCAGTGCTGAGGGGGTATTGCAAGGAACCCCGTCCTCTGCCCGTTAGGGCGATTCTTGTTTGACGCACATAAAGCTTAAGCACCACAGCCAGATCTGATGCACCCGACCCGATCCTTAAGGCACCTAAGTGCTCACCGCAGCATGCACTCCAGCGTTGAAGCGCTCCACCGCAGCCTCCAGTGATGCCTCATCAGTCCAGCTGCCGTAGTGCTTTAGGTGGGTTGCAACGTTGTGGCCCATCAGCGCTGCTGTGATTCGTGGGTGCATTGCATTGGCGCTGCAGCAGTGGGCCCTCCACGCATAACCGTGCCGCAATGAGTACGGGGTAAGGCCAGGGGTGCGGGCTACCAGTGACTGCCAGGGCCGGTAGCGCTCCAGCTTTTGCGCAAACTCAGCTCCTACATCTTGGAAGCGGCCCTTCTCCTCCACCATGGCGATCTGATTGCGCAGCGACTTGGGCAACTTCATCAGTCCGCTGGCATAGAGCTGCAGCAGGCGATCACCCTCGCCCTCGCGGCCTGCCACGTCGATGGGCTTCACCAGCCGGTGAGGTTTGGCCTTGGCGCCCATGGAGCTGCTGTTGCGTTTGACGTGGCCCACATAGCCCCGCCCTTCCTTCACGGTGAGCACCGCCAACTCAGCAGGCCGCAGCCCATAGAGCCCCACCAGACCCACCGCTAGCCGCAGCTCATGCTCACCATCAGCCTCCAGCTGATCCAGCAGGGCTGCCAGATCCTCTGGCTTGATTGGTGGGGTGAGTTTCTCTGCTGCGCTGGTTTCAGCCGAGCCGATCAGCTCATTGATCTTGGCTTTGCTTGGTGGGTAGAACCGCGTTGGTGCGCCGCACTCATCCACCGCATAGGTAAGGAAGCGGGCCACGTCTTGGAGGTTGCGCTTGCGGCCTACACCACCTGAAGGGCACCCATCAAAGAACTTCTCCGCATAGCGCCGCATCAGGGTGTTGCCATCGCGGGGGCATGGCCTGCTTTTAAGGGCCTCCAGTGCGCGGGTCACCCTTGTTTTGATGTCCCCCAGCGTTGAGCTGCGGAGACCCTCTTGAGATTTAAGGAAGCGGGCCGCGACCTCGGGCCACCCAGCAAAATCATCTCCTGATTGCTGCGGGCCACAAAGCAGCTCGGTGTTGAGCTTGTTGGCGTCCTGCAGGCTCAGCTTGCGCTCCTCCATCAGGGTGCGCAGCTGGCCCACCGTGGCGAGGATCGCTGTTGCATTGGTGGCCTTCCACTCCACAGGCGTCACCACGCTGCTGCGGGTGCGGTTCTCCCAGATGCGAGTGAGCTGGCATCGCCCTATGGGGTTGCGCTTCGTAGCGCCGATCTCCCGGACGCTCCAGCCCTTGCCGTGCTCCTGCTGGATGCTCAGCCGGAGCGTCTCAAACCACTGCTGACGGGGTGCCATGCGCCAAACGTGCGCCAAATGCGCCAAAGGGGCCTCAGAACGACCGTGGGCCGGTGGTTTTGAGTGCCCGTATTCTGCGCCAAACCGTGCGCCAAATGGCCCTAACTGAGTGCATCACTGTGCATCTGACCCACTGCCTGGGATGCGCAAGGCAATAAAAAACCCAGGCCAGGCCTGGGATTTGTAGACGCCCCCTGTTGGATTCGAACCAACGACCGGCTGCTTAGAAGGCAGCTGCTCTATCCGGCTGAGCTAAGGGAGCAGCCGTTGCCATGATCGCTCAGCAGGTGGGGGCCTGATTGAAGAGGTTTTGCGACCGGCCAGAAACAGTATGCGGGGCCGACGGCAGCGAGTATTGGATCGATCAGTTCGGCGCGGGTTTCGGCCTCGTTCATGAAATGCGGCGTAATGGGCCGAGTTGGTCTTGTCGCCGCGCAGCTGCTAGGTGATTGCATGGGGCTGGGTCTCATGCGGCATCCAGTCGTAGTAGCCGGTTCGTTGAGAGGGTGGGCTTTCTGCTGGGTGGGGATCACGTCAGCGCCACTCGGCGCTCAGCTCCCAGGCTCTTTAGGTGTCGGAGCTAGGCATCAATCCGGTGCCACAGCGATTGAGGTCGATAGCTAACACCTGGCGAATGCCCGGCCCAGCGATATTCTTCGCATCCTTCCCGGTCGCCAGGTGATCTGAATGCCTGGCTGGGCTTTTATTGCCACTTGAAAACGTGCGGGTTTGGCACAATGCGGAATTTCTAGCGGACTCCCTGAACGGGACTTGGAGGCACCGAAATTGGCGGAATTGTCTCTTGCAATAGGCAGAATATTAATTAGAATGCCAGCTGACTATCGCGTGCTGTCTGCAGAGATCACCTAATGAACACGATGCGATTGCTCCGTTTGAGCACGCTGGGACCACTCTCTGGGCTCGTTATTCTTTCGATACTGGCATTCTTCAACCAGCGATCCGTCAACCAAGCCCAGGCTAACCGCTACGAATCATTGAAGTTGGCCTACGAATTACGGGCCAGCTCAGACGAACTCACCAGGCTGGCCCGAACCTATGTAGTGACCGGCAGCAAGGCCTATGAAGACCAGTACTGGCACATACTTGACGTGCGCAATGGGAGAAAAGCGCGGCCAGATGGCAGGACGGTTCCCCTGCGAAAGCTGATGCAGGAGCAGGGATTTAGTCCCGAAGAGTTTGCCAAGCTGAAACAGGCCGAAGACAACTCAAACTCTTTAGTGACAACCGAAACCATCGCGATGAATGCCGTCAAAGGCAGATTTGCCGATGGCATGGGTGGCTACACGCGCCAGGCGGCTCCTAGCCTAGACTTAGCTCGTCGTATAATGCACGATTCTAGATATCACTCCGACAAAAAACTCATCATGGACCCCATAGGTGAGTTTGAGAATCTTCTCGATAGGCGAACCGAAACAACCGCCGAGAATGCCCGTCGGCTTGGCGATTCGGTGATGATTGCAGGCATGTTGATCGCCTCCACCGCCGCCATCTCAACCTGGTTCAGCCTGCGTCACCACGGAAAAAAGCTCCACGGTGCCATTGATGAGCTCTCCTCCACTTCAGGATTTGTGGCCACAGGCGCCTCCCAAGTTGCCTCATCCAGCCGCCACCTGGCCGATGGGGCCTCAGAACAGGTGGCGGCTCTCGAGGAAATCTCCGGTTCAGCAAGGGAGATGGGAAGCATGGCGACCAGCAACGCCGGGCGCACCCAGAACGCAAGTGAGCTGGTGTCCCGCGAGCAGCAGAAATTCCAGGAAGCCACAGGGCAACTGGCCGAAATGGTGGGTGCCATGGAAGAAATAGACGCGGCCAGTGACCGCATCTCCAGGATCAACAAGGTGATTGATGAGATCGCCTTTCAGACGAACATCCTGGCCCTCAACGCGGCGGTCGAAGCGGCCCGGGCCGGTGAGGCTGGACTCGGCTTCGCAGTAGTGGCAGAGGAGGTGCGGAACCTTTCCCAGCGGAGCACCAAAGCGGCCCGCGAAACGGCAGCTCTGATCGAGGAATCGAGTGCCCGCACGCGGCTCGGCAGGACGAAGGTGGATCAGGTGGCCGGCTCGATTCGCGAACTCGCTGGCCAATCGGCTGAGGTGCGTTCCCTTGTTGAGGAAGTACGGCTGGGAAGCCGTGACCAGCTGCAGGCGATCGAACGGATCGGTGCGGCCATTGATCAGATCGAACGGGTGACCAAGCAATCGGCCTCAGGGGCCGTTGAGGGTTCGGCGGCGGCAGAGGAGTTGACAGCCCAGGCCAAAGGGCTTCGCGATGTTGTCAGCATCCTCGAGATGATGGTGGAATCCCATCCCCGCCCACTCCGCTGAAGCATTACATCCCAGATAGCTCCCCTCGGATGGAAATCCCCTCCTGCCCTTGGAGCGCCAAAGTCGAGTTGGCGGAAGCGTAGTTGGCCTGGCCAGGCTGGTGGACTACTGGCGGCGTGGGCCGCTTGTCTTCTTCCTTGGTGGTGGAGAGGAGCACAACGCGGAACCCACCCGAACCCAGCCCGAAGTTGATGGACTGCCCGGGAACTCTTGTCATACCTCCCGTGGGTGAAGACCTGCGAGCTATCCCCGGGGCACTACCTCAACGTGACATCTACCTCAACCTGATAGCAGTCATCAGGTCATTTGAATGCGAATCAGGCTGTCCCACAGTCGCGTAGGCAGGATCCGGCTGACGATCACAGAAGCTGACTGGTGACCGCAGAGGTAACGAGCTGATGGGGTGGGGTCGCTGAGGGCTCGCTCGATTGTTAGTGCCACTTCCAGCGGCTGGGAGGCACCCCGATAGACGGCACCCCAGCTCTTGCGAACGGCACGCATCATGTCGCCGTAGATGCTGCAACACAAAGCTTCCTCCATTGAAGGGGCGGCCACATCGCCAAATTCGGTAGCGATCACGCCCGGCTCAACCACCACCACGCTGACACCGAAGGCCTTGAGCTCGAGTCGCAAGGCATCGCTCAGGGCCTCCAGCGCAAACTTGCTGGCCCCGTACCACCCCGATCCGGGTGAAACCCAGCGACCGGCAATCGAGGAGATATTGACGATGCGACCACTACCTCGCTCACGCATGGCGGGTAACAACTGCTGGGTGAGCCCCATCAGCCCAAAGACGTTGACTTCGAAAATCGCCCGGGCTCGATCTAGAGACATTGTCTCGAGCGCACCCACTTCCCCGAAGCCGGCATTGTTGACCAGCGCATCGAGCGCACCCACCTTGGCTGTGAGCTGCTCAGCGAGCTCGCGGCGTGATTGCTCATCGCTGAGATCCAACGCCATCAGCTCGGCACCCAAGGCGGCCAGGGGCTCCATTGCTTCCAGACGCCGAGCAGCTGCAAACACACGCCAGCCGCGCTCCAGCAATAGGCGGGCTGTCGCCGCACCAATTCCGCTGGAGGCTCCGGTCACAAGAACTGTTGGGGTTGGCATTACGAGCTCCGAATTGGATTCATCAGGCAAAAATTCCGATGAAACGAACTACCCGCAAACTAATTCGTCCGCCAATTGGGCTTCTTACTAGGTGCTGTCGTCCCAATTAGCAACGACAAGATTTGAAGCCTAAAAAATGTCCTGCTGCTTTCAGCTGAGCTCCAGCGAGGTCAGCTCCGCAGCCTGCTCCAGGGAGAGCGGCTGGAGGCTGCGTCCCTCCACCTGTTCGGCCAGCACCCGCAGATCCCGAACCATCAGCGTTTCGAACAGCAACCCCAGCCACTTCAGGTCCTTGCAGTCCTCACAACTGCGGCCCTTGAGCCAGAGTGGCTGGAGAGATCTTTTTTGAAAATGCGTTTCGCCCTGCTGCTGGCCCTTGCGGCGCCCTTGGGTGCCCAGGCGGTGAGCTTGGACGAGGCCTGCGGCAAATTTGCTGGCAAGCTCAGTGCCGCCCAGGCTGCGGGTGATACCCAAAAAGCTCAAACGATCTATCAGAAGGGCTCAGCGCGCATTGCTTCGAATTTCAACGGTGCCAGCTGCCCGAACGTCAAACCACCAGCCCCCTGAACCAGAGGGCTCTTTCGGCCTACACTGGTCTGCTGCGCAACACCCGTCCCATGGCTGCCACTCGGCTCACTGACAGCCAGAAGATCGAGATCGTGGCTCGCTACCGCGCTGGAGAAGGCAGCGCAGAGCTGGCTGAGGCCTATGGCTGCAGCACTAACACCGTGAGCCGCGTGGTGAAGGCCGGGCTGGAGCCAGCCGAATACGAGCAGCTCAAGCAGCAACGCAACCGCCAGCTCAAAGTTGCCCCAGAGCTAGCTTCGCAAGAGCTTGAGCTGCCAGAGCCGGCCGGCGACGATGATGACCCAGCAGTGCTGGCAATCGATGACGCCGATGATTTTGGCGATGACGCCAATGATCTCGACTTCGCTGACGACGACCTAGCAGACCAGTTTGTGGCCGTGCCGCTGTTGCTGGTGCATCACGTTGGCGAGCCTGCCCAATGCCAGCCACTGGCGGATTCACCGCTTCCTGCCAGCGTCTACATGCTGGTGGACAAAACAGTGGAGCTCCAGGCCAAGCCGCTCAAGGATTTCCCCGAACTTGGCCAGCTACCCGCTGGCGAAGAGGAGCGGCAGGCCCTGATGGTGTTTGCTAATCCCCGCCAGGCCAAGCGCCACTGCGGCCGCACCCAGCGGGTGATCAAGGTGCCAGACACCCGCATCCTGGAGCGCACGGCGCCCTACCTGATCGCCCAGGGCATCAGCCGGGTGGTGATGGAGGGCAGCCTCTACTCCTTGCCCGGCAGTTAATCGCTGGGAATTAATCCCCAGGCAGCTGCTCATTGCGGGGGGCGAGCAGGGCGGCGCTGCAGCCGCCACTGAGTACGCCAATCACTAGAGCAATGCCCACCAGAAAACCGGCTGGCAGGGGGGTGCTGCGGGCAAAGCCCAAGTTGAGGCTGGGGCGCTGGTCGAGGTTTTGAGCACCCAGGCAGAGGATCGCTAGCAGCAAGCCACCGCCCAGCAGGCTGGATGCAAGCAAGCGCAGGCGCACGACCATCAGGGGAACAGAGGCTGGCTGTGGCGGCAGTCTGCCCGGTCAGGGCTCCTGGTGCAGCAGGGCGTAGAGCTCCCGCTTGCTGTGGCCGGTGCGCTCGGCCAGCAGCTTGGCGGCGGCGTTGCTGCTGTGACCGGCTTGCTGCAGCTCCTGCAGCTCGGCGCTGAGGGCAGCGCTATCCCAGGCCATGGGCTCTGGCGGCAGGGCTCCTGCTAGCACCAGGGTGCATTCCCCCTGGGGCGGTGTGCGGCGGAAGTGCTCGATGGCTGCGCTCACGCTGGGGCCCACCTGCTCTTCGTGTTTCTTGGTGAGTTCGCGGGCGACGCGCAGGGGCCGATCACCCAGCACCGCCAGCAGATCATTGAGTAGATCGAGCAGCCGGTGCGGGGCTTCAAACAGCACCATGGTGCGCTGTTCAACTTGCAATTCCTGCAGTCGCTTACGGCGCTGGTTGGTCTTGGGCGGCAGGAAGCCCTCAAAGCAGAAGCGTCCGCAGGGCAGGCCACTGCTCACCAGCGCGGTGGTGACGGCGCTTGGGCCGGGAATGCAAATCACGCTGTGCCCAGCTGTGCGGGCGGCCGCCACCAGCACCTCGCCGGGATCGGAGATGCCCGGCAGCCCGGCGTCACTGATCACGGCTAGGGCTTCGCCGGCGGCGAGGGCCGCGAGCAGTTCGGGGATGCGGGCGGTTTGGTTGTGGGCGTGGAAGCTCAGCAGCCGCGGCCCCTGGTCTTTTTGGCGTAGGCCGAGCTGATGCAGCAGCAGGCCGCTGCGGCGGGTGTCTTCGCAGGCGATGCGCTGCACACCAGCGAGCACCTGGCGGGCGCGGGGCGAGAGGTCGGCCAGGTTGCCGATGGGGGTGCCCACCAGGTAGAGCACGCCGGGGGCGGGTTCGGGGGCTTGCACGGCTTGGGGTGGGCTCCTGCAAAATGCTGAACCCTTCGCCTCCATGATGCCGGTTGCCCTCCCCCTGCCCTCAGGCATTGCGCTCGAAGCCTTGCTGGTGCAGCTGCGGCGGCTGAGCTGGGGAGCTGCCGATATCCTGTTGGCCTATGGCCGCGGCGAGCAGCCCCCCTATGGCTTCCCGCCGGCGTTGAGCGTGGATGAGGGCGGTGAGGGCCCGGTGAGTGCGGCGGATCTGGCGGTGAACCAGTGGTTGCTGGAGGGCCTGGCCGCAGCCTTCCCCGCGGCTGAGTGGACCGTGCTGAGCGAGGAAACCGCCAAGGAGCAGCTCACTGAAGGCGAGCCCCTGGCGGCGGAGTGGCTATGGATCCTCGATCCCCTCGATGGCACTAAAGACTTCCTGCAGGGCACGGGCGAATATGCGGTGCATCTGGCCCTGGTGCACGGCGGCGAGCCGGTGCTGGGGGTGGTGCTGCTGCCGGAGCTTGAGGAGCTGTGGCTGGGCGTGATGCCAGGGTTGGCGGGCTCGGCAGGAGAGGCCTGGTGCGAAAGCCGAGCGGGTGAGCGCAGCCCGGTGCGGCTTAGTGGCCGGCGAGCTCTCGGCGAGCTGGTGCTCGTGGCCAGCCGCAACCACCGCGACCAGCGGCTCGAGCAGCTGCTGGCGGCCCTGGCCCTGGGCAACACCAAGGCGATCGGCAGCGTTGGTGGCAAGGTGGCCACGATCCTGCGCGGTGAGACGGATCTCTATATCTCCCTGTCGGGGAAGAGCGCCCCGAAGGATTGGGACATGGCAGCTCCTGAGGCGGTATTGCGCGCCGCTGGTGGCGCCTTCAGCCATGCCGACGGCCGCGCCCTGGCCTACAACAGCGGTGACGTACGCCAGGCCGGCTGTTTAATCGCCAGCCACGGCCCAGCCCACGCCGAATTATGCGAAAAAGCGGCGGATGCGATGGCTGTGATTGACCCCGGTTTTGTTGTTTGAGGGCCAGAGGGTGATGGTTGGAGGGCAGTGGTCGTTTTTTACTGGCGGACTTAGCTAGGACTTAGCCCACTTCAAAAATGTTGTTGGCCCCTCCCCGGTTTTCAGTTTTTAGTTGGTGCTAAGGCGAGCTCATTCGTGCGCTCATATCCAATAAAAAGCCGGTCCCACAGGACCGGCATTAGGTGCTTGAGGCCAAATTTTGAAAGGGCCAGTTGGCGGCCCTCTTCGCTCCTATATCACTCAGGGGCAGGAGCTTCGCTTTGGGGCACGCCGCGCAGGGTGAGGTTGATGCGGCCGCGATTGTCGATTTCGCGCACGCGCACGGTTACCTGATCACCCACGTTTACCACATCTTCCACCTTCTCTACTCGGGCTTCGGAGAGTTGGGAGATGTGAATCATCCCTTCCTTGCCAGGCAGGATCTCCACGAAGGCACCGATCGGGATCACGCGGGTCACGGCCCCGCTGAATACCTCGCCTTCGCTTATGCGACGGGTGAGGCCTTCGATGATTCGCTGGGCCTCTTCGGCGGCAGCGCCATCGTGGCTGGCAATCGTGACGATGCCGCCATCTTCGATGTCGATCTTGGTGTTGGTGCGCTCGGTGATGCCCTTGATCGTGCGACCGCCGGGGCCGATCACGGTGCCGATCAGTTCCGGATCAATGCGGAAGCTGAGCAGGCGCGGGGCGTGGGGCGACATGGTGTCGCGGGGCTTGTCGATCGCCTCGAGCATTTTCTCGAGGATGTGCAGCCTGGCGGGGCGGGCCTGGTTAACGGCTTCAGCCACGGTTTTGATATTCAAACCCGTGATCTTCATGTCCATCTGCAGGGCGGTGATGCCCTTTTCGGTGCCGGCTACCTTGAAGTCCATGTCGCCAAGGAAATCTTCGATGCCTTGGATGTCGGTGAGGATGCGCACCTCCTCGCCCTCCTTGATTAGGCCCATGGCGGCGCCGCTCACTGGTGCCTTAAGGGGCACGCCGGCATCCATCAGGGCGAGGGTGCTGCCGCACACCGAACCCATGGAGGTGGAGCCGTTGGAGCTGAGGCACTCCGACACCACGCGCAGCACGTAGGGGAAGGACTCCTTGTTGGGCAGCACGGGCACAATCGCCCGCTCAGCCAGGGCGCCGTGACCAATTTCGCGGCGGCCGGGGGAGCGCATCGGCTTGGTTTCGCCGGTGGAGTAGGGGGGGAAGTTGTAGTGGTGGAGGTAGTGCTTCTCGGTGGAGGGGTTGAGGTCGTCCATTTCCTGGGAGTCGCTCGGGGTGCCGAGGGTGGCGCAGGAGAGCACCTGGGTGAGGCCGCGCTGGAACAACGCTGAGCCGTGCACCCGCTTGGGCAGTACACCGGCGGCGGCGCTGATCGGCCGCACTTCATCAAGGTTGCGGCCATCGACACGCTTACCCTCCTGGAGGATCTGGGCGCGCATCAGCTTTTTGGTCAGGTCCTTGTAGCTGTTGCCCAGGGCCTTGCCGCTGGAAGCGGAGCGGATCGGGTCGTCTTCGGCTAGGGCGGCGATCTTCTCGCTCACCTCGGCCTTGATGGCGTCGAGCTTCTCGTCGCGTTCGGTTTTGGTTTGGGAGAACTGCTTGAGCACCTCACCGATGCCACCGGCACATTCCTGTTCAAGGAAGTTGGGCAGGGTGGGGTCGATGACTTGGGGTTCGGGGATCACCTGCTCGATGCCGAGCTCCTTGAGCAGGTTTTGCTGCGCTTTGATCAGTTCGCACACCGCTTCGTAGCCGAAGTCGATCGCTTCGATCACGTCTTGCTCGGGCAGCTGGTTGGCACCGGCTTCCACCATCACCACGCCCTGGGGCGTACCAGCTACCACCAGATCAAGCTCGCTGCGCTCGATTTCGCGGAAGCTGGGGTTGAGCACGAAGTCATCGCCGAGCAGGCCCACCCGCACGGTGGCCATGGGGCCATAGAAGGGGATACCTGCTAGCAGGGTGGCCATCGAGGCACCGGTGACGGCGAGCACATCGGGTGGCACGCGCTCATCGAGCGAGAGGCAGGTTGCCACGATCTGGATGTCGTCGCGCATCCAGCTGGGGAATAGGGGCCGGATCGGCCGATCGATCAGGCGGCAGGTGAGGATCGCTCGCTCAGAGGGGCGGCCTTCGCGACGGAAAAAGCTGCCAGGGATGCGTCCGGCGGCGTAGAGACGCTCTTCGTAATCGCAGGTTAGGGGCAGAAAATCGATGCCTGGGCGACCGCCGGAGCGGGTGGCGGTGACCAAAACCGAGGTATCACCACACTCAACCATCACCGAGCCCCCAGCCTGGGGGGCGAACCGACCGGTGGTCAGCCGGATCTCCCGACCATCGAAGGAGATCGACTGAGTTTGTCCTTGCACGTGCGCTTATGTCCTGTTGTTGTCAGGGACCATTCTCGCATTTAGGCCGTTACTACTGGGGCATCCTTCGCTTTTTATCGCGTTTATGGGCTTGCTTGGCCAAAAAAAAGCGCCCGTAGGCGCCTTGGGAATCTTTAGCTGATTACCAGGAAGACTTGACCACACCAGGCAGCTCACCCTTGTGGGCGCGCTCGCGCAGCTGGTTGCGGCACAGGCCGAAATCGCGGTAAAAGCCCCGGGGCTTGCCGGTGGCCCAGCAGCGGTTGCGAACGCGGTTGGGGGCGCTGTTGCGGGGCAGCAGCTGGATTTTGCGGTGGATTTCCAGACGCTCCATCGGATCTGCAGCGGCGTCGAAGGCTGCCTTGAGGGCAGAGCGCTTGGCGGCAAAACGCTCAACCATCTTCTTGCGCTTGACATCGCGCGCAATCATCGACTTCTTCGCCATGCGGCCTGAACTGCGAACGGATAAGTGCTATCGAGCTTACCTTGCGGCGGTGAGGCTCAGCGCCCAAGCAGCTGCTGCACCACCGGTAGCTGGGAGGTGTCCTTGACGATCAGCACCACGCTTAAGCCCACCAGGAAGACAAAGCCCGACTGCATGAAAGCCATTTGAAAGCGCTCGGGCAGGGGCTTACCCCGCAGGCCCTCGAGCAGCAGAAACACAAACTGACCGCCATCGAGCAGGGGCAGCGGCAGGGCATTGAGAACCGCCAGGTTGATCGATATCAAGGCGGTGAAGATGAACAGGCTGCTGCCGCCCTGCTTGGCCAGCGACGCCCCCATCTCCACAATTTTTACGGGGCCAGACACCTGGCCGGCAGTCTCTCCGAAGTGGGTGGCGAGGGTAACGAACCCTTCCACGGTGCGGCTTGTGAGGGCGGCGAAATCGTGGTTGGCCTGGCGGAAGGGCTCTAGGGGCGTGCGGGCGGGGCGGAAGGCCTCGGTGCCATTGGGTTGCAGCTGGGCGCCGATGCGGCCAACGCCGCCGAGATCGGCGGGGGTGAGATCTAGGGGCAGGGTTTGGCCGTTGCGCTCGGCTTCCAGGCGCAGGGTTTGATCGGGGGCGGCCTTGATGCGCTCTACCAAGGCGGCAACGGCGCTTTGGCCGCCGCCAAGATCGCTGCCATTGAGGCTCAAGATGCGATCGCCCGGTTGGAGGCCGGCAGCGGCGGCGGCTAGGCCGGGTTGCACACCACTCACCAGCACGCCGGGGCTAGCGCTGAAACCGGCGGGGATGCCAAGCACCAGTCCCTGGCCGAGCAGCACCGCATAGGCGAGCAGCATGTTGGCCAGTACGCCGGCGGCGATCACCAGTGCCCGCTGGGCTAGGGGCCGGTTGCTGAGCAGGTTGGGGTCGTTTTTGGGGATGGGGCTGTCTTCATCGTCATCGGGAAAGGCCACGAAGCCGCCCAGGGGAATGGCCCGCAGGGCGAATTGCACACCGCGGCGCTGGCGCTCGAACAGCACCGGGCCAAAGCCGATCGAAAAGCTGCTGACGCGGATCCCCTGCCAGGTGGCGGCAAAAAAGTGCCCTGCCTCGTGCACCACGATCAGCCCCGCCAGGATCGCCAGTGCTGTGAGAACGCCCATCCAGGCCCCGCTATTAATGCGTCCATTGTGCTGGTTTTGCCTGGGGGCAGGGGGGCGGCATGCACGCTTTTGCGCTTAACTAAGTCTTGGCTAGGTCCGGTCGCTGCGGCCGTGTATTCCCCGCCGAACCCAAGCCGAGGCACTGGCGGCAGAGGCCCAGAACCCTGTCTCAAATTTGGTCAGCGTTCCGTTTCAGTACAACTTCACCCCGGGCATTGGCCCCAATGAAAACCAAACCCAGAGCCTGCTGAATATTCATCCAGTGGTGCCGTTTTCGCTCAGCCCGGATCTCACTTTGGTGATCTCAACCCCAACTTCTTATTCGTGCTAGAGGGAAGGCGAGCTTGGACCTTTGGTTTTGGCCCCACGCTGGTATTAATAATGGCTAGTGATAGCAGCCAGGGCCGGGGCAAGTGGTCTGCGGGTGGCTTGGACGCTGGTGAATAACATATGGTCGTTTGGGGGCGATAGCGATCGCAGCTCGGTGAGCTCCTTCCTGCTGCAGCCCTTCATTAACTACAACTTGAGCCAGGGCTGGTATCTGGTAACCGCGCCGATCATCACAGCCAACTAGCGGGAGGCCAGTGGTGACAAGTGGATTCTGCCGATGTGCGGCAGTGTGGGTCGCTTGTTTCGTATCGGCAAGCAACCCATCAATGCTTCTCTGCAGGCCTACGCAAATGCGGTGAAGCCGGACTTTTTGGGAATATCACGATCCGTGCCCAGATTCAGTTTCTGTTCCCAAAGTACGGAAGCGATTGCGCTTGAGGCAGTTGTTTGTGGCGGTTACGTCGGCTTAAGGATGTGGCCGATCGTGTCGCCGCCGAAGTAGGGCACTAGGGCAGCGGGTAGGCGCACGGAGCCGTCAGCTTGCTGGCCGGTTTCGAGTAGGGCGGCCATGGTGCGGCCGATGGCGAGGCCGGAGCCGTTGAGGGTGTGGAGCAGGCGGGTGTTTTTGCCATCTTTGAAGCGGATGGCGGAGCGGCGGGCTTGGAAGTCGTTGCACACCGAGCAACTGGAGATTTCGCGGTAGGCGCCGGCGCCGGGCAGCCACACCTCGAGGTCGTAGGTGCGGGCGGCGGAGAAGCCCAGATCACCGGTGCAGAGCTCGATCTTGCGGTAGGGCAGCTCGAGGGCTTCCAGCACGGCTTCTGCGTCAGCGGTGATCTGCTGGTGGGCGGCGGCGGAGTGGTCGGGATGGCAAAACCAGTAGAGCTCAACCTTATTGAACTGGTGCAGTCGGATTAGGCCCCGGGTGTCGCGGCCGTAGCTGCCGGCTTCGCGGCGGAAGCAGGGGGTGTATGCGGCGTATTTGAGCGGCAGCTGCTCGGCGGGAATCACCTCATCGCGGTGCAGGGAGGTGACTGGAACTTCGGCGGTGGGGGTGAGCCAGAGGTCGTCGTCGGCGCAGCGGAAGCTCTCCTCGGCGAATTTGGGCAGCTGGCCCGAACCCGTGAGACTGGCGGAATTCACCAGGATCGGCGGCATCACCTCCCGGTAGCCCTTGCTGGTGTGCAGATCGAGCATGAAGCTGATCAAGGACCGCTCCAGGCGGGCGCCAGCACCCATCAGGGTGATGAAACGGCTCTGAGCGATGCGCACGGAACGCTCGGTTTCAAATAGCCCCAGCCGCTCACCGATCTGCCAGTGCTCCTGAAGACCGGCTTCGATGCGGGGGCTGCCCCAACGCTTGATCTCTATGTTGTCGGCTTCGCTGCGACCATCGGGCGCCTCTGGCGAGGGCAGGTTGGGCAGGGCCGATAGGGCCTCACGCAGCTGCAGCTCCAGGGCTTTTTCCTGCTCCTCGAGGGCGGCCACCTGCTGCTTGATGGCGTTGCCCTGGTCGCGCAGGGCCTGAACCTCGGGGCTGTTTGGCGCAGATTCGCCTTGAATCAGCTGTCCAACTGCCTTGCCGATCCGGTTGCCGTTGGCTTGCAGGTTGCTGCGATGCTCCTCTAGATCGCGCTCCTGGCGTGCGATCTGCTGCAGCAGGCCGAGATCGAGCTTCATGCCGCGGCGCCCGAGCTGTTGGGCGATTAGCTCGGGGTTGTCGCGCAGCAGGCGCTGATCCAGCACAGACCAAATGCAAGTGGACAGAGCCTACGGGGCAAGCTTCTTGGCGATCAATTCAGAGCACCTGCACCACTTCGCTCACCTCGGGGATTGCTTCGCGCAGCTTGCGTTCGATGCCCATTTTGAGAGTCATGGTGCTGCTGGGGCAGGAGCCGCAGGCCCCCTGGAGACGCACTTTCACTATTGGGCCGTCGATCTCGACCACTTCGACGTTGCCACCGTCAGCCATCAGGTAGGGGCGAAGCTCATCGAGGGTGCGCTCTACGTTTTCGAGGGTCAGGGCATGGGGATCAGCATTTTCAGCGGCGACCGTGGGGGTGTCTGTGGTCATGATTGGCAACGTTGGTGATTCGAGTTTAGGAATGGGAGCGGGGGGCTGCCTTGCTGGGCTGCCTTACTGGGCTGCCTTACCTCAGTTGGCCAGTGGGCGATTTTTTGAGCATCGCTCCTTAAGATCTCTCCTATGACAGAAGCACCCGTCTCCCGGATCCGCAATTTCTGCATTATCGCCCACATCGACCATGGGAAATCCACCCTTGCCGACAGGCTCCTGCAGGACACCGGCACCGTTGCCGTTCGCGACATGCAGGAGCAGTTCCTCGACAACATGGAGCTGGAGCGCGAACGCGGCATCACTATCAAGCTTCAGGCCGCCCGCATGGAATACATCGCGGCAGATGGTGAAAACTACATCCTCAATCTGATCGATACCCCCGGTCACGTTGACTTCTCCTATGAAGTAAGTCGTTCACTGCAGGCATGTGAAGGTGCTCTGTTGGTGGTGGATGCCAGTCAGGGCGTGGAAGCCCAAACCCTGGCCAACGTCTACCTGGCCCTAGAAAACAATCTCGAGATAATTCCCGTTCTCAACAAGATCGATTTGCCCGGTGCCGATGCCGATCGCATCGCCGAAGAAATTGAGGCAATTATTGGGCTCGACTGCTCCAATGCAATCCATTGTTCGGCAAAGACAGGCCTTGGGGTGCCCGAAATTCTGCAGGCAGTGGTGGATCGGGTGCCGCCGCCTCCCGACAAGGTCTCTGAACCGCTTCGGGCTCTGATCTTCGATTCCTATTACGACCCCTATCGGGGAGTGATCGTATATTTCCGAGTTATCTCAGGCTCCCTCAGTAAGCGCGACAAAGTGCTGCTTATGGCCAGCCAGAAGAGCTATGAGCTTGATGAGGTAGGCGTGATGGCACCCGATCAGCGTCAGGTGGATTCGCTACATGCTGGTGAAGTTGGCTATCTATCCGCTTCGATCAAGGCAGTGGCAGATGCCCGCGTTGGCGACACCATTACCTTAGTTTCCAATCCCGCCGCTGCGCCCCTGCCCGGTTACACCGAGGCCAAGCCAATGGTGTTCTGCGGACTTTTTCCCACCGATGCTGACCAATATCCCGATCTTCGCGAAGCCCTGGATAAGCTTCAGCTCTCCGATGCGGCGCTCAAATATGAACCCGAAACAAGCAGCGCCATGGGTTTTGGCTTCCGCTGCGGTTTCCTTGGCCTGCTGCACATGGAGATCGTGCAGGAGCGACTTGAGCGTGAATACAACCTTGACTTGATCGTAACCGCGCCATCGGTTATCTATCAAGTAAATATGCTGGATAGCACCACCATGATGGTGGACAATCCTGCAACCTTGCCGGATCCGCAAAAACGTGAATCAATAGAGGAGCCATATGTGAAGCTTGAAATATATACTCCGAACATCTACAATGGTGCGCTAATGGAGTTGTGCCAGGAGCGGCGCGGCGAGTTTATAGATATGAAATACATCACGACTGATCGGGTCACTCTCCATTATGAGATGCCGCTTGCAGAAGTTGTGACCGACTTCTTTGACCAGATGAAGAGTCGCACCAAAGGATATGCCTCCATGGAGTATTCCCTGATTGGCTACCGCAAAAATGAGCTGGTGCGCCTTGATGTGTTGATCAATGGCGAGAAGGCCGATCCACTCACCACGATTGTCCATCGCGACAAGGCCTACAACGTGGGCAAGGGTTTGGTTGAGAAGCTCAAGGAGTTGATCCCGCGCCAGCAGTTCAAAATCCCAATCCAGGCTTCGATCGGTAGCCGTATTATCGCTTCGGAGAGCATCAGCGCCATGCGCAAGGACGTCCTGGCCAAGTGCTACGGCGGAGACATCTCCCGTAAGAAGAAGCTGTTGCAGAAGCAGGCCAAGGGCAAGAAGCGCATGAAGGCCATGGGCAAGGTAGATGTGCCCCAGGAAGCTTTCATGGCAGTGCTCAAGCTGAATCAGTAAGCCCATAAGGGCTGTGGGAATGCTGAACGGGTAGTTGTGAAACAGGTGCCCCAATGGCCCGGTTACCGCGCTCGAACCCGGCACAAGACGGCTTTTTGTTGCCTCTTTCTACCGCCGCCTCCCTGCTGTTGATGCTCAGCAGTCTTTCGCTGCAGGCTGTTGCACTTCAGTCCCGCAGCCAGGTGAGTGCTGGTCAGCGGCTGCGGCAGGCTGAGGATCAGTTGATGTCGGCGGCCCAGCATCTGGTGGCTGATCCCCTGACCGTTGACCAATTGCCCAGCAGGGTGGGCGAGGCAGGCCAGGTTGATTCGGCGGCCTACCGGCTGGTGAAGGTTGAGGGCCCCAACTGGCAGAAACCAGCGGAGGCCGGCGCTCCCCAACGGGGTCGGGCTGTGGCCACGCTTGAGTTGCTGGCCAGTGCCGAGCAGCCGCTCCCGCTGCAGGCGGCGTTTGCCCTAGAGCTGATGCGTCAAGCGGCTCCGGAGGGATTGGCTCCCGCCCAGCTGGTGTCTCTGCGGGAACTCGGCCTCCGCGGTCGCCCCGCAGCTGTGGGGGAACCATGAACTTGGTGGAGATTCTTGTGGCTTCGGTGATTTTGGTGATCTCATCGAGTTGTTCACTCCAGCTCTGGGCAAGCAGCACCAACTCCGCGGAGCAGGCGGAGCGGCGCCAGCACCAACTCGGTCAACTAGAGATCGCCCTGCTGGGCAGCCAAGCCAGGCTGGCGGCGCTGGCGGCTCAGCCGGTGGCGTCAGACTGTGCGGATGCGGCCAGCTGGTTGGTTGGTCATCTGCAATCCCAACCGCTGGGGGCGGGACTGAGCCGTGAGGTGAGCGCAGAACCCGGTGCTGCTTTGGTGCGCGTGCGGATTAGTGCGCCTGAGGTGGGGGAGCGGCAGCGCTGGCTTAGTCCAGCCGCCTATGGGCTGTGCGGCCCGACTGAGCCCATAACGGAGGAGCAGACCGATGCAACGCTTTGACACGCGCACCGCACAAGCCGGTTTCAGTCTGCCGGAGCTGCTAGTGGCGATGGCAGTTTTGGGAATCTTGGCTGCGATGAGCTTTGGCGCTGGCCAGAGCAGCCTGGCGCTGATGCGGGTGGAGTCGACCAGCCGCCGCTTGGCCCTGGGCCTTGAGCAGGCACGCCAGGCGGCTGAGCGCCACGGCCAACCCTGCGCCCTGGCTCTCGGCATCTCGGGCTGGCGCGAGCCCAGTGGCGGCAGCCTGCCGGCTTGCGAAATCAGCGAAGGCGCTGAGGCGGAGCGTGAAGCGGGCGTGGAGTTGCGGCACAACCTGCCGGCGGCCCTGCGGTTTAGTAGCAACGGGCTGGTGCTGGATGGCGGCACGGTGCTGATCGCTGCTGAGGGCGTAGCGCTGCGGCGTTGCTTGGTGCTGTCTTTGCCCCTGGGGGTGGTGCGGCTGGGGCGGTATGTCGGCTCGGCGGAAGGAACGCCCAGCAGCAGTGCCTGTGTTGCCGATGAGGCGCTATGAGCACCAAGTACCAGGCCCAGGGTTTTTCCCTAGTGGAGTTGCTACTAGCCCTAGTGATCGGCTGCGGATTCACCGGGGTGCTGCTGCAGGCCATGCTCGCCGAAGGCAGTAACGGGCAACGGTTGGGGAGGTTGCTGCGGGAGCGGGTGGTGGCACGGCGCACGCTGGAATTGGTGCGTGGCGATCTGCTTCAGGCCCAGCGGCTTGCTGATCCGGCCGTGCTGCCGCCGGCCTGCAACCTGGCCGGGCGAACGCTGGTGCTGCATCTGGCCACCGCCGCCGGACCAATCAGTTATTCACTGGGTAATCCCGCCGAGCCGATCTGGCGCGGGCGGGTGCTGATGCGGTGCGGGCCGGCCTATGGCCTCCATGGCGAACTGGGCAGTGGCGCGGCCCAGAACCGTGTAGTGCTCGATGCCCTTGCCAGCAGCAATGGCTTTCGGGCTGATCCTGCCGATGAAGGGGTGCTGCAGCTGCAATTGCAGCAGAGCTGGCCCGGTGGGGGCAAGCTGCGCAGCTCATTGCCGGTAGCGCTGCTGAGCGGTGCCTGAGTGCGGCTTAGGGATCGAGGTCGATGCGGGCATCCTTAAAAATCAGCATTTCCACGCCGGAAAGAGTGTCGGTGCCTTCCGGGCGGCTGCCATCGGCGGCGGGCGATGCGTTATCGGTCACCGTGCAGCTGCTTTTGGAGCAGGCGCCGGAGAGGCTGTATTCGCTGCGGGTACCTTTGAAAAACACCACATCGAGGCCAGAGCCGCCAATCACATTGTCGTTGCCGGTGCCGGGCAGGTAGAGGTTTTGGCCTGGGCCGCCATAGAGGGTGTCGTTGCCACCCCGTCCCACTAGCTCGTCATTGAAATTGCAGGGAAAACTGTTGTCGATACAGGTTAAATTCGTACTGCTGTCCCCATAGATTGTGTCATTTTGATTGCTGCCGACTAAGCGATCATTGCCAGCTATTCCATATAGTGTGCAGGCATCAATGCCGCTTGGCCCACCGTCTCCGCATTCTAAGATATCGTTAACATTAGAGCCACTAATTGTGTCGCCACCGCCTTTGCCGCACATCAATACCTCGTCTTCGCTTGTGAGTGCACCTATGGGGACGCTAAGTGTATCGGCTCCAGTTGTTGATCCTACAGCCCAATTATACATTCCGCCCCCACATAGGCTGCCTTCGCCTGGACGGGGATAAAGCGCATTGACTCGTGAGTGAACCCCCGCCTCTTGGCTGTAGGCCCTTGTTGAAAGACCTTTGAGGGCTAGGCTAAATGTCAATGATTTGCTGTGGCTACTGCTTGCTTGAAACCCATTTCCAGCAGCATCACCATCTAGTCCATCCACCAGCATGGCTAATTGAATTGGCTTGGATGAGTCATAGCGGCCCTCCGCTGTGATCTCTGGACCGCAGCGCCAAAGGGCATGGCTTGGTAGAGAACCGCTCTCACTCGGCTTGACCCCATAGATCACCAGAGGTAGATCACGCCTTAAATCCATGGCAGCACGGAATTGCCCTGTTTGTAAGTTGCAACTGCTGGGGATGTTCACCTTACTGGCATCTGTGATCACCTGTTGGCTAAGAGCGGCCTCGGCTTCGATGAAGGATGAGGCACGCGACCATTCGCTTTTCAGGCGTTCGGCTGCTTCCATGCGCTCATCAGTGCGCAGTTGTCCCAACATGATTTGACCAGCTG
>JBIKWZ010000065.1:0-11129 GCA_044356035.1 Cyanobium sp. | reverse complement strand
CCGATGCCCACATCCCCGGGCTCAAGCACCCGCCGATGATGACCACGGCGGATCTATCGCTGCGCTTCGATCCGATCTACGCGCCGATCTCGCGTCACTTCCACCAGCACCCCGAGGCCTTCGCCGACGCCTTCGCCCGAGCCTGGTTCAAGCTCACCCACCGCGACATGGGGCCCAAGGCGCTCTGCCTCGGCCCTGAAGTGCCCGCCGAAGAGCTGATTTGGCAGGACCCGATCCCGCCGGTGGATCACCCCTTGGTTGACGGGGTCGCCATCACCGATCTCAAGGCCCGAGTGCGGGCTTCCGGCCTCAGCGTGGCTGAACTGGTGAGCACCGCCTGGGCCTCGGCCTCCAGCTTCCGCGGATCAGATAAGCGCGGAGGCGCGAATGGCGCCCGAGTGCGCCTGGCGCCGCAGAAAGACTGGGCCGTGAACCAACCTGAGCAATTGCAGAGGGTGCTGGCGGTGCTCGAGGGCATCCAGCAGGCCTTCAACGCCTCCCGCACAGATGGCGTGCGCGTGTCGCTGGCCGATCTGATCGTGCTGGCCGGTGGCGTGGGCGTAGAGCAGGCGGCGGCTGCAGAGGGCCACACCATGGAGGTGCCGTTCACGCCGGGCCGGATGGATGCCAGCCAAGAGCAAACTGATGCGGCCTCGTTTGCGGTGATGGAGCCCCAGGCCGATGGCTTCCGCAACTGGCAGAAGGCGCCGATGAGTGTGACCGCTGAGCACCTGCTGGTAGACCGCGCCCAGCTGCTCGGTCTCAGTGCCCCCGAAATGACCGTGCTTGTGGGCGGCCTCCGGGTGCTGGGCGCCAACAGCGGCGGCAGCCGCCATGGCGTGTTCACCGAGCGGCCGGGAGTTCTGAGTAACGACTTTTTCGTCAACCTGCTCGACATGGCCACCACCTGGAGCCCGAGCGATGACACCGGTGAGCTGTTCGAGGGCCGCGACCGCCGCAGCGGTGAGCTGCGCTGGAGCGGGAGCCGGGTGGATCTGGTGTTTGGCTCCAACTCCCAGCTGCGGGCGATCGCCGAGCTGTATGCCCAGAGCGATGGGGCAGCTCGGCTTGTGTGCGACTTCGTGAGTGCCTGGGTGAAGGTGATGGAGGCTGATCGCTTCGATCTCAGTCGCTCAAAGCGCGACAGAATCCCGCAACCTCTTGGTGCTGGCTAGCTGCCTGGTCCGCCCGGTTTCGACTTTGCGTCATGCATCACGCTGTCGCAGGTGGGTTAGATCGAAGGATTCGCTCATGGCTCAGCCCAGGGAGGTGAGGTCGATGCGCTTGTGCACCCCATCAGGCAGGTTGCGGGAGATGGGGCAGAGCTTCATGCGCTCCTGTAAGCAAGCAATCGCGTCAACATCGGCGAGTCCCCGTTCCTGTGCAGAGGCAGCCCCATCTAGGCGGATGCGGAAGTCTCCAGTCACGCTTGCCACGATCCAGTCGCTGCTGGTGGTGACGATGAAGTCGGCCTCCACTTGCTGGAGCGGAATGGCTTTCTCTCTGGTATTCGCCACCAGGTAAAAGTGCTGGCAGAGGAGCAGCGAGATTAGGTAGAGGCGGAAGCCCGGCATCGTGAGGCTGAGCAACTGGGCTTCCCATGCGCCGGAGTCGCCTAGGAATTCCACTGCCAGATCCTGAGTGGCCCGATCTGGTGCAGGGTGGCTGCTGCGCAGCCGAAACTGAAAGTTGCGTTCACTCATGGTGGGCCGGCATTGGGGAAGAGGGAGAGAAAGGTCGAACTGACCCCGATTGAAAGGGAGCGGCCAGCGGACGGTGATGGTGTTCCCAGGCCTCGAAGCCGGTGAGTAAGGCCGAACCGAACAGCAGTGCTGAGAACCCCTGGCGCAGCCTCAGTTCTGGCAGGTGAGGCGCAAGTCGCTGGCCGATGATCGCGCCAATGGCGCCACCGCCGATCAACGGCAACATCAGCGGCAGATGGGCTGCTGGCCAGTGGCCTAGGGCGACAAAAGCCACCAGAGAGTTGAGGCTGATCAGCACCAGGCTGGTGCCGCTGGCTAGTTGCATCGGCAGGCCAGCCAGCAGCACCAGGGCCGGCACGATCGCGAAGCCACCGCCGACCCCGGCGATGCCCGTGAGCAGACCCACCAGCACGCCTTGGCCTGCCAGAGCCATGGGCGAACCTGCTGAGCTTCTGTCCCCGGAGGGTTGGGCCTGAGCACTCGGGCGGAGCAGCAGCCAGGAGGCCAGCAGAGCCGCTGCCGCGAGTATCCCAAGCTGCGCCTGCTCCGGGATGAGACCGGCCTTCACCACCGAGCCGCCGATCCAGCTGCCGGCGAGGGCCGGCAACCCCAGCACCAGGGCGGGTTGGATCGCGACCTGCCGGCGGCGGATGTAGGGACCGACATTGCCGAGGGCCAGCAGGGTGACGACCAGCAGCGACAGCGGAACTGCGGCCTTGATGGGCAAGCCCGCACCGCTCACCAGCAGGGGCAACAGCAGGATCGAACCGCCGGCACCGAGCACGGCGAGCAGAAAGCCGATCAAGGCGCCACCCGCCAGGAGCAGCGCTATGGTCGCCGTGATCATGTCCGTTCTGATCCCATCGCCACCTGGTTCCAGGGCATGGCGGCCAGCAGCTGGGCCATGCCTCAAAAGCCACTGATGCCCGCGAAGGTGAGGCCAGCCCCTACGAAGCCACTCAGCCAGATCCAGCCCTGAGCCACCGTCTGGCTCAGGATCACCCCCAGCAGCACCAGGCTGCCGGCCGCGATCTGCACCTGGCGCATCAGGGGAAGGGGTGCCCCTTTGAGCTTGCGCACGGAGAAACCGGCCTGCTGCCAGGCGGGTACACCACCCAATAGGTCGGCAACCGGGTGGGGGTGGCCCTGCTGAAGAAGTTGGCTCAAGGCCTTGGCACTGCGGTTACCGCTCTGGCAGACCAGCACCAAGGGTCCGCGGGGCAGATCGGCCTGGGTGATGCGCGCCAGCGGAATGTTGAGGCTGCCGCTGATGTGGCCGGAGGCGTACTCCATCGGTTCGCGTACATCAATCACGGTGACGCCTTTGGCGGCCAGCTGGTCGGCCAGGTCGTGGGCGCTGATACGGGTTGAGGTCGTCATGGTGGTAATGAAGGTCTGAAGGCGGTCGAAGTTGGTACTGGAAGTGCTCTGACCTGGCTGGCACCATCGAGTGGGTAGCCCTCAGCAGCCCAGCGGCTCAGGCCGCCGTGGAGGTTGGCGACCTGCTGGCGGCCGGCCTTGAGCAGCTGCTGGGTGGCCAGGGCCGAACGGCTACCGGAATGGCAGACCACCACCAAGGGCCTGTCGGCTGGAACCTCGCTGGTGCGGCTTTCCAGCTCCGGCAGGGGGATCAACAGGCTGCCGGCCACTCGTCCATCGGGTCCGTTGAATTCCTCTGTGGAGCGCACGTCGAGCACGGTGAGGTCCCCCAGGTGAGTGGCCACCCAGCCCGGGGTGAGCTCAGGTAGTCCGGCATAGCTGCGCGCCAGGGGCGCCTAGGCGGGAGCGGTGGCTGGGTCGCGGGGCTTGCCGGAGCGCATGTTGCCGGGAAGCGCCTCGGCGATCTTGTGGGGGTGGGGAAGTTTCATGTTCTCCAAATGACCCACGAAATCCCGCTCGGTAGCTTTGCCGCCAAGCCTTGAGTTGAAGGCTTTTTCTTCCGCCACGGATGTGACGGCGCGACCGGTGTAGTCGTGGGCTGGGTAGAGCAGGCACGACTCCGGCAGCGTCAGCAATTGCTCCGTGATCGAGGTCCAGAGGCTGTGGGCATTGCCCTGCTGGAAATCACAGCGGCCGCAGCCCCGCACCAACAGGGCATCTCCGGTGAAAGCCATCGACTGGTCATCGAGCACGAAGCTGATGCAACCGTCGGTGTGGCCCGGGGTACTGCGCACCTCGAGGGAACGGCCGCCAAACGCGACACGATCCCCGTGGGAGAGGGGCAGGCTGACGTTTTCAGCTCGGACTACAGCGGCCAGGCCGATCCCACAGCCGGTGGCCTCGTGCATCAGCCAGCTTCCGGTCACGTGGTCGGCATGGGCGTGGGTGTCGATCGACGCCACCAGTTCGATTCCCAGCTCGCGAATCAAGGAGAGATCGCGGCCGTGCTGCTCAAAGACCGAGTCGATGATCACCCCCTTGCGGGTGGGCACATCGGCCAGCAGGTAGGTGAAGGTGCCGGTGTCGCCGTCAAAGAGCTGGCGGAACAGCAGCTGGCCACCGCCGGCAGCGCCAGAGAGGGACAGGGCGGGAGCGGCAGCGACGTCCATGGGGTGATCGATCACCAACTGCTATGAGCATAGCCGCATTATGTGCATTAAGCGATTCATGCTGGCTCCGGCTCTTTTGGCGGCAGGCTTGGGGCGCGGTGCCTACCGCAGGCGGAACCATGGATGCCTCTTTAGCTGCATAATGTCTAAAGCGACATACAGCAATGCCATGGCTGCACCCGCCGCCGGGACCCTGCCAAGCCCCCAGCTCTTAGAAGAACTCAGCCAGTTTTTTCGTCTACTGAGCGAGCCGGCCCGACTGCAACTGCTCTGCCAGCTCAAGCACGAAGGTCCCCTGGATGTGGCCAGCCTGATCGAGGCCACCGGTTTCAGCCAGTCGCACATCAGCCGCCAGCTTGGTCAACTGCAACGCGCTGGCCTGGTGAGCTACCAGCGTGATGGAGTGCGGCTGGTCTATGCCGTTGCCGACCCTTTGGTGGATGAACTATGCAATTTGGTGCAGGGGCGACTGAGGCAAAGGTTGGAGCAACAGTTGCTGCAGTTGCAGGCGGTCTGACTTA
Source organism: Cyanobium sp. (assembly GCA_044356035.1). GTDB lineage: Bacteria > Cyanobacteriota > Cyanobacteriia > PCC-6307 > Cyanobiaceae > Cyanobium_A. The sequence continues at coordinate 6,356 of JBIKWZ010000065.1, read as the reverse complement.
CACCATCGTTTCTGCCTGAGTGCAATCGGCCTGAACGGGACCCTCAGGACTCCTTGAGAGCTAATCCAAGCCAGCGCACCAAGGGCGCGAACGGCTTCAGGAACCGACTCTCGTGAAGGCGTCCCTTCAGCACCCGGTGCCAGTAGACCCACGGGAACACCCGTGTTTCCAGCAGAAACATGCTCCAACGTTCCTGGGTGGGATCCACCAGGAAAGAGCTCACTGGCTGCAGGTCGTAGTCGAACTCCGCCATCACCAGGCTGTGGAAGCTGGTGATCAGCGGACAGGCTGTGTAGCCGTCGTAGTGGGCCGCAAGCGGGCGTCCATCGAGCTGAGCCAGCAGGTTGGCCACCAGCACCGGCGCCTGACCACGGATGGCGGCCAAGCTTTTGGCGGTAGGTAGGGAGCTCACATCGCCGAGGGCGAACACATCGGCAAAGCGCTTGTGCTGGCAGGTAAGGCGGTCCACGTCCACCCAGCCGCCCGGCCCCTCAATCGCCAGGGGGCTACGGGCCACCACATCCGGCGCGCCCATAGGCGGCACCACATGCAGCAGGTCGAAGCGGATCTCCTCCCGAAAGGGATCCCGGCCTTCCTGCCGTACTTCGAACACCGCCACCTGCTCCTCAGGGCGCACCCCGACCAGGTTGTGGAGCAAGCGTGTTTCGATGCCCCGGTGCGCCACGACGCGCTCGACCGTGGCGTTGTAGGCCTTGACCGGATAGAGCTGCGCAAGAGCGCTGCAGAAGATAACGCGCGTGTTCACCCCCACGCCGCTGGTGGCCTGAAAGATGTCGTCGGCCAGGTACATCACCTTCTGGGGAGCGCCGCCGCATTTGATCGGCGTGGCGGGATGGGTGAACAGGGCGGTTCCCCCTTGGAAGCCGCGGATCGTCTTCCAGGTGGCGGCGATGTGGGCGTAGGAATAGTTGCTGACGATGCCATGGTGGCCGAGGCCCTCAGGGAGGCCTTTGATGGCGCTCCAATTGAGCTGTAGGCCCATGGCCACTACGAGCACGTCGTAACTGAGCGTTTCCCCTGCCTCTGTGATCACTCGCTGGGCTTCGGGCTCGAAAGCAGTCGCGCGGTCTTGGATCCAGACGGCACCCGCCGGGATCACGGCGGACTCAGGACGGTGGGTTGCCCCGTAGGGGAGCAGGCCGGCGCCAGCAAGGATCCAGCCCGACTGGTACTCGTGAACGGCAGCGGGCTCCAGGATTGCCACATCCAGGCCAGGACTAGCTCTGAGCAATTGGCTGGCGACGGTGATCCCACCGGAACCACCGCCCACGATCAGAACCTGGTGGTGGCGTTGGCCGCCGCCATTGAGGGGAGTCATGGGCGGGAAACAGCTTCAACGCAACTTTAATGCGGCTATTCGCATAAAGCGGTTAAAATTATGACGTGTATCAATAGGGATACCTGCCATGGCCATGCGAGCGCAGGGACAGGCCCAAGGAGAGCCTTCAAGGGCCGGCCAGAAGCGACTTGAAAAGCACGGCGGCATCGTTTCGGCCGTGAATCCGGCGAACTGGATCCGGCACTGGCGGTACCCCAATCACCTTTTGCTGGCCGTTCCCTGGCCAGTTTTCTTCGGCTTGGTTGCCACCGGCTACCTGCTCCTCAACTTGCTGTTCGCCGGTCTTTATGTTCTCGATCCCCAGGGAATCGCCAGGGTGGATGGACCCACCACCAGCTTTGCGGAAGCCTTTTTCTTCAGCGTCCATACCCTGGGCTCGATCGGCTATTGGGCACTATTTCCGACAAGTCTCTACAGCAATCTGCTCGTCACTGCTGAGTCCTTGCTGGGGTTGTTTATTACCGCGTTGGTCACGGGGCTGGTCTTCAGCCGTTTTTCCCGATCCACGGCGCGGATCCTGTTCTCTCAAGAGGCCACGGTCCACACTTACAACGGCCTGCCCACCTTGATGTTCCGGTTGGCAAATGAGCGCCGCAAGGCCATCATCGAGGCCCAGTTGCGGGCCTATTTGGCGATCGATGAGCGCTCCGCAGAAGGCCAGAGGATGCGTCGCCTACTGCCGCTCAACCTGCTGCGCGACCACTCGCCGCTGTTCCTGCTTACCTGGACGGTGATGCATCCGATCGATCCGCAAAGTCCTTTGCTTGGGGCAACAGCCAACTCGCTCCAGGCAGCTAATGCCGAGATCGTGATTTCATTTTCCGGTATCGACGAAATCCTGGAGAGGCCGATCCATGCGCATCATCACTACCCGCTCGCCCAAGTTCACTTCGACCATCGTTTCGTCGACATGATGATCGCCCAAGACGACATGCCGCCACAGCTTCAGTTTGCCAACTTCAATCAGATCGAGCCTTGTTGAAATAGTTTGATCCCGCCTATTCAGTCGGGTAGTACCTGCGCCTAACGGCCCGCTCACCCATAGCCCCTTGCCTGAACCCTGAGGGGGCTGGCGAGCAGCCAGTTCAGAAGCTTCGGTTCAACTCCACCAAGGCTGCTCCCCGGTGCGGGGATCGGTTTCGCTCCAAGTGCTGAGCTGCACCCGTTCGCCCTGCACGGCCACATGGGCCAGGGCCAAGGGCAGCGGGGCGGGACCGCGGACCACGGCCCCCTCCGGGTCGTACTGGCTGCCGTGGCAGGGGCAGATGAACTTGTTTTCGCCGCTGTTCCAGGGGACCACGCAACCCAGATGGGTGCAGATGGCGTTGAGGCCGATGGCGCCGATGGCGCCCTCCCCTTCCACGATCAGATAGGTGGGATCGCCCTTGAGACCCTGCACCAGGCTGCGGTCGCCTTCCGGGTGGCTGGCCAGCCAGCCGCTGGCCGCGATCGGATTGCCGAGTTCGTCTAGGGCAAGGGCACCACCCGATAAGCCGGTTTCCCGGGGAGGGATGAAATAGCGCACCACCGGGTAGAGGGCTCCGAGCGCCACCCCGGTGACGGCACCGAAGGTGAGCAGGTTCATGAACTGACGACGGCCCAGGCTGGGGACCTCGTCACTGGACGGTGGTGCGGGAATGAGGGTCATGGAGAGAGCCGTTGGATCGGTTTATGGTTAGACGCGCATACTATAGATCTGTTTTGATGATGCCACGGTTCGGCAAGCTCGAGCGCCTTGCCGTCCCTTTTGCGGTACTTGGTGGCCCGGGCTAGCAAGAGACCCCAGGCCCACGAGTAACAGGAGCAGGGTGGATGTCATCGGATCAGGTGCCATGGGTCATTGCTAATGACTTGCCATCCGAAGAGAAGAAGTCCCCAATTGATGGCCATGTGCAGTCCCTAGGCCCATTCCTTGCCCTTCTGCAGGGAAGGGCTCAGGGAGGCCCCGTCGTGATAGCAGGCAGGGCAACGCCCAGGCCGACGAATAGATGGGGACCGAGGATCAGTTTGCTGTTTTTGAGGAAGGTGGCAGCCATCTCGTCCGCTGCTGCGCTGGCTGCTGCAGCGACAGGCCAATGATCAGCCCGATGCCGATGGCCAGAACAAGCTCGCGCAACATCGGCTCTTATCCGCTGAGCGCACCGTATCGAGGGCGCAATGGGATGGCAGCAAAGCCCGCCGACCGTGCTAGTACAGGGGTACGCATCTGTAGTTATTCATGGCTTTCCGCTGCCCCGGCCTGCGGCCCTGGCCGCCCGGCTTAAATTCCCGATGGAGGAGTGGCCCTACCTCGATGAGAGCGCCCTGCAGAAGAGCCGCAGCCGCCAGGTGCTGCACTTCCAGCCCTGCCGCTACGACCGCGGGAGTTAGTTGCTGGAGGTGACTCTGGGGGAAGTGATGCCTAGCGGAGAGCCGCCGTTGCTTAAGCACCGCAGGGAGCTGATGCGAGAGGAGGCGATCAAGCTCTGGGGCCAGAAGCGGCAGGAGGGATGGCGGGCGTGTCCGCCGCAGTGGATCCCGCAAAAGCCGCTGCGGGCCTAAGTGGCACCACCGCTGCCGGTTCAGCCCGCCAGCATGGGCACACCCCTGATGTGATCAACCTGTGCTCCTGAACCCCTTCTTGCCGTTCAGCATGGCCAAAGTGCTGAGCCTGAAGGCCACAGTCCTGCTGCTGCTCACCCTGCTGATCAAGGCGAGGGTACAGATCGTGGCTGGGTCGGCCATCGGAATCTTTCTGTTGCTTCTGCAGACGCTGGTGTTTCTCGCCATCAGCGGTGGCCTGGTGTTAGCGGCCGGCGGTGCAGCGATCTACCCCACGCAGCGGCGCCGCACTGCTGCGGCCTGAGTGAGGACGAACCATGGCCGTTGAAGTAGCCCTGGCCATGCTGCAGCGAGATGGCCGCTGGCTGATGCAACTGCGCGACGAGATTCCCACGATCGTCGCGCCTGGCTGCTGGGGACTGTTTGGCGGGCACCTCGATCCAGGCGAAACGCCGGAGCAGGCCTTGCGGCGGGAGCTGCTGGAGGAGATCAGCTGGCAGCCCACGGTGGTGGAGCTGGTAATGGTGCATCACATCCACCGCCGCACGGCCCATGTGTTCCGAGCTGAGCTGTCGGTTCCGCTGGAGCAGTTGCAGCTGCTGGAAGGCCAGGACCTGGCCCTGGTGAGCGCCGAAGAGTTGTTAGAGGGATCTATCTGGAGCACGCATCTGGGCAGTCCTCGGCCCCTCGCCGATGGGCTGCTGGAGGTGATGCAGCAGGTGCTTGCGGGGCAGGCCTGCTCAGCCGTGGTGCCGCCTCAAGAAGGGGGTCGAGCACAGCTCACGCTGCAACTCCTGGCTGCCATGCCTCACTTCGCAGTCTTCTTCTCAGACCGTGCTGGCTTCGGCATCGAGATGGTTCAGGCGACGGAGGCTGGCCACGCCAAGGACATCGCGCGCGCCCAGCACCCCTGTGGAAGGCTTTCGTCGGTGCCGGCTGAGCTACTCGACGGCCAGGCCGCCACAAATTGTTGGGGGCGTGGCTCAGAGAGCAGGGGTGAGCTATGCGCTTACCACGATGAGGAGCTCGCCGACGCTCACATGGGCGTCAAGCGAGCCTTGACTTCAAGGAGCTCAGGCTGGGCTTAATTTTTCAGCGTTGGCAGCAGAGAAGCCAGCCAACTCCCAAGCCACCGCCCAGAAAACTCCCAGATTTTTCCTCCCAGAGCACTCCCCCAGCTACGAAGGGCTACAAGCCGAGATGGGGTAGTTGGATAAATCAGTGGTGCAGCCGTAGCCGTGGTGTCAGCAGCGACGGCACCCAGTGCAGAAGCCCCCTTCCCTGAGAAACAACAACGGCAGCCTGCAGGTGCGGGTGCGGATTGACGGGCGTGATGCCTTCATAAATCGCCTGGGTCGCTGGAGTGACCCTGTGGCAGTCGCTAAAGCACACGCCATCGCCGCCCAAATCTGGAGCGACTACTGCCAGGGCACCTTTGACCGCAGCCTGATGGCATATCAACCCCTCATCAACGGCAAAGAGGTGGGGCTGCTGGAGGCACTGAGGGTGAGGGCAGAGAGCAAACGCCAGGCTGCTGCCATTCACGCCTACAAGCTGCTGCAGCGGTATGACAAGCCCATTCGCAATCGCGGCGACGCAGAAGGCTTCCTGGGGTGGTTACGGGCAGAGGGGTTGAGCGACTGCACGATTGCTGGGTTGATGACCCACTACCGCCAGTGCTCTGGGGGGAATCGCCACCTGTTTTCCCACAAGCTCAAGTGGCAGCGGCGGTCGGTGTTGAGCGATGTGCTGAGCGTGGAGGAAATCCAAGCCGTGCTGGCTGACCTTGAGACCAACGAGCCTTGGTATTACCCGTTGTTTCTGCTGTGGCTCAGCACGGGGCTGAGAAATGCCGAAATCAGGGGTTTGACCTGGGATTGCATCCGCTGGGAGGAGGGAGAGGTGCTGGTGATGAAGAGCCTGAGGCGTGATGGATATTCCAGCGGGAAGGTGGAGTGGGCTCCCACCAAGACGGGAAAGGAGCGAGTGGTGCCACTGACGCCCCAGGTGCTGGATGTGTTGAGGCAGCACCAGTGGGAGATGGAGCACCTGGGTGTGTATGACCCTTACGGGCTGGTCTTTGTCACCCCCACCAGCCACACGAATATCTACGACCATCTGGTGGGTCGTGTTTGGCACCGCAGCCTGGAGCGTTGTGGATTGAAGCCCCGCCGCCTTTACGCCCAGCGGCATTCCTTTCTCAGTCACGCCTTAGCGATGGGAAACTCACCAGCCGATTTGGCAGCGGCGGCAGGGCACTCCACCAAGATGCTCCTGGATACTTATGCCAAACCAACAGGCAGATTGAAGATGCCGAGTTGGCAGACAGCCTGAATCGAAAAGCCAAAAAGGATGCTTATTTCCAGGCTATAAAAGTGGGTGCGTAGCTGTGTGATGCAACAGGAAAATAGTAATAAAAATAAGCTTGCGTGAAGTGTCGCTTTTGTTGGCTTTG
>JBIKWZ010000026.1:0-34572 GCA_044356035.1 Cyanobium sp. | reverse complement strand
GCGTCGGCGGGGGCCCGGCCGCCGATTAGGTCCCGGATTGAGGTCAGGATGTCGCGAAAGATATTGGCGCCCAAAATTGTTTCGCCGTGCATCAGGCAAGCCTGGAGGTGGTGCTGAGCAACATTGGTGTTTCCTCAGCCGGGGGCTTGGTTCAGTTTGCTGCTTCTACTGCTGGAGTTGCTGCTGCGCCTGCCAGCGCTTGAATAAATCCGGCCGGCGTTCGGCGGTGCGCTGCTGCTGCTGCTCAAGGCGCCAGCGGGCGATGGCGCCATGGTCACCGCTGCGCAGCACCGCCGGCACCTCCAAGTCCCGGAAGCTGGCTGGACGCGTGTAGTGGGGATGCTCGAGCAGCAGGGCGCTGTGGCTCTCCTCCTCCAGGCAGGCCTGGGTACCCACGGTGCCGGGCAGCAGGCGCACCACGCCGTTGATGATCACGGCCGCCGGCAGCTCGCCGCCGGTGAGCACAAAGTCGCCGATCGATACCTCCTCATCGGCTAGGGAGCGGATGCGTTCATCGAAACCTTCGTAGTGGCCGCAGATCAGCACCAGCTGGTCGTAGCCGCTGGCCCAACGGCGTAGGTCGGCTTGCTGCAGCGGGCTGCCCTGGGGGCTCATCAGCAGCACCCGCCGGCGCGGCAGCACCGCTATCGCCTCCACCGCCGCAAAAACCGGCTCTGGTTTAAGCACCATGCCGGCGCCGCCGCCATAGGGCTCGTCGTCGACCTTGCGGTATTTGTCGGTGGCGAAATCGCGGGGGTTGTGGGTGTGGAGCGCGGCGATGCCGGCAGCAAAGGCCCGGCCGATCACCCCCAGGCCCAGCAGTGGCGCAAAGGCCTCCGGTGCCAGGCTCACCACATCGAGGCGCATCAGCTCAGCTCGCGGGCACGGTGGGCCGGCTCACCCGGCGGATCTCGGAGCTGAAGCTGGCCCGGCCGGGGCTGCCAGCAGCGTTGGTTTCCACCGTGGAGCGCAGTCTCAGATTGGGCTTGGTGAACCAGATCCGCTCGCGCACCTCCCGGCCATCACCTGTGATCACCAGCTCCAGGCTGCCGTCGGGCCAGAGCTGCCAGCTGCCCTGCTGCTCGCCGCTGCGGAAGCCACCGTTTGCGTCGAAGTGCAGCTGCTGCTGGGCCACGCCATCCTTCGGGCCCACTTGCAGGCCGCCGGCCCCACCAGGGGCCTCTGCCTCCAGGAAGGCCATCACCAGTTCGCCGCGCTCGCTGCTGTGCCAGGCGTCACCGTCCTCGCCTAGGTCTTCGGTTCTGTCGTTATCAGTAGCGCTGATCGAGCCAAGGGCGAACTGGCTGCGCAGGCTCATCCATTCGCCGGCGCAAAGGCGCAGAAAGGCGCCAATTTGCTCGGGCGGAAAGGGTGTTTGGCTGCTGTTGATGTCGCTCATCCAACCATTCTCTCAGTCGCCCCTGTAGCCCAGTTCGCTCAAGCGCGCGGCGCTGCGGCGCCAGTTGGGCACCACCTTCACGAACAGCTCCAGATACACCGGCCCGTCGATCAATTTCTGCATCTGCTGGCGGGCGCCGCTGCCGATCTCCTTAAGCATGCGGCCCCCTTTGCCGATCAGGATTCCCTTCTGGCTGCTGCGTTCCACCAGCACCGTGGCCAGCACGGCAGTGCGCGGCCCGTCGTCGACGATGCGCTCGATCTGCACCGCCACCGAGTGGGGAATTTCCTCGCGGGTTTGGTGCAATACCTGCTCGCGGATCAACTCCGCCAGCAGCAACTGCTCGGGCTGATCGCTCACCGCATCCGGTGGGTATAGGTGGGGGCCCTCCGGTAGGTCGGCGGCCAGAGCTGCAACCAACTCGCTGGTGCCCGCGCCGTTCAAGGCGCTCACCGGATGCAGGGGCCAGCCCGGCACCAGCTCGGCGTAGCTCTGGGCTAATTCCTCGGCCCGCTCCGGATCCACCAGGTCGTTTTTGTTGAGGGCTACGTGCACCGGCGCGCGGAGGTGCTGCAGCAGCTCCACGATGAAGCCATCGCCTCGGCCAGCCGGCTCGCTGCCATCCACCAGCAGCAGCACCACATCCACTTCACCGATGGCGCGGCGGGCGCTCTGCACCAGTCGCTCCCCTAGTAGGTGGTGGGGCTTGTGGATACCTGGCGTATCTAGCAGCACCAGCTGGGCTGTTTCGGTGGTGAGGATCGCCCGCAGCCGGTTGCGGGTGGTTTGGGCTACCGGCGAGGTGATCGCTACCTTTTCGCCCACCAGCTGGTTGAGCAGGGTGGATTTTCCCACATTTGGCCGGCCGATCAGCGCCACGAAGCCGGAGCGAAAGCCTTCAGGGCTCGTGGGCAGGGCCGGGATGGTCGGGGGAAACTCCATAGCACCAGCCTGGCAGCTGGCAGGGCCAACCTTGCTGCTTGGGCGGAGTTCATAGGCTGGAACTCTGGTTGTGAACTATTCACCGCAATGACCGCTGCTGCCGAACCAACTTTTCAGCAGGCCATGGAGATCACGGCCCAGTGGCTGGCGTTGTGGGAGCACGGCGAACTCAGTGATGAAGTGCTCGCCGACCGGGTGGCTGAGCTGGTGGCAAGTCGCGATGGTGCCCGGGGCTTTTTTGTCGTCAGCTTGGCTGGCGACTGCCCCCTGATGGATCGCCTGCCCGAAACCCTGCTCCTGCAGCTGCGGCTCGCCGGCGAGGGCGTCGTCGACCTTTCGGTCCGCAACCTGGCCATGAGTACGGCGATGGTCATGCACCATCAACGTGCCGGCGATTCCAGCCAGCAGGGGGCTTCGGAGCGGGTGCAAGCCCGCTGCACCGAACTGCTGCGGAGCCTTGAGCCCCAGGCCGTTAAGGAGCGGCTGGAAATCCTGCTGGCGGCTACCGCCGGGCAGGGAGAAGACGTCGCCTTCCTAGATCGCTGGGGCTACGACGCCGAGCAGCGGAGCTCGATCGCCGCCGCAATCGAAGCGGTGGCTGAGGCTTGACACGGGCGAAGATGGCTTCATTGCCCCGCCGTCGCTTTAGCCGATGAATCGCCCCTTGCCATCCCGGGCGTCACGCATTCTGGCCGCGGCAATCGGTGCTGCTGCCCTGCTGGCTCCAGCGCCGGCCAGGGCGATTGAAACCATTAATTTGCGGCTGCCCCTGCTCGAGACAGACTTCAGCATCAGGGTCGCTGAACTGCGCAGTCCGGAGGCCTTGATTGCTGGCGACAGTGATCTAGCCGAGCTCGACCGTGCCACCCGAGGCGAGATCGGCCGCAGGCTCAAGGCTGTGTTGAGCTCCAACCTGCCCCTTGAGGTCAAGGCGGTTATTCGCCAGGCCCAGGGATCACCGCTGCTTGATCAGGTGCTGCTGTTGGTGGGAGCCCTAGGCGACATCGATGGCCTGCCTGATCCCATCGATCCAGCTCAGTTTGAGCAAGCGATGGCGCGGTCGGCCGCTAAGGGGGGCATCAGCCTGCTGGATGTGATCGAGCAGCTACCAGGCCAGAGCGTCACGGTGGAGCTGGGCCGGTTGGGATTTTCAATTCAGCGCTTTCGTGACCAACGCCGTTCGGCAGAAAAGCTGATTGCCTCCCTGCCGGCGGTGGGCAGTGCTGGACCACTGCAGGAGTTGGGGCCCCTGTCCGTTGCCCGGCAGGAACAAACCATCGCCGTTGGCCATCGCCCGGTGCCCTTGGCTCTGGTGGTGCTCGAGCCAACGGGATCTGGCGCGGCGCCCAATCGACTGGTGGTGATTTCCCACGGGCTGTGGGACGACCCCAGTAATTTCGAGGGCTGGGCAGCCCACCTGGCTAGCCATGGCTACACCGTGGTGCTGCCCCGCCACCCAGGCAGCGATCAAAGCCAGCAGCGAGCCATGCTGGCCGGCAAGCAGCCGCCTCCTAGCCCGTCTGAGCTGGCCCTGCGGCCTAAGGATGTGTCGGCCGTGATCGATGCCGCCGCCCAGGGGCGGCTCGCCTTGGGCCGACCGGTGAATACCCAGGAGGTGCTGGTGGCAGGCCATTCCTGGGGGGCGACCACGGCGTTGCAACTGGCTGGGGCCCGGCCCATCACCACCAAACTTCAGCGGCTCTGCGATGAGGTGCGCGACCCTTCCCGCAATCTCAGCTGGGTGTTGCAGTGCAACTTCGTTGGTTCGGCGGATAGCGCCGCTCTGGTCGACCCCCGCGTGACTGCTGCCATTGCGGTGAGTCCGCCGATGCGCTTGCTATTTGATGTCGATTCCGCCGGCAGCATGAGGGCGAAGGTGCTGGTGATCAGTGGAAGCCGCGACTGGGTGGTGCCGCCCGGGCCCGAGGCGATCGAGCCCATGGCCAGGGCCACCCGGGGCGGCGCCAGTGGCCATCGCTTGGTGTTGGCTGAGAACGCCGATCACTTCAATTTGCGTTCGCCCAGGGGCGAGGCCGGGGGCCCCTTGCGGGCCCTGCTGCTGGCTTGGTTTAACGCCGCTGCTGGCTCAAGCCCAGCTAACCCTCCTGAATTGCCGCTTGCTGGTTGGGGCAGCCCAACCCATCCGCTGCGGGAAGTGACATCGGCATTGCCCACGCCACCGGCTCAGCCATAAAAAAAGCGCCCCTTTGGGGGCGCTGAAGCTGCTGAATTGAAGCTCAGTCGCGGCGACCACCGCCCTGGAGGGCAATGATCAAGCGCAGGATGAAGATAAATAGGTTGATGTAGGTGAGATACATCCCCAAGGCGCCGGCCAAATATTGGTCGTCGCTGTAGGTGCGGGGCATCGTGTAAAAGTCGACAAAGGCTGCTCCCACGAACAACACAGTGCCGAAACCTGCAATCAGCAGTTCAAAGGTGCCGCCGCTGAACACGCCTGGGGCAACGATGCCACCGATGATCTGCACGACCATGGCGATCAGCAGGCCGAGGATGCCCAGACCCACTACGCCGCTCAGCGCTTGGCCGATGTTGTCGCTCATGCGGCGGCCCACCACTGAGGCCACCACAAAAGTGATGCCCGTAGCCAGGGTGGCTGTGCCGATGGCGCCGACACCAGCGGCGCTTACGGCGTAGGCAACGATGCCGCTGAGGGTGAAGCCGGTGATCAGGCTGTAGGCCGTCAGCAGCGGTAGGGCAGTGTTGTTGTTGCCCTTCAGGGCCACATTCTGGGCCACGAAGAACAGGATGAAGTTGCCGATCAGGGCCACCCAGAACAGGGGCATGAACAGGGCTGGGCTACTGGCCATCAGGGCCAGTCCTCCCATCACCCCACCGGCGGTGAGCACCATGCCGCCGCCCACATAGGGCAGGGCCTTGTTGACCACATTGGGGCCTACTAGGGCGCTCGATTGGGCCTCACGAATGGCCTGTTGAAAATTGCTGCTGGCCGGCATGGCGCACCAGTGGTTTCGAAGTTTCCATATCCTGCCAGCGATCTGCAGGCAACGGGAGAACCTGCTGGCGCTCGTTGGTGCGGATCTCCCTATCGGGATGGGCTCAGGTTTGGCACGTGGGCTTCAGGACTTGTCACCAGCCTGGTGGTTTGCGCTGGGCCAGAGCCCCGCCGCGAGCACCGCAACGCCGGTGCCGATGCATGATTCAGCCAAGCGCAGCAAGGCATTTAGCCCCGGGCTCAGCTTCGGATCCAGGCTGCCAGTGACCATCACAACGATCACGGTGATAGCTGCCAGGCGGCCATGGCTGGGCACATTGATCGCTGCGCAGAGCGCAACTGTGGCGAAGATTGCTACTGCCATGCCCAGAGGGTGAAAGGGCAGCAGCGTCAGGTAGATGGCACTGGTGCCGGCGCCGATGGCTGAACCCAAAATTCGCAGTGAGGCTGAGGAGGTTGCCTCCCTGCGGGTGGCCTGGGTTACCACGATCGCGGAAATCGCCGACCAAAGCCCGCCGATCTTGGGTAGGTAGCCCGGGAACAGATTCGTGAACCAGTAGCCGAGCAAGTAAGCCACCAAAGCCGCTATGGCGATCTCGGCGGGGATGCGCAGACGCTCTGCTTTGCTCATGGTTCAGGCTCACTGCAGTGGTTATCGAATCGCCTTTTAACGGCAGGCGCCAGCTTGGTGGCATCGCGATCGGCATAGGCCTCCACCAGCCGCTGGACTAGCGGGTGGCGCACCACGTCAGCCGTGGTGAGCTCGCAGATCGCCACCCCCTCCACCCCCTGCAGAACCTGGGCAGCTTCCTGCAGGCCGCTCTTTACCCCATAGGGCAGGTCCACCTGGGTGGGATCGCCAGTTACCACCATGCGTGAGTGTTCCCCCAGCCGGGTCAGCACCATCCGCATCTGGGTGGTGGTGGTGTTTTGGGCTTCGTCGAGGATTACAAAGGCGTCGGCCAGGGTGCGGCCGCGCATGTAAGCCAGAGGGGCTACCTCAATCACCCCTTTTTCCAGCAGGGCACCGGTGCGCTCGGCGCCAAGCAGGGCGTGCAGGGCGTCGTAGAGGGGGCGGAGGTAGGGATCTACTTTCTGTTGCAGATCGCCCGGTAAAAACCCGAGCCGTTCGCCCGCCTCCACCGCCGGGCGAGTGAGCACCAACCGCTCCACTTTGCGCTCGGTGAGCATGCGTACCGCCTGAACGGCGGCCAGAAAGGTTTTGCCCGTGCCCGCCGGGCCGAGGGCAATGGTGAGGTCGTGGCGTTCCATAGCTTCCACGTAGGTCTGCTGGCGCAGGGTGCGAGGGCGCAGCAACTGGCCACTCTGGCTGCGGGCAAGCACCTGGCGGCCAAGTTGTTGATGCTCCGCGCTTCTGCCGGTGTCGAGGGCCTGCAGGGCTACCCGCGCATCCACCTGGGTGATGGCTTGGCCTTCCTGCCACAGGGGGCGAAGCAATTCCACCAACGCCGCCGCCCGCTCCAGCTGGCTGGGGGGTGCCTGAATGACCAAATCCAGCCCCCGCAGCACCAGCGAAGCTCCGGTGAGGGCTTCGAGATGGCGCAGGGTGGATGATTCGGCGTCACCTGCCAGGGCTAGAGCCGCGGCAGGATTGGGCAGGGGAATGGCAAAGCTTGTGGGCCCCTTTGGCTCTGCCATGGGGCGAAAGCTCAAGCTTCGGCTGTAGCGGCGGCTTCCGTAGTTGCTTCTTCGGCACTGGCGGCTTCCGCAGCAGCAGCTTCAGCAGCGGCCTTGGCTTCGGCGGCAGCAGCAGCTTCAGCAGCCTTTGCTTCAGCAGCTTCCTTGACAGCCTGCTTGGCTGCAGCTTCGCGGGCATCAGCCTGCTTTTGCTTGCCAACGACCTCGGCAGGGCGCAAGGTCTTCTCGATCAGGCCACCCTTCTCCAGTAAGGAGCGCACTGTGTCGGTGGGTTGGGCCCCCTGGCTGAGGCGAGTGCGGATCGCCTCGGTGTCGAGACGGGTCTCTTTGGTACGGGGGTTGTAGAAGCCCAGCTCCTCAAGCGGACGTCCGTCGCGGCGAGAGGTGCTGTTAGTGGCCACGAGGCGGAAACTCGCTTCCCGCTTCTTTCCAAACCGCTTCAGGCGGAGCTTGATCATCGTGGCCTTGCGCTAGGTGTCCAAACAAGCAATGTACCCGGTCGGGTGCTCATAGCTGCCCGAACCCCTTGCGTTTCTTGGCGGGCTTGGCAACTCTTTGCCCCGCCCCACCGCTACCCATCGGACCAGGCATCCCAGGCATTCCGGGCATACCCCCCATTCCGGGCATTCCTGGCATCCCGGGCATGCCGCCGCCGCGGGTCATCTGCTGCATGAAGCCGCGCATCTTCTGGAAATCGGCCAGCACCTTGTCCACCTCGGCCGAGCTGTGGCCGCAGCCAGAGGCGATGCGGCGCCGGCGGGAGGGTTGGGAGGCAAGCAGCTCCGGTTGCTGGCGTTCAACCTCTGTCATTGAGCCAATCATCGCCTCAATCTTCTTGAGCTGAACCTCGCCTTGTTTGAGCATGCCGTCGTCAATTTTGTTCATGCCCGGGATCAGCTTCATCAGCCCGCCGAGGGAGCCCATGCGCCGGATCATGCGCATCTGCTGCAGAAAGTCGGAGAAGTCGAAACTGGCTTCCTGGAGTTTTTGCTGCATGCGGGCCACGTCGGCCAGCTCCACCTCCTTGGTGGCCTTCTCCACCAGGGTGAGCACGTCGCCCATGCCGAGGATGCGGCTCGCCATCCGCTCGGGATGGAAGGGCTGGAGCGCCTCGACCTTCTCGCCGGTGCCGATGAACTTGATCGGCGCACCGCTCACCTTGCGGATCGAAAGGGCTGCGCCGCCTCGGGAGTCGCCGTCGAGCTTGGTGAGCACGGCTCCGGTGATCCCCACCTGCTCGTGGAAGGCCCGGGTGAGATCGGCGGCCTCCTGGCCGATCATTGAATCCACCACCAGCAGCACCTCGTCGGGCTGCACGGCCTGACGGATCCGCACCATCTCCTCCATCATCGACGTGTCGATTTGGAGTCGGCCGGCGGTGTCTACCAGCACCGTGTCGAAGCCCTCCTCGCGGGCCTTGGCGATGCCGGCGGCGGCGATGTCCTCGGGCTTGGCATCGGTGCCAAGGCTGAATACCTCCACGCCGATTTGGGCGCCCAGGGTTTTCAGCTGCTCAATGGCGGCAGGTCGGTAGACGTCTGCCGCCACCAGCAGGGCCTTGCGCCCCTGCTCCTTGAGGTGCAGGCCGAGCTTGGCGGTGGCGGTGGTTTTGCCGGCGCCCTGCAGGCCGGCCATCAGCACCACCGAGGGTGCACCGGGCTTGCCACCTGCGGCCAGGGGGGCGTTCTCGCCGCCCATGGTTTCAACCAGCTGCTCGTGCACCAGCTGGATAAATTTCTGATCCGGGCTAACGCCCCGCACCACCTCGGCGCCAACGGCCTTGCGGCGCACCTCTTCAACGAAGTCCTGAACTACCGGCAGGCTCACATCCGCCTCCAGCAGGGCTCGACGCACCTGCTTGAGCGCGCCTTCCACGTTGGTTTCGGTGATTGCGGCCTGCCCTCTCAGGCTCTTAACCGCCTCTTCAAATCGCTGAGAAAGCTCGTCAAACATCTCGGTGCCACTCCGGGGCCAGGGGTTGGGGCCTGGGCCCCATATTCAAACGATCGTAAAAACCAGTCCGGCTGGTCAAGGAGCTTTCTGGAAGCTCACCAGGCGCCAGATACCCCCGTCGCGGCCAAATATGTAGAGGTTGCGAAGCTCCATCTTGCTGGGCTCGCCTTGAGGATCCCCCTTGGCGTTGAGCCGCTGATCGGTGTAGCTCAGCACCACCGTGGCGGCGATGCGGTTGGCGTCTTGCTCGCTGATCACCAGCTTGGTGATGTCGGTGCTGATGGTCTGGGTTTCGCCGCGGGCCTGGTCGGCGTCTCGCTCCGAGGCAAGTCGATCCAGCTGGCTTGGCCGGGCCAGCACCTCCAGGGGAATGCGACTGTCTTTGCCTGCCAGGATCGCTGCCTTGGCGTCGAGCCATGCTTCGAGCAGGGCCTGCATCTGGGCTTCGCTCGGCGCTTCCTCCCGCAGGGGCAGGCTGGGTTCGGCGGCAGGGGTGGCCTTGACGGGAAGGGGGGGCTTGCTGGGAAGAGCTGGTGGAGCGACCGGTTGCACCGCGATGGGAGTCCGGCCTGGGCCGGGGGCGGGAGATCGCAGCCTCACAAACGAGGCGACGGCCAGCAGTGCCACACCGGCTGCCACTGCCACTCCGGTAGTTGTGTGGCGCGAGGGCCACTGCCACTGCCACTGCCACTGCCACTTTTTCATGCGCTCCATCCAGGAGGCAGGACCATGGCTATCCCAGGCTTCCTGCAGGCTTTCGAACCAGGCCGTCCCATCCCAGTCCCACTGCTCGTCTTCGTCTTCCTGTTCCAGGAAGCTGCCGCTGGGGCTGGCTGGGGCCGCGCTAATCGGGGCAAGACCCATATCCCAGGCAAAGGCGCTTTCGGCGGTCGCTGGCAATCGCTCTGAGGGGCTGTCGTGTTGCTCCACAAAGGCCTGTACGTCGCGGTCGGCGAAGTAGGCCTCCAGGTCTGGATCAGCCTCCAGATCTCGGTAGCCGGGCAACACATCACGCGCCAGCCAGTCGCGGCAGTAGGCGCAGAGTTGGGCTAGGGAATCGCTGCTTTGCTGCTCGGCCCAGCGCTTCAGCTCAGGGGTTGCTCCCTGCTCGAAGGCGCTGCGGGCTTTGTCCACCTGACCAAGCAGCAGGTGCAGGCAGGCAAGCAGCGGTTGTAGTCCGTCTTGACCGCTGGCCTCCAGCCGCTCGCGGGCCGCGGCGATGCGCTCGGGCTTGCGTTGGGCAAAGCCGGAGGCGGTGAGGGCGGTGCTTGCCAAGAAATCTGCAGCCGCAGAGGCTTCTGCCCAGCGACTGAACAAATCCACCTGCTCCTGCACCGTCAGGAAGGCACGGATCTGCTTAAAAAAGGCCTGAAATTCCTCCGGGCCCATGCTCGGGTCACCGAAACCCTCCAGTCCGCCCCGGCGGGCCACCAGCTCTTCAAGCAGGGTCAGACCCTCGGCCCTTTCTGCTTGGGCCGTGAGGTTGCGGCTGAGTAGGTCCAGCACTCGGTAGGGCCGCAAACCATCGAGTTCGTCGCTGAGTTGCTGGCGAATGGCTGGTAGCTGGCCGATCCGCTGCAGGAGCTGCCGGCCCTGCTGCAGGGTTTGGGCGGCGGCCTCGTAGCGCCGTTGCTGGCGCAGGTCGACGGAGGCCGCCAGGCAGGCGAGGCCAGCTAGCAGGGCCAGGTCGGCCTCGCGGGTGCTGCCCAGGGCTGGCGTCTGAGGTGGCTGCAGGGCCCGGCAGGCGAGCTCGAAACTTTCGAAGGCCTGACCCGCTTCGAGCAACAGCAGCAGGCCGCCCACCTCCTTGCTGGTGGGCACATCTAGGGCGGGCATCAGCGCTGGCCCGCTACCGGCTAGCGCCGTCAGGTCGGATTCGTAGGACTGGCGCCGGCTGCTGTCGCTGAGCAGGTCGGCGCTAGCGCGCAGTAGTTCCTCACGGGCTAGCAGGGTTTCTTGGGTAAATCCCTGATCTGGCGCCCGGTCGATGCGTTGCTGCAGGGTGCGCAATAGGGATTGCAAGTCCGTGGCCGGGTTGACTCCGAGCAACCGGAAATGATCGATCGGCAGTTCCAATCCATGCCCTTCACTGGTGGTTGACTGTAGGCAGGGTCAGCGGTTGTGGCACAGATTGTCAGCTGCTGCGCGAACAGACCTCGTAGAGTTGGGCAATGACGCAGGCGGACATGGGCCACGACATTGCGGCGGCACCTGGATCAGCTTCCGGAGCACCGACCTGTTCAGCCGACGTCACCAGTTTGGTGGGGGCTCACGCTGAGCGCCTCGAGAACCTTTACCCATCCGTGCCTGCCACGGTGAATCGCGAGGAGGGCTTGATGCTCTACCGCGACATGACCCTGGGTCGGCGCTTTGAGGACAAGTGCGCGGAGATGTACTACCGCGGCAAAATGTTCGGCTTTGTGCACCTCTACAACGGCCAGGAGGCCGTGAGCACGGGCGTGATCAAGGCAATGAAGCTGCAGCACGACTGGTTTTGCAGCACCTACCGCGACCACGTCCATGCCCTGAGCTGCGGCGTGCCTGCCCGGGAGGTGATGAGCGAGCTATTTGGCAAGGAAACCGGCTGCAGCAAGGGCCGCGGTGGCTCTATGCACCTGTTTTCTAAGGAGCACCACCTGCTTGGTGGCTACGCCTTCATCGGTGAAGGGATTCCCGTGGCCTTGGGGGCTGCCTTCACCAGCCGCTACAAGCGCGATGCCCTAGGCGATGCCAATAGCGACTCTGTTACCGCCGCCTTCTTCGGCGACGGCACCTGCAACATCGGTCAATTTTATGAGTGCCTAAACATGGCGGCGCTTTGGAAATTACCGATTCTGTTTGTTGTCGAAAACAACAAGTGGGCCATCGGCATGGACCACAACCGCGCCACCAGTGATCCGGAGATTTGGCGCAAGGCAGCTGCCTTTGGCATGGCCGGTGAGGAGGTGGATGGCATGGACGTGCTGGCGGTGCGTGCCGCCGCCCAGCGCGCCGTTGAGAGGGCCCGTGCCGGAGAGGGCCCCACCCTGCTGGAGTGCCTCACCTATCGCTTTCGCGGCCATTCCCTGGCTGACCCCGACGAGCTGCGCGAAGAGGCTGAGAAGGAGTTTTGGGCCAAGCGCGATCCGATTAAATCCCTTGCCGTCCGCTTGATCGAGCAGGGCTTGGCCACTGCCGAGGAGCTCAAGGCGATCGAGAAGGAGATCGATGCCGAAGTGGCTGATTGCGTCGAATTCGCCCTGGCGGCTCCCGAACCTAAGCCAGAGGAGCTCACTCGCTACATCTGGGCGGAAGACTGATACCCGTGCCTTAAAGCGTGGTGGGGGTGCGGCGGGTGAGGTTGCGCAGCTTGCGCAGGGCTTTGAGTTCTACCTGGCGCACCCGCTCCCGGGACACATCGAGCCGCCGGCCTATCTCCGCCAGGGTTTGACGCTCCTCTCCCTCCAGTCCGAAGCGCAGTTGCAGCACCTGGCGCTCTTGGTCGCTCAGATGGCTCAGCCAGCGCCCTAGCTGCTCTTGATGGATGCCCCGCTCCACGCGGTCGAGGGGCTCCTCATCGGAGGAGTCGGCGATCAGATCGCCCAGGAAGCTGCGGCCTTCATCACCGTTTACTGGCGCATCCAGGCTCGAGGTGGTGAGGGACTGGCGCAACAGGCCATCAAGCTCTTCGATCGGGATGGCCATGGCCTCGGCGATCTCCTGGCGGCTGGGCATGGCGCCGAGCTTGTGGGCAAGGTCGAGGCTCACCTTGCGAATGGCGGTGAGGCGCTCGCTGAGATGCACCGGCAGACGAATCGTGCGCGACTGGCAAGCGATCGCTCGGGTCATGCTCTGGCGGATCCACCAGAAGGCATAGGTAGAAAACTTATAACCACGGGTGGGATCAAATTTCTCAACGGCCCGCTCTAGTCCCAGTGAACCTTCCTGGATCAAGTCGAGCAGCTCGAGACCCTTGCCTTGATATTTTTTGGCAACACTTACTACTAAGCGCAAATTGGCCTTCATCATGCGCTGCTTAGAGCGCTTGCCGATGCGCAGCAATTTCTTTTCCAGGTCGTTGAGCTCCCGATCTCCCTCCTCCGTGAGGCGCATCATTGTTTGCACCTGATTGCCGAGTTCGATCTCTTCAGCCGGCGTCAACAGGGGCTCTCGCCCG
Source organism: Cyanobium sp. (assembly GCA_044356035.1). GTDB lineage: Bacteria > Cyanobacteriota > Cyanobacteriia > PCC-6307 > Cyanobiaceae > Cyanobium_A. The sequence continues at coordinate 21,489 of JBIKWZ010000026.1, read as the reverse complement.
ATCGTGGCCAGATACCAAGTAATCGGGTCGCTACTTCTACGGCGACTGCTTTCACTGACCCTCGTCGGGGATGAGGTCATTGGTACGCCTATCGATGAAGTCGACTATCGAGGCAAATTCGGCTCTACGAGGGTGTTTTCAGCAACCCTTTAGCTTTCACTTGCAAAACAACACAGAAGCAGCCCTGTCCTGGTCTGACATTTACTGATTTACGTGTTGTGATCAACACAGCTGAGCCAAATTTTCTGCCACCTGCATTGGTGTGAAACCCCTCTCGGCCTTTTCCCCCCGTCGCCCAGCCTGGGCGTGGGCCAGTGCTGCCGCGGCGAGCCAGGAGGCGTCGGCGTTGCCGCTGGCGGCTAGGGCCATCGCTCCTATGCCGGCGGCGTAGCCAGCCAGCACGTCTCCGAGTCCTGTTCTGGCACTGCCGGGGCTGGCTTCGAGCAGTTGCCAGCGGCGGCCATCCGGGGCCGCCACGATGCTGCGGGCCCCTTTGAGCAGCACGCAGGCCCCACTGCTGCTGGCCGCCTGGGCGGCTGCTTCCAGGGCGGTGCTGCCAGCTAGCTCGGGGAAAAGGCGGGCAAATTCGCCGGGATGGGGCGTGATCCAGGTTGGCCCCTGACGCTGCTGGAGCCACTGGCTTGCCTGCAGACCGAGCCCTTGGCTCACCGGCCCCGCTAGGCGGTTGAGGCCATCTGCATCCAGAACCAGCAGCCCCTGCCAGCTCAGTAGCTCATTCCAGCTTGGCGGATTGGGCCAGCAGTTGGCCTCGCCCAGGCCGGGCCCGACCAGCAGGGCATCCAGCCGCTGGGGATCGAGTTCGGCCGGGGGATCGAGGCTCAGCACCACTTGCGGGTGCTGCTGCCAGATGCTGCCGGCTAGGACCTCGGGCAGGGCGGCCTGCAGGCTGCCGCAGCCGCTGCTGCTGGCGCCGGCCAGGGCCAGGCTGGCGGCCCCCCGATAGCTATCGCTGCCCGCCACCACCAGCAGCCGGCCTCGCTGATATTTCGATGCCGCCGGGTTGAATTTGGGTTTGGGCCGTGCCGCCAGGTCTCGCTCCGCCAGAGCCAGGGGCACGCTTATAGGAAGCTCTTGCAGCAGCGATGGCGGCAGGCCCAGATCGACCCTGTGCAGCGCCCCCACCGCCTCCAGGGCCCCGTCTTGAACCAGGCCGGTTTTGATGAGGCCGATTGCATAGGTGCTGATGGCCTGGGCCGTAAAGGAGCCGGTGGCCTGGCCGCTGTCGGCGCAGAGGCCCGTGGGCACATCAATCGCCACCAGTGCATCCGGCCGCTGGCGCTGGCGCTGGCGGAGCAGGGCTTCGATCGCCTCTCCAGGCGCCCGCCGCTGGCCGCTGCCCAGCAGGGCATCGATCCAGAGGGCGTCACTGCTGGGATCGGGGCTTGACTCCAGCCGGTGAATGCCAAGCCACAGCGCGTGGCGCAGGTGGGCGGCGCTGAGCGGCTTATGGCGCTCAAACGGGCTCCAGATGGCCGTTGAGATGCCAGCCAGGTGCAGTTCCCTGGCGATCACCAGCCCATCGCCGCCGTTGTGGCCTGGCCCCACCAGCACCAGCGCCCCATGGCGCCCCAGTCGCTCGCCGTGCTGCTCCAGCAGCAGCCGACTCACCGCCAGGGCGGCCTTCTCCATCAGGGCTTCCACCGGCAGGCCGCTGGCGAAAAGTTGCTCCTCCAGTGCGGCCATCTGGGCGCTGTTGACCAGCAGGTGGCGGCCATTGCGCTCCGGCCAAGGGGCTATGGCGGACGGCTCTCCCAACCCCATTCAGGCATCTGGGTTTCATGATGGGAGCACTCCCGCCAGCTGTCTGCCCTTTGCCTGCTCCAGTGGCTTCTTCCGCTTTTGTGCCGCCTGCCTCCACCCCGGCTGGTCAGGCCGCTTTAGAGCGGCTGCGGGCCTGGCCCGGGGAGCACCGAGTCGCGGTGGGCCTCTCCGGCGGCGTTGACAGCTCCTTGACGGCTGCACTGCTGGTGGAAGCGGGCTGGCAGGTGGAGGGCCTCACCTTGTGGCTGATGAGTGGCAAGGGTGCCTGCTGCGCCGAGGGCCTGGTGGATGCCGCTGGCATCTGCGAGCAGCTAGGCGTGCCTCACCACGTGGTGGATTTTCGCGAGCACTTCCAGGCCCAGATCGTTGATTTTCTGGTGCAGGGTTATCAGGCCGGCGTTACACCGCTGCCTTGCTCTCGCTGCAATCGGGAGGTGAAATTTGGGCCGATGCTCCTGTGGGCTGAAAGCGAGCGGAGCATCGGCCGGCTCGCCACGGGGCATTACGCCCGGGTGCGCCATGGCGCCAACAGCGACAACGGCCGTCACCAGCTGTTGCGCGGCTTAGATGGCCAGAAGGATCAGAGCTACTTCCTTTACGACCTACCCCAGGAGGCCCTGGGCCGGTTGGTGTTTCCCCTCGGCGAGCTCACTAAGGCCGACACGCGGCTGGAGGCGGAGCGCCATGGCCTGCGCACGGCCCAGAAGCCCGAGAGCCAGGACCTCTGCCTGGCCGATCACCACGGCTCGATGAAGGCCTTTCTTGATGCCTACCTGCCGCCGCGTCAGGGCCAGATCGTGCTTACCGATGGCACGGTGGTGGGCGAGCACGACGGCATTGAGCACTTCACGATCGGCCAGCGCAAGGGCCTGGGGGTGGCCTGGAGCGAGCCGCTGCATGTGGTGCGCCTCGATGGGGCCATGAACCAGGTGGTGGTGGCTCCCCGCGCTGGGGCGGCCCGGGGCGAAGCTTTGGTGGGGGCTGTGAATTGGGTGTCGATCGAGCCACCTACGGCGCCGATGGACCTGGCGGTGCAGGTGCGCTACCGCAGTGCACCCGAGCCGGCCCGGCTGATTCCCCTGCCCGCCACCGACTCCGATAGCGCAGCCCTGCGGCCCCACCGGGTGCGGTTGGAGTTTGCTGAGGAGCAGTTTTCGATCACGCCTGGTCAGGCGGCGGTTTTCTACGCCGGTGAGGTGCTGCTCGGTGGAGGCCTGATTCAGTCCTGAGCCCAGTCAGTCCTAAGCCCAGTCAATTCTGAGCCCTGTCAATTCTGAGCCCAGTCAGTCACCAGTAGGGGTCGCTGGCTAGCTCCACCGTTAGCGAGCCCGAGCGGCTGGCGGGCACCGTGGCGATGCAGGCCCGCACCACCTGGCCGTTGACTTCGATCTCGCAGGCGCCGCAACTGCCGCCCAGGCAGCCGGTGGGGATCAGAAAGCCTGCGGCCTGGGCTGCTACCAGCCAGTCACAACCAACGTTGCAGCTGCTGGTGTGGCCGTTGGGCCAGTGGATGCTGGTAGTGGAGGTGGCCATTTAGGGGCTCAGCAGGGGTTCGAGGTTCACGTGGGCCTCAAAGGCATCGGCGAGTCGCTCTAGCAGGGCGTCCCGCTGCCGGCTGTGGTGGGGCGGATTCTCCGGCAGGGCAGCCAGGCCACGACGCTGGCGAAGTTGGTTGAGCCAACGGCGCCGCCAGGGCCCGCTCTCGAACACCCCATGCAGGTAGGTGCCAGCCACCAGGCCGCCAGCTTCGCCAAAGCTGCACCAATGGCCCAGGTCTGGATCGCTGGCGAGGGGCTGCAGGGGGGTGGCCGTTTTGATGGGGCTGCTGAGGCCGCGATGCAGCTCGAATCCCTCCAGGCTCAAGCCCTCGCCGGGCCAGTGGGCCGTGCTTTGGCGCTGGCGCAGGGCCTTGCGGCCGCCGAAGCGGGTGCGTAGCGGCAGCAGATCCAGACCGGCCACCACTTCCCCGGCGGCGCAATCGCCGCCCTCCAGGCCCTGCGGATCCAGTAGCTCCCGGCCCAGTAGCTGCAGGCCGCCGCAAATACCAAACACCTGCCCCCCGCCGGCTACGTAGTTGCGCAGCTCCTGCCCCAGCCCAGCTCGCTGCAGGGCCGCCAGATCCCGCAGGGTCTGCTTGCTGCCCGGCACGATTACCGCATCGGGGCTCCCCAGCGGCTCCCCCAGCGCCAGCCAGCGCAGCTGGATGCTGGGTTCGGCTTCCAGGGGATCGAGATCGGAGAAATTGCTCAGTGATGGCAGGCGCAGCACGGCGATCTCCATCTCGGCGCCGCTTTTGCGGCCGCGGCGCTCCAGCAGATCGAGGGAGTCTTCTGGCGGAAATAGCTCATCGAGCCAGGGCATCACCCCCAGCACGGGGATGCCGGTGTGGGCCTCCAACCAGCGGCGCCCCTCGTCAAACAGCTCACGCCGGCCGCGGAAGCGGTTGATCAGCAGGCCGCGGATTAGGGGCCGCTCCACCGGCCGCAGCAGCGCCAAGGTGCCCACCAATTGGGCAAACACACCACCGCGCTCGATGTCGGCCACAAGGATGCAACGTGCCCGCAGAAATTGGGCTAAGCGCAAATTTGTGAGGTCGCGGGATTGCAGGTTTACCTCCACCGGGCTGCCCGCCCCCTCCAGCACCAGGCGCCCCCCCGGATGGGCAGCCTGCAGCTCGCTCAGGCCGGCGCGAATAGCCGCCCAGCCCGGCCGGAACCAGTCGCGGTAGTAGTGCTCGGCGCGGGCCAGCCCCACCGACTGGCCCAGATGGATCAGCTCGCTGGTGGAGTCGCCCTGGGGCTTGAGCAGCACCGGATTCATGCTGTGGTGGGGTTCGAGTCCGGCGGCCCAGGCCTGCAGCGCCTGGGAATAGGCCATTTCGCCGCCCTCTTGGTCCACCCAGGCGTTGTTGCTCATGTTCTGCCCCTTGAAGGGCAGGGGCGTTTCGCCGCGGCGGCGCAGCACCCGGCAGAGGGCAGCGGTCATCAGCGACTTGCCAGCGCCGCTACTGGTGCCCAGCACCATCAGGGGGGTGGGTGCGGCTGGGGCTGGCTGAGCAGCTTTTGAGCTCATAGCCGCGGCCGGTGGCGGCGCAGCCAGTGCTGCAGGCGCACGGGGCCGCTGGCATCTGGAATCTCGCCAGGCCACTGGGCTAAAACTTCGCGTCCCATGGGCGTCAGCCGCACCCGCTCGGTGAGGCCCTGGCCGTCCACTTCGCGCCGCAGCACTCCGAGCTGGATCAGCCAGATCCAATGGGCTTCAACCCGATCGGCACTCGCTGCTCCCTGGCAAAGGCTCTGGAGGTCGTTCCGGCGGCAGAGCTCGCTGCCGCTGAGAGCCCGATCGTTCACCTCCACGTAAAACGCCCGCCTAAATGGCAGGCAGCGCATTGCCTGGCTGGCCCTGGACAGGGAGCGTTTGTTTTGAAGCAGGGGGTCGATAGAGGCGGCTTCCCGGTGTTGCATAGAAGGATTCTCCCTGACCCCATGCTCGTGCTCGCCTCCGCCTCCCCTGCTCGCCGGCGCCTGCTGGAGCAGGCCGGCATCGCTCACCAGGTGCAGGTGAGTGGCGTTGATGAGGAGTCGATCAGCGATGCCGATCCCACCCAGCTCGTGCAGCGGCTGGCCCGGGCAAAAGCCGAAGCGGTGGCCCAACAAGTGCCCCAGGGCTCCAGGGTGCTTGGCTGCGATTCGCTGCTGGTTTTCAACGGTGAGGTGTTTGGCAAGCCCGCTGACGCTGGCGAAGCTCGGCAGCGCTGGTTGCAGATGGCAGGCGGTTGGGGTGAGCTGATCACCGGCCATTGCCTCCTGCCTGGCTGCCAAGCAGCAGCTGATGGCGGGCCACTGTTGGCTGCGGTAGTGACCCGCGTGCAGTTCGCTCCACTCAGCGCGGCGGAGATCGACGCCTATGTAGCAAGTGGCGAACCCCTCCAGTGCGCCGGTGGCTTTGCCCTGGAGGGGCGTGGGGGGCTGCTGGTGGAGCGGATTGAAGGTTGCTACAGCAACGTGATCGGCCTGAGCTTGCCGTTACTGAGGCGATGGCTCACTGGCCCATCAAGTTGTTGAGCAGCTGGCCGAAGCTATTGCCGTTACTGGGGGCAGCAGTGGGTGTCACGGTGAGGACCCGATCAGACCAGGTGAAGCTGACACTGCGGCCTTGGTCATTGACATTGACTGGCCAGGAGTTGCCCTTGGCATCGCTGAGTTGGTAGCCGCCGCCCCTGGGCTTGCTAACGCTGTAAATGTTGCCGTCTTGAAGGCTCACCTCCAGGAGTCGTCCTTTGTTAGTGCGGTTTTCCCGCAGTTCACAGTTGCCGTTGTATAGGGATTTAAACCAGCGGGTCATGCGGCATTGGGCCGCTCGGGTCTGGGTGCTGGCAGCGCCAGTGCCAGTGCCAGTCCCATTCGCACTTCCGAATAGCTGGTTGGAGAGAGCAACATTCACCTGCTTACGGTCCCAGCCATCGCTCCAGCAAGTGCGGGCGTTTAGATCACAGGCGCTGCCGTTGCTGAGTCGAAATTGACGCGGTGGAGCCTGGCCGCCCAGGTTGCGGAGAGCGGTTTGTTCGGCAAAGGTCCCGAAGTACTCCCGCGTTAGTCCCAGGGATAGGCCGGCCTGGTCGTAGCAGACAGGACTGCTGCCGGGGTCACAGACAATCCCGGCCCGGGGGGTTTGCAGACCCTGGAGACCCCCTCCGGATTGATTTGCTGCTGGTGGCAGTGAGCCGAACAGTTGCTGGGTGAGCTTGGGGGCCATTTGGGCCTTCTGCCAGCCATCGCTCCAGCAGGTGGCTGCCCGCAGGTCGCAGACGGAACCATTGCTGAGCCGGAAGTCGTTGGCTGTTGGTCGCTCTCGCAATTCAGCCAAGAGCCGGTTGGCGGTAATGCTGCCGAAATAGGTCTGGGTCAGGCCGATTGAAGGTCCTTGCTTGTCGTAGCAGGTGGGTCCAGCTTGGTCGCAGATCACACCGGGAGCAGGAGCGGTGATAGCTCCTTGGGCATCAGCTGGCTGGGTCAGAAGAGGAACCACATTCAGGCCCGCTACCAGCAGAGCAGCCTCAAATAGGCGTGACTTTGAGCTGAAGGTGTGGGCTGAACGGCTGGCCATTAATGCATGTTTGCTGTCTTTGCAACCTAATCAGATAGGGGCGGGGTTGCAACAAAAAAGCCCCCGCTTCCGAGCGGGGGCTGATGAACCTGAGTGGTTGAGTGAAGGCTCAATCCAGATCTGGCATAGCCAAGGTGGGCTCTGCCTTGCGGTCAATGCCCTTCTCGAAACCAGCAGCAGCAGCGCGAGCGCGACCTGCGTGCCAAAGGTGACCTACCAGGAAGAAGAAGGCGAGCACAAACTGCGTGGACGCCAGCCACTGGCGAATGTTCACGAAGTTCACCGAGTTTGGCTCGGTGATGATGCCGCCAACGGAGTTCAGGGAGGCGTTAGGAGCGTGGGTCATGTATTCAGCCGCGCGGCGCACTTGCCAGGGCTGAATATCATTCTGGAGCTTGTCGAGGCTCAAGCCGTTGGGGCCGCGTAGGGGCTCCAGCCAGGGTCCGCGGAAGTCCCAGAAGCGCATGGTCTCACCACCGAAGATGATCTCGCCGGTGGGCGAGCGCATCAAGTACTTACCAAGACCGGTGGGGCCCATGGCCGAGCCGATGTTGGCGCCGAGGCGCTGGTCACGCACCAGGAAGGTGAAGCTCTGGGCCTGGGAGGATTCGGCGTTTGTGGGGCCGTAAAACTCGGAGGGATAGGCGGTGTTGTTGAACCAGATGTAAGCCGAGGCGATGAAGCTCATAAAGCTCAGGGCGCCGAGGCTGTAGCTCAAGTAGGCCTCACCATTCCAGATGAAGGCGCGACGCACCCAGCCGAAGGGCTTGGTGATTGCGTGCCAGATGCCGCCGAAGATGCAGATCAGGCCGATCCAGATGTGGCCGCCGATGATGTCTTCCATCGAGTTGACCCCAATGATCCAGCCCTCGCCACCAAATGGTGCGCGGGTGAGATAACCGAAGATCACGCCGGGGCTGAGGGTTGGGTTGGTGATGATGCGCACATCGCCACCGCCCGGTGCCCAGGTGTCATAAACACCGCCGAAGAACATGGCCTTGAAGACCAGCAGCAGGGCGCCGACGCCGAGAAGAATCAGGTGGTAACCAATGATGTTGGTCATCTGATTCTTGTCGCGCCAATCCTGGGAGAAGAACGTGGAGTAGTTCTCCAGCACTTCAGGACCACGCAGGGCGTGATACAGACCACCAAGGCCGAGCACGGCCGAGCTGATCAGGTGCAGCACACCAACGACAAAGAACGGATAGAGATCGGTGACCTCACCGCCAGGACCAACGCCGTAACCCAGGGTGGCTACGTGGGGGAACAGGATTAGACCCTGCTCGTACATAGGCTTATCGAAGGTGAAGTGACTCACCTCGAAAAGCATCATGGCCCCAGCCCAGAAGACCATCAGGCCTGCGTGGGCGACGTGGGCGCCGAGTAGGCGACCGGAGAGGTTGATCAGGCGGGCATTGCCCGCCCACCAGGCATAGCCGGTGGAGTCGAGGTCTTTGCCCCCGACCACCAGGTTGGAATTAAAGGGCGTTTCCACGGGGCAGAACCTCTTCAGGGAAGACGAAGTTTTCATGCGGCTGGTCAGCCGGTGCCATCCAGGCACGCAGACCTTCATTCAGCAAGATGTTCTTGGTGTAGAAGGTTTCAAATTCGGGGTCCTCAGCGGCGCGGATCTCCTGAGACACGAAGTCATAGGCACGCAGGTTGAGGGCCAGGCCAATGATGCCGATGCTGCTGGTCCAAAGACCCATCACCGGCACAAACAGCATGAAGAAGTGCAGCCAGCGCTTGTTGGAGAAGGCGATCCCGAAGATCTGGCTCCAGAAGCGGTTGGCGGTGACCATTGAATAGGTCTCCTCTTCCTGGGTGGGCTCGAACGCCTTGAAGGTGTTCGACTGGTCGCTGTCCTCAAAGAGGGTGTTCTCAACCGTGGCGCCGTGGATGGCGCACAGCAGGGCACCGCCGAGGATGCCGGCCACTCCCATCATGTGGAAGGGGTTGAGGGTCCAGTTGTGAAAGCCCTGCAGGAAGAGCAGGAAGCGGAAGATTGCTGCCACCCCAAAGGAGGGAGCAAAGAACCAGCTGCTCTGGCCGAGGGGGTACATCAGGAAAACACTGACGAACACCGCAATCGGGCCGGAGAAGGCGATGGCGTTGTAAGGACGGATGCCCACCAAGCGGGCAATCTCGAACTGACGCAGCATGAAGCCGATCAGAGCAAAAGCGCCGTGCAGGGCCACGAAAGGCCAGAGGCCACCGAGCTGACACCAGCGCACGAAGTCTCCTTGGGCTTCTGGGCCCCAGAGCAACAGCAAGCTGTGGCCCATGGCATCAGCAGGGGTGCTGACGGCGGCGGTGAGGAAGTTGCAGCCCTCTAGGTAGGAGCTGGCAATTCCGTGGGTGTACCAGGAAGTGACAAAGGTGGTGCCGGTGAGCCAACCACCCAGGGCCAAATAGGCCGTGGGGAACAGGAGCAGACCAGACCACCCCACAAAAACGAAGCGGTCGCGCTTGAGCCAGTCATCGAGGATGTCGAACCATCCCCGCTGCGGCGCGCGCCCTACAGCGATCGTCATGATGATGAAACGGTGCGGGAAACCCGCGGAGGCTGAGGGATTACCGGGCGATCGTAACAACGCTGAAGCGGATCGCGAGACCGGTTGAAACGGGCTGACATGGCTTCCTTTCGCTGGGCTTTCGTAGCGGTTTTCTGACTGTCTTTTGCTTCACTTCTGAGCGCTTGGTCTCGATCCGCCCAGCTCCCCCGCCGACCGGTCAGGATGGCGCCATTCCTTGCTCCAGGTCATGGCCTCCCCCCAGGCTCCTGCCCCCTTGCTTGAGCTGCCGGTGCTGGGCTCAAGGCGCCTTTCCAATGTGTTGGTTGCCCTGGTGGTGACCACGGGCGGGATCGGCTTCCTGCTCACCAGTGTCTCCAGCTATCTCGGCACCGACCTGCTGCCGATCGGCCACCCCGCCGAGCTGGCTTGGCTGCCCCAGGGTTTGGTGATGGGGCTCTACGGGCTGGCCGCCATGGCGCTGTGTGCCTATCTCTGGGTTGTGATCGGCATCGACGTTGGCGCCGGTAGCAACCGCTTTGATCGGGATGCTGGTGTGGCCACTATTAGTCGCCGAGGCTTTCGCCAGGCGATCACGGTGGATATCCCTTTACGGGAGATTCAGGCTGTGAAGGTGGAGGTGCGTGATGGCCTTAATCCCCGGCGTCGCCTAGCCCTCAAGGTGCAGGGCAGGCGGGATATGCCCTTGACCAGGGTTGGCGAGCCCATGCCCCTGGCCGATCTGGAATTGTCTGGCGCCCAGCTTGCCCGCTTTTTGGGCGTGCCCCTGGAGGGGGTTTGATGACTACCAATTTGAGTATTGGCAATTTGAGTAAGGGCAACTGGTGGAGTCGCTTGCTCCTGGGCGGTTTGTTGCTGCTAGCGCCCCTATCCCTGGTCGCCTGCGCGGCTGATGGTGGCAGCAGCCCTGTGGGTTGCAGCACCGCCAGCACCCCCTGCCTCAGCGGAACGGCCACCGTCGCCCTGCAGACCAGCAAGGGTGAGGTGCAGCTGCAGCTAGATGGTGCTGCTGCGCCACTGACGGCGGGCAATTTCGTTGATCTCGTCAAGCGTGGCGTCTACAACGGCACCGCATTTCATCGAGTTGTGCGCGAGCCGGTGCCTTTTGTGGTGCAGGGCGGCGACCCCACCAGCGCTGATCCAAAGGTGCCAGCCAGCCAGCACGGCCTGGGCAGTTTTGTGGATCCAGCCACGGGGATACCTCGTCTGATTCCCCTGGAGATCAAGCGCAGCGACGAAGCAGAGCCTCGCTACGGCGAGCCTTTGACTGCCCCAGGAGCTACCCGCCAACTTGCTTTGGCCCATCAACGCGGAGCTGTTGCCATGGCCCGTTCCGCCGATCCCAACTCCGCCAGCGCCCAGTTCTACGTAGCCCTGCAGGCCCTGCCAGAACTGGATGGCCGCTACGCCGTCTTCGGCAGGGTGAGTAAGGGCATGGAGGTGGTCGACCAGATCCGCCAGGGCGACAAGATCGTTAAGGCCACGCTGGTGTCGGGCGGAACTTTGGTGCAGGGCAAGCCCTAAGCGGGTACCCGCTTGCTGGATGCGGTGACCTTCAGGAAAGCCGTGTTGACGCCCGAAGCCCGCTCCAAGGCCACCTTGCCGGTGCGGGCGATTTCAAGGATGCCGTAGCCCTCCATCACTTGTTCGAGGGCGACGAGCTTGCCCGGATCGCCCACCACCTCAAGGGTCAGGGCGTCATCGGCCACGTCGACCACATTGGCGCGGAACACCTGCACCAGATCCAAGATGGCGCTGCGGGTTTCGGCGGGAGCGGACACCTTCAGCAGCATCAGTTCCCGCTCCACCGCAGGTATGTGGGATAGATCAATCACCCCCAGCACGTTGACCAGCTTGTCGAGCTGCTTTGTCATCTGCTCGAGGGTGTGATCGTCGCCTGCGACCACCATGGTGAGCCTGGAAATGCCAGCCTTTTCAGCGGGACCCACCGCCAGGCTTTCAATGTTGAAGCCGCGGCGGGCGAATAGGCCGGAGATGCGGCTGAGGGCACCGGATTCGTCTTCCACCAACACCGAAAGGGTGTGTTTCATCTCCTGAGGGACCCGCGGCGGTGGCTACATGCCAAGTTACCGCCCAGGCCCAGAAAGGGTCTCGGCGGCTGGCAATTGACCAAGCCATTGAAGTAGGGCGGCGTTAAAGGCGTCGGCATGTTCGTCATGGGGGCAGTGGCCACTGCCAGGCAGCACCGTTAGGGGTAGCTCGGGCCGCAGTCGCCGCACCTGCTGGGCCACCTGAACGGGCACCAGTCGGTCGCGCTGCCCCCAGATCAACAGCAGGGGACGACCCAGCCTGCGCAGCAGGGCTGGAGCGGTAGCTCCGTGGGGACGCAGGGCCATGGCGATGCTCATCGCCCGCAGGGCCCGCACCGCTCCAGGCCGCCGGGCTGGCCTGGCAATCAGCCGGTGCAGGTCCCTGTCGCCGATCACGGCTTCGCTGTAGGCCGACTGAATGCCTAAATCCAGCAGGGGCGAGTGGGCGATCAGGGGCACCAGTAGCTCCAGTGGTAGCAGGCGGCAGAGCAGGGTCACGAGCCAGCGCTGCAGCCGGCGTTGCCAGGGCCGCCGGCGGGGTGGGCTGCTGCTGTCCGCCAGCAGCAAGGTTGGGTCGGGTAGGGGGGCTGCCACGACGGCTCGCACCAGCCGGGGAAAAAACACGGCGCAGCTGAGGGCCACCAGGCCGCCGAGGGAATGGCCCACCAGCACGGCTGGCCCCTGCACCACCTGCTCGAGAAAGGCCTGCAGCTGCCTGGCCCAGAGGCGGTTGTCCAGTCGCAGGGACGGCTGGCTTGAGGCGCCGAAGCCGATTAAATCAATGCCATAAACCCGCCAGCCGGCTGCAGCCAGCACCGCAGCGTTGCGGCGCCAGTGGCCGCTGCCGGCGGCGAAGCCATGAACAAGCAGCAGGGCCGGGGCATTTTCTTCCCCCAGCACCCGCCAGTGGCAGCGCTCACCTCTCCAGATCCAATCGGCGTGTATGCCCCAATCCGCCCCTGAGCTGCCGTCCGCCGCGGGTGGAGGTGCAGGCTGGACTGTTGCAGCCACGGTTGATCTCCTGAGCCAGCTCACCGACGCTCACTATTGCGAAGGACGGGCTCGCCTGTTGCCCGGCGCCGGTTTTTTTAGGCCGGAGTCGCGTCCTTCGCGGGATCTGGGGGTGCTGCTTGCCCGCACGCTGGCGGCCCGCGGCCCCTTGCGGGTGCTCGATGCCATGGCCGGCTGCGGCATCAGGGCCTTGCGCTATGGCCTTGAGGCTGGAGCCGAGGCGGTGTGGGCTAACGACGCTGATCCGGATCGGCTGCCTTTGCTGCGTGAAAACCTGGCATCTCTGGCGGCTTTGCGTTGCAGCGCCCTTACTGCCCAGCATCTGCTGGCGGATTGCCTGCAGCGCCAGGAGCGTTTTGAGCTCCTAGACCTGGATGGGTTTGGCTGCCCCACGGCCCTGCTGCCCCTAGCTCTGGAGGCGGTGTCCTTCGGCGGAGTGCTTTACCTAGCCAGCACCGATGGCCGCTCCCCCACCGGCCACGACCGCCCGGCTGCGATTCGGCTGCTGGGGGCGGCGGCCCGGGCCCATCCCGCCAGCTGGGAGCTGGCCCTGCGCCTGCAACTTGGCAGCGTGGCTCGAGCGGCCTGGGCCTTGGGCCGGGGCATCGAGCCCCTATTTAGCTTCAGTGAAGGGCGCACCTTTCGCAGCGCGGTGCGCCTGCGCCGCCGCAGCGAGTCAGGGGAGGAGCAGCACTTAGGCATGCTGGCCCACTGCCATGGCTGCGGCGATCAGCAGGTGCAGCCATTGATTCGCTTGCGTCAGTGGCAGCCCTGCTGTTGCCCTGCCGGCGAGATTGCGCCGCTGGCGATCAGCGGTCCTCTCTGGATCGGCCCGTTGCAGGCGCCTGAGCTGCTGGCAGAAATGCAGATGTTCGCCGAGGTTGATCCAGGGGCAATCCTCAGTGCGGAGGGGGCTCGCCTGCTTGCCCGTCTGCTTGCTGATGGGGGACTACCGGCCCGCTGCTGGCCAATGGCGGAAATCGCGCGCCGCCTTAAGGGAGGGGCACCACCGTTGCTCAGCTTGGTGGCGGCCCTGCGGGCGGGGGGCTGGTCGGCCCAGGTCAGCGGGGTGATGCCGGGTCAGCTGCGCAGCGATGCAACCTGGGGAGAGATCCTTCAGACCGCCGCTCAGTTGGCTGGAATTGCCACTGGCACTGCTAAATAGGATGGACCTCCACTCACTTCGCCATGGCTGCTGAAATTTTCGGTACCGCAGCTTTGTTTTGGATACTGATCCCCGTTGGTCTTGCCGGCGGTGCCCTGCTGTTGAAGCTGGCCGACAACGACTGAGCCCCAAAGGCCAGTTAGATCCCACCTGCTCCCGGCTCGACCCGTCGGACACCTAGGCTCGGGCCCGCTTGAAGGTTGCTAATGCAGGTTTTGGTGGTTGGCGGAACGGGCACCCTGGGCCGGCAAGTTGCCCGCCGTGCCCTCGATGCAGGCCATCAGGTGCGCTGCATGGTGCGCTCCCCCCGTAAGGCCGCTTTCTTGCAGGAATGGGGCTGCGAGCTCACCCGCGGTGACCTGCTCGAGCCGGAAAGCCTCGCCTATGCCCTGGAAGGTCAGGACGCAGTAATAGATGCGGCTACCGCCCGCGCCACGGATTCCGCCAGCGCCTACGACATCGACTGGAAAGGCAACCAGAATTTATTCGCCGCCTGCCAGGCCGCTTCGCTGAAGCGTTTGGTGTTTGTGTCCCTGCTAGATGCGCACCAGCACCGCGAAGTGCCCTTGATGGATATCAAGGCCTGCGCCGAAGACTGGTTGATGGCTTCGGATTTTGATTACACAATCCTGCGCGGCGTTGCCTTCATGCAGGGGGTTATCAGTCAGTTTGCGATTCCCGTGCTGGAAAGCCAGACGGTTTGGGTGAGTGGCTCGCCCACCCCAATCGCCTACATGAACACCCAGGACATGGCCCGCTTTGCCGTAGCGGCTCTGGAGCGAGATCAAACCATTCGCCAGGCTTTTCCAGTGGTGGGCCCCCGGGCCTGGACCACCAGCGAAATCACCCAGCTCTGTGAGCGGTTCACGGGTAAAGAAGCCCGCACTTTTCGGGTGCCGCCTGCCTTGCTTGGGTTGATGCGCTCTGTGACCGGTTTCTTTGAGGCCAGCCTCAACGTGGCCGAGCGGCTGGCTTTTGAAGCGGTCACCGGTGGGGGCTCAGCTCTCGATGCACCAATGGAGGCCAGCTACGAGGCCTTCGGGCTAGATCCGGCTGAAACCACCGGCCTGGAGGCCTACCTCAAGGAGTACTACGACACGATCCTGCGCCGCCTGCGCGAGATGGAGACTGATCTCGATAAGGAAGCCAAGAAGAAGCTGCCCTTCTAAGCCCTGGCCCCGGAGACCGCGGCCGCCAGTTCGCCTGTACTATTATTCGGTTGCTTGGGAGTGTGAGTGTCGGTTGCCCAGATCAAAAATTTGCAGCGTCGCTTGGCCAACCTTGAGGCTGAGGCCACCGAAGAGCTCAATCGGGCCTGCGGCCACGAGCTATGGCAAACCCTGGGCTTCGATGCCTTCGATGGCCTCGATGATGCTGACCGGCGGGCTCGTGCCAACTACTACTACGGCCAGCTTCAGGCCGTACGCGAGCTAAAAGAAGTGGTGGGCTGAGGTTTCAGCGATTGGCCTGGCTCCGAATCAAGTTGAGTTGTTACCTGTTTGAGCCTGGCTTAGCGATCGGATCGTGGGTGATGGGCCGACGAAAGGTGTTGAGGTTTCCCTAGGGGGATGGGGCGTTCAGTGAGCTTCATCGTTGCTCAATCGCCTCAACAATTTGCCGAGGCTCGGTCCTTCGTTCCCTCCCAGGCATACAAGCAGTACCTTTTAAGAGATTTCAGCCCGATAACGGCAACGCAATGCGTGCTGCCACGCTGGAAAGCCGGCTGGAAGAGCTGGGTGTGCTGCGGTCCTTCTCCAGACCAAGGGTTAGCAACGACAACCCCTGCTCTGAAGCGCTGTTCCGCACAGCTAAATACCGGCCCGATTACCCAAGGCGGCCATTCGCCAGTGTGGAAGAGGCATGCCTGTGGGTGGCGTCATTTGTGGATTGGTACAACCACCGACACCTCCACAGCGGCATCAAATTCGTGACGCCCCACCAGCGCCAAAGTGGCCAGGCCGTTGACCTCTGCCGGCATCGTGCCCACGTCTATGAACAGGCACGCCAGCTGAATCCACGTCGCTGGTCACGATCGACGCGCTGCTGGCGTCAACTTGAAGTGGTTTGGATCAATCCTCCACAACCGGAAATCGACCCAAGACCAGCTACGTTTGATATGGCTGCATAAACGTCATCTTTTCTGACAGCTACCGTGGATCTGCTCTCTTGGTCAACCATCAGGGGCGTCCATGTCTATAAACGCGGCTGCATCTGCTGAGTGAATAAGTGTTCGCGCTGCCCCGCTCAGCCCTGCCCACTGAGCCAGGCAGACAACAGCTTGTGACGATCCTGACTGTCGACCAGCTTAGCCGGGACTGCAGACAGCCTTCCCGTCGGATGCTGCGCTTGGGTGATGTCCTGCGTATGGGCAGCGTCTAGCGCTTGCACCATCTCGATGCCAGAGCCATCACAGTCGGAGAAGAACAGGGCGAACCGGGCCTGGCGGTCAGGGCTGGCAGGGTGATGCTGGTTGATTCGAGTGCTAGACGGAGCAGCTCAACACCCCCGCCCCTTGCGCCACCGGCGTCTATTTGGCCGCTAATTCGGCAGGGTCGAGCAGTTTGCGTCCAATATGTTAATGGAAAATACGTCTAGCCATGCGTCAAATTCTGAGCTCGATTTCTGCCGCCAGTGGCCTAATGGCAATCCTGTGCGCACTTGATCTACAAGTAGCGTCCATGGCTAAACCAAGTGGCAACATGCAAAAAGCAGCGCAAGAGCAAGAGGTCACCTTCACCCCACTCGAAGTTCCGCCACCATTCACCTATCAAGAGGGCACCGTAACCAGAACAACTTCAGGTGGGCGCAGGTTCATTCAATTTATTGGTACGACAGCAATGCCGCCGTATTTTGCATACATAAAGGATAGTGATACCTTCGCAAGGTCAGCATGGCAAAAGCAGCTGCTTCTTTCAAAAGGTCGGTGGGTCTTTGAATATCAAGTAGATTGCGATAACCTCACTTTTAATCGGAATGTAGATCAGGTTGGCTGGAGGGATATCTATCTTGATCCTACATCATATGCTGCCTATAGCTTGTTTTGCCCTGAAGCAAGTTGGGAGAAGCTGCCCACCATTAAATCCACTCAAGGCTGATTAGCCGTCCCCTGGATTCATCAGGTCAGGCGCACAGATTGGGAGTGATTTCTGAAAATAACTGGTCATATACAAGCCAGGGTAGTCTCGAGATTATAAATCCCTATCGGTAAATGCCAAGTCTGGGTAGGTTGCATTATTTTCAACCTCTCTTAAGGGAATCCCAATCACTCGCCTCCAAATATTTATCAGGGAATAAATCCTTTTAAAGCCAGTCAGTACAAAGCTTCCATTATTTATGAGAGAGGGATCACGAGCAACTTAGGCGCCCAAATTATTTTCATGGACAATGATATACATTGTTTCAGGGGACATCTGGGCAACGATGATCTGACGCGTTGACTGGGCAGTGCCCCCCGAACTTAAGTACGAGTGATTTTGGGCTGCTTCGACCCAAAAATCATCTTATTTAACTGATTTAGGGGCAATTGTGAATTGTTTTCGGCTCAATTTGCGCCCAGCAGTTACCCCAATTGTGCGTTCATCCTGTCGCCAGTAGGTAGCGGTGAGGGATATATAGATTCGTGAGTGCTGCAAGCATGTTGGCCTTGCAGTGGTTCTTGGCCATACCACGGAGCCGAGTTTTTTAAACCCAAACTCCTCCTTGATAGCATGAAACGGATGTTCAACCTTGGCCCTGACGTGAGCCTTTGCCGTTTCAACCAGACCCAGTAACTGTCCATCCGGGATGTTGGGCAATGCTCTTCGTTTATCTGGCCTCATGGCAACCCGATAAGTGATGCTCTTGTCTGCAATCTCAGCCCGCTTCTCAATTCCTTGATAGCCCGCATCGCCGTAGACCACCTCTTCGTCTCCATGCAGTAACTGGGCTGATCTGGAGATGTCATGCACGTTGGCGGAGGTGGACTCTACTGAGTGGATCGGCCCGGAGTCCTTGTCTACACCGACATGGACTTACCGCTGCGTGGACTTTCGGCTACATCCCGAAATACCACTGATTGCCCTTCTTGGTCTGATGCATCTCTGGGTCCCGCTCACCAGTTTTGTTTTTGGTGTAGCTGGGAGCTGAGATCAAGGTGGCATCGATGAGCTTGCCTTGCTTCATGGCCATTCCCCTCTGCTTGAGGTGGGCCTTGACAGTCTCAAAAATTTGCTGGCCGAGGTCTTGCTTCTCAAGTAAATTTCGGAAGGCCAGGATCGTTGTCTCATCAGGGATCCGATCACTGATCAGATCGATTCCGGCAAAACGGCGCATGGTCGCAACCTCGATCAGCGCATCTTCCATAGCTGGATCACTGAGGCTGTACCACTGCTGCATCAGGTGAATCCTCAGCATGGTGGCCAAGGGATACGGCGGACGGCCACCTTTGCTGCTTGCTTTTGGATAAACAGGCTCGATCAGATCAATTACCGGCTGCCCAGGGCACAACCTGATCCATCTCGGCCATAAATTTCTCCTTCTTGGCGCACTTTTTGGTGGTGGTCTGCTCGTAATCGTATAAGCCAAGCTGCTTGCCGCCCATCAGCTCAGTACTGGCCTTGGTTTATGCCCCTATTCTCGAGCAATCAGCCTGAGTTTTCCAGAGTCTCCCTAATTGCATTGCTATCACTGTGCTTGAAGGGTGCTTCCTGCCGGGCTTCTACTACGGCCAGTTGCAGAGCGTGCGGGAGCACAAGGACGTGCTCGGCTAAGCCGCCCTATCCGCCCCCAGCGCCCCGCCCTGATTTCCCGCCGCCGGCCCGGCCGCCCCGACCAGGCGAGATTCTTCCTATTGCCCGCGACGGCTTAAGCAGCTGCTCGAGGCGCTGGCTTTCGGCTCCGTCCACCTCGCGCCATTGCCCCGCTGCCAGGCCATTGAGCTCGAGCGGGGCGGCTCCGTCCATCAGGTCGATGGCGACCCGCAGCAGCCTCAGGGTGGGCAGGTTTACGGCGGCCGTCATGCGACGCACCTGACGGTTGCGGCCCTCCTGCAGCTCCAGTTGCAGCCAGCTGGTGGGAATGGCGGCCCGCTGACGGATCGGCGGGGTGCGCTCTGGCAGGCCTGGATCGCTGATCGGCTGGGCTCGAGCCGGCAGAGTGCGCTGCCCCTGAATTAAGAGGCCGCTGCGCAGCAGCTCCAAGGCCTCCGGGTGGGCAGCTGCCTCTCCTTCAACCTGCACCAAGTAGCGGCGCCAGTGGCCAAAGCGGGGGTCGGTGAGGCGCTGCTGCAGGCGGCCATTGCTGGTGAGCAGCAGCAATCCCTCGCTATCGGCATCGAGCCTGCCGGCGGCATAAACCTGCGGAATCGGGATGAACTCCGCTAAGCAACCCCAGTCGCAGCCTGCCTCTGGCGTGAACTGGCTTAAAACCCCGTAGGGCTTATGGAAAAGAAGGGTGGTCAGCGGCCTGAGTTCAGCTGGCTTGACGGGCTTTCCAGAGGTTCACCACACCGATGGAGATCAGCAGCAGCCCCAGATCCAACGAAAGCGGCGGCAAAACCATGGCGAAGCCAAAACGGCACAGGTGAGCCAGACCCTATCGCCTGTCGGGCGGCAATTAAGCTATTTGGAACGATTGAACCTCCAGACAGCGCCCCCGCATGATTGAGACCTCCGGTGTGATTGAAAAAGAACAGGGAAACGGGTTTTACCTGGTGACCCTGGAGCAGCCGGCTGGTCACCAATGTCTCTGCCGGGCGGCAGGCAAGCTGACCAAATTCAGGATCAAGCTGCTGGCGGGCGACAAGGTGCTTGTTGAGATCAGCCCCTACGACCTCACCCGCGGCCGCATCACCTACCGGGAGCGCAATGCGGCTGCTGGTCCCCGTCCCGGCGGCAACCGCCCTGGTGGGCCGCGGAGACGTTAAGCGCACCCATCGGTGCGACGGCGACGTTAAGGCGCACTTATCAGGTGGGCTTTCAAACCGCAATGCCCAGTAGGGCTTCAATCGCGGCTTTGAATTCGCTGCGCTGCTTGACGCCCTTAAAGGACTGCTTCAGCTCCTTGTTGAGGAACAGCTGCACCGTTGGGGTGCCGGTGACACCTGCTTGGCTGGCAATTTCTTGCTCGGCCTCGATGTCGATCTCCACGCCTTGGGCAGCTCCGCCCAGCTCATCGAGCACGCGCTTGAGCTGGGGCTTAAGCACGTGGCAGGGACCGCAGGTCGGTGAGGTGTAGACAACCAGCAGGGGCTTGTTGCTGTCGTGATAGAGCTTGCGCAGGGCAAACCCTCCCTTCTGCCAAAGGGCTTCGGCGTCGTAGTTGTCCGCGTCGCTGGTGGCAGTACGCACCGGTTCGCCGACGGCGGCTGGTTCTATTGGTTCATGGCTCACCGTGACTGCTAGGTCGTGATGGGTGAGCCAGCGCTCAGCGGCCAGGGCTGCCTGGCAACCACTGCCAGCGGCGGTGATGCCCTGACGCCATTCCGCATCGGCCACGTCGCCAGCGGCGTAGACCCCGGCAGCGCTGGTTTCGGGGCGGCCAGCCTGGGTGGCCAGGTACCCGTGGCTATCAACCTCCAATTGGCCCCGCACTAGGCGGGTGTTGGGGGTGTGGCCAATGGCGTAGAAGAGGCCCTTCACCGGCAGCTCCTCGCTAGCGCCGCTGCTGGGATCCCTTAGGGTGATTGCCTCGAGCCAGTCGCCACCGCTGGCATCGGTCACTTGGCGGTTCCAATGCACGGTGATGGCGGGGTTGGCGAGCACCCGATCGGCCATGGCGCCACTGGCCCGCAGCTTGTCGCCGCGCACGATCAGGTGCACCTGGCTGCCGTATTTGGTCAGATAAACAGCCTCCTCGCAGGCGGAATCGCCCCCACCCACCACGGCCAATTCGGCTTGGCGGAACTGGGGCGTGGCGCCGTCGCAGATCGCACAGGCGCTGATGCCCTGGCTCCAGAAGCGCTCCTCACTAGGCAGGCCTAGCCGGTTGGCACTGGCGCCGGTGGCCAGGATCACGGCCTGGGTTTCGATGGTTTGGCCTTCGGCAGTGATGCGGTAGGGGCGCTGGGAGAGGTCGATCGCCGTGGCATCGGCCTCGATCAGGCGGGTGCCCCAGCGCACGGCCTGGGCCTTCATTTTGTCCATCAGCTCCGGCCCCATGATCCCGTCGGGAAAGCCGGGGAAGTTCTCAACGTGGGTGGTGGTCATCAGCTGACCGCCAGGGATGCCACCGTCCTGGAAGCCCGTGATCAGCACGGGGCTGAGATTGGCCCGGGCGGCGTAAATGGCGGCGGTGTAGCCAGCAGGCCCTGAACCCACGATCACCAGGTTTTCAACTGAAAGCCCCGAAACCGTCATTGCTTAAGCGGATCGACTATGAGTTGAGCCTAGGAGATCGGCGCGGCAGCCCGCTGGAGCGCCCGGGGGAGTCGGACGCAAAACGTCTTTAGATTTGCTTTTGATTTGAGCGCAATTTGCGCCAGATTTGCATCTCAAATCGGCTCAGATTTCCAGGATGCCGTCGCTGGCGGGCCGGATTCCCTGGCCAAGGTCGTTTGGCACCATCAACACGCTTGCGGCAAGGAGTTCCGGGTGCTCTTCCAGGCAGAGCAGCCATTCTCGGAATTCCTCCGTGACCGCAAAGCTTTCTTCGAAATGTTCGAGGGCGTCGAGGGTGGCCCGGCGGGCCAAAGCCCAGCTGACAGCAACGGTTAGGCGGCGATTCACTGCGGCATCCATGCTCCCCTCTCCCTTGGATCGCACCACGCTGCCGGGCTATGGGCCCTGGGAAGGTATTGGTTGACACAACGTCGCATATTTGCGCTTAAACCTTGTATCGCCAAAGCAGGTTTCAGGCCGTTCGC
>JBIKWZ010000025.1:0-34785 GCA_044356035.1 Cyanobium sp. | reverse complement strand
TTGCCTTGATGGTGGCACCCAGCTCTGCTTTGGCCGCGGTGAGCAGTTGGAAGCCTTGCCCTTCAATTCAAGCGAGCCTCCGGCGCTACTGCTGATCAAGCACCCGGAGGTGAGTGTCAGCACGCCTTGGGCCTATGGACGCTGCAAGGAGCTACGCGGCGATTTCTATCTCGAGGCTGAAGCCGACTTTGAGCAGCGCCGTCAGGCCCTACGCCAAGCGCCCTTGCTAGGGGCCATCGCGGGAAATGGGAGCTGGCCACCACTGCGCAACGACCTGCAGGCCGTAGTGGAACCAGAGGTCGAAACCGTGCGCCAGGGCCTGGCATTACTGCGCCAGAGCGAGCAACCCCTGGCGGTCGCCATGAGCGGTTCTGGACCCACTCTGTTCGCCCTGTTCCCCAGCCTGGACCAAGCTCGCAGCGCCCATGCAGACCTAGCCGAACGGTTTGAGCGGGACGGCTTTGAGTCTTGGTGTTGTGGCTTCAGCGATCGGGGTGTCAGCCTGATTCAGTGACCAAATCCGAATCCCCCATCAAGCCCAGTGATCCAGCGCCCCGTAAGGGGCCGCTGAGTTTCCTCTCGGGCTCGCTCACCGCTGGTCTGCTGGCCTGGCTGGCCTTGGGTCTGAGCCAGAAATTGGTGGCGTACTACGCCCTGCATCCACCCAGCTACGGCTCGGCGATTGCCCAGAGCATCGCCACGGCCCTCAAAACACTGATTGTTGGCATGTCGTTTCTTGCCACCTTCAGCTTTGCCTTCATTGGCATTGGTCTGGCGCTGGTGTTTGTGCGCAGCTTGGTGTCCGGTTCCGGATCGGCCCCTGCCGAGGCGGGCGAAAAGCCCTAACTTCTCCCCATGACTCCCCACGATCTGGGCCTGCTAGTAACGCTGCTGCTCCCCGGCATGCTGCTTTCGGTGTTGCTGCTATCAACCTTCGCCGCCGGCGGCTGAGATAGGTTGGCAGCTAAATGGTGCAAGCCCAGACGTGGCAGAGACGCTGCTTTTCAATGCCCTCCGGGAAGCCATCGACGAGGAGATGGCTAGAGATCCTTATGTGTGCGTGATGGGTGAGGACGTCGGCCAATACGGCGGCTCCTACAAGGTCACCAAAGATCTCTATGAAAAATATGGTGAGCTGCGGGTGCTGGACACCCCGATCGCCGAAAATGCATTTGCTGGCATGGCGGTTGGCGCCGCAATGACGGGGCTGCGCCCAATCGTGGAGGGCATGAATATGGGCTTCCTGCTGCTGGCCTTCAACCAAATCTCCAACAACATGGGGATGCTGCGTTACACCAGCGGCGGTAATTACACCATTCCCACTGTCGTGCGGGGTCCTGGCGGTGTTGGTCGCCAGTTAGGGGCTGAGCACAGCCAGCGCCTAGAGGCCTATTTCCATGCCGTACCCGGCATCAAAATTGTGGCGGTGAGCACTCCCACCAATGCCAAAGGCCTGATGAAGGCCGCAATCCGCGACAACAACCCCGTGCTCTTTTTTGAACACGTGCTGCTGTACAACCTATCGGAAGATATTCCAGAGGGTGATTACATCTGTGCCCTTGACCAGGCCGAGGTTGTAAAGGCTGGATCGGATATCACGATTCTTACCTACTCACGCATGCGCCATCACTGTCTCAAGGCTGTCGAGCATTTGGAGAAGGCTGGGGTGAGCGTGGAGCTGATCGATCTAATCAGTCTTAAGCCCTTTGATATGGAGACCATATCCGCCTCGATCCGCAAAACCCACAAGGTGATTGTGGTGGAGGAATGTATGAAGACAGGTGGCATTGGGGCTGAATTATTAGCCTTGATTACGGAACATTGTTTTGATGAGCTTGATGTCCGGCCGATTCGGTTGTCTTCCCAGGACATCCCCACTCCCTACAACGGTGCCCTGGAAAACCTGACCATCATTCAGCCCCATCAGATTGTTGATGCTGCCCAGCAGCTAGTCGCCGGAAAGATCTAGATATGGCTCGTCAACAGGGGTGGTTTGCTCTGATCCTTGCCTTGGCAATTGCAGCCGGGGCCTTGCTGTTTAGCTGGAACACACCGGAGACGCCCCTAGGCCAGCGCCTGGGACTTGATCTGCGCGGTGGCAGCCAGCTAACTCTCCAGGTACTGCCAGCTGGTGCCATCAAAATTGTCCAGAAGGAGCAGCTAGATGCGGTCAAGGAGGTGCTTGACCGCCGCATTAATGGTTTGGGTGTGGCTGAGTCGACCTTGCAAACTGTTGGTGACGATCAGTTAGTGCTGCAACTGCCTGGGGAGCAAGATCCCTCCCGCGCAGCTAAGGTTCTTGGCACTACAGCACTACTTGAATTTCGGGCCCAAAAACCAGGTACCGAGCAGCGGATGCAGGAGTTGCTAAGCCTAAAACGCCAAGCAACGGCACTTTTAATCCGCCTAAACGGCCCTGTGAACGAAGCTGTTGACCCCCAGCCTAATTCACCAACTTCGCCTGACGCCAAACAAGCTGATCGTGATCAGCTAGAGGCAGACCTGCGGCGTATCAACGTTGACATCGTTGCCCAATTCCAACCAGCTGGCCTCAGCGGTAAGGATCTTGTCACCGCAGGACGCCAGCAGCAGCAAACAGGCACCGGCTGGGACGTGACTCTCGGTTTCACTAAGGATGGAGGCGATAAGTTTGCCAGTCTCACCCAGTCGATCGCCGGCACTGGCCGCTTGCTTGGCATTGTTCTGGATGGTCGCTCCATAAGTGAGGCCAGCGTTGGCCCTGAGTTCAAGGCAGCGGGCATTACTGGAGGCTCAGCAAGTATCACGGGTAATTTCACCGCCGAGCAGGCTAGGGATTTGGAGGTTCAGCTCCGAGGGGGCTCCTTGCCCCTGCCAGTGAAAATCCTCGAAGTGCGCACAGTTGGGCCCTCATTAGGAGCTGAAAACATTCGTACCAGCCTTGTGGCAGCACTTACAGGCCTACTGCTAGTAGCTGTTTTCATGGTGATCGTTTATCGATTGGCTGGGCTGGTTGCTGTAGTTGCCCTATCTCTGTATGGCCTGTTCAACTTGGCCGTTTATGCCCTTATCCCTGTCACACTAAGTCTGCCAGGTATTGCTGGATTCATCTTGTCGCTAGGAATGGCAGTAGATGCAAACGTGCTTATTTTTGAGCGGATCAAGGAGGAGCTGCGATCTGGCAATACCTTAATTCGCTCAATCGATACTGGCTTCGCTCTCGCTTTTTCATCTATTGTTGATGGTCAGGTTACTACGCTAATAAGCTGCATCGCTTTATTCGCCTTGGGAACCGGACTTGTCAAGGGATTTGCGGTAACGCTTGGAATTGGTGTTTTGCTTAGTTTGTTTAGCTCCCTCACTTGCACCCGCACACTTTTGAGGGTACTGATGAGCTATCCAGGCTTACGACGTATCAACTATTTCATCCCGCTTGTTCAACGTTCAGAGGGGGTTACCTGAGATGTCCCTGGCACCAACTAGTCACCGGACAATGTTTTCTTTCCGCGTTAATCGCCATCGCCGCCAGCTATGGCTCCTGTCCACAGTGGCGTTGCTTTTGAGTTTGTTGGGAATGGCTGTCAGCTGGTTGTCGCCCTCAATCCGAGCTCCACTGCGCCCAGGCCTTGATTTCACTGGCGGTACACAGATTCAGATTGAGCGCAGCTGCGACCCTGCCTGTACCCCATTGGCTGCTGATTCGGTTCAAGCAAGCCTGGTGGCCTTGAAGCTGCCAGCGGATGGCTCAGATCCTGCTCCACCACTAAATGGAGCCACAGTCCAGCTTCTTGATGGTGGGCGCTCGCTCGTCTTGCGCCTGCCCAGTCTGAGCCCAGCCCAGTCAGAAACGGTGCTCAAGTCCCTTAAGGGCCAAATCGGCGATACGGTCTCGGGTGGTCTGTCCGTAGACACGATTGGCCCCACACTTGGCTCCCAGCTGCTGCGGGCCAGCTTGGTTTCGTTGTTAGTGAGTTTTGTAGGTATATCCATATACATTTCATTCCGCTACGACCGAGTTTATGCATTGTTGGCACTTGTTTGCCTTGGCCATGATATTTTGATCACCTGTGGCTTGTTTGCTTGGCTTGGCGTGCTCGCAGGGGTTGAAGTTAATAGCCTTTTTGCTGTGGCACTACTTACTATTGCCGGCTATTCAGTGAATGACACTGTGGTCATTTTTGACAGAATACGTGAGAAGCGTGCCCAGCTCAAAGACTTACCCCTCGCGGATCAGGCGGATGAGGCGGTTGTAAGTACTCTGACCCGCTCGGTTTACACATCCCTTACAACCCTTCTGCCATTGATTGCTCTCATTTTCTTTGGTGGCAGCACTTTGTTTTGGTTCTCCATTGCCTTGGGTTTTGGTATTTTGGTAGGAGCTTATTCAAGTATCGGCGTGGCGCCCACCCTGTTACCGGTATTGTCCCGTCGCTAATCAGACTCCTGCCCATGATGCAAGGCTGCGCCGGCGCGGCTTTGGGGTCTCCATTGTGCCCATCTTGCTCGCTTTGCTTGCGCTTCTGGATCTGCGAGTCGAGCTGCAGCTGTTGGCAGACCACTTCACCTTGACATCCCTGGCGGCAGCGATTCGCAATCATCTCCTGGCAACAGCAGTGCTGTTGTTTTTCCCTTCGTTGTTGCATCACTACCGCCAAAAGCATTAGTAATTATTCTAGTGGTCACTCCTGCTGGTTATTCTTGTGATCAATTCCAGTGATCCATCACTTCCTTTACCAATACCTCTTCGAAGATAACTTGCAGCACAACAACTAAGGGCAAGGCAAGTAGCACCCCTGGCAGCCCAAGCAGAGCTCCCAGGCATAGCTGGGCAGTGAGTGCAACGGTTGGCAGCAAATTAACAGTTCGCCGTAGCAGCACGGGCGTAAGCAGAAAGGCTTCGGCATTCTGCAAAATGAGCCGCAGCACTAGAACCTGCAGCATTTTTGCTGGTGAGACCAGCAATCCCACCGCCAGGGGCAACAAGGTGGCTGCGGTGGGGCCAATCGTGGGCACGAAGGTGAGCAGGCCGCAAACCAGGGCGCTCAATAGGGCCAACGGCACGCCCAACAGGGCTAGGCCGGCCCAAGTGAGCAGAAACACGCTCACGGCAGACAGGGTCATGCCCGCCAGCCAGCCACCCAGCGCCTGGCGGGATTCACCCAGCAGATGTTGCATCTGGGGACGCCAGAAGCTGGGAGTAAGGGAAACAATCACCTTTTGATGACTGCGAGGATCCAGGGCCAGAAGAATCGCCAGCAACGCCATCAAAAGCATCTGGATTGTGGTGTTTGCTGCGCCACCGGCCAGGCCAAGCAGCTGACCGCCTAGGGGCTGGAGCCGCTTCCAGGTACCAAGCGCCATCAACTGCTGCTCTAGATCAGGCAGCCAATCCACCTGGCGAGCCAGGCTGCTCAGCCGCAAAGCCAAGACAGGCAAAAGGGTGGTCAATTGCTTGACCTGCTCCAGCAGCTCAGGCAGCAAAAGCTGGCCCAGCGCCCCGCCTAGCAACACCAGTGAAACCAGCACCACTATTAGGGCAGCTGGTCGGTTAAGAGGCAGGAGGCGCCGCAGCAGGGTGATAGGTACGTCTAAGGCGACAGCCAGCACCACGGCGCCGAACAGCACAAGCAGCACCCATCGCAATTCCCAGGTGAGCAGCCCGATGACAATCAGGGCTAGTGCTCCAAGCACTGTGCGGCCGTTCATCGCGTCAGCCTGCCAGGCGTAGACGTTTCCATGGGTCAAGAATGTCGCGAATCAGCAGTTCGCGCACCATCACTTGCAGGCAAACAGCTAATGGCAGCGCCAGGAGCAACCCCAGTGGACCAAACACAACCGTGAACAGCAACTGGGCCGTCAGGGTGATGCCAGGCAGCAGCTTTAGCTGGTGATGCATCACCGAAGGTGTAATTAGATAGCTCTCCAGATTTTGAACAGCGACATAAAGAGCAAGCACCGCCGCTGCTTTCCAGGGAGCATCTAGAAGTGCCACGGACATCGGAAAAACCGTGCTTAGGGTTGGTCCAATGTTGGGAATGACGTTGAGCAGCCCTGCAAGCAGGGCGTTTGCTGCCACCAATTTCACACCGAGCAAACTAAGGCCGATGGCTGCCAAGATGCCGACGCAAAGTGAACTGATTAACACCCCCACTATCCAGGCACTTAGGGCATCACCGCATTGCACCAAGACCTGACGGAAGCGGCGCCGGTAAAACGAAGGCACTAGCAACACACCCACCTCTAGGTAGGCGGTGGGCTGCACAGCCACCATCAGAGCAACGGCAACTACAAACAGGATCTGCAGCAGACCGGTGCCAACGCCACCTGCAAGCCCAAGCAGGCGAAGGGCGCCGCTGCCCAGGCTGCTGCCCAGGCGGGGAGAGAGGCCTGGAGTTGCGCCAGGATCGCTACCAACCAGCCCCTCTCGCAGCCAGGCGAGGCCGCCATCCCTGCTGCCATAAATCATTTGTGAGATCTGCGATAGACCATCCCTCAAGAGATCCAGCAGGGTTTCGGCTGCTGCCGGCAACTTGCCGAGCAACTGGCTGAATTGCTCAATGAAAGGGGGGATAACCACGGTGGCTGCCACGGTTAACACCAGAAGTACCGTGCCCAGGCTGAGCAGGAGAGCCAGCGGCCTAGAGCACCCCAGCCGGGACCTTATCGATCCCACCAGGGTGCAAAGGGCCATAGCCAGCACTACGGCGGCAAACAGGTAAAT
Organism: Cyanobium sp.; assembly: GCA_044356035.1. Taxonomy (GTDB): domain Bacteria; phylum Cyanobacteriota; class Cyanobacteriia; order PCC-6307; family Cyanobiaceae; genus Cyanobium_A. Next base: position 28,085 of record JBIKWZ010000025.1, on the reverse strand, counting down.
CAGGCTCTGACGCAGGCTCCAAAGCAGCACCAGGGATGCCAACAGGGCCAACAGGCCTAACCACTGGCCGAATTTCAAGGGATCAGACCTCGTCCTGGTCGGGCTGATCATCATCTTTATTACCCGAGAAGCCCAGTTCGTGGCTGTCGGCGTAGCGCTGGGCGAAACGCATGAAGCGATCGAAATCCTCCGTGCTCTTCCAGGTAAAGGTGCACTCCAGGGCGCTGGCCTTGCCGTTGACGAAGCGGGCCTTCACCTCACGGGTCACCAGCTCGCCTTCCTCATCGACCAGAAACATGCCGGTGATGTCGCCCATGCTTTCGGGTGCAAGGGCATCGGGCTCTTCAAACACGAAAAGGGCCTGGCCGGTGCGGCCGTCCCGCGAGCGGGTGAGGCGGATGTCGGGCACGACCGGCTCATCCACCCCACGGAAGAACTGAATGGCGGCGCCCATGGCAAGCGGGGACAAAAATCGATACTAGGAGCCCGCCTTAACTAACTCCCCGCAGACCTGCTCCCACCAGGGAGCTGGTTGCAGCAATTCTGCTGCAGCTGTATCGGGGTCTAGTCCGCCCAAATCGAAGCTGGACAACAGGGGTTTTTCGCGCCTGCTGAGCTCTTTGTCGTAGCAGCGGTCGTAGTAGTCGAGCATTTGCTGGCAGGCAGCCGCCCAGTCTTGAGAGGCGATCGCCTCTAGAGCTGTTGCCGTGCGCTGGGGGCCAAGCCGCCGGGAGATGCGTTCGGTGGCGAGGCGCAAGGACTCCTCCCCTTGATTGCCATATACCGCAACCAGTTGCTCAACCCGCTCCGCGATTGGACGTTGGATCTCAACAGCCGGCGCCTCACCCATTTGGCGCCACAAGCCCGCAGGAATACGGCAGCGACCAACCTGGGCGCTTTCGGCTTCAAGCCAGATCGGTGCCTGACCTGCGCTGGCCGTAAGGCTGGCAGCCAGTAGATTCTCGTAATGCTCCGTGCTCGGCTGGGGTGGTTGGCCCAAGCCACCGAAACTGCTGCCCCGGTGATTGGCCAGTCCCTCGAGATCAACGACTGCCTGCCCTCTTTGCCGAAGGGCATGCAACAGGTCGGTTTTGCCCGTGCCGGTGCGACCGCCCAGCACCAGCAGGGGCCAGGCGGACTCAAAACATGCCAAGACCCAGCGGCGGTAGGCCTTGTAGCCGCCTTCCAACAGCAAAACGGGCAGCTCCAGGGTGCTCGCCAGCCAAGCCATGCTGCCTGAGCGCATGCCACCTCGCCAGCAGTGCAGGCGCAGGGTCTGGTCTGCTTCGGCAAGCTCCAACAGAGCCTGGGCAAGGGATGGCAACTTCAGACCAACCAATTCCAGGCCCAGTTGCACGGCAAGCTGCCGTCCCTGTTGCTTGTAGGTAGTGCCAACTTGGGCCCGCTCGTCGTTGCTAAACAAAGGCAGGTTGACCGCTCCGGGCACATGACCCTGTTCAAACTCCCCAGGGCTGCGTACGTCCACGATCGGCCCCTTGGCGGCCAGGAATGCGTCCACATCTTGGGGAGGGCAGGGGCCCGACATCACTGTTGAGGATCTCAGCTGACATAGTGGGCCACGCTGGCACTGCTTCAGGCTCGGCTTCCATTTCCATGCTTTCCGGACCTCCGGTCACCGCCACTACCGGCACCAGCCCTAGGGCCCTGCTTGAGCGCTTTCAGGCTGCCAATCCCCGTCAAAGGCGTGCCTTGCTGGCAACCCTGCAGCAGCAGAGCCACTGCTTGCGGCCCCTAATCCCAGACCATCTGGCCGGCGTTGATGCCACCGGAGATGACTGGGCAGCTGGTTTCTTAATTCAGCTCCTGCTCGATGAACAGGATCGACTGCACGAAGAGTTTCTGGCCCGCTATCCCGACGGCTGGCTTGCCACGGTGTCGGCCCTTGGGCTGGACTATGCACCCCTGCAACGGGCCCTGATGGCTCAGCAGTTTGAGGAAGCTGACCGAATCACCAGCAGCTTGCTGCGGGAGCTGGCCGGCCCAGAAGCCGTACGCCGCGGTTACGTGTATTACAGCGAGGTGCCGCCGATAGCCTCCGCCGACCTTGACAGCCTCGATCGGCTCTGGGTCTGTTTTTCACGCGGTCGTTTTGGCTTCTCGGTGCAGGGCAAGTTGCTACGCAGTTGCAATGGCCGCTGGGAGCTGCTCTGGCCCAAGTTGGCTTGGAAAGCTGCAGGCCGCTGGACGCGCTATCCCGGCTCCTTTCAGTGGTCCATTGAGGCCCCTGAGGGCCACATGCCCCTGGTCAATCAACTGCGCGGCGTGCGGCTGATGGATGCCCTGCTCAACCACCCAGCTCTGCAACAGCGGATCAAGGCCTGAGCCAGGGTGCAGGCAGCGGCGTATGGTCAAAACGGCACCTGCGTACCTCAGCCCGATGGCCCTGCGCTGGTCGGACTTCATCACGCCTTCAACGCTGCAGCTGGCACCGCTGTTGGAGCTGTTGATTGAGCCCATTCGCTGCCTGCAGCTTCAGGGTCAGGTGCAGCTTGGTCTGCAAGAAGCACTGGTCAATGCGGTCCGCCATGGCAACGGTTGCGACCCAGCCAAATGCTTGAGAGTGCGCCGCATTGAAACCCCCAACTGGCTGGTGTGGCAGGTGCAGGACGAGGGGGCTGGGGTGCCACCAGCGGCTCGCAGCACCAGCCTGCCTGAGCAGCTAGATGCTGCGGGTGGCCGCGGTCTGTTTTTGATTCATCACTGCTTCGACGACGTGCGCTGGAGTAACCGTGGCAACCGGTTGCAACTGGCGGTCAGTCGGCAGCGAGCGTCGTTGCTGGCGCCGGTCGGTGGCTGGGGCAACCAGGATCGCTCAGCTCAGCCTTGAGCCAGCCGAGCCCATGCTCAACCAACTCGATGGCCTGGCGGCGGGCGTCCGAGCTTTGAGGTGCCCCGGGATCATCGCCCCTAAGCAGCAGCACCAGGGCTGCTGCAAGCTGCTCAGCGCCGCGGCGGGGGCGTTGGGACTTGAAGGCGTGCCAATCCCGGTCACCTATTGCCAGATGCCGCTGCAAAGCGACAGCCACCTCTAAGGAGCCTTCTGGCCAGCTTCGTTTTTGCTTGGACAACTGGGTTTGCACTGGACGCATAGGGGCTCGAGGTTCCATCCTGAAGCCTGTAACGCCTCGTTGGGAGCTGGCCATGCCGACGCGACCATTGGGCCACCACTCGGTGCGCCAACCAATTCGCCTACTCCACCTGCTGGATGGGTTGCTCACCCAGGCGTCTTTGACAGCTAAAAGCTCCGGGGTGAATCAGCGGCGGCAACGCCAGCGCCTTGTGTTAACCCAGAGATTGCTTGATCCCCTGCCCGAGCAGCTAGCCCCCCCCTATCGCCAGGAGGTGCTGTTTTGGCGCGGGCTGCGATGGGCCACCGCCGGTTTGCTCCTGGCCTGGATTCTGAAGCGCTAGCGAGGTTTGCGGGCCGTCCAGACCCGAGTCATGAAATGGCTTTGGGCTGTGATGCCCTCAAAGCCGGGCTGGGCAAGCCGAGCTCCGATGTCATCTGAGATGTAATCGCGGTAATAGGGCTCATGGAAAACTCGCCGGAAGTTTTCCATTACGGCACTGAATTGGGGTGAATCAGCCAGTTGTACGGAGTCGGCAATGACCACAACCCCTCCAGGCTCCAACACCCGGTAGGCCTGATTGATCACGTTCTGACGTGCCTCGCCCGGCAGCTCGTGGAACAGAAAAACGCAGGTGACCGCTTGAAAGCTTGCGTCGGCGAAGGGCAGTGCCTCAGCGTTGCCTTGGGTTAGCTGGGGAAGCTCACCGGGCAGCTGGCTAAGCCATTTGTTGGCCTGGCGCAAATAGGCACTTGAAAGATCCAATCCCACCAGCTGGGCTTTTGGTAAAGCCGCCCTGATCTGGCGCAGGGTGCGGCCGGTGCCTGTGGCAAGGTCGAGCACGCGCACCTGGCCAGCTGGCCGATCGGCGAAAGCTTTGATACCCCGCAGCAAGGGAGCCAGCACCCGCCGCCGCATTGGGTCGGCAGTGCCATTAAACAAAATTTCCACCTGAAGGTCGTAGAGCGCCGCGGAGTGGTCGCTTAGGTAGCCGTCTGTTTGGTGATGAAAATTTTGAAGGTAATAGTCGGGGTAATTATCTAGATCAACACTGCTGGGCAAATCGCGCACGTTGCGCTCCCGGCGGCGATTCCAGGTGCTGGGCATATCGAGCCACACCATTGGATACCGACTCGCCCAATCAAGCCAGGGAGCATCGAACAGCAGGGATGGCGGGTAAAGGCCCTGTTCTGCTTCCTGCCAATCGCGTTCGTGCAATGAATCCATGGCCTGCCTGAGGCTGCCCAGCAATTCCGGCGGTATTGGCACGGTTTTGGGGGTGCCATCTGGAGCAAGCAACCCCATAAGCCTGGTGCTCACCTCCTTATGGGTCACCCCAAGCAGCGCCCTGCCCTGCTGCATGGTTTGGTAGGCCAACTTTGTGAGCTGATCGGGCATGGCTTAACAATTGCTTGCATCCATTTCAGCGAATTTGAACTGACACCGCGATTGCTGAAGAGCTGTGAAGCTATGGCCATTTAGTAGCAACCGCTACCAAAACGCCTACAGACTGGATTCAGAGCGATGGGAGCACGCCATGACTGATACCCGCAAGCAGAGCCAGCATGCCGATCCTGAATTTCAAACCTGGAGCCTGTTGCACGCCCGCGACAACCGCCTCCATGGCGCCGAACTGGCCCAGATAACCCAGCACCACGATCCCAACCCCGCCGGGGACGCCCTGCATCAGCTCCAGGCCTGGGCAAGGCGCCAGGCCCGTGAAAAGCAACTGCAGGCAAGCGCTATCGCCCACCTGCGTTATTGCCCCCCGGTGCCTAATCAGGCGTCGTAATACATCACGAACTCGTGGGGGTGGGGCCGCTGGCGTAGCTGCTGCACTTCCTCGTATTTAAGGGTTATCCAATTGTTGATGAAGTCTTCGGTGAAGACGCCACCAGCTAGCAGGTAATCCTTGTCTGCATCGAGGGCCTCAAGGGCACCATTCAGTGAGGCCGGCACAGTGGAGATGCGGGCCAATTCCTCTGGGGAGAGCTCGAACAGATCAACATCGGTGCCATCGCCCGGGTCGATTTGGTTCTTGATGCCATCGATGCCTGCCATCAACATTGCCGCGAAGCCGAGGTAGGGGTTGGACAGGGCATCGCCGGAGCGGAATTCCAGGCGCTTGGCCTTGGGGCTCGGCCCGGTGAGCGGAATGCGGACCGCGGCGGAGCGATTGCCCTGGGAATAAACCAGGTTCACCGGGGCTTCGAAGCCTGGCACCAGCCGCTTGTAGCTGTTGGTGGTGGGATTTGTGAAGGCCAGGAAACTGGGGGCGTGCTTCAGCAGCCCTCCGATGTACCAACGGGCAGTCTGGGAAAGGTTGGCGTAGGTGCCTTCCCCAAAAAACAGGGGATTGCCGCCTCTCCAGAGGCTCTGGTGCACGTGCATGCCGCTGCCGTTATCGGCGAACACGGGTTTGGGCATGAAGGTGGCCGTCTTGCCGTACTTACGGGCAACGTTGCGCACTACGTATTTGTAGATCATCACGTTGTCGGCTGCGCTGATCAGCTCGGCAAACTTGATTCCCAGCTCATGCTGGGCTGTTGCCACCTCGTGGTGCTGCTTTTCGATCGGCACGCCCAGGCTGCCCATGGTGAGCAACATCTCCGTGCGCATGTCCTGAAGGGTGTCGTTGGGGCCTACCGGGAAGTAGCCCTCCTTCAACTGAATCTTGTAGGCCAGGTTGCCGCCCTCCTCAAGACGGGCGCTATTCCAAGGGGCCTCAACTGAATCGACGCTGTAGTAGCTGCTGCCGCTGCCTGAGCTGTAGCGGACATCGTCGAAGACAAAGAATTCAGGTTCCGGCCCGAAGTAGGCGGTGTCGGCGATACCGGTGGAACCGAGATAGTTGAGGGCTTTCTGGGCCAAGGCCCGGGGGCAACGGCCATAGGGCTTGCCGCTGCGAGGCTCCTGGATCGAGCAGATCAGGCTCAGGGTTTTGTGGCTGTAAAAGGGATCGATCCAGGCGGTGTTGGGGTCCGGCACCATCGCCATGTCCGATTCGTTGATCGCCTTCCAGCCCCGAATCGAGGAGCCGTCAAAGGCAACGCCATCGCTGAAGGAGGCCTCGTCGATCAGGTCGCGGCAGACCGTCAGGTGCTGCCACTTGCCATGCAAGTCGACAAACTTGAGGTCGATCAGCTCGATTCCCTCCTCATGGATCTGACGGAGGACGTCTTGGGCTGTTTGGGCCATTACGAACAAGAAGGATGGGTGCCGACCGGTTGCGGCGTCGCCGGACCGTACGGATCGGCCAGACGCTAATTGGTATCGTCCGTAACCAAACTGCCTGCAATGATTGCGTAACCGTTTCTGTCAACTTCCCCAGAACCCACCCCTGGCCTGGGATTTGGCGGAATGAGAGTGCTAGTTTTCGATACAGGTGCGTCGATTTGATTCCGCCATGCGCGATGCCATCACTGGTCTGATTGGCCGTTATGACCAGCTCGGCCGCTATTTAGACCGCGATGCGATCGACCGCATCAGTACTTACTACTCCGAATCCAGCGTGCGCCTGGCTGCGGTGGAGCTGATCAACCGTGAGGCTGCGGCCATCGTGCGCGAGGCGGCCCAGCGCCTCTGGCTTGCTGATCCCGAACTCATCCTGCCCGGTGGCAACGCCTACACCACAAGGCGCCTTTCGGCTTGCCTGCGGGACATGGATTACTTCCTGCGTTACGCCAGCTATGCCCTGATCGCCGACGACGCATCGATCCTCAACGAGCGTGTACTGAATGGTCTCGACGACACCTACAAGAGTCTTGGCGTGCCGACCGGCCCCACGGTACGCAGCATTGCCTTGATGGCTGATGTGGTCTGCGAGATGCTGCTCGACGCCGGTGTGGCATCCGCGGCAGTGGTTAGGGCCCCCTTTGACCATCTCTGCCGTGGTCTAGGTGCCATCAATCTGCGGGCCCGCTAGGCCCCGGAATTGCTGCTTAAGCTCGATTTACACGCTCCATCCTGGTCTTGGTTCCCCTGCCCGTGCTGCCACCAGTTAATTCAGCCCATCGCCGCACGCTGGCTCCCATAGCCACGCCGGATCGTCTGCTTCTCGGTCCTGGCCCCTCCAATGCCCATCCCACCGTGCTTCAGGCTCTGGCCCGAATGCCTATTGGGCACCTCGACCCCCTCTACGTCGAGCTAATGGGTGAGGTGCAGGAGCTGCTCCGCTACGCCTGGCAGACCGACAACCGCCTCACCATTCCAATGAGCGGCACTGGCAGTGCGGCCATGGAAGCCAGCCTGGCCAACACGATTGAAGCTGGAGACACCGTTTTGGTAGCCGTCAAGGGCTACTTCGGCCTGCGTCTGGCCGACATGGCCGGTCGCTACCGGGCCAATGTCGTGACGATCGAGAAGCCCTGGGGGGAAGCCTTCAGCCTTGCTGAACTCGAGAACGCCGTAGCCACCCATCGGCCCAAAATTCTGGCCATCGTCCACGCCGAAACATCCACAGGGATCTGCCAACCCATCCAGGGCATCGGCGATCTCTGCCGTCAGCACGACTGCCTGCTCTTGCTTGATACGGTCACTTCCCTCGGTGCGGTGCCCCTCTACCTCGATGAATGGAAGGTGGATCTGGCCTACAGCTGCAGCCAGAAGGGCCTCAGCTGTCCTCCTGGACTTGGTCCCTTCAGCATGGGCCCGCGAGCCGAGGCAAAAATGATGGCCCGGGCGGGCAAGGTCCCCAACTGGTACCTGGACGTCACCCTGCTGAATCAGTACTGGGGCAGTGATCGGGTGTACCACCACACGGCGCCAGTAAATATGAATTTCGGCATGCGCGAAGCCCTGCGCCTGCTTGCCGAGGAGGGGCTGGAGGCAGCCTGGGCCCGCCACCGCAGCAATGCCGAGCTCCTATGGGCTGGTCTCGAAGGCCTCGGGCTGGAGCTGCATGCCCCGGCAGCCCTGCGCCTACCCACCCTCACCACAGTGCGCATCCCCGCAGGAGTTGATGGCAAAGCCTTCTCCCAGCACCTGCTCACCAAGCATGGAATTGAGGTAGGTGGAGGCTTGGGTGCCCTGGCGGGCAAGGTTTGGCGGATCGGCCTGATGGGTTACAACAGCCAGCCCGAAAACGTCGACCGCCTGCTCAACCTTTTTGAAACCGAGCTGCCGGCCTTCAGGGCTGCGGCTGCCCCTGCTGCCGTCGCCGCCTAAACCAGCTCGCCAGCAGATCGCTGGCCTGGTCGCCTAGAACCCCGCCGATCACGGTCATGTGGTGATGGGCACTGGCGTTGCTGGCTAAGTCAAGGCAACTGCCGAGGGCGCCCCTTTTCGGATCCGTAGCGCCGAAAACCACCGTTCCCATGCGGGCTTGCACCAAGGCACCGGCACACATGGGGCAAGGTTCCAGGCTCACCAGCAAGGTGCAGCCATTAAATCGCCAGTCGCCGCGCAGGCGGGCCGCCTGGCCAAGGGCCACCAGTTCGGCGTGGCCAAGCGGATCGCCGTGTTGCTCGCGTCGATTGCTGCCCCAGCCGATGCAGCGTCCCCCTTCATCGAGTACCACAGCGGCGACGGGAATTTCACCCTGGTTTCCGGCTCGTTCTGCGTGGCGCAGCAGCAGTTGCATCCACTGGCGCTGCAGCTGGGGACCTGGTGGGCCAATGAGTTGGGAACGATCCAAGGCTTAGTGCCTGCAGCACAAACCCACTTGTAGTCCACCTCCACAGGTGAGAATGGCCTGATCCGATCGGTTTTCGTTGGCTAGCGCCCCCCCTGCCCCGCGGGCCAGCCAGCCCCTGCCCTTCGCCAGTCCGGAGCAGCTAGACCCCAGGCTGCAGGAATTTTTAGAGCAGGCTTCACGGCAGCTCTGTGTCTGGCTTGGTAGCGCTGCCGAACGCTCGCCCTTGCCCGGCTTGAGTGTTTTGCCACCGGTGGAGCCGGAAGGTCACGGTTTGGCTCCGGAGATGCTGCTGGCCGATCTGCAGCTGGTGATGGATGGGGCCTTCAATCCCAACCACCCCGGTGCCCTTGCCCATCTCGACCCACCACCTCTGCCGGCCTCGGTGGCTGCAGATCTGATCTGCGCCGGCCTTAACAACAACATGCTGGCGGAGGAATTGTCCCCCAGCCTGAGCCGCCTTGAACGCAGCCTCACTGCCTGGCTGGCTGAGCAGCTAGGGCTACCTATGGGTAGTGGTGGTGTGGCCGCCAGCGGAGGCACCCTTTCCAACCTGATGGCTCTGGTCACGGCGAGACGACAGCGCGGTCTTGCCATAGACGGCCGGGCGGTGGTGGTGGCAAGCATTGATGCCCATGTCTCACTCGCTAAAGCACTGGCGGTGATGGGCCTACCGCCTGAGGCCCTACGGCCAGTGGCAGTGGATAGCCAGGGCCGACTAGATCCAAGCGCCTTGGAGCTGGAGCTTGATCAACTCGAGCGGGCTGGGCTGCCTGTGATCGCCGTAGTCGCTACCGCTGGCACCACCGTTAGGGGGGCAGTCGACCCCCTCAGTGCGATAGCGGGGATTTGCCAACGGCGCGGCCAGTGGCTGCACGTGGATGGCGCTATCGGGGCCGTCTTTGGCCTGGTGCCTACCCACCGCCATCGGGTTGCTGGCTTAGAGCGAGCCGATTCGATCACGGTCAATCCCCAGAAACTGCTGGGAATCACCAAAACCTCCTCCTTGCTGTTGCTGGCTCGCCCCCAGGCCCTGGCGGAGGCGTTCCACACCGGACTGCCCTACATGGAGCCGAGCTGGGGTGGTAGCCACGGTGGTGAAAGTGGTCTGCAGGGCACCCGCCCCGCAGAAATTCTCAAGCTTTGGCTGGGTTTGCGGCAGCTTGGCCTGTTGGGCATCGAGGCGGTGCTCGATGGAGCTATTCAGCGTCGGCGCCAGCTTCAAGCCCTACTGGCACCAAACGAGCGGCTGCAGTTGGCCGCTGGCTCCTTCCATCTGCTGGCCTTCACCCCCCATCAACTCGATGCTGCCGCCAGCCAGGCCTGGAGCGATCGCACTCGCCAGCGACTGCTCCAGGAGCAGCTGATGCTTTCGCGCCCTCACTACGCCGGGCGCCACTATCTCAAGGCCGTGCTTGGCAACCCCCACACCAAGCCAGCCCACCTCGAGAACCTCGCCAGGGTGGTGCATGCCAGCCTCGATGATCAATCCTGATACGCCTTCCCCCTGTGAGTGAACCCCCTGCTGTGACAACCTCCGGCCGCGGTCGCTGGATCGCGATTGTGACCGGCGCCATTTCGGTATTAATCGGCGTTCTCTATTTGGCCATGATCGTGGTGCTTGATAGCCGGGGGCCACTGCAGCCACCGCCACCGGAGGCATTGGGCGAGCTGCCGGTCAGTCGGGCCCAGGCCTTGGCGGCAAACTCCGCTGCTTTGCCTGCAGTGGTTGCACCACACGGCTGAAGGCGGCTTTAAGGAAGCGACTCATGGCCCCGTCGCGCCTGCTGAGGTCGTATTGCTGCTGCACAACCTCTTGCACACCGCCGTCGCCCCAGTCTTGGTCACGCTCGAAGTAGGTGATGAAGCTCAGCCCCGCAACCCGGGTGAGCCAGGCAGCGCTGACCGCCTGAATGGCACGGCTTACAACCAGAGCAGGTACGTTCAGACTGAGGGCCGCACTAAGCAGGCTTACGCCCCCCTTTACCAGCCCTAGGCCCGCCATGGTGCGTCCAACGGAAAGGGCCAGATCTTGGGCACTCTGGCGACTCATGCTGATGCCGTAGATACGGGCTATCTCCACCACCATCTGGGCGTTTACAGCGGCGGCACCGAGCAGGTCCAGGCCAGGTAGGGGTGTAACGGCCAGCACCCCGGCTCCGATCCACATGTAGCGATCAACGATCGCCTCGCAGTCGCTGCGGCGCTGCCTGGTAAGCAGAGAGCGGCTGGCTTCACTGAGCCGCCGGCACTGCAAGAGCAGGTTGTCGGCAATAAGTTCTTCCCCGTCGGCGTGGAGCACGGCCGCGATGCGACGTAACAGGGCATCGACTTCGGCGGCTGGCTGCAAGGGCCGGCCACCTGGCATGGGCACGCTCTGGGGTGCCGCGCTAGCGGGAATTACGTCTTCGGCCGCAATATGGTGGCGGCTGCGTTGGCGCAGTAGGTGCAGCAACCTTGCCTCCTCCTGCTCGCCGCGCAGGTCGCACTTGTTGAGCACCAGCATCAGCCGCTTGCCAAGGCCAGCCAGGGCTTCAAAAACCTCAAGCTCGGCGGCGCGGAGGTCGCCGTCCACCACGAGCAGGAGCAGGTCCGCCTTGCTTGCCTGGTCGCGGGCGAGCCGCTCCCGCTCCAGCCCAGCAGCACCAGCTTCGAGGATGCCAGGCGTGTCAACCAAAACCACGGCTCGCTGCAGGCTGCGCAGCCGCAGGCGATAGCGCTGGGTTTCGCTGGTAGATCCCATGGCAGCTCCCACCTTGCCCACCAGCTCTTGCAGCAGGGCCCGGATCAGAGAGGTTTTGCCTGCCGACCCCGTACCAAACAGCACAATCACGAGATCGCCCCGTTCCAGCTCGGCCTGCATGCGCTGGCGCTCTTGACGCAGGGCTTCCCGCTCCACCGCATCGCGCACCCGATCAAGGGTTTGATCGATGGCGGCAAGATTTTGGGCAGCCGCTTCCCGGCGGTTACCCGGTGGCTGCAAGCTGGCAGCCGCTCCTGGCTTGGCCTTGCCCGTAATGGTCCGCAGCCACGGCCAAGCCAGTTGCACTAGCAGCAACACGAAGCCAGCGAACACAAGGGCAAACACCGGCTGAACGATCCAGCTCGGCAGGTACCAGCTCAGTTGCCAGTAGAGGTTGTTGACCCCCTGCAGCACTGCGCCAACGGCGATCAGGGCCAGCACAGCCAGACCGGCGATCATCCACAGGCGGGTGCGGGTGCTCACAACTCAGGCATCAGGATCGGGCTGCTCGGATGATCTCGCTCCACAGTCCTGCAGCCAAGGCGCTGCTGGCGCGACTGGGGCTGTTGTCGTCATTACCTAACCAGATACCCACCACCCAATGGCGCTGGGGTTCATAGCCGACAAAGAGCAAATCGCGGCTGTCATTGGTTGTGCCGGTTTTGCCACCCTCCTGGCCGCCCAGACTGGCCATCTGGCCCGTACCCCGCTGCACCACGGCCCGCAGCAACTGCTGCATGGCGCGGGCCGTCGCCTCGCTGCAGACCCGGCGTCCCGCCTGGGATGTTGTAGGGACGTTGGCTTGGCGGCACTGGCTTGATGACTGGCCGTTACATGCCTCTCCATCGGTAAGGCGCTGAATTGTGCTGGGGGAGTGCCAAACACCACCGTTGGCGATTGCCGCGTAGGCAGCTGTGAGCTCCAGCAGGGTTACCTCGCTCTGGCCGAGGGCTAATCCGGGCACGGCCGCTAGGGGGCTGGTGAAGCCAAGATCGCGAGCTTTCTGCACTAAGACATCAAGCCCTACCCGCTGGGCCAGACGCAGCGCTGCCGTGTTGCTGCTGAGAGCGAAGGCAGATACCAAGCTCAAATTGCCACCACAACCGCTGCTAAAGCTCTGACCGCGCCAGCGCAAAGGCGAGCAGCTGATTGGATCACTTGGCTTGCCACCCCGCTCGAGAGCGACCAAATAGGGAATCAGCTTGAAGGTGCTGCCGGGCTGGCGCAGGGCCATCGTGGCCCGATTGAACTGGCTTTGGCGGTAGTCGCGGCCACCGGCAAGGGCAAGGATGCCGCCGGTGCGCGAATCGAGCACAACCACGGCCCCTTCCCCTACCCCCAGCGCCTTGCTGGAGCTAAGTCGTTGGCGCAGCAACCGTTCCACCTGCTCCTGCAGGTGGCGATCCAAATAGGTATCGATCAGGAAATTGCCCTCGGCCGCCACATCAGCCCCCACCAGCTGATCGAGGTCGCGGCCCACCTGGTCTGAATAAAAGGGGACTCCGCGTAGAGAGGCGCTGCTGCGGCATGCCTGGGGCGAAAGCCGGATTGGGCTGCGGCGGCCGCTGCGGGCTTGATCGGCACTGATGCGGCCCGTATCTCCCATCTTGCTGAGCACGGCATTGCGGGAGCTCAGGGCCGCCTGGGGATCGAAGCAAGGGTCGTAGCCATTGGGTGAGGGAAGCAGGCCCACCAGCAGGGCGGCCTCCTCGAGCTTCAGGTCGCTGGCGGGCTTACCGAAATAGTGGCGCGAGGCGTCCTCAAAACCCCAGCCAACGCCTAAATAAACCCGATTGAGGTAGCTCAGTAGCAGATCCCGCTTGCTGAAACGGGCCTCGAGCTGGAGCGCCACCAGCAGCTCACGCCACTTGCGGCCAAGGGTTTCACCTTGACCCACCTGATCGGGGTACAAGCTGCGGGCCAGTTGCTGGGTGAGAGTGCTGCCCCCCTCCAGCACCCTTCCTCCGAGCACGTTGGTAACAAGGGCCCGGCCCGTACCAACCGGGTCGACGCCGGGATGCCACCAGAAGCGGCTGTCCTCACTGGCAAGCAGGGCATCGATCAAGACCCGGGGATAGCCCTGCAAGGCTTTGAGTTCCCGATGCTCCTTGGCCTGGGCTGTTGCGATTGCTTTGCCCTGCCGGTCGTAGAGCACCAGCGGCCCCCGCACCGTGGCGAGGCTGCCGCGTATCGGCACCTGGAGGCCGGAGATGGCCTGCAGGCCAAGGCCGCCTAGGGCCGCCGCCGCAAGCATCAAGCTCGTTGCCCGCAGCAACCTTTGGAGCTGGGGCAGGGGACGGATCTGAAAATCCAGCTCAGGCAGTCCCGCCTCCTGGCTGGGGCCGAAGCGCAGGCTGTCGCCGTCGCGAAGCAGCAACTGCTGCACCCGCCGGCCCTGCCACCACAGGCCATTGGTTGAGCTGTCGTCGCTAAGCAACCAGTGGGATCCGCGCCGCTCCAGCAGGGCGTGCTGGCGGCTGACCGCCGGATGGTCAACGCAAATTTGGCAGTCGTTGTCGCGCCCGATGCGATAGGTACCCGGGAGCAGGGGCACCAGGCGCGAGGCTTGGCCCGGTAGATGCAGCTGGAGTTGGGCTTGGCCTGGCTGGCTGAACCGCTGCCAACGGCGGCCTAGGGCCTCAAACGCCTGCTTGACCATGGTTACCCAGCAGGTCGATGGCGAAGCAAAGCACCGCCAGGTTGATGGCCACATCGGCCAGGTTGAACACCGGGAAGGAAACCGGCACCAGGGCCAAAAAATCCACCACATAGCCAAGGCGCCAGCGATCGAGCCCGTTTCCGAGGGCTCCCCCGAGCAGCAGCCCTATCCCGAGGCTCCGGATGAGGGTCAATTGACCCTGCCTCTGAATCCAGACAGCAACACCAATGGAGACAAGAAGGCTCACCAGGCCGAGTAACTGAGGGTTGCCACTGAAGAGGCTGAAGGCCGCTCCGGTGTTGCGGACAAGCTGCAGGGAAAGCAGCCCGGGCATAAAAGCTGAACTGCTCCCCAGCGGCAGATTGGCAACGGCTAGAGCCTTGCTGAGCTGGTCAAGCAGCAACACGATGGCAGCGCTGGTGTAGGCGAGGTTGCGCAGCCGTCTCATGACTCCACCAGCAGCAGACGGCGCAGCAGCAGAGCGACCAGGGCTACTGCGCAGCAAAGCAGCAACTGGGGCAGCAAGGGCGCCAGGCTGTAGCTGAACAGCAGGATTCCAAGGTTTGGTCCCCAGCGGCCAGCCAGTGCTCCCAGCAATAGGTTGGCTATGCCGCAGACCTGCAGGACGCCCAGCCCAACCACTGCGGCGCCAAACAAACCCAGCAGGTCGTCCATGCCCTGCTGGCGCACGAGCTTGCCGGTGAGCCAGGCAGACGGGATGAAGCCAGCTAGATAACCAAAGCCAGGATCCAATAAGTAGGCGGCACCGCCGCCGCCCTGAAACACCGGCAGTTGGAACAGGCCCAGGCTCAGGTAAGCAACTGCTGCGAGCATGCCGCTGCGAGGGCCGCAGACCAGGGCGGTGAGCAGCAGTGCCGGCACCTGGAGGGTTATGGGCAGGGTCGTGAGGTTCCAGCCGCCGCTGGGGGCTGGAAGCGGGGCGGCGGCCTGAATCAGCCCGCCTACCAAGATCAGCAGCAGCCCGGCGATTGCGCCGCTCCAGGTGGCTAGGGCCCTCAACTGATCACGTCATTTCTGGTTCCCATTTTGGGGGGTCGTGCCAATGGGACCGCTAACTTCGAGGTACGACGAGAAGCTATGGACGAGCCACTAGGAGCCGAGTCGTTGGAGCCACTGCCTTTTGCCGGGGGGCAATTGCCTTTTGGCGTGGAGCCACCCCCTTTTGGTGTGGGCGATACGGTGCAGCTGAAGGGCAGGCCCAACTATCTAAAAACAGCTGATCCAATGCCGATGTTGCGTCCCCCAGACCTGGTGGACAGCGATGAGCTAGGCCAGGTACTGGCCATTAAGGCTCGCAATCAACTGGCAGTTCGCTTTCGTCGCGGCACCTTTTTGCTGGAAGCCGACCAACTACAGGCTGCTGAGCCTTAATTAGGCACTGGGCACGCCCTATCAGGCACTGAGATCGTGGCGGTGCCAGGCCTGTTCTGCGGCGGCAAGGGCTGGCGCTGGACCACAGATGCTGAGGGCGGGAGCCGCAAGCCTGCGGCGAGCTGCGGCCAGCAGGGTGCCGGCATCCAGTTGCTGGGCCCGCTCAAGGCTGTCCTCCACGTAGCTCCAGCCCAGTCCATGGCCCAGCACCAGCGCCTGACGATCGGCGATCTGGCCGCAGGTCTGGCGCCCCATGGCGTCCTGGCCGCGGTATTTGGCCTTGGCTAAAGCGAGCTCAGGCGCGCTCAAGGGCTGATCTAGAACCCTTTGCCACTCCTCCAGAAGAGCAGTGGTGGCCTCCTCTGCCCGCTCAGCGGAAGTGGAGAGGTGCCAGATAAAGGGAGTAGCGCCGCGCCGCGCCGGCATGTGGACCCCAACGTCGTAGGCCAGGCCCCGCTCCTCCCTCATGGTCACGAAAAGGCGGCTGGACATGCCCATGCCCAGGTGGGCCTGAAGCAACCTCAGGGCCAGCCCGTCCGGATCGCCCAGGGGCACGGTCGGTGTACCCAGCATCAGTACCAGTTGCTCCGTGTCCTGCTCCAAGCAGGCAAAGCGATCAAGCCCGGAGGCTGCGCCGGGGCCGGCACCGGGGGTTGGCGAAGCCGTAGTCCAAGGGCACTGATTTAGCAGGGGATTGAGCAGCTGGGGCAGTTCGTCATCCAGATCACCGCAGGCCACCAAAAGGGCGCCGTTCTGGCCGAGCTCAGGCACCAACGCAACTATCTGCTCGGTATGCAGGCCAGCTAGTTCCCCATCCACACCGAGGGGGTCGTGGCCATAGGGCCCATCGCCATAGAGCATGTGGCGCAGCTGGTCGTGGGCTAGCTGGAACGGATCTTCCCGCTGGCGCTGCAGGCTCTGGAGGTTCAGGTCCCGCTCTAGCTCGAGTTGGTCGGGGCTAAGCCAGGGCTGCCTGGCCATTGTCAGCAATAGGGGCAGCAGCTCGCTCGTGTCGCTGCTGGCGCACTTGAGGCTGATCACCAGGCAGTCTTCGGCAGCTTCAGCGCGCAGGGCTGCTCCGCGACCCTCCACGAGGTCGGCCAGGGCTTCAGGCCCGTAGCGGCCGCAACCGCGGGTCATCAAGCCGGCCAGCAATTGGCCAGCCCCGCGCTGGCCAGGGGGGTCCTGACTGCTGCCTCCCCGTATCCACAACCGGCAAGCCACGATCGCCGGTCCAGGCCGTCGCTGCCAGATCAGCGGTAGGCCGCCCTCAAGGCTGGTGTGCTGCCAGTTGGCAGAGGATGGATGGGTGCTGGTCATGCCGGCACCGCCTCGAGAACGCAGGCCCGGCTGGGATCAAGCAGGGGAACGGACTGCTGCAGCAATTCGGACGCACTCCAGCAACCAATCTCTTCTAGTGGCAGCTCCAGCCTGTGGTGGCGCCCCCAGAGGCGGTTGTTGCCTATCAGGCCAGCCACGCCGCCAGCGGCCTCTAAACCAAAGCGGTAGCCATTGGCCACCAGCCGCTGGGCTCGCTGCCATTCCACCTCAGCCATACCCTCCTGCAACAGCTCGTACCAGACCGCATCAATCGCTTTGCGAACGGAGGCCAGCTCTTCCGTTTCGCAGATCGCCTCCAGCAGGGCAAAGCTGCCGAACTCCATTACGTGCAGATCCAGATCAATGCTTTCCACGATGCGCAGTTGCTCGCGCAGCCTCTCCACTAAGCGGCTGCGGCGCCCCTCGGCCAGCACGGTTGTGAGCAGGTCTGCGCCAATCACGTCGTGCAATTGAGAGGCGGGAGGTAGACCCCAGAGCATCAGTAGGCGCGCCGATTCCAGCCGCGGCACTTCGATCCGGTGCTCCCCTGGCTGCACCAGAAGGGCTGGTCGGCGGCAGGGCTCCTCCACCAGCGGCAATTGGGCCAGGCCACTGGCGTCGATGCGTTCGGCCAGGGTCTCCAGCTCGAGGGCGCCGCCCATGGCCAGCACGCAACGGTTGGCGCCATAAAGACGCCGATGGAAGGCGGCCATGGCAGCGGGTGTCTGCTCAAGCAGCAGTTCGCGCTGGCCCAGGATCGGTTCGCCGTAGGCGTGCTCTGGGCAGCCAAGTCGAAGTAACTGCTGCAGAGCGATTTCATCGGGCTGATCTTCGCTTTGGGCCAGCTCCTCGAGCACCACCTGCCTCTCCATGTCGAAGGCTGCGGCATCGAGGCGGGGATGCAGCACCAGATCAAGCAGTAGGTCGAGGGCGTCTGCAGCCGCCTCCGGTGGGATCAAAACGTGGTAGTGAACGTCGTCGAAGCCGGTGGCTGCATTGCTGTTGCCACCCATCGCCTCGATGCGAAGGTCAAATTCACCAGGCCCAAGCCGCTCGCTGCCCTTGAACACCATGTGTTCAAGGAAATGGGCCATGCCGCTTTCTGCGGCAGATTCAAAAACGCTGCCTGCCCGACACCAAAAGTCGAGGCAAACCAGCGGCGAGTCGGGCAAGGACAGGCTGACCACGGTGGCGCCGTTGGCAAGAAGTTGGTCGCTGGCATTAGCCAGGCCTGGCAGCAGGGGCTGGGATGGGGCCAGGGGCAAGGCTCAGATGCGTGGCAGGATCTGCATTCTGCTGGCTGCACCTCCTGTCGTGAGTTCCGCCCCCGCTTCGTCTCAGAGTCCCGACGCTGGCCCCGAGAGCTCTTGCGGCGAAAGCGGTGCGATTCACCCCCTGATGGACGCCCTGGCGGCACGGATTCGTACGTTCTGGCAAGGCCTGCCCGAATTGGAAGCGTTTGCGGTCTCTGCCGATCTCGAAGCCATTAGTGGCAGCCTCGATGGCGAATCACTATTCATACGCAACGAGCTGCATCGCTGCAGGGGACTGCGCAAGCTGCACCTGGAAACCGCCCGCCTTGGAGCGGGATTGCAGATTTTGCACTGCGTACTCTTTCCGGATCCCAGCTTCGACCTGCCTGTTTTTGGGGCAGATATCGTGGCAGGCCCGGCCGGGGTCTCCGCCGCCATCGTCGACCTCTCGCCAGTTTGCGGTGAGCTCCCAGCCGGTATCGGTGAAGCTCTTGCCGCTAGGCCCCGCTGCAGCTTCGTACAGGAGCGGGAGCTGCCGGGCTGGGCGTCAATTTTTTCGCCCTACGTTCGCTTTGTGAGACCCACGAGCGCCGCTGAGGAGGCCGGGTTTCTCGACGAGGTAAGCGGCTTTCTCGATGTGCTGGCGTCGGCCATAGCCACCAGCGAGGCTCAGGCTCCAACCCACCCAGCTACGCTTGCCAGATGGCAGGGTCAGCTCCGGTATTGCAAGCAACAGAAACAAAACGACAAGACTCGCCGGGTGCTGGAGAAGGCCTTCAACCCGGAGTGGGCCGACCGTTACATCGAGGAGTTGTTGTTCGACGATCCGCCGGCACCGTGAAGCGCGCCTTGCTGGGGGTTAACCGGCTTTGGTGGCTTGGCGGAGCGGCCCTGGTGTTGGTTTTGGCTGTCGCCCTAGTTCGCCAGCAGCGACCATCCCCAGTGACAGCACCGGTGGTTGCCGTCACTCCCCGTAATCAAGAAGCGGTGGCAGCGCTTGGCCGGCTGGAGCCGGCTGGTGATGTCCGCTTGCTGGCGGCCCCCATCAGCGGCATCGGCGGCAGCCCCCGTATCTCCGAGCTTTTGGTTGAGGAAGGCGACCGGGTGAGCAGTGGCCAGCTGCTGGCTCGCTTTGACACAGCTCCCACCCTTGTGGCCCAACAACGGTTAATCGAGGCTCGGCTGCGCAACCTTGATACCAGATTGGCTGTACAAACCCGCGACGTCAGTCGCTACCGCCAACTGAGTCGTTCCGGAGCCATACCCAGCGGTGAGCTGGACAACCGCGAGACGGACCTGCTCAAGCTTCAGGGGGATCGCAACGAGGCATGGGCTGAACGCGAGAAACTCAAAGCTGAGTTGCTGCTTACCGAACTACGGGCGCCCATGGCTGGCACCGTGCTCAAACTCCATGCCCGAGTTGGAGAGCGCCCGACTGAAACAGGCGTACTTGAACTCGGCGCCAGCAACCGCATGCAGGCCTTGGTTGAGGTCTACGAAAGTGACATCGACCGAGTGCGCCTTGGCCAGAGCGTCTCTTTGATCAGCGAAAACGGCGGTTATCAAGGCACCCTTACTGGCGAGGTGATTCGGATCAGTCCCCAGGTGAGGCAGCGTTCAGTGCTTTCCACCGATCCCACCGGAGACGCTGATGCCCGGGTTGTCGAGGTGCGGGTGGCCCTAGATCCTGCTGATAGCCAGCGCGTGCGTGATCTGACGGGCTTAAAGGTGATTGCGCGCCTCGCTGCCACCAGGGCGCCTGGGCAGCCCTGATGCTTGGCCGTATCTGGCAGGGCCGCCGCATTCCCCTTGCCTGGCTGCTGTTGACTCGCCAACCCGTGCGCCTGGCTGTCGCCCTGGCTGGCATCGCCTTCGCCGGCATCTTGATGTTTATGCAGCTGGGCTTTAGGGACGGCCTGTTTGATGCCAGCGTCACTATTCACCGCCTCTTTGACACCGACCTGGTGTTAATCAGCCCCCGCTCCAGCAGTTCGGTGAGCATGGCCGGCTTTCCCCGCCGCCGTCTGGTACAGGCCATGGCAGATCCAGATGTGGAGGGGATTACTCCGGTTCACTGGAATTTGCTGCTCTGGCGCAATCCAGACACCAAGGCAACCCGCTCAATCCTCACCCTGGGCTTTGAACCTGCCGATCCCCTGTTCACCGACCCCAGCCTCGCTCCTAAAGCAAAGCTTTTGCAGGATCGGGGCCGAGTGCTGTTTGATGAGCTCTCCAGGCCAGAGTTTGGTCCTGTAGCCGAGTGGTTTCGCGGCGGACGCACCGTCGAAAGCGAGATCAATGGCAAAAAAGTAAGGGTGGCCGGCCTGGTGGGGCTCGGCACCTCCTTTGGCGCTGATGGCAATCTGCTCACTAGCCAGGAGACCTATCTCCAGCTACTGCCAAATACTCCTCCAGGCAGCATTGAGGTGGGTCTAATCCGCTTGCGAGCTGGGGCCGATGCCGATGGGGTGGTCGAAAGGCTGAAGCGAGATTTACCCGATGATGTCAGCGTGCTGACCAAAGCAGGCTTTATCGCCTTTGAGCAGAACTACTGGAGATCCAGCACCTCGATCGGTTTCATCTTCACCCTCGGTGCTGCCATGGGCTTCGTGGTGGGCTGTGTAATCGTTTACCAGATTTTGTATTCCGACGTCAGCGATCATCTGCCGGAATACGCCACCTTGATGGCGATGGGTTACCGGCTCCCCACCCTGCTTGGAGTGGTGGCTAGGGAGGGGATGCTGCTAGCTGTGTTCGGCTATCTGCCTGCCTACGCCGCCGGCCAGGGTCTCTATCTGCTGGTGCGCAACGCCACCCAGCTACCGGTATCAATGAATCTGACCCGGGCACTGACGGTGTTCATCATGATTTTGGTGATGTGTATGGGCTCGGCAACCCTGGCGATGCGGCGCCTTGGTGATGCCGACCCCGCGGAGATTTTCTGATGGCTGCCATGGTGCGCCTGGAAGGTTTGAAGCATTCATTTGGCAGTGGCGTCAATCGCCGCCAGGTGCTCCAAGACATCACCCTTTGCGTTGATCCCGGTGAGGTGGTGCTACTTACCGGCCCCTCCGGCTGCGGCAAAACAACCCTCCTGACCCTGATTGGAGCTCTACGGCAGGTGCAGGAGGGCTCGGTACAGGTGTTTGGCGAAGAGCTCAGGGGAGCAAGCCGCGCCGCCCGGCTCAAGTTGCGCCGCAGGATCGGCATGATCATTCAGGGCCACAACCTGCTCAGGTGCCTTACCGCAGAGCAAAACGTACAGATGGGTGCAGACCTGCTGCAAGGGCTTAGTTATCGAGCCCGTAGGGATAGATCTCGGGAATGGTTGCGGGCCGTGGGGTTGAGTGACCATCTCGGCAAGCTGCCCCATGATCTCTCCGGTGGGCAGAAGCAAAGGGTTTCGATCGCTCGGGCCCTAGCCGCCAGGCCCCAGCTCCTATTGGCCGATGAGCCCACCGCATCTCTGGATTCCCGTACCGGGCGTGAGGTGGTCGAGCTGCTTAAGGGGCTAGCCAAGGACCAGGGGTGCGGTGTGTTGATGGTGACCCACGACCCTCGGATTCTTGATGTGGCAGACCGTCTTGTGCAGATGGAGGACGGTCAGTTGAGCAACGGCGCCTTCGCAATTGAGTAAGGTGGAAATTCGCATCTCTCCAACACGCCGCTCGCATGGCTAAGCGCAGGAATCTCAAGAAGGAAAAGCAAGAGCGCAATCGCTCCTACGCGCGCAAATTCAAGAAGCGCAAGCTGCGCAACGACGGCCGCGGTGAAGGCGCTGGTAATGGTGTGACTGGCACAGCCAACAACGGTGGCGCCGCCGACTGATCAGTGCAGCCCATGCATCGCTGAGGGGATCCGGGAGGATCCCCTTTTTGCTGTTTAGACCCTCGCGGCGACCCCGATGTTCCTCAGCGTCGTCATCCCCACCTACAACCGCCTGCCGATCCTGCAGAAGTGCCTGCTTGCCCTAGAGGCCCAGGATCCCTCAGCCTTGATAACGGGCTACGAGGTTGTGCTGGTCGACGATGGCTCAACCGATGCCACCGTCAGCTGGCTGCGGCAGCACAGCCTGCAGCTGCCGCACCTGCGACTGATCGAGCAGGAGCACGGTGGTCCTGCTCAGGGCCGCAATCGGGGTGTGGAGGCTGCCCGCGGCGACGTGGTCGTTTTCATCGACAGCGACTTGGTGGTCACCCCCAGCTTTCTGCGCAGGCACGCTGCAGCTTTAGAGCGCGAGTGGCAGCGGCGCGGCAACCGCCGCTGCTTCACCTATGGGGCCGTCATAAACACCGCCAATTTCCAGGATCCCTGCAGCGAACCACACAAACTTCAGGATCATTCCTTTGCCTATTTCGCAACAGGCAACGTGGCGATCGATCGGCAGCTGCTTGAGCAGGCCGGCCTGTTTGACACGCGCTTCCGTTTGTATGGCTGGGAAGACCTGGAGCTCGGCGAAAGACTGAGGCGGCTTGGAGTTGGGCTGGTGCGCTGCCCGGAGGCCGTTGGCTATCACTGGCATCCGGCCCTGAATTTGGAGCAGATCCCCGATTTGATTCGGGTGGAGCGGGAGCGAGCAAAAATGGGACTGGTCTTCTACCAAAAGCACCCCACCCGGCGGGTGCGGCTGATCATTCAGTTCACTTGGCTGCATCGCCTGCTCTGGGAGACGCTCACCCTGGGCGGCCTGCTCAACGAACGCAGCCTGCGGCCCCTGCTGGCCTGGTTGATCCGCCGCGGCCATCCCGGGGTGGCCATGGAGCTGTTGCGAGTGCCGCTCAACCGCCTGGGAGTGCGGGCCCTGTTTGCAGAAGCAAAAGCACTCAAGGGCACAGGTCCAGCCCCTAGCCCTATTTGATAGGGTGCCTAAGTACAAATCACACCGCACACCTGCGTGTTTCGGGTGATCCGAGCAGCAATGCCCGTCGGCCCTTCTGGTCGTATGGGTCGTTTTGGATCCCTGGCAGGTGGAGGCAAACCCGAAACCCCAACTCAAAATTATGGCTGTTGTAACTCTCTCCGAAATGATGGAGGCGGGTGCCCACTTTGGGCACCAAACGCGCCGTTGGAATCCCAAGATGTCGCGCTACATCTATTGCGCGCGTAACGGAGTTCACATCATTGACCTGGTGCAGACCGCCGTCTGCATGAACAACGCCTACAAGTGGACCCGCAGTGCGGCCCGCAGTGGCAAGCGCTTTCTGTTTGTTGGAACCAAGAAGCAGGCTTCTGAAGTGATTGCGATTGAGGCCACCCGTTGCGGCGCCTCCTATGTCAACCAGCGCTGGCTGGGCGGCATGCTCACCAACTGGACCACGATGCGTGCCCGCATCGATCGGCTCAAGGATCTGGAGCGCATGGAAAGTTCGGGCGCCATCGCTATGCGTCCTAAGAAGGAAGCTGCCGTGCTGCGCCGTGAACTCGAGCGCCTGCAGAAGTATCTGGGCGGTTTGAAGAACATGCGCCGCCTGCCCGACGTAGTGGTGCTGGTGGATCAGCGCCGTGAAACTAACGCCGTACTCGAAGCTCGCAAGCTTGATATTCCCTTGGTGTCCATGCTTGACACCAACTGCGATCCCGACCTCTGCGACGTACCTATCCCCTGCAACGACGACGCCGTTCGTTCCGTGCAGCTGGTGCTTGGCCGCCTAGCCGATGCCATCAATGAAGGCCGCCACGGAGCTCAAGATCAGGGCCGTGACGACGAGGGCTGATCCCCTTCCTCCTCATCGTTTCACCATTTCGTAACCCGTACCCCATACCAACCCATGGCAGAGATTTCGGCAAAGCTAGTTAAGGAACTGCGCGATAAAACCGGCGCAGGAATGATGGATTGCAAGAAGGCGCTCACTGAATGTGCCGGCGATGCCACCAAAGCCACCGAATGGCTGCGCCAGAAGGGCATTGCGACCGCAGAGAAAAAGGCCGGACGCACCGCCGCTGAAGGTGCAGTGGGCAGCTACATCCACACCGGCGCTCGTGTGGGCGTGCTAGTGGAGGTCAATTGCGAAACCGACTTCGTTGCCCGTGGCGACGTTTTCCAGGAATTGCTGCGCAACGTGGCCATGCAGATCGCTGCCTGTCCTGGTGTGGAATACGTAAGTACTGACCAGATTCCTGCTGAGATTTCGGAGCGGGAAAAGTCAATCGAGATGGGTCGTGATGATCTCGAGGGCAAACCCGAGCAGATGAAGGTCAAGATCGTTGAGGGACGAATTGGCAAGCGCCTCAAGGAACTAGCCCTGCTTGATCAGCCTTTCATCAAAGACAGTGCTGTCACCGTGGCGGAGATGGTGAAACAGGTGGCCGGCAAGGTGGGTGAAAACATCCAGGTGCGTCGCTTCACCCGCTTCACCCTTGGTGAGGGCATCGAGGTGGAGAAAGCTGATTTCGCTGCCGAAGTGGCAGCCATGAGCCAGACGGCCTGATCAGCAAGCCAGTGACCCCATTGGAGGCTGCCCATCAGCAGCTTGAGGATCTGGAATCCCAGCTGGTGGCCTCCAACCCCCAGCTCTATCGCCACCTAGCCCTTTATCTCCAGGTGCTTAGAGACGGCCTGTTGACCAGTGTTCAACAGGCCTGTTTTCATGTAGCGACTCAAGTGCATCCTGATCGCTACTGCGAGCTTGATGGCAACCAGCGCCTCGTGCTGCATCGGCGCATCAGCAACCTGGTGCAGCGGGCTAGCAGCTTGCTCACAGTTGAGCAGACCGCCCACCTAGCGGCTCAGATAGCTAGCGAACACAACAGGCAGCGCAGCCGCCAGCGCAGCAGGCTGCTGGCGGCCCTGGGAGGAGACGACTCTGAATCAGAGCAATCAGAGGAGCTCGAGCTGCCCGAGGAGCCTCCAGCACGGGGTTCAATCAACCTTGGAATGGCCCTGCCCATTGGCGCCGACTTCCTCAGCCGCTCCAGCTTTAACCTCCGCCCCACGGTTGAGCTAGCGGAGCCCAATAGCAATCAGTCAGGGGCAGAGCACGGGGCAGAGAACGAGGAAGCGGACGAGCAGCAGGAAGACGCAGATGGCCAGGAAGATCGCGAGGTGACGATGCGAGCCATGGCGGAAGCCTTCAGTGATTGGTTGGTGCAGCCGTCCAACCGGACTACAACGCCATGGGATGGGGGGCGCTTACCAGCAGACCCGGCGCTGCTGCTCGCCTGGATCGGCGGCTTTGAGCAGGCTCTCAGCCGCCGCCTACGCAATCTCTCCCATGCTCTCAACGTTGAGCTACTGCGGCTGGGTATAACCACAACCCTGTTGCCAGTCAGCCTGCTTGATGCTGCCCTTACAGCCCAATTGGAGAGCCTGGAAGCTCCAGCGAATCTGCTGCGCTTGCCCCTGCCCTTCGGCCCAGAGCCCGCAGCCGGTCGCCTTGAAGCCATAGCGGTGCTGCTCCGGCCTGCCGACCTTGAGCATTCCCTACCGAAATTGCGCACCTGTCGTACCCGGATCCAGCAGCACCGCCAGGAGGTGCGCAGAATGGCTCAGCACTATCGCCGTCTCAGGCGGCGGGTTCAGGCGTTAGAGGCGGAACAGCTGTGGCTGCAGGACATCAACCCAGCCCAGAGCCTGCCGAGCTGCCCGGACTAGAAGCCTGGCTGCGTGCTCTGCAGCAGGCCCTGCAGGTGGAGGCCGATCGGGGATTTATCGACCTAAAGGGCCGTCAAACCTGCTTCAGCAGCTTTGTGGTGCAGCAATTGCAGCTGCGGCCGCCGAATCTGCCTCCTGAAGCCCTGCAGCGCTTACTTGATCTATCAGCTGGTTTTGAGGCCTATGGCGAGTTGCCACTAGCCAGGCGCCAGAGCCTGGTGCGAACCGCTAGGGAAAGGCTGCATGCCCTGCGCCAGGCCCAGCAGCCAGTGCTGGCGGTCGCGCCCCCCCGGCTGCGACAGGTATCAAACTCAACAGTCGCCGGCAAGGTCCCCAATTCCGCCAACCTCAACGCTGATACGCCCCTCTCGGAAGTGCGCGGGGTTGGCCCCAAAACCGCCAGCCGCTTAGCACAGCTCGGCTTGCTGCTAGTGCGCGACCTAGTGCATTACTACCCGCGTGACTATCTCGACTACGCCAATCTCGCTCGCATCAATGGGCTCAAACCGGGAACCACCGCCACGATTGTGGCAACTGTGCGCCGCAGCCATGCCTTTGCCAGCCCTCGCAATCCCAACCTTTCGATTCTCGAACTTCACCTAATCGATTGCACTGGTCGGATCAAGGTGAGTCGCTTTTTTGCTGGGCAGCGCTTTTCCAGTCCTGGTTGGCTGCAATCCCAGCTACGACTGTTTCCAGTTGGAGCCACCGTTGCGGTCAGTGGCCTGGTCAAGGAAACCCCATATGGGCCGGCGTTCCAGGACCCGTTGATGGAGGTGTTGGAGTCGCCCCAGGCACCGGTGCGCTCCGAAACGATCGGCAGGCTTCTGCCTGTTTACGGCCTCACTGAAGGATTGGGCGCAGACCGGCTGCGCCAGGTGGTGGAAGCCGTTATTCCCTTGGTGAACAGCTGGCCCGATCCCCTGCCTGAGGCCCTGCGCCGCAGCCAGAAGCTGATGGGCCGCTCTGAGGCGCTCACCCAGATCCATGGGCCGAGCAGCCAGGAGCAGCTGCAGGCAAGTCGTCGCCGCCTGGTGTTTGATGAGTTTTTGCTGCTCCAGTTGGGCCTGGCCCAAAGGCGACGCCAACTGAGCCAAAGGCCTGCGCCACCCCTGGCCTTGCCCCCGGGAGGCGAGGGCCTGGTTCAGCAATTTCTAACCATCCTGCCCTTTGGTCTTACCGGTGCCCAGCAACGGGTGCTAGCTGAGATCCGCGCCGATCTGGCCCGCCCCCAGCCCATGGCCCGCTTGGTGCAAGGGGATGTGGGCAGTGGCAAAACCGTGGTTGCCCTGGCCTCCCTACTCACTGCGATCGAGGCGGGCTGCCAGGGGGCCCTTATGGCGCCAACCGAGGTGCTGGCCGAACAGCACTACCGCAAGCTGGCGGAGTGGCTGCCCCAGCTGCACGTCACTTCAGCTCTTCTCACAGGCTCTACCCCAGCCCCGCGACGGAGGCAGCTGCTGCAGGATCTAGTCAACGGTCAGCTGCAACTGCTGGTGGGCACCCACGCCCTGCTGGAGGACCCAGTGCAGTTCGATCGGCTTGGGTTGGTTGTGGTTGATGAACAGCACCGCTTCGGGGTGCGCCAGCGCAATCGCTTACTGGCTAAGGGGCTGCAGCCCCATCTGCTGACGATGACTGCTACGCCAATTCCGCGCACCCTGGCCCTATCTCTTCATGGCGATCTGGATGTGAGCCAGATCGACGAATTACCCCCAGGACGCCAGCCAATCCGCACCAGCATGATCAAAGGCAGTCAGCGCCAGCGGGGCTATGAGCTGATCCGCGAGCAGGTGGCCCTTGGCCAGCGGGCCTATGTGGTGCTGCCGCTGGTGGAGGAGTCGGAGAAACTCGAGCTGCGCTCGGCTGTGGAGGTACACCGCCAATTAAGTGAAGAGGAGTTTCCGGATCTAGCGGTGGGGCTATTGCATGGCCGGCTAAGCAGCGCTGAGAAACAGTCCGCCATCGGCGCCTTCGCCAGCGGGCAAACCCAGGTGCTTGTAAGCACCACGGTGGTGGAGGTTGGTGTTGATGTGCCGGAGGCCAGCGTCATGGTGATTGAGCATGCTGAACGCTTCGGTCTTGCCCAGTTGCACCAACTGCGTGGTCGAGTGGGGCGGGGAGCTGCCGCCTCCTACTGCCTTTTGATCAACGACAGCAGCAACGTTCTGGCCCGCCAGCGGTTGGAGGTGCTGGTGCGCACCAGCGATGGCTTTGAAATAGCCGAGATGGATCTGCGTCTGCGGGGGCCAGGCCAGGTGCTGGGTACACGCCAAAGCGGCCTGCCTGATTTAGCCCTAGCGAGTCTCACCGAGGATGGAACTGTGCTCGAAGAAGCCCGCGACGTAGCCCGCATGATCACAGCTGCTGATCCGGAACTACAGCAGCATCAGGGGTTAGCCCATG
>JBIKWZ010000064.1:0-11370 GCA_044356035.1 Cyanobium sp. | reverse complement strand
GGAGGGGGCTGGAGCCGTGTTGCTCAAGCCCCTGGCGGCGGCGCAGGCCGCCGGCGATCCGATCTATGCGGTGATCCACGGCTCGGCTGTCAACTCTGATGGCCGCAGCAACGGCATGGTGGCGCCCAACGCCCGGGCCCAGATCGCCTGTGTGCGCGCCGCCTTTGCCCGCGCCGGCATCGATCCCGCTGCCACGCAATATGTGGAGGCCCATGGCACGGGCACCCGTCAGGGCGACCCGATTGAGCTGCGGGCCCTGGGCACGGTGCTTGGGGAGGGGCGACCCGAGGGGGAGCCCTGCCGGGTGGGCTCGGTGAAAACCAACCTTGGGCACTCCGAAACCGCCGCCGGCATCACCGGCCTAATCAAGGCGGCCCTCTGCGTGGCCAAACGGCAGTTGCCCTCCAGCCTCCATTGCCGCCGGCCCAATCCCTCGATTGATTTCGCAGGCCTGAAGCTGCAGGTGCAGACCAGCCTGGAGCCTTTCCCCTATCCGGAGCGGGCCACGGTGGTGGGGGTGAGTTCCTTTGGCTTCGGCGGCACCAATGCCCATGTGGTGCTCGCTGATGCCCCGCAGCAGCGGGCGCCTATGCGTTTCGGGGCGCGGATGCCGCTGCAGTTGCTCAGCCTGTCGGCCCGCACCCCCGAGGCCCTGGCGCAGGTGGCACGCGATCTGGCCGGGCAGCTGCAGGCCCAGCCCACCTTGAAATTGGCTGATCTTTCCGCCTCCGCCAACCAGGGCCGCACCGGATTCCGCCAGCGGGCGGTCTGTCTGGCGCGCGACAACGCCCAGCTGCTCACCCAGCTCCAGGCGCTGGCAGCCGACCAACGCCCCCTACCGGAGGGTCTGGCCCGCTCCACGGCCTCCCGGCGGCCCGGCAAGCTGGCCTGGCTGTTCACCGGTCAAGGGTCCCAGTCCCTGGGGATGGGCCAGGAGCTGCTCGAGCACCCCAGCTTCCGGGAGGCATTTGAGCGGGTGGCGGCCCTTCTGGATCCCCAGCTGGACCAGCCGTTGCGCCATTTGCTGACGCCCTGCAGTGGTGATGAGGCCCAGGCGGCAGGCCGACTGAACCAAACCGGGGCCACCCAACCAGCCCTGTTTGCGCTGGGTTACGCCCTCAGCCAGCTGTGGAGTAGCTGGGGGGTGCGGCCGGATCTGTTGATGGGTCACAGCATCGGCGAGGTGCTGGCTGCCCACCTGGCGGGAGTGTTCTCGCTGGAGGATGCCTGCCGACTGGTGGCTGCCCGCGGTCGGCTAATGCAGGCCCTGCCGGCAGCCGGGGGCATGGCGGCGCTGCTGGCCCCCCACGACCGAGTCCAGGTTCTGCTGTCCCGCCATCCCGAGTTGAGCGTGGCCGCCTACAACGGCCCCTTGAACACGGTGGTGGCAGGGCCCATGGCGGCGCTGCGGCTGCTGCTGGCCGACGCCGAAACCACCGGTCTGCAGGCCCGCCAGCTGGCGGTTTCCCACGCCTTCCACACCCAGGCAATGGCGCCGATGCTGGAGGCTTTCGAGCGGGAGCTGCGCCAGCTCAGTTTCTCGCCGCCCAGCCGGCCGCTGGTGAGCAATCTCACCGGCCAGTTGGCTGGTGCCGAAATGGCTCAGCCGGATTACTGGTGCGACCAGGTGCTTAGTCCGGTGCGATTCGCCCAGGGGGTGGACACCCTGGTGTCCCAGGGGACCCAGGTGTTCCTGGAAATCGGCGCCCGCCCCACCTTGATTGGCATGGCGCGCCAGTGCAGCCACGATCAGGCGCTCAGCTACTGGCCCTCCCTGGTGCCCGGTCAGTCGGATTGGGAGGCGATCTTCTCCAGCCTGGGTGGCCTGTGGCGCAGTGGGTTCACGGTCAACTGGCAGGGTTTCCATAGCCCCTTTCCCCACCGCAAAGTCACCCTGCCTGGCTATCCCTTCGAAAAGCAGCGTTACTGGTGGAGTCGCCAAGGCGAGGCCGCTGCCCCCGCCAGCTTCTGGCTCGACCACCTGGGCATCACGGCCCCTGTGACTGCAGCCGTGACTGCCGCCGCCAGCCCGGCACCATCACCCAGATCCTCTCAATCCGAGTCCTTGGTGCGGCTCGACCTCCCCGGGGATGTGGCCGTGTATCAGGCCCTGTTGCGCACCTTGGGCAGCGACCTGGGCGACCACCGCATCCGCGGCCAGGCCGTGTTTCCGGCGGCGGGCTTCATCACGGCGGCACTGGACCTGCTGAAGCAGGCGGGTGAGCCTTTGGCGCTCGGGCCCCTGCAGCTCGACCAACCGCTGAAGTTGGTCGGCGAGCCGGCTGACCAGCGCCTGCAGTGCCACTGGCGAGCCGGCAGCATCAACTTCCACAGCCGCCTCGACAGCCCGGCGGTGGCCCCCTGGCTGGGTCATGGCGAAGTTGCGTTTGGTGGTGCACCCGCCGCACACGCGCCCCTGGTGGTGATGCCACCGCCAGCAACGGCCACGCCGGTGGATCTGGCTGGTTTCTACGCCTCGCTGGCCGCGGTGGGCTTGGCCTATGGCCCCACCTACCGGGGCCTGAGCCAGCTGCAGGTGGCCGAGGGCCAGGCCTGGGCGGTGCTGGAGCGGCCGGCCGGCGGCCTCGACCGGGGCCTGATCGATAGCTGTTTTCAGACGGTGGCGGTGCTGCTCGATCCCGCGGCGCGTGAGGGGCAGTTGTTGTTGCCGGTGGGGCTGGACGCCCTGTGGCTGGCGTCCTTGCCCCTGCCCGATCGGCTGCACTGCCAGGTGCGCCTCCAGCCCAGTGAGGACCCCGCCTTTGTGCGGGCTGATCTGCTGCTGCACGATGGCGCTGCGCCCATGGGCTGGATCCGGGGGGTCCGCCTGCGGCGGCTGCCGCGCCAGGCGCTGGAGTGGTTGTTCCCGCTAGCGGCCGAGGATCTCGAGGCGGGTCCCCAGGATTGGCTGCTGGCCAGCCACTGGCAGGAGGCGCCTCCGCTGGAGACACAACTTTTGGAGTTGTCGCCGGATGCCGGCCCCGAACCCCTGCTGCTTTGGCCCGACCTGGCCCAGGACGGCGTGAGTCTGGAGGTGCTGGCAGCCGAGCTGCTGCAGCAGGCCCAGCAGCTGGCCGCGGCTGCGGCCAGGCCGGTGTGGCTGGTGCTCGTGGGCGGCGGTGCTTTGGCCTCGGGCCTGGCGGGCTTCGCCCGCTCGGCGGCCCTGGAGCAGCCAGCCCTGGGCTGGACGGTGTTGCATCTCGCCGATGGGGCTCCGCCGGCTCCGGCCGATTGGCCGGCCCTGCTGGCCCTGGGCGAGCGGGAGCCCCTGCTGGCCTGGCGTGACGGCCGGGCCTGGGTGCAGCGGCTGCAACCCCTGGCGGATCGGCCATTCCGGCTGGAGAGCGGCTCCCTGGGCAGCCTGGAAACCCTGCGGCCGCTGCCCCTTAGGCGCCAGCCCCCCGCTGCGGGGGAACTGGAGCTGGCGGTGGAGGCCACGGGCCTCAACTTCCGCGATGTTTTGAATGCTTTGGGGTTGCTGGCGGGCTACAGCCGTCAGCTGGGCATGGATGCCGGCTCCCGCATGCCCTACGGGGGTGAATGTGTGGGCCGAGTGCTGGCAGTGGGTGCTGGTGTGGATCCGGCCCTGGTGGGTCAGCGGCTGCTGGCGGCCCTGGCGGTGGGCAGCCTGGCCAGCCACGTGGTCTGCCGCGCTGCCCTGTGCGTGCCGCTGCCAGCGACCCTTGATCCTGCCCTCGGGGCGAGCGTCAGCACCGCCTTCCTCACTGCCATCTACAGCTTGCAGAACCTGGCCCAGCTGCGCCCGGGTGAAACGGTGCTGATCCATGCAGCCGCGGGCGGCGTGGGCCAGGCGGCCCTGCAGGTGGCCCTGCGTTTTGGTGCGCGGGTGCTGGCCACCGCCAGCGCAGCCAAGCAAGCCGGTTTGCTGGCCCAGGGGGTGGAGGCGGTGTTCGATTCCCGCAGCCTCGACTTCCGCGATCAGGTGCTGGACGCCACCGGCGGCCGCGGCGTGGATGTGGTGCTCAACAGCCTCAAGGGCGACTGGGTGGACGCGAGTTTTGATGCCCTGGCCGAAGGTGGCCGCTTTGTGGAGCTCGGCAAGATCGAGATCTGGAGCCGCCAGGAGGCGATTCAGCGCCGCCCCGATGCCCACTACCTGCCCTTCGACCTGCTGGAGGTGGCTGCGGCGGATCCGGCCCTGGTGCGGGGCTTGCTACTGGACTTGCTGGCCGACCTCGAAGCCGGCCACTACGCGCCGATCCCGCTGCAGACCTTCCCGATCGAACGCAGCGTTGAGGCCTTCCGGCTGATGGCCCAGGCCCGCCACGTGGGCAAGGTGGTGATCAGCCAGGGCGAGCGGCCGGCTCCCTGGCTGATTGGCCCGGATGCCATTTACCTGGTTACCGGGGCCTTTGGCGGCATCGGCCAGCAGCTCTGCCGCTGGCTGGCGGCCCGGGGGGCCCGCTCCCTCGTGCTGGTGGGCCGGCGGCCCGATTCCCAGCTGGTGGAGCAGCTGCGCAGCCAGGGCGTCACTTGCGTGGCCGTGGCCTTCGACCTGGCGGCTGATCCGCCGGAGCAGCTGGCCAGGGCTCTGCAGGGCAAGCCCTTGGCGGGCCTGTTCCATGCGGCCGGTCAGCGCGATGACGGCCTGCTGGAGGGGCAGAGCCCGGCGCGGCAGGCGGCGGTGATCGGCCCGAAATGGGGTGGCTGGCAACGGTTGGAGCAGGCCTGCCGGCTGGCGGGCTGCCGGCCGGCGTTTGGCGTGGCCTTCTCATCGATGGCGGCGCTGCTGGGGTCGCCGGGGCAAACCAGCTACGCCATCGCCAATGGCGCCCTCGATGGCTTGGCCGCCGCCGGACCCCAGGCTTCTGGGCAGGCTGGCTGTCCCTTGCTGACGGTGCAGTGGGGCCCCTGGGCCGGCGCCGGCATGGCCGAGGGCCTGGAGCGGCGCTTCCAGGCCCTGGGGGTGGGCCTGCTGCCGCCCCAGCAGGCCTTTGAGGCCCTGGGTTTGCTGCTCGAGCGGGGCCGGCCCGGCTGCGTGGCGGTGCTCCACAACGACTGGCCCCGGCTGGCGGGCCAACTTGGCAGTCGTCAGGCGGCGGTGCTGCAACCTCTCTTGGATGCCAGCGCCACCGGCCAGGAGGGAGCGGAGGGAGCGGCCCTGAGCCGCCAGCTGGCCGCGGCCGACGACGCGCAGCGCTCCAGCCTGGTGGTGGAGCTGCTGCAGCGGCGCCTGGCCACCGTGATGGGCCTGGAGGATGCCTCCATCCTTGATCCGGGCGATTCGCTGTTCCACATCGGCCTCGATTCGCTTATGGCGGTGGAACTGGCGGCCGGCATCCAGCGCGACCTGGGCGTCAAGCTTGAGCTCGAATCATTGGCGGGGGACCCCACGATCGAGGCCCTGGCGGCGGTGCTGCTGGAAACCCTGGTGGACCCCGCCGGTAGTGCCGATCGGGTGCTCGATCTGGGCCAGGAAGCCCAGTTGCCCGCCAGTTGGAGCCTGCCTGCCACCCCAGCTGCCACCAGCTCAGCGGCGTCAACGCCCCCCGGCGAGGCGATTCTGCTCACCGGCGCCTCGGGCTTTTTGGGTGCCTACCTGCTGGCGGGCCAGCTGCAGCGCTGGGATGGGCTGCAGGTGCGCTGCCTGGTGCGCGCCGCCGATGCCGCCAGCGGCGTGGCGCGGGTGCGCGCCAACCTCGAGCACTACGGCCTCTGGCAGCAGAGCTGGGGCGAGCGGTTGGTGGCGGTGCCTGGCGACCTGGTCCAACCCCGCTTTGGCTTGTCGGAGCTGGCTTTTGCCGAACTGGCTGCGGGCCTGGGCGGCATCCTGCACAACGGCGCCCAGCTCAGCCAGATGGCGCCCTACAGCCATCTGGAGGCCGCCAATGTGGGCGGCACCCAAACCGTGCTCGACCTGGCGGTGCATCCGGCCGCCGTCGGGGCCCTGCCCGTGCAGCTGATCTCCAGCGTGGCGGTCTTTGAGGCGGCCGCCTACCGCAACCGGGCGGTGCTGGAGAGCGACGACGTGTCGCAGTGGCGCGGCATTCTCGTGGGCTACTCCCAAACCAAATGGGTTAGTGAGCGGCTGGCGCTTGCCGCTGGGGCTGCCGGTTTGCCGGTCACCGTGTATCGCCCGCCCCTGATCGGCGGCCATTCGCAGACCGGCGCCTGGCACGAAGACGACCTGCTGCACAGGCTGCTGCGGGGCTGCCTGGAGTTGGGCATGGCTCCGGATCTGCCCTGGGAGCTCGATCTGGTGCCGGTGGATTACGTGGCCGATGCGGTCACGGCCCTGGCCTGGACGCCTGAGGCGGTGGGCCGCAACGTGCATTTGCAGCATCCCCAGCCGATGCTGCTGGCCGATCTGCTTGGCAACCTGATCGAGCGGGGGGCACCGCTGGAGCTGGTGTCGATGGAGCGCTGGCTGGAGGCGATCGATGCTGATCCGGCCAACCCCCTGCACGGCATTCGCGCCTTCTTCGTGCGGCGCTGGGGAGACGAGCAGCTCACCTACCCCGAGCTCAATCAGGCCGGGGTGCGGGCCCGGCCCAGCTGCCTAGCCACCGTGGCATCCCTGGCGGCCCATGGCGTGCGCTGCCCGGGCTTCGAGGAGCTGATCGGCCCCTACGCCTGCAGCCTGATCACCGGCATGGCATCGCTGTGATCAATTGCCTGTGATCGCACCTCTTCTGGCCGGCGCCCTGCTGGCCACCCTCGGCTTGCAGCTGGTGCTCACGCTCGCCTTCGCGCTGGTGGTGCGGCGTCGGCTGGGGCGGCGGCCCGGCCTGGCCCAGCCAGCGCCGGCGGCCGAGGTGGTGTTGTGCCTGCGGGGGGCCGACCCCAGCCTGCCCGCGGCCCTGGCGGCCCTGGCGGGGCAGACCTACCCGGGCCCCTGGCGCCTGCTGGTGGTGGTGGATTCCCGCCAGGATCCGGCCTGGCCCCTGGCGCAGCACACGATCGCCCGGCTGGAGGGGGCGGGCCAGGCGGGCTGGCAGGGGGCCCGGCTCACCCCCCTGGCGGCCCGGCCGGCCCAGGGCTCGCTCAAAAGCGCCTCGCTGCGCCAGGCCTTCTGCGAGCTGGATGCAGCCACCGAGCTGGTGGCCCTAGTGGATGCGGATGCGGTGGTGGCGCCCGGTTGGCTGGCGGCCCTGGCGGCGGGCTGCGGCCAGGATGGCGTCGGGGCGGTGTCGGGCAACCGCTGGTATGCCCCACAGCAGGGCAGCGCCCCCGGGATGGTGCGGGCGATCTGGAACGGCGGCGCCCTGGTGCTGATGACCCTGCTGGGCATCCCCTGGGGGGGATCGCTGGCGGTGCGCCGCCAGCTGATCGAGCCGAGCGGCTGGCGGGAGCTGCTGGCTACCAGCCTCTGCGAAGACACCGCCCTGGCAGCGCCCTTGGCCCGCTGCGGTTGGCGCTACGAATTCCGGCCGGAGTTGATCGCCCTCGACCGCGACGACAGCATTGCCCTAGCTCCCCTGCGCAGCTGGATCAGCCGCCAGCTGTTGACGGCGCGGCTGCACCACCCCGCCTGGCCCCTGGTAGCCCTGCACGGCTTGGGCAGCTGGCTGCTGCTGCTAGCTGTGCTGGCGGCGCTGCTGGTGGCGCTTTGTTTGGGTCTCTGGGCTGCGGCAGCCGGATTGTTGGCTGCCCTGCTGGCCTACGAACTGGGCTGCGTCGCCCTGCTGCTGCTGATCGAGTCGGTGGCCTGCCAGTCGCTGCGCCCCCTGGGAGGCCAGCTGCCCCCGCAAGATCTCGCCCACGCCTGGGAGTTGTTGCGCTGGCTGCCCCTGGCCCAGTGGGTATACGGCCTGGCCACCCTGCGGGCCTCCCTGGCTAGGAGGGTGGAGTGGCGCGGAGTGCACTACGAGGTGCGGGGGCGCGGGGTTAGGAGGGTGGGCGGCTGACGCTATTGAGCATCGCTTTGGCCAGTATTTGCATCGATTGGCGCAGGTTGGTTTCGGTGAGGTCGTAGTAGGTGCCCAGCAGGAAGCTGGGAATTTGGGGCACCACCTGCAGTTGGTGCTTAATCAGCACGCCGCCTTTGACCGGAGTAATCGTCCAGTTACCGCTTAATTGCTTGATGCGGTCGCCGCGGATCAGGGAGTAACTCATCTTGGTGGGAGGAGTCTCTTGCACTTGGAGGTTTGCCTTAATGCTCAGCCCGAAGGTGTAAGGGGCTTTGTAAGTCTGCGAAAGTTCAATATGGCGTCCCGAGCGGCTCAGTACCTTGGTTTGCTGGATGTCGGGCATCAGCCCTGGCATGGATTCGTAGTTGGAGAGCACGCTCCAGGCTTGCTGGGCTGACACCGGCACCATGACGGATGCGGTGTAATTTCCCTGGCTTCCCTGCAGGGTGACTCGAACAACGGGTGAGGCAAGTATCGGCATTGCCTGCTGAGATGCTACTAATGCCAGTGTCAGCGGGAGACAGAGTCGTTGCGGCAGAAAAGTTGCGAGCACGGCACTAGGAGCGGTTCTGACAATCTGGACCAGGATGGCCCCCGTCGGCGCGTCTACTTTTTAAGTGGCTTCGATCCCCGCGGGGCCAGTTTTTACTACCGCATGTTTGGCGAGCAGGTGCGTCAGCTCAAGCATTGGAGCGGCCGTTGCTTGAAGACAAGCCACCGTCGTGGTCAAAAGCAGGACCACCTGATAAGTAGTTGGCAGGTGCAGGAAGATTTGGCCTTGCGGCTGGATTTCTGTTTCCTGCACTGGGACGACATCGCCCGGGCCCATTGGCCCAAGAATCCACTGGTGCTTTTGCGCGATGGCATCAGCATCTATTGCTGGTACGTCTTTGCTGGTGGTTATTTAAAAATGCGCCGCTTGTCGGAGCAGGTGGCCTTGTGTGGCCTCTATCCAGTCCTCTACGTGGGCACAACGCTGCTGGTACTGCTTATTGCCTGCAGTTTTTTGGGCTTATTGAGCTATTTGCAGCTGCTGCCAGTCAGCTTGCTTTTGCTCCTGCAGCTGGTTGTCGTGCTTTTCGGCTGCGCGCTGGCCTGGCGCTTGGCCAACCACCTCGGCGTGGTGTGGTTGTTTCGCTCAATTCGCTTCACCCACCGGCTGGGTCAGGCGCGTGACGGCGATCTGCGCTGCCGGGTGGCGGAGCTGGCTCAGCGAATCGGCGAGCTGGAGGCCAGTGATCCTGCTGCTGAGGTGCTGTTGGTAGGCCACAGCAGCGGCTCCTTCGTGATGGCGATGCTGGCTGCAGAACTGCGCCGCCAGGGTGTGGACCGGCAGCTGGCCGGGCGGTTGCAGTTGCTCAGCCTGGGCCAGAACCTGGCCAACCTGGCGGTGCATGGCAAGGCTCGCTCTTTTCATGCCGATCTGGCCCTGCTGGCAGAGGAACCGCGGCTGCCCTGGCTGGATATCACCTCCCGCGACGACTACCTCTGCTTCGCTGCGGTTGACCCATACCTCAGCTGCGGCGTGCCCCGCCAGGGCCCCGAGGCCTACCCGGAGCTGCGGCTAGTGCCCCTGGCCCAGCGCCAGGGGCTCAGCAGACTGGTTGATCTGCTCAGCCATCAATTTGATCTGCACTTCGAATACCTGCGCACCGCGGAGCCAGGGCGCAGCGGTGGCTTTGATCTGATCGAGCAGCTGCTGGCGCCATGAGCCAAGAGCCCGTCTACCCGCCGCCCCAGCCCTACACACCGAATTTTCTGCGCCGTATCCGCCGGGGCCTTTATTCCTGGTTTGGCCTGCTCAATGAATGGGACTTCCGCATTCCGGTGGGGGCGTTGCGATTCATGGGGCTGAACCTGTTGCTGGTGAACGAGCCGGCGGCAGTGCGCCAGGTGCTGGTGAGCGAGGTGGAGGCTTTCCCCAAGCATCCCTACATGCTCTGGATCCTGGAGCCCCTGATCGGTCGGGGAATCTTTGCGGTGAACGGCGAGGAGTGGGCCCAGCAGCGCCGGCTCCTGGACCAGGCCTTCCAAATGGCCCAGCTGCAGCGGGTCATGCCTCAGATGGCAGCAGCTTGTCAGGCAAGTTTGGCGCGGCTGGAGGCCCAGGTGGCTGGTGATCTGGTGGCTGGCCGCTCGGTGGATGCCGATGCCGAGATGACCCTGGTGACAGCCGATGTGATCGTGCGCACAATTTTGTCTCGGTCGCTGGAAGGGGCGGAGGCTGAGGCGATTTTTGCGGCCTTCACTCGCTACCAGAAGCGGGCTGGTCGGGCGCTGATGCTGCGCTTGCTGCGGTTGCCGCGCCGGCGCCTGCAGAGCTACCTAGCCAGGGATGCCGCCCCGATCCGCGCCTGGCTTGCCGCTGCGATCGATGCCCGCTTGAACGCCCCCGCTGGCCACGCCCCTGGTGACGACCTGCTGGCGGCTCTGATCGAAGCCCGCGATCCGGAAACAGGCGCCTGCTTTAGCCGCGAGGAGTTGGTGGATCAGGTGTGTGTCCTGTTTTTGGCGGGCCACGAAACCTCCGCCAGTGCCCTGGGCATGGCGGTGTATCTGCTGGGCTGTTTCCCCGAGGTTCAGCAGCGCCTGCGCGCTGAGGTGCTGGAGGTTTTGGGCTCCCGGGCCGGCGCGCCGGATCAACCGTTGGGCTTCGAGGATCTGCGCCAGCTCTCCTACGGGGCCGCGATTTTTAACGAAACCCTGCGGCTATATCCCCCGCTAAGTTTTTTCAGCCGCGAGTCTCAGTCCAACACCGAGCTGGCGGGCAGCCGCTGCCCGATGCGGGCCTTGGTGACGATCTCCCCCTGGGTAATCCAGCGCCACGAGCAGCACTGGAGCGAGCCCAACGCCTTTAGGCCTGAGCGCTTCCTGAGTGATGCCAATGCAGACGATCGGCGCTGGGCCCGCGATGCTTTTCTTCCCTACGGGCTGGGGCCGCGCAAGTGCCCGGGAGCGGCTTTTGCCCAGCAGGAAGCCCTGCTGGTGCTGGCCGAGCTGGTACGCCGCTTTGAGGTGCTGCCCGATCCTGGGCACGAGCCGGAGCTGGTGGCGCGGCTCACCCTGCGCTCCCGCAATGGCATCCGGGTGCGCTTGAGAGCTAGAAGCTGAAGGCCAGGCGGGCGCCCACGCGCACCTGGTCGTTGCCGAGCAGCTGGCCGAGGTCGTAGAGGCCGGCGGCATTGGACACGTAGACGTCGAGGGTGGTGGACGCCGAGGCCAGCCAGCGCAGCGCCAGGCTGCCGTTGGAGCCGTTGTCGCCGCCAAGATCGGTTGCTACCAGGTTGATTTCTGGGATTAGTTGAAAGCGGCGACCCAGCTGCAGGTTGGCGGCCAGGCCCACGCCCCAACTGGTGCCGTCGCCGTTCAAGGCGAGCTTGGGGTTGAGGTGGAAGGCCAACGTTGGGGAGGCCTCCCAGGTGTTCATGGTTTCAAAGAAGAGGTAGCCCTGCTTGCTGCTCTCGTCTTCGTTGCGGCCCAGGGAGATGCGGCCGGCGGC
>JBIKWZ010000002.1:0-109541 GCA_044356035.1 Cyanobium sp. | reverse complement strand
CTTCCTCGATGTGGGCCACACCCCGCATCGGGATGCTGCCACGGCCGTAGAGGTAGGTGTCGCGCACGCCACTGCCGATCAGCACCTCACCGCCGGTGGGGAAGTCGGGGCCGGGCACCAGTTCCAGCAGCTTCTCGTCGCTCAGATCGGGCTTGCGCACCAGGGCGATCAGTGCATCCACCACCTCGCCCAGGTTGTGGGGCGGGATGTTGGTGGCCATGCCCACGGCGATACCGGTGCAGCCGTTTAGCAGCAGGAAGGGCAGCTGGGCTGGCAGCACCGTCGGCTCCTGCTGGGAGCCATCGAAGTTGGCCGCGAAGTCAACGGTGTCGGCGCCGATTTCATCGAGCAGCGCTTCGTTGGCGATCGGAGCCAGGCGGGTTTCGGTGTAGCGCATCGCCGCCGGCGGGTCGTCGTCGACGGAGCCGAAGTTGCCGTGGCCATCCAGCAGGGGATGGCGGCTGGCGAAGGTTTGCACCTGGCGCACCAGGGCGTCGTAGACGGCCTGATCACCATGGGGGTGGTACTTGCCGAGCACGTCGCCGACGACCCGGGCGCATTTCCGGTAGGGACGATCCGGGGTGAGCCCCAGCTCGTGCATCGCAAACAGGATGCGGCGCTGCACTGGCTTGAGGCCGTCGCGTGCGTCTGGCAGGGCCCTACCAACGATCACGCTCATGGCGTATTCGAGGTAGGAGCGCTGCATCTCCAGGTGCAGCGCGATCGGTTCGATGCGGGCGTCGTTGCCCGGTTCGATGGATTCGCCTGATCGCTCCTCGGCCATCCGGTGTAGGGGTCTGGGGCAGCAAGCTGGGGCTCAGCCTACAGATGCTGTCCAGGCCTCACCGTTTACTCTTCGTCGCTGCTTTCGCCTTCCGGGCTGGCATTGGCAAGGGCCCGATCCACCACCGGTTTGAGTTCGGCCAGCTTGAAGAGTT
This sequence comes from Cyanobium sp., assembly GCA_044356035.1. GTDB lineage: Bacteria > Cyanobacteriota > Cyanobacteriia > PCC-6307 > Cyanobiaceae > Cyanobium_A. The sequence continues at coordinate 108,603 of JBIKWZ010000002.1, read as the reverse complement.
CGGCGGTGGTGCTGCGCAGCTTCGGTCCCCAGAGCTGCTCCTTCTGGTGGCTATCGAGCACGTAGTTGGGTTCGGTGTCGAGGGCCTTGCCAACTAATTCGACAGCCTCGCTGCGATTTTCCGGACCGTTGGCAAACAGGCTGGCGGCCAGGGCCAGGGTTGGTTCAGCCGCATCTGGCTTGATCTTCAACACCTCGCGCCAGCGGCTGATGGCCGCCTTTGAATTGCCCTGCTCGAACAACACCAGCCCCTGGTTGTTGAGGGCTTCCCAGAAGCCTTTGCGCAGGGAAGAGGCCCGCTCAAAGGCCGCCAAGGCTTGGCCGCTCTGGCCTAGCAGGATGCGGGCGTTGCCCAGGTCGAAATAGGCGCCGGCGTTGCGCTTATCCAGTTTAAGGCCCTGCTCCAACAGGCCGATGGCCTCATTGGGTTTGCTGGCCCGCAGGGCTAGGGAACCCTCGGCGAACCAGATCCCAGGGTTGCGTGGATCGAGTTGCTTTGCCTTGGCCAATGATATGCCGGCCTGTTCCAGCTGGTTGCTGCGCAGCTGGGCCTCGGCCAGCAATACCCAGCCGCGGGGATCTTCTGGCAGCAGCTGCACCGTTAGGGCAGCCAGCCTGGCGGCGTCCCGGGCTTGACCAAGTCGCAGCAGCCGGGCCGCCGCCTGGGCGATGCCCAGACCTGCAGCTTCGAGTTCTTGCCGTTGGGGCACGTACACGTAGGGCACCAACGCCCGGGCGGGCAGCCCCAATGTCAGCAGTAGCCCGAGGGCAGCGGGCAGCAGGGCAGTTCTGAAATCAGGGCGCGACCAGCGCGGAGCCATTACGGGCAGACGGGTTTGGCCAGCCTAGGCAGTGCCGCTCCGGCTGGCCCGCAGGTTGCGTCGCCACATCCAGGGTTTGAGTCGGCGCAGGGCCGAGGCTCGCAGCTTGGTATCCCAGTCGGCGTCGCTCCACCCCAGGGCTTCCTCGGCCTGCAGGTTCAGCAGCCAGGGCCGCGGCTGCAGATCCGCATCTTCACTGCTTTGCAGCGGCTGTTGATTCCAGGGACACACGTCCTGGCAGATGTCGCAGCCGGCGACCCAGCCCTCCAATTTGCTGCTGATCGCTTGCGGCAATTTGGGATCGCGGTTTTCGATGGTGTGAAAGGCCAGGCAGCGGCGGCTGTCCACCACGAAGGGCTCGCTGATGGCGCCGGTGGGACAGGCCGGCAGGCAGCGGCTGCAGCTACCGCAAAGGGGTGTGGCGGCAGCATCGGCAGGCAGCTCCAAGGTGGTGAGCAGGTGGCCCAGCAGTAGCCAGGAGCCGCGCTCGCGATTGATCAGGTTGCCGTTTTTGCCAATCCAGCCCAGGCCAGCCTGCTCGGCCCAGGCCTTATCCATCAGCGGTGCGCTGTCGACGCAGGCCCGCCAACCCACCCCAGGCACCTGCTGCTCCAACCAGCGACCCAGCTGGCGTAGGCGGCCATCGATCACCCGGTGGTAGTCCCGCCCCCAGCCGTAGCGGGCCACCTTGAGCGCCCCCGGTGCCCGATCGGCCTCCACGTAGTAGTTGAGTCCCACCGCCAGCAGGCTGCGCACCCCGGGCAGCAGTTGCTCCACCGCGCGCCGGCGCGGGTCGGCCATCCAGGCCATGTCGGCTTGATAGCCCGCTGCCAGCCAGCGCTCCAGGGCCGCCGTTCGCAGGCCTAGGCGCTCTCCGGCGGGCACGGCGGCGAGGCCCACCGGGTCAAAGCCAAGCTGCTGGGCCTGCTGTTTTAAACGGAGTGCAAGGTCGTGGTGGGCGTGCAGCGTCATCGCCCGTACAGTTGCGCCGTTGTCTAAATCTGCCGCGAGACCCTTCTGTGAGCACTGCTTCCTTCGGCCGCCTGGGCCACCTGTTGCGTTGGCTCGGCCTCACCCTGGTCGTGTTGCTGGCCCTGCAGTTGCTGGTGCTGTTGGGCTCTTGGAACTGGGCTGAGGAGGGATATCGCCAACTGCTGATGGATCGACTGGTCAACCAGTCGCCGATGGCCTTGGTTGGTTTGCTGCTGATGCTATTTGGCAGTCGCCTCGACCATCCCGCCGCTGGCCGCACCCCGCTGCGCTGGCTTGTGGCTGTAGTGAGCATCCTGCTGGCCTTTGCCTTGGTAGTGGCGGTGCCGGTTTCAATCAGCGGCGACCGCAGCCTTTCAGAACAGGCAGACCAGCAGCTGGCTGCGCGCAAGGGTCAGCTGGAAATGGCTCGCGTCCAAATGGACAATCCCCAGGTCATCGACCAATTGATTGCCCAGGCCGCCCAGGCCGGTCAGATACCCGCTGATGCCACTCCGGAGCAGCAGCAGGCGGCCGCCAAAGGCTTCATGCAGCGCCAGTTGCAGCAGGCTGAAGGTCAGCTGCAGCAGCAACAGCGGGCTCGCGATCTCACGGTCAACCAGCGTCGTTATGGCGGCACTGGCACGGCAGTGGTGCTGGCCATCGGCTTCGTGCTTTTGGCCTTAGTGGCCCTGCTGTGAGGCCGGCTGGCTAAGTTGAAAGCAGATTGCTGCAGGCCGGATCTCCGGATTGTCACTTGGTTCAATCCAGCCCCAGATCGGATCAGCCCCTAGGGGATCGGCTTCAATCCGATCTCAAGAACGATTTGATCGCTGGTTTGCTAGTGGTGATTCCATTGGCGACCACGATCTGGCTGGGCACCACGGTGAGCCGTTTTGTGCTGGCTTTTCTCACTTCTATCCCTAAGCAGTTCAATCCCTTCAATACCCTCAATCCGGTGTTGCAGGAGCTGATCAACCTGGGCGTTGGTCTACTGGTACCCCTGCTCGGCATCCTGTTGATCGGCCTGATGGCCCGCAACATTGTTGGTCGCTGGCTGCTTGAGTTTGGCGAAGGGACCCTGCTGCGCATCCCCCTGGCTGGCTCGGTTTACAAAACCCTTAAGCAGCTGCTGGAAACTTTCCTTCAGGGCAACTCCAGCAAGTTTCGTCGGGTCGTGCTGGTGGAGTACCCCCGCGAGGGCCTCTACGCCCTGGGTTTTGTGACTGGCGCTATCGGCTCTGCCCTGCAGGCAGGCTTCACCGAGCCCATGCTGAGTGTGTTCATTCCCACCGCGCCGAATCCCACCACCGGCTGGTACACCGTTGTGCCAGAGGGTTCCGTTAAGGATCTTGAGATCTCGGTGGAGGATGCTTTCCGCACAATCATTTCCGCCGGCATCGTCAACCCAGACGAGCGCTCCACCCCCAATCGCAGCTTCTCCAGCCTGCTGGCCCAGCTGCGCACCCCCCAACTTTCCTGAGGCAGAACCCACCTGATGCAGAGCCGCACCCTCTCCCGTGAACTGGCCCTGCTGATGCTTGGTCAGACCAGTGATCGCGGCTCGTCTGCCCCGGTCCTGCCAACAGGTATGGAGGGTCTGCTGCAGCAGGTGCTCGCCACCCTCAGCCAGGATGTGCGTGAGTCCCTGGATCGCTCCGCCGAAGACCTGCAGGCCGCCCAGCAGCAACTGCTTGATAGCGAGTTGCAGGAGCAGGGTGAGCAGCAGTTGCCCCGGGTGCGTCAGCACCTCAATGCCGGCCTGGTCGCGGCTGAACAGGCCCTTAACCGCCTTTCCGCAAGCCTGGAGCTGCCCCGGCTGCTGATGCTGGCCGACCAAGAAGAGGTGCGCCTCGGCGCCATCGCCCGGGTTGAGGCCGTGCTGAGCGACCGTCAGGCGATCGATGAGCGGCTGGATCGTGTTATGGAGGGCTGGCGTCTTACCCGCCTGCCCCGCATCGATCGGGACATCCTGCGGCTGGCCGCCGTAGACCTCGAGAGCTTCCGCACCCCCCCTGCCGTGGCCTGTAACGAAGCTGTGGAGCTAGCCAATCGCTATAGCGATGAGCAGGGCCGCCGCATGATCAACGGGGTGCTGCGGCGCTTTACGGCTGCTCGTTCCGTGGCGGAGGCCTGAGCAAACCATGGTCTACGACTGGTTTAATCGCACCGGCCCCTCCCCAGCCGATCCATCAGTAACCCCACCGCTAGCTTCTGAACAGGTTTCGGGTCAGGCTCCAGACCAGGCCCCAGAACAGCCGGTTGAGAGTTCGTCCGATCCCAACGCTGAGGCCCTGGAATGGGCCCGCCAGGCCTATGCCCGCCTCAAGGCCCAGCAGGAGGAGAAAAAGCGACTGCAGCTTGAGGCCGAATCTGCCCCTGAGCAGGATTCTCAGCAGGCCGCCCAACCCGCCACTCCAGTGGCCGCGCCCCTTTCTCTGCTGGAGCAGGCAGCGGCCCAGCGGGCCGAACGTCAACAGGCGATCACGGCGCCAGATGCGCCAGAACCAGCTGAGCCCAGCCTGGGCGATTTCGATACCACCTTCACCTGGTCCGCTGAGGTGCTCGCGGCCCAGGGCAAGCGGGTTGATCAGGTCTCGCTTGAGGAGATCGACTGGCTGGCTCGTTTGCGCCAGGGCCTCGAGAAAACCCGCCAGGGCTTGGTCACCCAGCTGCTCGACAACCTGGGCGATGACCCGCTCACTCCTGAGGTGGTTGATGGTCTGGAAACCACCCTGCTGCGGGCAGACGTTGGGGTAGAGGCCACCGACCGGGCCCTGGGCGCCCTGCGCCAGCGGCTCAACCAGGAGGTGGTGGATCCCGCCGAGGGCCTGCGCTTTCTTAAGGAGCAGCTGCGCGCCATCCTCGACCAACCGATCGAGGCCAGTGGCCAGCCCCTGCTCGCCCCCCGCCGCGAGCAGCTCAACGTGTGGCTGTTGGTGGGGGTAAACGGCGTTGGTAAGACGACCACGCTCGGCAAGCTGGCCAACTTGGCGGTGCGCAGCGGCTACAGCTGCCTGATCGCTGCTGCTGACACCTTCCGGGCCGCAGCGGTGCAGCAGGTTCAGGTGTGGGGTGAGCGCAGCAAGGTGCCGGTGATCTCCAATCCCAGCGCCAATGCCGATCCAGCGGCCGTCGTCTATGACGCCATCGGTGCTGCCCAGGCCAAGGGCACTGAGCTGGTGCTGGTGGATACGGCTGGCCGGCTGCAGACCAAGCACAACTTGATGGAGGAGCTCAGCAAGGTGCGCAGGATTGTCGACAAGCTGGCGCCGGAGGCGGTGGTGGAGTCGCTGTTGGTGCTGGATGCCAGCCAGGGTCAGAACGGCCTGCGTCAGGCGATGGCTTTTGCCAAGGCCGCCGGCCTAACCGGCGTGGTGCTCACCAAGCTCGATGGCAGCGCCCGCGGTGGTGTGGCCCTGGCCGTTGCCTCTGAAGCCAGGCTGCCAATCCGTTTCATTGGCGCCGGTGAGGGTATTCGCGACCTGCGGCCTTTTAACAGCTTTGAGTTTGTTGAGGCCTTGCTGGCTCGCTGAGGTCCTGCTTGCCCAGGCAGGTGCCGCTATCTTGCGAAACCGCCGCGGCCGCACCGTGCCCAATCGGTGAGCAACAAGCCGCCCCCCCATCCGCTTTCTCCCCAGGGTCCTGCCCTGTTGTCGGCTGCAGGCTCGCTGCGGCAACTGCTCGACAGTCTCAGCCGGGAGCAGCGGCGCAACCAGGAGCTGCTGGCTTCCCTGGCTTTTGCCCTGCGCAGTTTCACCAATCTGGGCCGCTTTCTGGAGCTGGTGCCGCTGGTGGCGGCCAGGCTGGTGGAAGCCGAGGGGGCTCTGCTGGTGGTGTTCCACGAAGATGGCCGCCTTTGGCGTGAGTATTTACAGGCCACGCCGGCGGAGCCCTGCGCCGAGCTGGTGCGCCAGTTGGCGGCGTTGGCGGATGGGGATTTGGCAGCTCTCAGCGGTGATGCGGCTGTGGCGGCCTTGCTTGATCAGAGGGTGGGCCGGTTGCTGGGCGGAGCCCAGGTGGTGGCCACATCGGTGGTTTCCCGCAGCCTGCAGCGAGGCCGCCTCTATATCTTCAGCAATCGGCAGGGCTTTGCCTGGAGCGAGGTGCATCGCCGCCACCTGCAGTTGGTGGCTGATCTCAGTGCCGTGGCTCTGGAAAACGAGACCCTGCTCCAGACCATGCGGCGCCATGAGCGGCTCGATCGCCAGCTCAGCATCGGTGCTGAAATCCAGGCCCAGCTGCTGCCGGACCGATGTCCGGTGATCGATGGCGTTGAGCTGGCAGCTCGTTGCCGCCCTGCCTTTCAGGTGGGCGGTGACTATTACGACTTCATCCCCACCCGCCCCCAGCTGCTGGGCCGCCGCCGCGAACAGGCCCGCTGGGCGCTGGTGATGGGCGATGTGATGGGCAAGGGCGTGCCGGCAAGTCTGCTGATGACCATGCTGCGCGGCATGTTGCGGGCCGAGGTGCTGAGCGGCAATTCCCCTGAGCGCATCCTTCACGACCTCAACCAGCTGGCCCAGGAAGACCTGGCTCAGTCGCACCGGTTTGTGACCCTCTTTTATTCCGATTACGACCCCCGCACCCACCTGCTGCGCTACGCCAATGCGGCCCACAATCCGCCCTTGATCTGGCGGCGCCAGCGCAACCATGTGGAGCGCCTTGACGCCCCAGGTCTGCTGATTGGTTTGCAGAGCGAAGCCGATTACGGCCTTGAGCAGATCGTGTTGGATCCAGGCGATGTGCTGCTCTATTACACAGACGGGGTGACCGAGGCCACCGGTTTCAGCGGTGAGCGCTTCGACGAAGAGCGGTTGGTGCGCCAGCTGCAGGCGGCCTGCCGCTCCGGTATCGGCGCTCAGGGGATTCTCGACCAGCTGTTTGCCCGCCTGGATCGCTTCGTGGGGGCTGACCGGCAGCTCGACGACGACGCTTCGATGGTGGTGCTCAAGGTGAAGGAGGAGCTGATGCTGCCCTCCCTGCCAAGCTGATTCCCTGCCTAGCGACGCCCGCCGAGCCCCGAATGGCTGTTGATTCAACCACGTCTACCTGGAGCCAGCGCTTCGAGCAGGGCCTGCATCCGGCGATCGAGCGCTTCAACGCTTCGATCGGTTTTGACATCACCCTGCTGCAGCAAGACCTGGACGGCTCCATCGCCCATGCCCGCATGTTGGGCAGTTGCGCTGTGATCAGCGAGAGCGAGGCGGCCCAGTTGATCGAGGGCCTGGAGAATGTCAGATCCGAGGCAGCCAGGGGCGAGTTCAACCCCGGCCTGGAGGCTGAAGATGTGCATTTCGCCGTTGAGCGGCGTCTGATTGAGTTGCTCGGCCCCCTGGGCAAGAAACTGCACACCGGCCGCAGTCGCAATGACCAGGTGGGCACCGACCTGCGTCTGTGGCTACGCGGCCAAATTGATGCCATTGACGCAGGCTTGCTGCGCTTCGAGCGGGCTCTGCTGGCTCAGGCTGAGCTGCACAGCACGGTCTTAATCCCCGGCTACACCCATCTGCAGCGGGCCCAGCCGGTGTGTCTGGCCCACCACCTACTGGCTTATATCGAGATGGCCGAGCGGGATCGGGCCCGTTTGGCCGACGTGCGCGGCCGGGTGAATATCTGTCCCCTGGGGGCCGCGGCCCTGGCGGGCACGCCGGTGCCCATCGATCGGCGCCAGACCGCCGCCGAGTTGGGCTTTGACACTATCTACGCCAACAGTCTCGATGCGGTCAGTGACCGGGACTTTGCGGTCGAGTTCATGGCTGCCGCCAGCTTGGTGCTGGTGCACTTAAGTCGGCTCAGCGAGGAGGTGATTCTCTGGGCCAGCGAAGAGTTTGGCTTTATAGGCCTCACCGATCGCTGTGCGACGGGCAGCAGCCTGATGCCCCAGAAAAAGAACCCGGATGTGCCCGAGCTGGTGCGGGGCAAGAGCGGCCGGGTGTTTGGCCACCTGATGGGCTTGCTAACCATGATCAAGGGCCTTCCCCTCGCTTACAACAAGGACTTTCAGGAAGACAAGGAGGCCCTGTTTGACGGGGTGCGCACCTGCCTCGATTGCCTCGAGGCGATGGCGATCTTGTTTGAAGAGGGGCTCGAGTTTCGGCCCCAGCGCCTGGAGGCGGCAGTGGCGGCGGATTTCTCCAACGCCACCGATGTGGCCGACTACCTGGTGGCTAAGGGGGTGCCCTTCCGCGAGGCCTACCAGTTGGTGGGCGGCCTGGTGAAAGGCTGCCTGGCAGAGAGAATCCTGCTGCGCGATCTGCCCCTAGGGCGCTGGCAGCAGCTGCACCCTGCCTTTGAAGCCGATATTTATGAGGCCATCACTCCCCAGCAGGTGGTGGCGGCCAGGCGCAGCGAGGGGGGCACGGGCTTTGACCAGGTCCAGCAGCAGTTGCAGCGAATTCGGATGCGACTTGCCTGCTGAGAGCAGCCAGCTTTCGTTAGTCGTCTTAGGGTGGTTGGGTTAGCGGCCCACTGGCCCACATGCATCGGTCCCGCGGCCGATCTTCAGTTCGTGAGTATTTTTGTCGGCAACCTTCCCTTCCGCGCTGAGCAGGAAGACGTGGCGGAATTGTTTGCACCCTTCGGTGAGGTGTCTAGCTGTTCCCTACCCCTCGAACGGGATACCGGGCGCAAGCGCGGTTTCGCCTTTGTTGAGATGGGCGATGAAGCAGCAGAGGCAAAGGCCGTTGAGGCATTGCAGGGTGCTGAGCTGATGGGTCGTCCCCTGCGCATCAACAAAGCTGAGCCCCGCACTGGTGGTGGTGGCGGAGCTGGTGGTGGTGGTCCGCGCCGGAGTGGTTACGGCGGTGGCGGCGGTTATGGAGGAGGAGGAGGTGGCTACGCAGGTGGAGGCGGCGGTGGCTACAACCGCGGCAGTGGTGGCGTAGCAGGCGGTGGTGGCGGCGGTTATGCCGGTGGTGGCGATCGGGGATCCGGTTCCCGCGGCTGGGAAGATCGCAGCTATGGCGCCGGCAATCCTGCTGGTGGCGACAGCTTCGACGCTGGGCGCACCCGCCGCCGCCGCAGTGGCGGTGGCGATAGCGGTGGTGGCGACTTCTACGGTGGCGCCGAGGGTTAGTAGCCCCGTTCCGCCAGGGCCAGGGCCGCGGCTGCCAGCACGCCAGCTTCCGCGTCCCTTGCCCCTGCGTTTTCGGTGAGTTGCTGGCGCCAGCGTTTGGCGCCGCTCATCCCCTCCACCACATGCACCAGGTGGCGGGCTATAGGCCACAGACGCCCGCCCCGACCGCGCCATTGCTCGGCGTAGGCAACCAAACCCCCCACCACGCTGGAGGCTGTGGCCAGCGGCTGGCTGTGGTCGGCGTAGATCTGCTGGTCCACCTGCCTCCACTCGAGGGGATGGGCATAAGCAGCCCGACCCACCATGGCCCCGTCCACCAATTCGAGCTGCTGCACGCAGGCGTCGAGGCTTTCCAGGCCGCCGTTTAACTCGATGCTTAGTTGCGGTCGATCGCGCTTGAGGGCGTGCACCACGTCGTAGCGCAGGGGCGGGATCGTGCGGTTTTGTTTGGGATCGAGCCCCTCCAGCCAGGCTTTGCGTGCGTGTATTGCAAAGCGCTGGGCTCCCGCTGCCGCCACCGCATCTACGAAGGCCAGCAACTCGGCGTAGGAGTCGCGCTCATCAATGCCGATGCGGTGTTTCACCGTTACCGGCAAAGAGCAGGCGGCGGCCATGGCGGCAACGCAGCGGGCCACCTGGTGGGGATCGGCCATCAGACAGGCCCCAAAGCGGCCTTTTTGCACCTTCTCGCTGGGGCAGCCCACATTCAGGTTGATTTCGTCGTAGCCCCATTCAGCCGCCAGGGCAGCGGCCTCAGCCAGCAAGGCGGGATCGTCGCCGCCCACTTGCAGGGCTAGGGGTTTTTCGATCGGATCGAAGCCCAGGAGGCGCTCCAGTCGTCCACCCGGTGCGCTGGCATCCGGTTCTTGCCTGGCGTGGTGCAGAGCCTGGGCCACCACCATTTCGGTGTAAAGCAGGCTGCGCCGGCTGATCTGCCGCATCAGCACCCGGAAGTGCCGATCGGTGTAGTCCATCATCGGGGCCACACTGAAGCGATAACTGGCTGGATCGATCTGGCCCATCTCCCCATGCTGCCAATTCATGCTGCCGTTGTCGTGGCCGGTGGCGGTGCCGCCGGCTTTATGGCCGCCATCTGTGCTGCTGAGGCCGGCCTTGGCGATATCGCACTGCTGGAAGCCACCACCGAGCCGTTGCACAAGGTCTTGATCAGTGGCGGTGGGCGCTGCAATGTCACCCATGCCTGCTGGGATCCTCGGGCGTTGGTGGGGCACTATCCCCGGGGCGGCCAGGCCCTGCGGGGTCCCTTTTCGCGCTTTGCTCCTGGTGATGCCGTCGCCTGGTTTGCTGACCATGGCCTCGAGCTAGTGGAGGAGCCGGACGGCCGCCTGTTTCCCCGTTCAAACCGTGCCGAATCAGTTGCAGCCACGCTGCGCCGAGCGGCCCTCCAGGCTGGGGTGCAGCTGCACACGGGGGTGAGCCTGCAGCGGGCCGCGGCAGCAGCTGCCGGTGGTTTTGACTTGCTTGTGCGGGGCGGCGGGGCGATCAGAGCTGATCGCTTGGTGCTTGCCACCGGTAGCCATCCAAGCGGCCGCCAGCTGGCGGCGGGTCTAGGCCATGGGCTGGTGGCGCCTGTGCCGTCCCTATTCACGTTGGCTTTGGCTGGCGATCCCCTGCTGGAGCTGGCTGGAGTGGTGATGGATCCGGTGGAGCTGGCTTTGCACCTGCCCCAGGAGCCCCAGGCCGCTCGAGCTGGCCAGCCTTTCCGCCAGCGGGGCCCGGTGCTGATCACCCATTGGGGTCTGTCCGGTCCAGCCACCCTGCGGCTCACGGCTTTTGCTGCCCGCGCCCTCAAGGCCAGCGGCTATCGGGGCGAGCTGCGCCTTGATTGGAGTGGCGGCCTTTCCCAGCAGGATCTCGAGGGCTTGTTTGCCGAGGCCAAGCGAGACCAGGCCAAGCGGCAACTAGCCAACTGGCGCCCCTGGCCCGCCCTCAGCCGGCGCCTGTGGCTGGCCCTGTTGCAGCGCCATGGCCTAGATCCTCAGCAGCGCTGGGCTGACCTTGCTAAACGGCACCAGCAGCTATTGGTATCGGCATTGCGTGATACCAGGCTGGCCATTACCGGTCGGGGCCCCTTTGGCGAAGAATTCGTTACGGCAGGGGGCATTCCTCTAGGTGAGGTGAACCTCGCGACGATGGAGAGCCGTCAGCAGCCTGGTCTTTATTTGGTGGGTGAACTCTTGGATGTGGACGGGGTGACGGGGGGGTTCAACTTCCAGCACTGCTGGAGTACCGGCTGGCTGGCCGGCCAGGCCTTAGCTGCTTGAAAGTCACAGGAAAAAACTTATTTAATATTTTCAAAAACAGCAAACATAGGCATATACATTGCTAGAAGGATTGACCCAACTATTCCCCCCACTAATACGATCATGGCTGGTTCCAGCATGGAGGTAAGTGCCTTCACAATCGCTTCAACTTCGTCCTCGTAGAAATCGGCAACTTTGGACATCATGGCGTCCATTTCACCAGTTTCCTCGCCGATTGATATCATGCTTATTGACATATCAGGAAAGACCTTCTTCCGGTCAAGGGCAATACTTAAGGGGATGCCTTGGAGGACGTCTTCGCGGCTGTTGCTTATGGCATCTGAAATGATGGAGTTGTTGGTAATCTCTCGCACAATGTCTAGCGACATCAGGTTTGGCACACCAGCTCTTGTTAGCGAGCTAAATGTTCGACAAAACTGGGCTATAGCAGTTTTCTGAATCAGTTCACCAAATAGGGGAAGTTTTAAGATTAGGGCATCCACTCGACGACGACCGATTGGGGCTGCATAGAGCTTGCCAAATAAATAAGCAAAAATAATTAATCCTAGAAGTAAAAAAAGCGAGAAGCTTGAACGAAGGAGACTGCTTAGATCCACCATCATTTGGGTAAACCAGGGGAGTTCGGCCCCCAAGCTGTCAAATATTTCAGCAAAGGTTGGAATGAGAAAAATAGTCATTCCTAGAAAAACAGTTACAGCGATGACAAGCACTGCCACGGGATAGCCCAGAGCTCCTTTGATTTGGTTTTGCAACTTAGCATTGTCTTCTAATAGTTTGGCTAGCCGCCTAAGGGATTCGTCGAGTACGCCGCCGGCCTCACCGGCTTCCACCATGGCGATACTCAGCTTGTCAAATACCTTGGGCCAGCGGCGCAGTGCTTCACCCAAGGAAATTCCTTGGTTTACTTCTAGACTTACCGATTGCAGAGCACGTTTGAACAGGGGCATTTTTTGCTGAGATGCCATCAAGTCGATGCTGCGGACAATAGGTACGCCGGCATTGACTAAGGCTGCCATTTTGCTGGCAAATATAGCTTTCTCCTTAATGCCCGGTTTGGCTTCTAGCAGTTCGTTCAGCCTGGAGAGCTTCAGCTTGTCCTGCAGTTGGGTCGCCGCACTTGAGCTAGTCGCCGTTGCTTCTTGCTTGACTTTGATTTCAGTGGCTCTGATTCCCCGCAGACGTAGACTACGTCTAGCCTCGATCAGATCGGCTGCCTCAATGTCGATCAGCGCTGATGCACCCTTACGATTGATATAAGTTGCTACGAAATTTGCCATGGCTCAGGGGGTAGCCGGAACTCAGCTCAGTTGCGATACAAGGCGTTTTAGTTCCTCTGGCCGGGATGTTTTCAGTAGGGCCTCATCCATACTCACCTGATTGCTGAGTACCAGATCGCCTAGCGCCTTCTCCAGGGTTTGCATGGAGAGTTGGCCACCGGTCTGGATCTGGGAGTAAAGCTGAGCTGTTTTTCCTTCCCGAATTAAATTGGCGGTAGCCGGCGTGTTGATCATGATTTCCTGAGCCATCACTCTGCCAAATTGTCCCGAACATGGATTGCGGCGTTTGCATAGGGTCTGGGCGAAAACTGCTACAAGACTGCTGCTTAGCTGCACACGAATTTGTGTCTGCTGGCTTGGGGGGAAGACATCCACCATGCGGTCCACTGTCTGAGCAGCGGAACTGGTGTGTAAGGTGCCGAACACTAGATGGCCAGTTTCCGCCACAGTAATAGCCAACTGGATTGTTTCAAGATCGCGCAACTCTCCTACTAGAATCACATCTGGATCTTCGCGCAACGCAGCTTTCAGGGCGTTGGCAAAGCTGCGGGTGTCATCATTAAGCTGTCGCTGATGAATTATGCTTTTGACTGATTTGTAGGTGAACTCGATTGGGTCTTCTATCGTAAGGATATGCTCATTTCGTGTTTGGTTGATGTGCTCCAGTATGGCAGCAAGGGTCGTTGTTTTGCCTGAGCCGGTGGGTCCGGTGACCAGGACTAAGCCCTTTGGCATATGGCTTATCTCCTCTACTATTGGAGGAAGTCCGAGCTCGTGCAGAGTGGGGATATTATTTCCTAGGGCTCTAAGGCAGGCTGCATAGGTGCCACGCTGGCGATAAACGTTTACTCGGAACCGAGCGATTCCTTTAAGCCCGTAGGCGCAGTCAAGCTCCCATGTTTGTTCAAGTTGTTTGCGTTGGGAATTGTTTAGTATCGAGAAGATCAGTTTGTTGCAAGCTTCTTCCGTAAGTGCTTCGTCCTGAAGCGGTCTTAGTTGGCCGTTGAAGCGTCCGAAGGGCGGCAACCCGGCGCTGATGTGAAGATCGCTGCCGCTATCTGCAACGAGCTGGGTCATCAGGTCTTCGATCAGTACGGCCATGGGATGCTTAGCGGCTGGTTAGACAGTAGGGACATTCAAGCCATTCGTCTTGTAGTCCTCCACCGCAACAGCTGCAGGTGAGTGTGCTCAGCGAGCGCGACCTCCGTTCCTATTCCAACCCGGAGTCGGTTAGCAACATGCGTTCTACCTCCGCCAGCGTTGTGAGTCCCTCGCGGACTAGCTGGAGCCCATAGCCTAAGAGGGTTTTCATGCCGCCTTCAAGGGCCATCCGGCGGATCACGTCGGTAGAGGCCTTTTGGGCAACAACAGCAGCAATAGTATCGTTCATCTTTAGAACTTCGTATACGCCTAACCGTCCCTTGTAACCAGAGCCATTACAGGCTTGGCAGCACCCATCTTCATTTTTGTTCCGAGCATTTGCTCTGAAGAAAGTTACCTCCGTTTCATGGCTGCTTAAAAGACCAAATCGGCCAAGCTCCTCATGACTTGGCTTATAGCTAATTCGGCAATCTGTGCAAACCCGTCGCACCAGCCGTTGGGAAATGATGCCTAGGAGGGAAGCGCTCACCATGAAGGGCTCTACGCCCATCTCGTCAAGCCTGGCTATAGCACTGGCCGTGTCGTTGCAGTGCAGGGTTGTCATCACTAAGTGACCTGTAAGTGCAGCCTCAATTGCTGTTTTTGCAGTCTCTAAATCGCGAGTTTCTCCTACCAACAGTACGTCAGGGTCTTGCCTCATGAAGGCTCGCAAAGCCGTACTGAAATCAAGCCCTTTTTCACGATTTACCTGGGTCTGAGTGATGCCAGGGAGTGTGTACTCGATCGGGTCTTCAACAGTTGAAATGTTGATGCTGGGGTCGTTGCGTTCCGCTAGCAGGGCGTAAAGTGTTGTCGATTTACCCGAGCCGGTTGGACCGGTCACCAAAATCATACCGTAGGGTTTCGAGCCCAACTCCCTTAGGGTTGTTCGGGTATTTGCGTCAGTAATTAGCGTTTCTAATCCGAGTTGGGTGGCGCCACTGTCGAGCAACCGCAGGCATATTTTTTCACCATTGCGACTGGGAAGTGTACTTACTCTGAAGTCCATCTTCCTTCCTCGGAACATGCGTCGTATTCGGCCATCCTGAGGAAGCCGCCTTTCGGCGATGTCTAGTTCGGCCATGATTTTGATGCGTGATGTGACTGCCGGTGTCAGGCTCTTCGGCAGATCCTCGAAGTGCTTTTGCAGCACACCGTCTTGGCGAAAGCGGATTTCTAGGGTGTTTTCTTGGGGTTCCACGTGAATATCACTTGCCCCCGAGCTGAGCGCCTCAATCAGGATTCTGTCCACCAGGCTGACGACTGGTGAGGCATTTGTACTGTTGCTGGCAGCTGCCGCATTGATCTCCAGATCTTCGATATCGGTGATTTCCTGCAGTCGCCCTTCGGAGGTGCCCGGGATGTCCAAATCTTTCGTGAGAGATCGTGGGGCGTTGAGGCTTTCAGGTGGTTGCGGTTGGGCTGATCTGGAGGGTGGAGCAGGGGCAGTTGGAGGTTTCCCCGTGAGCGCTGCTGTGAGATTTGTCGCCAATGCCAATTTCAGCTCGGCGCTGAATCCAGCACGTTGCAACTCCTCATACAAATCCTGGCGCTGCTGTTCTCCCCAGTGGCTTGGTACGGCGACGACCAGTCGATCATCTACTTCTTGGAGGGGCAAGGCGCCTAGTTCGCGCCAACGTGCCGTTTGCAGCCCCTTGCTCGCCAGAAGCAGCTCCTGACTTAGGCCCTGCAATTCGAACGCTTGCAGCACAGGCTCGCCAACCAGTAGCTCCACTTCAAGGCGCTGCTGCTTTTCGCTACTGGCTTCAGGGACGGGACGGGTTGGGGTGAGGGTCATGAAGCCTGGAGGTGCGGGCTTCCGCCGCTTGTGGGAGGTAGCCCTGGAGCTTCAACATGTCTAGAACCAATGCCCGACCTTGTCAGCCATGAGCGGTGACACCTCGATGAGCGGTGACAGCAACCTGGAAGCCATCCCTTCCCAGGCCGTTGATTCCACCGAGATTTCAGCCACCCCGGCACTTGATCCCCCACAAGAGTCGGGCTCTGAGTCGGTTCTTAATCAGGGTTCCGATCTGGCTGGCCAACTGGCGGCACTCAAGGTGGAGCATGAGGGCCTCAATGGCCAATACATGCGCCTGGCTGCCGACTTCGACAACTTCCGCAAGCGCCAGAGCCGCGACAGCGAAGACCTACGCCTGCAGATCACCTGCTCAACCTTGGGTGAGATTTTGCCGGTGGTCGACAATTTCGACCGGGCGCGGCAGCAGTTGAATCCCCAGCATGAGGAAGCCCAGGCGCTGCATCGCAGCTACCAGGGTCTCTACAAGCAGCTGGTGGATGTGTTCAAGCAGCTGGGGGTTTCACCGATGCGGGTAGAGGGTGAACCCTTCGATCCCAGCCTGCATGAGGCGGTTTTGCGTGAACCCAGCGAGGCTCATGCCGAAGATGTGGTGATCGAGGAGTTGCAGCGCGGCTACCACCTAAACGGTCGGGTGCTGCGCCACGCCCTGGTCAAGGTTTCAATGGGACCTGGTTCTGGTGCCCCCGTTGCTGGTACCCCCGTCTCTGGTCCCCAGGCAGCTGGTTCCCAGGAAGCTGAGAATGGTCAGGCTGATGGGCAGGACGGCTGATGGCCGACTACTACGACCTGCTGGGCACTGCCCGCGACGCCGATCCAGACACTTTGAAGCGGGCTTACCGGCGGATGGCCCGTCAGTACCACCCGGATGTCAACAAAGACCCTGGCGCTGAAGACAAATTCAAGGAGATCGGCCGGGCCTACGAGGTGCTCAGCGATCCCCAGACTCGCGCCCGTTACGACCAGTTTGGTGAGGCGGGCCTAGGCGGTGGCGGCGCGCCTGATATGGGCGACATGGGCGGCTTTGCCGACCTGTTTGAGACCTTCTTCAGTGGCTTTGGCGGAGCGGGTGCTGGCGCAGGAGCGCGGCGACGTGGTCCCCGTCAAGGCGATGACCTGCGCCTCGACCTCACCATCAATTTCCAGGAGGCTGTTTTTGGTATCGAGAAGGAGGTGCAGATTCGCCATCTCGAAACCTGCAGCACCTGCCAGGGGTCCGGTGCCAAGGCGGGCAGTGGACCCACAAGCTGCGGCACCTGTGGCGGCGCTGGCCAGGTGCGTCGGGCCACCCGCACCCCATTTGGCAGTTTTACTCAGGTGGCGGCTTGTCCCACCTGTGAAGGCAGCGGCCAGGTGATTGCCGACCCCTGCGGCGCCTGCGGTGGCCAGGGTCTGCAGCAGGTGCGTAAAAAGCTGCGTATCAACATCCCCGCTGGGGTTGATTCCGGCACCCGGCTGCGGGTGGCAAATGAGGGCAATGCCGGTCAGCGGGGTGGTCCCGCCGGTGATCTCTATGTGTTCCTGAGCGTCCAATCGGCTGCTGGCTTGCGCCGAGATGGCATCCACATCCACTCGGAGGTGACGCTCAATTACCTCCAGGCCATTTTGGGTGACACCATCGAGGTAGACACGGTGGACGGCCAGGAGTCGTTGGAGATTCCAGCCGGTACCCAGCCCGGAGCGGTGCTCACCCTGCAGAGCAAGGGGGTGCCCAAGCTGGGCAATCCGGTGGCCCGAGGCAACCACCTGGTCAGCATCAAGGTGCAGCTGCCCACCAAGCTCAATGCTGAGGAGCGGGCGTTGCTGGAGCAGTTGGCGGGCCACCACACCAACAAGGGCCACAAGCATCCCCACAAGAGCGGCTTGTTTGGGGGCCTCTTCGGTTGAGCGCCAGTTGCACAGACGGCAACCCAGATGACAAGCTTGATCTGCGCGGCATTGCCTGTCCGCTCAACTTCATTCGCACCAAGCTGGCCCTGGAGCGTTTGGTTCCTGGCCAGATCCTGCAGGTGGATTTAGATCGGGGAGAGCCCCAGCAGCAGGTGAGCCAGGGGCTGGAGAGCGCCGGTCATGGCGTTACCTGTTGCGTTCACCCGGAGCAACAAGGGGCCGTGCGGCTGCTGGTTCGTTGTCATGGGGGTTGAGCCTGGGCGATTGCGCCTAGTGGGGCAGGTGGTGGCCCTGCTGGCCAATTACTGCTGGGTGGAACTGGATCAGGTAGGGCCTACCGGCTTGAGTCGACTTTTGTGCACCCGGCGCACCCGCCTTGGTAAAAGCGGCCAAACAATTGCGGTGGGGGATCGCGTCTGGGTGGATGGCATCGACTGGCCTGCTGGCCGGGCGGCTGTGGCGGCCCTGGAGCCCCGTCAGAGCCTGCTGGAGCGGCCCGCCGTGGCCAATGTGGCCCTCGTGGTCGTGGTGGTGGCCCTGGCGGAGCCAGAGCTGGACCTGCTCCAGCTCACACGCTTTTTGTTGACGGCCGAGGCGACGGAGCGGCCGGTGCAGTTGGTGTTCTCTAAGGCGGATCTGGTTTCGCCTGACGAGGTGACTGGTTGGTGCCAGCGAGCTGCAGGTTGGGGTTACGACGCCCTGGCGGTATCTACCAGTAGTGGCGCAGGTATGGAGCCTTTGCTGCAGCGCTTGGCCCAGCCAGGTATCGCCGTGCTTTGTGGACCTTCTGGGGTGGGTAAAAGCAGCGTGCTCAATGGTCTGTGCCCCGAGCTGGGCCTGCGGGTGGCGGCGGTGTCAGGGCGGCTGCAGCGGGGCCGCCACACCACCCGCCACGTGGAGCTTTTCCCCTTGGTACCCGGAGCCCTGCTGGCCGACACGCCTGGCTTCAATAGGCCGCGGCTGCCTTCCGACCCCTTTGCCTTAGGCCCCCTGTTCCCAGAGATTCGGCAACGCCTGGGCTTGGGCTGCTGCCGCTTCAGCAATTGCCTGCACCAGGGCGATCCCGGCTGTGCAGTTGGCTCTAACTGGGAGCGTTACCCCCTTTATGCCCAGTGCCTGAGCGACCTGCTGCTGGATGGCGAGCGACCGGGTCGGTTTGCTGACTCCCCTGAGGGGGCGGGGCTGCGGCGCCGCGGTCAGGGTCTAGAGCCCCGCCTGGCGCCCGGATTGCGACAGCTCTCCCGGCGTCGCCAGCGTCAGCAGCTGCTGGATGAGGAAGAGGACGGCCAGGCTGGCACTGGAAAAGCGATGGATTTCAGCCGCCCAGACCCGGAAGATTGAGATTTAGGCCTCCGGTGAGCTCTTCCATGCGGCCTTTCATCGTGCCGGTGGATAGCTCGTAGGCGGCTTGCAATGCTTCCAGCACGGCGGCCTCGCTGGCGGTAGCCCCTTCGGCGATCAGTTCGGGGGCCAGCTGCACTCGCAGCGGTTGCTGGTTGCCCGTGAGCCAGATGCTGGCCCGGCCGTCGGCGCTGCGGCCCTCCAGTTCCATTGCATCAAGTTCTTCCTGGAGCTTCTGGGCGTTTTGCTGCAGCTCCTGAGCCTTCTTGAAGGCCTCGGTGAGCTGACCGAAGTTGGGGAGTCCGAAGCCAGCCATGCCCTAGAAGTTGCTGGGCTCAGGCTAAGGGTCAGCTAGTGCTCCGGCCCGAAGCCCAGCCGCTTTACCTCAGGGTGGAGGCTCAGGCCGTGGCTGGCCAGCACCCGGCCTTGCACTTCAGCGATTAAGGCATCGATGTCGCTGGCGCTGGCTTGGCCAATGTTGACGATGAAATTGGCGTGGATTGGCGAGACTTGGGCATCACCGATCTGTAGACCTTTCAGGCCTAGAGCTTCGATCAGCTGCCCCGCTTTTTGTGGTTCTGGGTTGCGAAAAACACTGCCGCAGCTGGGTTGTTGGTAGGGCTGGGTGCTGGTGCGGCTGTGCAGATTGGCGCTGGTGCTCGAGGTGATGGCTGCGGGGTCGTGGCCGGCCTCCAGCTTGAAGGTGGCTGCCAGCACGATCCAGGCCTCTGCCTGGAGGCGGCTGTGGCGATAGGCGAAGTCCAGTTCCCGGGCTTCCAGCTCGAAGGGCGTTGCGGGATTGGCCGGGTCCAGCAGCCGCACCGAGTGCAACCAGTCGGCCGTGCAGCCTCCCTGAGCGCCCGCATTCATCACCACCGCGCCCCCCACGGTGCCAGGGATGCCCACGGCCCACTCAAGCCCGCTCAGGCCAAGCCGGGCCGCTTTGCGGGCCAGGGTGGGGATAGGTTCTCCGGCTTCCGCTTCCACCAGGCCGCTGGCGGCGTCGAGCCGGCTCCCCTGCAGTCGCCTGGTGCAGATGGTGAGGCCGGGCAGGCCGCTATCGGCGATCAGCAGGTTGGAGCCTGCGCCGATGCAGCGGAAGGCCAGGCCCTGGGCCCGGGCCCAGGCCGCCAGAGAAACCAGTTCATCGCTCTCTCCAGGCTCGGCAAACCACTCCGCTGGACCTCCCACCTTCCAGGTGGTGAAGGGCTGAAGCCCTACCCTTTGGCGTAGGGCGGGGTGGCAGCTGGGGGCCGCAATCATGAGGCTCAGGCCGCCAGGGGGGTTGCAGAGGCAGCGATGGCGCTGTCAACTGCCTGCTGGCGATGTTCGAGGCGTTCCCAGAGGCTGTTGACGTCCCCAGCACCCATGGCGATCACCAGATCACCCTCTTGACTTTTGGCGGCCACCTGGGCGGCGAGCTCGTCGAGAGTGTGGGCCACCGCCACCGGCAGGTTGGGTGCCAGCTGCCTCACTGCCTCAGCCATGGCGGCGCTGGAGATGCCTGGAATCGGCGCTTCACCAGCGGAGTAGAGGGGCGCGATCAGTACCGAATCGGCTTCCGACAGCGCCGCTGCAAAGCTGTCCAGAAACTGGGCTGTGCGGCTGTAGCGATGGGGCTGAAATACAGCCACTAAACGCCGTGGGGCCACGGGCAGGGTGCTGCGGCCGCTGTTCACCATCAGCCTGGCCATGGCCAGAGTTGCGGCCACCTCGCTGGGATGGTGGGCGTAGTCGTCGACCACCAGCCGGCCCTGCCACAAACCGCGGAAATCAAAGCGCCTTCCTGGGGCCTGGAGGGCGGCTACCGCCTCACCCAGCTCGGCAAACGAAACCCCCTCCAGCCGGCAGGCGGCCATGGCCGCAACCGCGTTGCTGAGGTTGTGACGACCGGGCAGGGGCAGTTCAAAGCGGCCCACCAGTTCACCGTCTTCAAAGAAGTCGGCAACGGTACCGTCACCCCTTTGCTCATGGGCAATCGCTGCAAAGGAGACGCCTGCGGCGCTTTCGATCGACCACCAATGGCTGGCTTTGAACCGCTCGCGCAGCACCGGGTCGTCGTGGTTTGCCAGGAGCCTTGATGTGTTGCTGGCGAACCTTTGCAGGGTGGTGATCAGGGCTTCAAGGTCGGGGTAGTGGTCCGTGTGGTCGAGTTCGACGTTGGTGAGTACGCCGAGGGATGAGCGGAACTTCACCAAGGAACCGTCCGATTCATCCGCCTCCGCCACCAGCAGCCTGCCTTCGCCATGGCGACCGTTGCTGCCGAAGGCGGGCACGATGCCGCCTATCACTGCGGTGGGATCGTGTTGGGTGGCCGCCAGCAGGGTGGCGATCAGGGTGCTGGTGGTGGTTTTGCCATGGCTCCCGGCTACGGCGATGGAGTCCTGGCCATTGATCAATGCGGCCAGCACGTCGGAGCGGTGGCAGATCGCCAGACCCAGGCGACGGGCCTCCAGCAGCTCCGGGTTTGTCTCTGGCACGGCGGAGCTGATCACCACTTGAGGTGAGACCGAGGTGCCACTGCGGATCGCGGAAACTGTGGCAGCGTTCTGCTCCAAAAACACTCGCACCCCCAGCCGCCGCAAGCGGTCGAGCACGGCGTTGTCCCGGGGGTCGGAGCCACTTACCGCGTAGCCCCGTTCCGCCAGGATCCCTGCCAGAGCAGACATGCCGATGCCGCCAACCCCAATGAAGTGGAGCGGTTGGTGACGATCGAGCAGGGGCGCCAAGGGCAACTCCAAATCAGGGTTCAAGTGAGCACAAAATTAAGCTGACGACAGCCGGAAAACCTTTACGAGTTGCTGCGCGTTTGCGCATGGTCCATGGCGTGGCGACTGCCGGCAAGGGGAGCCCGCGGATCAATTTCTGTATGATCGGCAGCCAAAACCACCTTCGCTAGCGGCTTTTGCCGCAATCGGCCATGACTCTGCGCGTTGCGATCAATGGATTTGGCCGGATTGGTCGCAACTTCACCCGCTGCTGGCTCAGCCGAGGCGCGAATACTGGCATCGAATTGGTGGGCATCAATGGCTCCGGCGATACCAACACCAACGCCCACCTGCTCAAGTACGACTCAATGTTGGGCCCGCTCCGCAATGTGGAGGTGACTACCACATCGGACACGATTGTTGTCAACGGCAAGACAATCAAAACCTTTTACGACCGCAATCCAGCCAACTTGCCTTGGAAGGAGTGGGGCGTTGATCTGGTGATTGAGTCTACCGGCGTATTTAACGACGATGTGGGCGCCAGTAAGCACTTCGAAGCCGGCGCTAAAAAGGTGATTCTCACGGCTCCTGGCAAGGGGGCAAAAGTTGGCACCTTCGTGGTTGGAGTTAATGCCGATCAATACCGCCATGAAGACTGGGACATTCTCAGCAACGCCAGCTGCACCACTAATTGCATGGCTCCTGTGGTGAAAGTGCTGGATCAGGAGTTCGGCATCGTCAAGGGCACGATGACGACCACCCACAGCTATACCGGTGACCAGCGTATTCTCGATGCAGCCCACCGCGACCTGCGTCGTGCCCGGGCCGCCGCGGTGAACATTGTGCCTACCAGCACTGGCGCTGCCCAGGCTGTGGCTTTGGTCTATCCGCCGATGAAGGGAAAGCTCAGCGGCATCGCTATGCGCGTGCCCACCCCGAATGTGTCGGTGGTTGACATGGTGCTCGATATCAGCCGTGACACCACCAAGGAGGAGGTGAATGCCCTGCTCAAGGCTTCATCGGAAAATGGCATGAAGGGCATCATCAAGTATTGCGATCTGCCATTGGTTTCCAGCGACCATGCCGGCACCGATGAATCGGCAATCATCGACTCAGAGCTCACCCTGGTTATGGGCGGCAACATGTTGAAGGTAATTGCTTGGTACGACAACGAGTGGGGTTACAGCCAGCGGGTTGTTGACCTGGCCGAAATTGTTGCTAAGCAATGGAAGTGAATTGAGTTAGTAAGATAGTCAAAAACTGCCCCACAGGGGCGGTTTTTTTGTGCTGAGATTTGAGATTATTTAGCAGGCAAAAACTTTGAGATATAAACTCAGCTGTGGGGCTGGAGATTCTCGGATCCTGATAGCACTTGTGCTTTGACGATGCCGTCTTCTGCGGTGAGCTCTTCGAGAACATCAAAACCATCCACCACATAACCGAAAGCGGCATAGCGGCCGTCGATCAGGTTTAGGCCGGCAGGGGTAAGTTCAGGTTCGAACAGGAAGAGGAAGAACTGGGAGGAGCCATCGTCCAGCACTTCATCGGAGTGGGCCCAGCCCAGGGTGCCCTTGGTGGAGAAGGGTAGTTCTGGTGCGGCCTTGAACATGCCGAGGTCTTCGAAGGTTTGGTTGTAGAAGGGCTCGCTTTGTCCTGGCACCTTGATTTCTAGAGGTACCTTGCGCTCCGTTTTGGTTTTCGGGTCGATGTAGCCATCATTTGGGCCCTCCGGATCGCCGGTTTGCAGCACGTAAAAATCTTCGGCGCGAATGAAGGGCAGTCCGTCGTAGAAGCCGCGTTGTACCAGATCAACAAAGGCGCCGGCGGTGAGGGGCGCGTTGTAACCGTCTACAACCGCGGTTAGGTCGCCTTTAGTGGTGGTGAGCTGCACGGTTGCCCGGCCCAGCAGCCTGGGCAAATCGGCAAATTCGGCCGGGATTTGATATGGGAAAGGTCCCACCAGCAGGTCTTCGGCTTTGCCGATGCTGTTGAGGGCCTCACGGCGGGCTGCCAGAAAGGGGTCGCGCTCCTGGCCTTCGGTGGCGGCGGCGAGCACTTGCAGTTGCTCTCCGACCAGCTCCAGCAGAGCTGCGGCCTCGGTTTTCGCTGGGTCGCTGAAGCCTTCAAGCATGGCTGCCTTGCGGCTGCTCAAAAGGGTGATGCAACGCCGCACGGAGCTGGCTAGGGCTGGCCAGCGCTTAGCGCGCAGGTCGTCGCTGGTGACCTCGAGGCGATGTTGAAGCATCTGCAGGTCGGGGGCCTTGATTGGCAGGGCATTGCGCAGCAGCGCTGCCGGGTCGGTTACGGCGTTGCCCTGGGGTAGGGCAGCCCAGGCCGTGGGGGCCGCGAGCAGCACTACCAACATCAAGCTGGCTACGCCTGCAAACCAGCGTGCCCACGTTGAGCCATTCGCCCAGCTGGATTGGCCCCGTGCCATGGCAACACCCTGTCGTTGAGCGGACTTTGGCACAACTTGAGGGCCTCTGGAATGGCCCCGCAGAGGCCCGTTCCGGTAGCCAGCCTTACAATCGCCCAGATCTGATCCGCCGGAATGATCTCCAGCAACGACTTTCGAACCGGTACCTCAATTGAGCTGGATGGCCAGGTCTGGAGGGTCGTTGAGTTTTTGCACGTCAAGCCCGGTAAGGGATCGGCGTTCGTCCGCACCAAGCTCAAGGCGGTGCAGAGCGGCAACGTCGTGGAGAAGACCTTTCGCGCCGGCGAGATGCTGCCCCAAGCCATTCTCGAAAAGAGCACCCTCCAGCACACCTACATGGAGGGAGACGACTACGTGTTCATGGACATGGGCAGCTACGAGGAAACCCGGCTGACCGCCAAACAGATTGGTGACAGCCGCAAGTACCTCAAGGAGGGCATGGAGGTGAACGTGGTGGCTTGGAACGGCAAACCCTTGGAGGTGGAACTACCCAACTCGGTGGTGCTGGCGATCACCCAGACCGATCCGGGCGTCAAGGGCGATACGGCCACGGGCGGCACCAAGCCTGCGATCGTTGAAACGGGAGCCCAGGTGATGGTGCCCCTGTTCCTGTCAATTGGGGAGAAAATCAAGATCGATACTCGTACCGACAGCTATCTGGGTAGGGAGAACTGATCGCCATGCAGCTCAACCACGACCAGCTTCAGCACCTTCTCGCCCTGCTTGGCGAGAGCGACATCCAGGAGTTGAAGCTCGAAGGAGACGACTTCCGCTTGGAGGTGCGTCGCAACCTTCCCAGTGCCGCTCCCACAACTGTTTTTCAGGCCAGTGCCGCTCCGGCCCAGGTGCTGCAGGCAGCGCCCCCCCTGCCCGTTGCACCCTCGGCTCCACCGCCACCGGCTGCTGCCAGCCGCGGCGACCTGCTTGAGGTCACAGCACCGATGGTGGCCACCTTCTACCGAGCTGCCGCCCCTGGCGAAGCCCCCTTTGTGGAAGTGGGTGCCCGCATCAAAGTCGGCCAGACCGTCTGCATTCTTGAGGCAATGAAGCTGATGAATGAGCTGGAGTCTGAGGTGGGCGGTGAGGTGGTTGAAATTCTGGTGGAAAACGGCACCCCGGTGGAATTCGGTCAGGTGTTGATGCGGGTGCGGCCGGCCTGATCGGTTGTGCTGTAATCCTCAGCCCAGATTCCTTGCCGTAATCAGGGCCGCAGCCATGCTGTCGGCCCTGGCTAGGCCTTGGCCAGCGATCGCGAAGCCTGTGCCGTGATCTGGTGAGGTGCGCATAAACGGCAACCCCAAGGTGGTGTTGACGGCGGCATCAAAGGCCAGCAATTTCACCGGGATCAGTCCCTGGTCGTGATACAGCGCCAGGTAGCCATCGGGGCCTGGTCTGGGGCCCTGCCAGGCGGCGGCCGCGCTTAGCCAGCAGGTATCCGGCGGCAATGGTCCTTCGAGCTGCACCCCTGGATGCTGCCGGCGCCAGGCGTCCAGGGCTGCCTCCAGCCAGGTGCTCTCCTCCGCCCCTAGGCGCCCCGCCTCGCCGGCATGGGGATTGAGTCCTGCCACCACTAGGTGGGGGGCTGGGTTGAAGCGCTGGCAGAAGGCCAGGAGCTTATCCAGCTTGCGTTGCACCAAGGCTCCATTGAGATGTTGGGGTACGGCGGCCAGGGGAATGTGGGTGGTGGCCAGCAGGGTGTTGAGGCGCCAGTGGCCCGCGGGTGCTAGCGCGGTAAACAGCATCGAGGCTTCGGGGCTGCCGCTGAGTTCCGCCAGCCGCTCGGTTTGGCCTGGGTAGGGGTGGCCGGCAGCGTGCCAGCTGGCCTTGGCGATTGGCGCTGTCACCAGGGCCCGGCAGCGGCCGCTTTGCATCAGCTCGACGGCGGCGGTGAGCCAGTTGAAGCTCGCTGCTCCGCAGGCCGGGGTGCTGCGTCCTGGCTGGCAGCTCTCCAGTAGGGGGTGATCGACAATTTCCAGCTCTGCCGGATCCCGCAGCGGTTCGCTGCTGCTGGGCTTGAGCAGCTGGTAGCTGGTTTCCAGCCAGCGGCGGCAACCCACCAGCAGGGGCTGCTGGGAGCGCCATTCCTCTCTGGCCAGGGCCTTGAGAGTTACCTCAGCGCCGATGCCGGCGGGATCCCCTAGGGCAATGGCAAGCTGGGCTGGGGTGGGGTTGGATGGGGCCTGGCCGCTTGTGGTGGAGCCCATGCTGCGCTGGTTGTTGCTGGGGGGTCTGTTGCTGGGTCTGGGCACGGGGCTCAGCAAGGGCTGGATCGAGCTGCGTTGGGGGCGGCTGCTGGCTGATTTGGGCCTGCCCTACGTGGTTGATCCCGGGGATCTGCGGGACTGCCCACCACCTAGCTCCTCCACTAAACAGGCCCGGTAGCCCTCCCGGTAGTTGGGATAGCGCAGCTCGTAGCCCAGCTGGTGGGTCAGCAGCTGGTTGCTGACTCGCCGGTTTTCGCTCCAGAAGCTGCGGGCCATGGGGCTCATGCTGCCGGCGATCTCGGCGTAGTGCTCCATTGCTGGCAGTTTGTGCCCAAGCAGGTGGGCCGCATAGCCCAGGGTCTCGCTGGAGGGGCAGGGGCAGTTGTCGGTCACATTGACCACGGTCGGTCGCTCCTGCTGCGGCCGTGCCAGGCAGTGCAGCAGGCAGCCGACGATGTCGTCGACATGCACCCGGCAAAACACCTGACCGGGCTTGTGGATGAGACGGCTCTGCCCCGCGTGCAGGGCCGCAAATGGCGAGCGGTTGGGTCCGTAGATGGCTGGCAGCCGGAAAATTTGCACGGGTAGTCCTGTAGCCAGCCACGCCTGCTCCGCCGCAACCCGGGCCTGGCTGCGGCCGGCGCGGGCTGGGGTTGGGGCGGTTTCATCAACCCAGGCACCAGCGGTGTCGCCATAGACGCCGGTGGTGGAGAGATAGCCCAGCCATTGCAAGGGCAGCTCTCGCAGGCTTGGCCCCAGCAAGCGCAGCGCCGGATCATCCTGGCTTGGATCCGGGGGCACGCACACGACCACATCCGTGATGCCGGCCAGGGCGCCAGGGGCTGGCAGGGAGGTGCCCTCTGGAGAGCTGTTGAAGGGGAGCCACGCCAGACCGTCGCCGCTGGAGCGTGGTTGGCGGCTGGTGAGGCGAACCGCCATGCCGCTGCGCTGGGCAGCCTGGGCGAGCCGCAGGCCTGTGAATCCGCCGCCGATCACCAGCAGCTGGCGGGCGGGCTTGACAAGTGCCTGGATCATGAGTACACCTGTATTATTCCTGAAGTGATCGCCATGACGGTCTCAGTTTTCACGGTCTCAGTTTTTCCGGTCTCAGCTTTTCCAGTTACTGGTTGCCCTACTGCAAGCTCCATTGCGCCTGGCTTGCGGGCGGCTCTTGACTTCCCGGCACCAATTTCTAAGACGCAGCTCTCCCCAAGGCGCCGGTCCCGCTCCAGTGGTCGTGAGATCACCGTGCCGGTGGTGTTGGCGGGGGTGCTGCTGCTGCTGGCTTTGGTGGTTGCCCCCGAGGGACCCCAGGTTCAGGAGGCCATCTGCCAGCGCCACAACGGCGCCGAGGCCTGCCGCGTCTGGTGAGGTTCCACCAGTTCCTCTAATTGGCCGGGATGCACCCACTGCAGCAGCCGCATTGCTAGGCGCAGGTCCCCATCGGTCCAGGCACGAATTGCCATGGAGCGGCGGGGGTCGTAGAAGGGCTGCCGCCGGTACCAGGCAAAGGCATCCGCATCTCCTTTATCGCCATTGCAGGCCAGACAAGCCGGCACGCAGTTCTCGGTGACACTGAGCCCGCCCCGGCTCTTGGGGTGTACGTGGTCGATTGATTCCGAGCGCTCACCGCAATAAACGCAGTGTTGGGCGGTTATTTGATGAAGGGACTGGCGCCAGCGTCTGACGCGCAATTTGGGACAGAGATCCTCAAGGAACACCCCATCCCTGGCCTGCATCAGCGCGACTCGGTTGAGCAAAGTTTGCCCCCACCACCTGGGGTGTCAATGTGTCGACGATTGCACTTCCGCGGATGCGCTGTCTGCTGCGGCTGGGGGCGACGGGTTTGATTGAGGTGGTAAGCCCTTACGACGCGGTCACCCAGGCCCAGTTGAGGGCGATCCGCCCCAGGGGGAGTTGGTCGGGTCGGCAGCGTTGCTGGTCATTTCCCCTAGAAGCTGCCGCCGCCTTGCAGCACGCCCTGGCGGGTCGGTTTCCTGTGCAGCCCGAGCTGGCCCAGTGGCTCGCCTGGCTGGAGCAGCCCCTGCCTCCCCTGCCGCCCCATCGGCAGTTGGTGGCGTCGGCAGATTTGGAGCAGCCCCTGCTGAATGGCCGGGTTTTATTTGCCCATCAGCGGGCCGCGGTGCGTTGGCTGCTGGCCCGCCGCGGTGCCGTGCTCGCAGATGCCATGGGGTTGGGCAAGACGCTCACAGCCCTGATGGCGGCCCGGGCCATGGTGCGCCAAGCCGATTGCCGCATCCTGGTGATTGCTCCGGTTGGTCTGCACGACCATTGGCAGGGTGAGGCGGCCAGCCTGGGCCTGCATCTGGAGCTGCACAGCTGGGCCCGGCTGCCCGACGCCTTGCCGCCCGCCGGCACCGTGCTGATCGCCGATGAGGCCCACTTCGCCCAAAACGGCCATACCCGCCGCAGCCAGGGGCTGCTGCGCCTGGCCCGCCACCCCCGGCTGCGAGCCATCTGGCTACTGACCGGCACGCCGATGAAAAATGGCCGCCCAGCCCAGTTATTTCCCCTGCTGGCGGCGATCGGCCACCCCCTAGCCCGCGACCAACGGGCCTTTGAGGAACTCTTCTGCCAGGGCCATTGGCGCGAGCAGGGCGGACGGCGCCTCTGGCAGGCGAATGGGGCCAGCCACCTGGAAGACCTGCAGCGGCTAGTGCGGCCCCTGGTGCTGCATCGCCGTAAGCAGGATTGCCTCGACCTGCCCCCCAAGCTGCGCCAGCTGTGGCCCGTGGAGCTGGATGAGCCTTCGGCCCGCGGCTTTCAGCACCGTTTGCAGCTCAAGGTTGACGACTATCGCCGTCGGGCTGCCCTCGGTGAGGTGCGCCGCGATGCCGAGCTGCTGGCCGTGCTCACTGCCCTGCGCCAGATCGGCTCCGATTACAAACTTCCAGCCACCCGGGCCCTAGTGGCTCCGTTGCTGGCCAAGGGCGAGGCGGTGGTTGTGTTCACGGCCTTCGTGGCCACGGCTGAGATGTTGCACCGCAGTTTTGAAGCAAGTTGTGTCCTCACAGGCGCCTTGCCGCCGGCCCAGCGCCAGGCCCAGGTTGATGCGTTTCAGCGCGGTGACCATTCCCTGCTGATCGCTACCTATGGCACCGGGGGCTTGGGCTTCACCCTGCACCGGGCGCGGCATGTGGTGCTCATTGAGCGCCCCTGGACCCCAGGGGATGCGGAACAGGCAGAAGATCGCTGTCACCGCATTGGCATGGGGGCCTGCCTCACCAGCCATTGGCTTCAGCTGGGCGTTGCCGACCAGTTGGTGGACGGTTTGCTGGCCAGTAAGGCCGAGCGCATCGCTGTGTTGTTGCAGCGGCGCTCCCAGCTGCTGGAGCGCCGCAGTTTGCCAGCCATGATGCGAGATCTGATGGGTCGCTGGTGAGGCTGCTCAGGGTTGGAGCCGGGTTTTGCTAGTGCCTTCCCTGCAGAGCTGTTGACGCAGGTTCAGATCGGTGCGCAGTTGGGGATCCAGGCTGGCTGACGGTTTAGAGCGGGCAAGGGCTGCAGCCCGGTTGATATCAGCGCAAGCTGCTGCTTCGTTGCCGGTCAGGCTGTGTAGCAAGTAGCGATCGTTGAGAGGGCCTGGGTTGGTTGGAAATGCCGCCACCACGGCATCGCAGCGGCGGATCTGCTCCGTTAGCTGGTCGAGCTGCACGGTTTGCAGGCAGTCGTCGCTGCGTACTTGGCGCTGGGGTAGGGGCTCTTCAGCGCAGCCACCGGCAAGCAGCAGCAGCCCGGCTAGGGCGGTCATGCTGCTCCCCGCTCGGCATCCGCTTCGGCACAAATATTGCCGCGCCTTATTGACCCAGCCGCTCATTGCGGGAGGTGCCGCTAGTCGCTGGGCTGGTGCTGGCTTCTGGCTTGGCTTGGGGCTTTGTGAACAGGTCACCTAGGTAGCGGCCGCAGTCGGGAAACACGCTGGGGTTCTGCACCACAGCTTCCGTGATCATCACCGCGGCGTGCTCCGGGGAGGTCTTGAACAGTTTGTCGTTTTGGCGTTTGATTACCGCGTAGGCGACATCCCAGCTCACCTGATGGTTGTTGCCGCTGTTGCGCATAAAGCAATAGATCTGAGCTCCCTTGCCCCCTGAGCCGGCGTTGGCGGCCGCGGTGTTGGCTTCCGCTGTCTGCGCCTGGCCGGGAAGGGCGAGGCCGAATCCAGCAGCGCTGCCTAGCAAGACCAGCAGGGCACGGCGCAGCCCGGGTATTTGCCGGAAAGTCATTTTTAGTGCCATGGCCTGGGGCGTCAACGGGGATACCGGGGTCCAACGTATCGATCTCTTTGGCTTAAGGCGAGTCTGGGGCAGGGAAGCGCTCTGGCCTTGGCTGGTGCTGGTTTGTGTGTTGTGATCGGCTCCCATGCCCTGATTGCCATGGCTTTCGAGTCGGTTTCCTTCCGCATCAGCCGTAATGCTGAGGATTTGGCCCAAACCGTGCACGCCCTCTCCCAGCGGCTAGTGAGGCTGGAGCAGCGTTTGGAAGCCACGGAGCTGCAACTTGATCGCCAGGGGGAGCGGGATCCCCAGGAGATCACCAGTCTCGACAACGTTGAACGACTGCTGGTCGACTGTCGCGCCTTGCTCGAGCTCACCGAGAACAACGAGCTCACCGATCAAAATGAGCTCACTTACCAAAACGACGAAATGGCGTCAGCGGCCTGATCCCGATCCCGGGGGGCTGGCCAACGGTGTCAGAATGGGGAGAAAGCAGTTATGGCATACCCCACACCCTCCCAAAACGGTTCCACCAATCGCTGCTCGCAAGCCTCGGGCTTAGGCCAATCGGTTGCTAACCAGGTTCCTTCCGGCCGCAGCGGCTACCCACCTACCTCTGGAGAAGGGGAGCATCAATTGGAGAAGCTGGAGTTTGCACTTGCAGTGGCCCTCACCCGGGGGGATGAGCAGCGATCCCAAGCTTTGCGTGATCAAATTGCCGCATTGGGTGGCAACCGGGAAGAGCCAGGAACCTGAAGCCGGGGGGAGCATTGGTGAGCTAGATGATGCTTTCACTGGTCATGTTCAGCCTGGCTTATGATCAAAATGAATGCTTTAATATTGAAAGGGATATATCAACCCTTGCCAGGATGGCTTAAGCCGATTTTGCGTGGGCCATTTCCGCTTAGATACCGTTGAGATGACTGCCATTTTTACTAGCCCAGCGCGTACTTCCTCGTTGGCCGCACCCTTGGCTGACGGGCGCGCGAGATTTCTTGTTTCGATTCGGGCCGATGAGGCTCGGGCGCGC
Organism: Cyanobium sp.; assembly: GCA_044356035.1. Classification (GTDB taxonomy): domain Bacteria; phylum Cyanobacteriota; class Cyanobacteriia; order PCC-6307; family Cyanobiaceae; genus Cyanobium_A. The sequence continues at coordinate 77,370 of JBIKWZ010000002.1, read as the reverse complement.
CTTGCTGCTGAGCAAGGAGATTTGTCCCAGGCCGCGCGCTTCATCATTGCCGCTTTGGATGGCGAGCGCCGGATGGCGGCCACCGGCCCCCAGGTTTTGCAGCTGATCAAGCCTCGGGGCTGAATCGGGCCAGTTTCTCTGCCCTGAATCGCCTATGGCCCAATTCGGCTTTGATCCAATTCGCCTCTGCCCAAATTCGATGGCCTGAGAATAAAGCGGGTGACCGGACTCGAACCGGCGACGTTCAGCTTGGGAAGCTGACATTCTACCACTGAATTACACCCGCAAGGCGTATTAATTAAATTAGCAGAGTCTTGGGGAGAACTGCGCAAAGCCTGCTCTCCCCGGACGTTTGCTCAGCCCTGGGCCAGGGCTGCTGCACAGGCGGCTACGCCAGCACCGGCGCTGCCTTTGTGTAAGCCCAGATCCTGCAGGGTTGCTTCGATAGCAGCTACGGCGGTGAGCACGTCTCGATCACAAACAAAGCCCAGGTGGCCGATGCGAAACACCTTGCCCTTGAGGTGATCCTGGCCACCAGCCAGCAGGATGTCGAACTTTTCTTTCACGGCTTTGCGCATCGCTTCGGCGTCGATGCCTTCTGGCGCCACAGCGGTGATGGCGGGGCTGCCATAGCCTTCCGCGGCATAGAGGGGCAGACCAATCGCCTGCATGCCTGCTTGAGCAGCCGCCCGGTGACGGGCATGGCGGGCGAAGATTTTTTCAAGACCCTCTGCCTGCATCATTTCTAGGGCTGCTTCGAGGGCGAAGTAGAGGTTGATGGCGGGGGTGAAGGGGTTGCTGTCAGCATGGGCCGATTTGCGGTATTTGGCCAGATCCAGATAAAACTTCGGCAGATCGGAGTGCTTGCAGGCTTCCCAGGCCCGGTCGCTCATGGCCACGAAAGCCAACCCCGGCGGCATCATGTATCCCTTCTGGGAGCCGGAGCCGATCACGTCGATGCCCCAGTCCTCCATGGGCACATTGCAGGCGCCCAAGCTGGTGACGCAGTCGGCGATGCAAAGGGCGGTGCCGTGGGCCTTGACGTGCGAGGCGATGGTCTGCAGATCGTTGATTACCCCAGTGGAGGTTTCCGAGTGGGTGAGGATCACGGCCTTGATCGCTTTTGCAGTGTCGGCTTCAAGGGCGGCGCGGAAGGCCTCCGGATCAAGGGGCTGGCCCCATTCGGCCTGGACCACCTGCACGTTCAGGCCATAGGCCTTGGCCAGCTTCACCCAGCGCTCGCCAAACTTGCCGTTGTCGCCGCAGAGCACCGTGTCGCCCTTGCTCAGCACGTTGATGATTCCCGCCTCCATGGCAGCGGTGCCGCTGCCCGTGATCACCAGCACGTCGCCCTTTGTCTGATGCAGCCACTGCAGCTGTTGGGTGGTGCGCTTAACGATTTTCTGAAAGTCGGCGCTGCGGTGGCCGATCGGGTGGCGGCCCATGGCAAGCAGGACGCGCTCCGGCACCGGGGTGGGGCCGGGGATCATCAGGCTGAGTTTGTCCTGCATGGCTAGGGGTACAGCGGGCGGCGGCGGACCGCACAATCAACCACCATAAAAAACCAGTGTTCTTTCGCCCGTTGCTTGAGCTGACCCATATCGAGGCTTCTTCGGCGGATGCCACTGCCGGATACACCGTGCCGGTGTGGCTCACGGCCGCAGCCCGGGCGGCCCTGGTAACCCTGCTCGGCCAGCCCTGGCAGCGTTACCAGCCCCTTTGGCTCCATCCTGAAGCCGAGGCAGCCGGCGAGCTGCCCGCCCAGGTGCTGGTGCAGGCGGCTGCGCCCTTGGCCGATGGCTGGGTGCTGGCCATGGCCTGCTGTGATCCGGGGCCGGAGGTGCTCGACCTCACCCGTGGCTTGCAGCTATGGGTGCAATTGCGCTGGCTGGAGGGGCCAGGTAATTGGCTTGAGTTGCGGGCCGGTGAGGGGGTGGGGGTGCTCCAGGCCAGTGGTGAGGCGTGCGTGTCGGCCTATGCCGAACAGCTGCTCGAGTGCAACCTGCGGCCCCTGCTGCCTCAGGGACGGCGTTTGGAGCTGCAGGTGGTGATTCCAGAGGGCAGGCGTCTGGCCGAGCGCACCAGCAATGCCGCCTTTGGGGTGGTGGATGGCCTGGCCTTGATCGGCACCCAGGCTGAGGTGCAGCGCAGCGCCGGCCCCGACCAGCTGGCCCAGGCCCTTGAGACCCTGCGCGAACGCGCCGCAGCGCCTGCTTTCTGCGCTGATCTGGTGCTGGTGATCGGTGAGAACGGGCTCGATTTGGCGCCCAGGCTGGGTTTGCCGCCTGAGCTGCTGCTCAAGGCGGGCAACTGGCTCGGACCGCTGCTCGTGGCGGCGGCCGAGGCCGGTGTGCGCCGCCTGCTGCTGCTGGGTTATCAGGGCAAATTGATCAAGCTGGCCGGCGGCATTTTCCACACCCACCACCACCTGGCCGATGGCCGCGCCGAGGTGCTCACGGCCCTGGCGGCCCTTGCCGGGCTGGGTGGGGAGGCCCTGCATGCTCTTCACGCTGCCCCAACCGTGGAGGCGGCCCTCGCAGAGCTGGCCCAGCGGGACGCTCCGCGGGCCGAGCGCCTGCGTCAAGCCATTGCTGCGGCGGTGGAGCAGCGCAGCCTGCGCTACCTGGCCCGCTACGGCCAGGAGTCGATGGCGGTGGGGGCCGTGCTGTTCGATCGCTCCCGCCAGATCTGCGGCCAGGGCCCGGTTGGCTTGGAGTTGCTCACGGCTTTACGCAGCCATGCCCGGAGCGACGCCTAGGCTGGTTCGAATGCTCCAGGGCCCAGCGTTGTCGATGTCTTCCACCGCTTCCCCTAACTCTCCAGCGCCCCAACTCGACGCCACCTCCCAGTCGACGCGCTATCCGGCGATTGTGATTCTTGATTTCGGCTCCCAGTATTCGGAGCTGATCGCCAGGCGGGTTAGGGAAACCGAAGTCTTCTCCCTGGTGATGGGCTACACCACCACGGCCGAGGAGCTGCGGGGGATTGCCCCCCGGGGCATCATTCTCAGCGGCGGTCCCAGTTCGGTGTATGAGCCGGGGGCTCCCGTGTGCGACCCCGCTATTTGGGAGCTAGGGATTCCGGTGCTGGGCGTTTGCTATGGCATGCAGCTGATGGTGCAGCAGCTGGGTGGCTCGGTGGTGGCCGCCGGTCGGGCGGAATACGGCAAGGCTCCACTGCACGTTGACGACCCGATCGATTTGCTCACCAACGTCGAAGACGGCTCGACGATGTGGATGAGCCACGGCGATTCGGTGGAACGGCTACCCGAGGGCTTCTTGCGGCTGGCTCACACCAACAACACCCCAGAGGCCGCTGTCGCTGATCACCAGAGGCGCTTATACGGCGTGCAGTTTCATCCCGAGGTGGTGCACTCCACCGGCGGCATGGCCATGCTGCGCAATTTCGTGTACCACATTTGTGGTTGTGAGGCCGATTGGACCACAGCAGCTTTCATTGATGAAGCGGTGGCTGATGTGCGCGCCCAAGTCGGCGATAAGAGGGTGTTGCTGGCTCTCTCGGGAGGCGTTGATTCCTCCACCCTCGCCTTTTTGCTGCACAAGGCGATTGGCGACCAGCTCACCTGCATGTTCATCGATCAAGGCTTCATGCGCAAAGGCGAGCCTGAGTTCCTGGTGGAGTTTTTCGACAAGCGCTTCCACATCAATGTGGAATACATCAATGCCCGCGAGCGATTCATCAGCAAGCTCGATGGCATCACCGACCCCGAGGAGAAGCGCAAGCTGATCGGCACGGAATTCATCCGGGTGTTCGAAGAGGAGAGCAAGCGCCTCGGCCCCTTCGACTACCTGGCCCAGGGCACCCTCTATCCCGATGTCATCGAGAGCGCCGGCACGGGCATTGATCCAAAAACCGGTGAGCGGGTGGCGGTGAAGATCAAAAGCCACCACAACGTCGGCGGCCTGCCCAAGGATCTGCAGTTCAAGCTGGTGGAACCCCTGCGTCGTTTGTTTAAAGACGAGGTGCGCAAGGTGGGCCGCAGCCTGGGCCTGCCCCAGGAGATCGTTGGCCGGCACCCCTTCCCCGGTCCTGGTCTGGCGATTCGCATCCTCGGTGAGGTAACCAGCGAGAAGCTCAACATCCTTCGTGACGCCGATCTGGTCGTGCGCGAAGAGGTGAAGGAGGCGGGCCTCTACAACGAGATCTGGCAGGCTTTTGCCGTGTTGCTGCCGGTGCGCAGCGTAGGGGTTATGGGCGATAAACGCACCTATGCCTTCCCGATCGTGCTGCGCTGCGTCTCCTCGGAAGACGGTATGACCGCCGATTGGTCTCGCCTTCCCTATGACCTACTCGAGAAAATCTCCAACCGCATCGTCAATGAGGTCAAGGGTGTGAACCGGGTGGTGCTCGACATCACCAGCAAACCGCCGGGCACCATCGAATGGGAGTAGCCCGGAACGCCGACCTTCGATACCATCGGCTCCCAGCCCATACGTCGTGACTGCCGCCTCCGCGCCCCCCAGCTCGACACCCCCCGATCCCGACATGCAGCGACGGCTGCAGCAGGACAGCATTGTCTTGGCCGGCAAAACCATCTATCTCAATCCCTTTCTGTATTGGCGCCGTTTCGATGCCAATACGGACCGCTGGCTGCGGGAGCCAGGCCAGTTGATGGAAGAGCAGATCGCCAGCAACCGGCTGCGCTTCTATCCCGAGGTCGACTGGGAGCTGCTGGAGGAGAGCGAGCGGGCCGCCAAAGATGGCGCCGTGGAGATGTTCCTCAAGAGCCTGGAGCTGATCAGCACCTTCAACCCTGAGCTCTCGGCCGGCCATCTGCTCGAGGTCGAGCGCAAGATGGCTGTCACCAAGAAGAAATCATTTGAGCGTTGGGTGACCCGCTCCCTGCGCCGGCGCCAGCAGGAGGAGGAGAAGGCCCGGCGACGCTTCGACCGGGAGCGCACCCTGCGGGGTTGGGGCGAATGGCTATCCCTTGAGGTCACCCGCCAGGCCTTGGTGCCGCTGGCCTCGCTGCTGGTGATCGCCGTGGCAGCAGGTTGGTGGTGGGGTAGCCAGCAGAACTGCCGCCAGGTGATCGTTGATCCAGGAATTCAGCGGCTGGCTCCCTGAGCACCGGGCTGCAGGCAGGTCAGACTGTGGTTCCTGAGCCAGGAACGCCGCCATGGCCACCGACCCCTTTGATGCTCTCCGGCTCACCTTGATGCAGGATGTATTGCCCGTGGGTTTGGCGGTGGTGGAGCGGGCCCGTAAGGGCGGGGCTCGCGAGGTGATGGCAGCCTTTGACGGCCAGGAGGCCGATCCCCTCGGCAGCCTGCGGCAGGAGGGCGAGCCCGCCGCTAGTCAGCTGCGCCAGGGTTTGGATCGGGTCAGCCCCGGCCTGGGCAACCCGGTGATGAAGGTGGAAGTCCACGACGTGGCCACCGAGATGGCCGATCCCCAGGACGCCTTAGAGCTGCAGGAGGGTTTGGCCCGCATTGCTGCTCGACTGGAGCAGCTGGAGCAGCGACTCGAGCCCAACGCCTGACCATGGCCTTTGGTCCAGCCACCTCCCGTCACACCGGCATGGGCCGTCAGTCGGCCCTGCTGCTGGCTGTGGTCTTGCTGTTCAGCGGTGCCATGGTTGCGCGCTTGGCCTGGTTGCAATTGCTGCATGGCGCTGAGAACCGCGCCAGGGCCGATGAAAACCGAATCCGGCTGCTGCCCCGCAACCCGATCCGGGGTCGCCTTTTGGATCGTCATGGCCAGGTGCTGGCCACCAGCCGGCTCACTTACAACCTCTACATCCAGCCGCGGGAGGTGGGTGATGCCCAGTGGCCGGCCCTGCGAGATCGCTTGGCGACGGTGGTTGGGTTGCCTGCGGCCCAGCTGGACGAGAAGCGCCGCAGCGGCGCCAATGCGGAGGGGTTTCGCATCGCGTTGGCTAGCGGCCTCAAGTCGGAGCAGGTGCTGCGCTTCCGGGAGCAGGCCGCCGGGCTCCAGGGCGCCGAGGTGGATGTGGACATCCTGCGCAGCTATCCCCATGGCCGGCTGGCAGCCCACGTGCTCGGTTACACCAGCGGGATCACGGAAGACGAATACACCCAGCTCCAGCCCAAGGGCTACCGGATCCAGGATCGGGTGGGCCGCAGTGGGGTTGAGAAGCAGTTTGAAGGGCACCTGCGCGGCGAGTGGGGCGGCCAGCAGGTGGAGGTGAACGCCGCCGGCGAGGTGCAGCGCATCATTGGGGAGAAGTCTGCTAATGCTGGCCAGGACCTGCGGCTCACCCTGGACCTGGCCCTGCAGCAGGCGGCAGAGAGGGCCCTCGATGGGGTGCGCAAGGGGGCAATCGTGGCGCTCGATCCCCAAACCGGAGCAATTCGGGCCCTGGCTAGCCGGCCCACCTTTGACCCCAATGTTTTTTCGCCGGCGCCAAGTTCGAGCCAGTGGAGCAGCCTCAATTCCCCCGATGCTCCCCTGCTGAATCGCGCCTTTCAGGGCTTTCCACCGGCCAGCACCTTCAAGATTGTCACCTCTGTGGCGGGCCTGGAGTCGGGCCGCTACACGGTCGACTCGAAGGTGATGACGATGAATTCGTTCTGTTATGCGGGCCTTTGCTATGGCGACCATGGCGCCCATGGGGCCATCGGTTTTCCCTTCGCCCTGGCCGTGAGCAGCAACACCTTCTATTACCAGGTGGGGCTGAAGGTGGGCCCCGATGAGCTGTTCAAAGCCGCCCGGCGCATGGGCTACGGCCAGGTCACGGGCATTGAGCTGGTGGAGGAGGAGACCCCGGGCTTGCTAGGTGATCAGGCCTGGAAACAGGAGGTGCTGGGTGAGGGCTGGACACCCGTGGACACCATCACCTCGGCGATTGGCCAGGGGGCCCTGCAGGTCACCCCGATTCAGATGGCGCGGCTTTATGCCGCGGTGGCCAACGGTGGTTGGCTGGTGACGCCCCACCTGGTGGAGCGCCCCACGAAACGCACCTGGATCGGCCTTAAGCCAGCCACCCTGCAGGTGCTGCGGGATGGGCTGCGCCAGGTGGTGACCATTGGCACCGCCAAGCTCCTCAATGATCCCAACCTGCCTCCGGTGGCGGGCAAAACCGGCACTGGCGAGGATCCCCCTAGGCCGGATCACGCCTGGTTTGGCGGCTATGCCCCAGCTGATAAGCCCACCTTGGTGATCATCGCCTTCGGGGAAAATTCCGGCGGCTATGGCGGCACGGTGGCAGCTCCGATGGTGAAGGCTTTGATGAATACCTGGTTCCGGGGCAGCCTGCCGGGGCAGCCGCCCCAGTCTTGATTCAGGCCACCAGTTGCAGGTCGGGCTTGGCCAGCAGGCGCTGGTAGTAGCCGCGCAGTTGTTCGGTAGCTCCAGCCCAACCCCAGCGCTCGGCTTCCTCACGGGCGTTAGTGCGCAGCTCGGCCCGCTGACTGGCATCGCCAAGCAGGCGCTGCACTGCGGCAGCCAGGCTGCCTTCCTGGTCTGGTTCGTAAAGGCAGCCATTGATCCCATCGCTGACGATGTCGGGGATGCCACCGCGGTTGGCACCCACCACCGGGCAGCCGGCCGCCATTGCCTCCAGTAGCACCAGGCCCAGGGTTTCGGTGCTGGAGGGGAACAGAAAGGCGTCGCCGCTAGCGTAGGCCGCCGCCAGCTCTTGCCCTGCTAGGTAGCCCACGAAGTGGGTAGGTGTGCCGGCAAAAATCTTCTCGAGTTGCAGGCGGTAGGGACCATCTCCCACTAGGGCCAGCCGGGCATCGGGCATTGCTTCAAGCACGGGCCGGATCCGCTCGATCTGTTTTTCCGCAGATAGCCGGCCGATGTAGAGCAGCAGCTTGCCGGTGTCACTTTGGCCGTTTAGCAGCCGCTTCCGCATGGCATCGGAGCGCAGCGACGGCTGGAAAAGCTCAGTGTCTACGCCGCGCTGCCACAAATCGGTGTGCTGGATTCCTTTTTCACTTAGCTCTTGCACCATGGCGGTGGAGGTGCAGAGGTTAAGCCGGGCCTGGTTATGGGCAGCTTTGAGCAGTTCCCACAGCAGCGGCTCGAGCATGCCCATGCCGTAATGCTCCAGGTATTTGGGCAGGTGGGTGTGGTAGCTGGCTACCAGGGGATAGGCCTTGGTTTTGGCCAGCCAGATGCCGCCGAGCCCCAGGACGGCTGGATTGACAACGTGGACAAGATCGGGCTTGAAGCGATCCAGGGCTTCTGCCACCGCCGGCCGAGGCAGGGCCAGCTTGAGCTCGGGGTAGAGGGGTAGGGGCATTGCTGGCACCCCCACTACCTGGGCTCCCATGTAGGTCTCCGGGGCGCCTTCCGGGCAGAAGATCAGCACCTCATCGCCAGCCGCCACTAGGTGCTGCACCGTCTTGGTGAGCCGGGTGACGATGCCGTCAACCTTGGGCAGAAAGGTTTCGGTGAAAAAGGCGATCTTCAAGGGTCTGGAGTCGCGCCTCAGGCCGTCTGGATGGCCTGAGCCTGGGTTTGGGTCCAGGCGGACTGGCAGGGGATGCGGCTGCGGTCGCAGCGGTCGGCCCAGCGACGGGCCACGTCGACCACCTCCGCCAGTAGGCCGTCGTCGAGGGTGGTGGGGTTGAGACCCAGTTCGATGAAGCAGCGGTTGTCCACGATCAGATCGTTTTCGACGGCTTCATTGCGGGGATTGGGCAGGTAATTGATCTGGGCGTCCGTGAGAGCCGCCACCTTGCGGGCCAGTTCACCCACCTGGTGGCTTTCGGTCATCTGGTTGAAGATCTTCACCCGCTCGCCCCTGGCCGGCGGATTTTCCAGGGCTAGCTGCACGCACTTCACCGAATCCCGGATGTGGATGAAGGCGCGGGTCTGGCCGCCGGTGCCGTGCACCGTGAGCGGGTAGCCAATAGCTGCCTGCATCAAAAAGCGGTTGAGCACGGTGCCGTAGTCACCGTCGTAGTCGAAGCGGTTGGTGAGGCGTGGGTCGCGCTCGGTGGCCTCGGTGTTGGTGCCCCAGACGATCCCCTGGTGCAGGTCGGTGATGCGAATCTGATCGTTTTTGTTGTAGTAGAGGAAGAGCAGCTGGTCCAGCGTCTTGGTCATGTGATAGACGCTGCCCGGGCTGGCCGGGTGCAGGATCTCCTCCTCGAAGCGGCTGCCATCGGGCTGGGGCACTTCCACCTTGAGGTAGCCCTCGGGGATGGTGGCGCCGCGGTGGGAGCCGTAGCCGTACACACCCATCGTGCCCAGGTGCACGATGTGGATATCGAGGCCGCTCTCCACGATCGCGGCCAGCAGATTGTGGGTGCCGTTGACGTTGTTGTCGACGGTGTAGCGCTTGGTGGCGCTGCTTTTCATCGAGTAGGGAGCTGCGCGCTGCTCGGCGAAATGCACTACCGAATCGGGCCGCTCGTGGCGTAGCAGCTCCAGAAGCCGGTCGTATTCCCTGGCGATGTCCAGATGGACAAACCGCATCGGCTTGCCGCCCACCTGTTCCCAAGCCTTAAGGCGGTCGCCCATGGTGGCGATCGGCGTCAGCGACTCCACCTCCAAGTCGACGTCGATCTTGCGTCGGCTGAGGTTGTCAATGATCACCACCTCATGGCCCGCATCTGCCAGGTTCACCGCGCAGGGCCAACCGCAGAAGCCGTCGCCACCGAGAACGAAGACCTTCATTGCAACGCCCATTCCGAAAACCCCAGACCCCTGCAGGACGAGCGGATGCTCAGCTTCGCAAACTACTACAGGCGTTCGGCTTCAGCTCCCTACCCGGCCAACCTCGGGCGAGCTGGGATTGGCATTTGCCCGTATGGGCAGCCGACCGGCGTGGAAGGCGCTGCGGCCGGCCTCGCAGGCCATGGCCATGGCCCGCGCCATCGCCGGGGGGTCTCCTGCCAGGGCAATGGCGCTATTGATCAGCAGGGCGTCTGCGCCCATTTCCATGGCCTGGGCGGCCTCGCTGGGAACGCCGATACCGGCGTCTACCACCACGGGCACCTTGGCATTTTCGATGATCAGGGCGATGTTGGCGGCGTTGCGGATGCCCTGGCCCGAGCCGATCGGTGAGCCCAGGGGCATCACCGTGGCGCAGCCAGCCTCTTCGAGTCGCTTGGCCAGGAGTGGATCGGCATTGATGTAAGGCAGCACCGTGAAGCCCTCCTTCACCAGTTGCTCAGCGGCCTCCAGGGTGCCGAATGGATCGGGCAGCAAATGACGAGTGTCTGGAATCACCTCCAGCTTCACGAAGCAGTTGTCCTCCTGGCCTGCCAGCTTTGCCAGCTCCCGTCCCAGGCGGGCCACCCGGATCGCCTCCTCGGCGGTGGCACAGCCGGCCGTGTTGGGCAACATCCAGACGCGCTGCCAGTCGATGGCCTCCAGCAGGCCGCCATGGCCGGCAGCCTGGCTCTGGACCCGGCGCACGGCCACGGTCACGATTTCGCAGTCGCTGGCTATCAGGCTGGCCTGCATGGCCGTCAGGCTCGGATATTTGCCGGTGCCGGTCATCAGGCGGCTGCGGAAGCTGCGCCCACCGATCACAAGGGGATCCCGGTGGCTGTGCGGTTCGCTGGTCGGAGCGGTGGTGACCAAGGGGCAGGGCCAAATCTCGGCAACGGTCCTAGCCTCCCATTAGTCGGTTTTAGTTGTTGTGTCTTTCGCCGTTCTTCGTACTGCCCTGCCATTAGCTGCGCTGCCACTGGCGCTGTTGCCCATGGGTTTGTTGCCGGCGCAGGCGGCTACACCCCTGGCCAGCGAGGCCTTTGTGCCTTTCACCCCTCCCTCGGCTGCCAGCGTCGGGGGCGAGTCGCTCAGTGGCCTGGGGGGTGCGGAGACCTTTGATCCAGTTGGCCGGGCCCGGTTGCTGGCCGGGGAGATGCCGCTCGTATGGAGGGGCACTTATCAACCCTTTGACACTTCCCAGATTGTGAGCGCTGAGCTGAGGCTTGCCTCGGTTAAGCCGATGGGCCAAATGATCGACCTGCGCGGTGAACTCACGGTGGGAGGGGTTACCACCCCCGTGCAGGGCAACCTCAATGCCGAATCAGATCAGCTTGACCTGCTGATGCTCTGCCAGTGCGAGGTGGCGGGTTTGGAGATGGGAGGGGTATTTACGGGTCTGCAGGGCCTGCAGTTGTCAGGCTGGCAAGCCCCCCGTCTCACCAACCCAGGCGGCCGCCTGGATCTGCGCCCCCTATCAAGCTCAAGCCGCGTAGCAACTCCTGTCAGCACAACAAATACAAGCCGCGGCTCTGCTGTGCGCGGGCTTTGGTGAAGCTTTACTAGATGATCGCTTAGGCCGCTCGATTCAGGCCGGCCTTGCGATCGAGAAGTTTTAACCGTTTGCGGGCGGTTTTGTTGTTGGCGTCAAGCGCAATCACCTGCTCATAGGTCTGCTTGGCCTCTTCCAGCTTCAGCTGCTTTTCCAGGGCGAAGGCAAGATTATTCAGTGCAACTGGGTAAGCGGGTTTGGCTTCCAATGCCAGCCGGTAATGGCGAATTGCCATTTTGTAATTGTTTTGAGCGGCCAAGGCAAAGCCCAGGGCGTTTTGAATCACCGCTTGGGCTTCAGCCGGTTCTTTAGCGGCTTCAGCTTTCTTTAGAGCTTGCTTGAGTGATTCGGCGGCTTGGCCGTACAAGCGCTTGCGTAATTGCACTGAGCCAAGCTCGTACAACGTGGCCGCGTCTGAGGGCTTAGGGCCTTCACTCCGCTCTAGCTTGGCCAGGGTGACTTCATCTGAGCGCACGCGCCAGATTTGACGGGCCACTACAACAGCAGCGACCCCCAGCAGAACGATCAGCCCAATTAGGTAGGCCTGGGGAAGGAGGGCGTCCAAAAAGACCTACCAGTGGAACTCAGTTTGAAGCTGCACCCACGACGCTGGTGAAGCTGCCTGGGTCGACCACGGCAAGCTGGGCCAGCATTTTGCGGTTGATGCGAACGTCTGCTTTCTTTAAGCCACCCATAAAGCGGCTGTAGCTCAGGCCATTGAGCCGAGCTGCTGCGTTGATCCGGGCGATCCAGAGGCGGCGGAAGTCGCGCTTGCGACGGCGGCGGTCCCGGTAGGCATTGCAAAGCGCCTTCATCACCCGCTGGTTGGCGGTGCGGAAGAGGGAGCCATTGCCGCCGCGGAAGCCACGGGCTAGGCGAAGAATCTTGTTACGGCGTTTGCGGGCAACATTGCCCCTCTTGACGCGTGACATAGCAGTAGGTCAGGAAGATAGAAGTGAAAATCGACCGAGGTCGCGCTCAGGAGTAGGGGAGCATCGCCCTCACGTTGTCCGCATCGCGCTCATCAACAAGAGCCATTGTGCCCAGATGACGCTTGCGCTTCGGGCTCTTGTGATCGAGCAGGTGGTTGAGGAAGGCCCGGCGCCGCAGAAACTTGCCGGTGCCGGTGGCCTTGAACCGCTTGGCGGCTGCTTTGCGGGTCTTGAGCTTCGGCATTTCTCGCGTTGCGGCGGGCACAAACAAGCAGAGTACGACGTGGCAGTGCCCTCTTCCAAGCCCCCTTCTTTCAACAATGTTTTCAGTCCGGTCCTCTTCGGCCCAATCGTTGTTGCCGTTAGCCGTTTGGGCTAGCACGCTGCTGCTCGCGGGGGGATGTAGGGCCGCCTCACCTCCCATTTCACCTGGATCCGGTCCTGCTTCTGCGCTGCATTGGCCCGTGCAGCCTCCGCCGGCAGTGGCGGCCACAGCGCCGTTGCTCTGGGTGGCCTTGGCGGCCCATTTGGGTCCACCTACTCCCTTGGAGCTACACAGCGCGGCTGGAAACCTCACCCTGCTGAGTGCGACGGGCCAGCGATTTCAGGCGCCCCGGTTGCAGTTGCACTGGCGCAGGCTGCCGTTGGGCCAGCCCTTAGCGCTGCGCCGTCAGGCCTGGGGGCCCTTTGCCAGCTACGAGAGCGCCCAGGAGGCTGCTGGCCGTTGGCGACTGGCCGGTGCTTCGCCTGTGATTGCCCACCCGGCCGAGTGGGAAGTGTGGGCCGCGCCCGATGCCCCAGCACCCGCTGGAGTTAGGCCGCGGCTGGTGGAGCAGCTGCAGCGCGATCGCCTGGTTTTGGAGCTGCGGCGCCCGGATGGCCCGATTCGCCTCGAGGGCCCCTTGCGCTTGGAGGCCCCGGGGGGGCTGCGCTGGCAGGGGGGGGTGTTTGCAGGTCCGTTCCGGCTCCAGGGAGATGCCTACGGCAGCTGGTCATTGGTGGAGGAGGTGCCCTTAGAGCGCTACCTCCTTGGAGTTGTGCCCCATGAGATCGGGGCAGGCTCCCCCGCGGCGGCCCTGGCTGCCCAGGCGGTGCTGGCCCGCACCTGGGCCCTGCGCAACCAGGAAAGATTCGTGGTGGATGGCTACCACCTATGCGCCGATACCCAATGCCAGGTGTACGCAGATCCCCGCCAGGCCGGAGCAGCCGTACGCCAGGCGATTGCCGCCACCCAATATCAAGTGTTGAGCTGGCAGGGTGCGCCGATTCACGGCGTATATCACGCCACAAATGGGGGGATTGCGGCCGGGTTTGAGGAGGTGTGGAGTGGGGATGCCCTGCCCTACCTGAGGCCGCGGGTGGATGGTCCGCCGGCCGTTGCCGCCGCTGTGGTTTTGCCGTTGCAGCCGGCACGGCTTGGAGCGTCCCTGGCGGCTACCGCCCGCGCCTATGGCTTCGACCATCCCCGCTTCCGCTGGTCTCGCCAGCTCAATTCGGCCCAGATTCAGCAGGCCTTGAGCCGTGCTGCCCTGCCCTTGGGCCTGCGCCCCACCCGCCTGGCGGTGCTGGAGCGGGGCCCTAGTGGACGGGTATTGGCGCTGGAAATCCAGGCGCAGGGAGCCGGCGGAGTGCAGCAGAGCGTGGTTCTGCGCCGTGATGCGATTCGCCGCACCTTGCGGCAGTTGCCCAGCACCCTGTTTCTGTTGCGGCCCGACGGCCCGGGTCGCTGGATTTTTGAAGGGGGAGGATTTGGCCACGGCGCCGGCCTGTCCCAAGCTGGAGCTATCGACTTAGCCCGGCGTGGCTGGAGCCTGGATCGCATCCTCGACCACTACTATCCGGGCACCAGCCTCCAGTCCCTCAAGGCGTTGCCAGGCATCAGCCCCCTGTTCCAGCCCGGCTCGGCCGCCAGTTCCCCTTAGAGTTTGGAGTCTTTAGGGATCGCCATGGCTGTGGGTGGCCGTACCACCGATCACCGTCGCGGCAAGTCGGCCCTGTTCCTGATCGGCTGCGGCTGGGCGGGAATGGCTCCCCATTGGCTCCATGAGTCGCTGCGTCTGATCCCGGCCCTCACCCTGGCCGTGCTGCTTGGGGGCTACAGCCTGCGCACCGTGTTGCGCCAGGTTTTTAGTTCGCTAGGCAGCTCAGAACCAGCTCAAGCCTCCGCCCCTCAAGGGGCTAAACCCCTGCCCGCAGTGGACTTGGTGGTGGCGGCCCGCGATGAGCAGGCAGTTATTGGCCGTCTGGTGGAGCGCATTGCTCAGTTGAGCTATCCGCAGGGGCAGATGCGGCTCTGGGTAATTGACGATGCCAGCAGCGATCGCACGCCCCAGGTTCTGGCTGAGCTGCAGGAGCGTCATCCTTTTCTACAGGTATTGCGGCGGGAGCCTGATGCCGGTGGCGGCAAATCGGGCGCTCTTAATTTAGTGCTGCAGCAGCTTCAGGGCCGCTGGATGTTTGTGCTCGACGCTGATGCCGACCTTCAGAGCGACACCCTGGAGCGGCTGATTCCCTTCGCAGAAGCTGGTGGCTGGTCGGCGGTGCAGCTGCGCAAAACTGAGGTGAATGCAACCGCCAATTGGCTGACCCGTGCCCAAGCCATGGAAATGGCCCTCGATGCCGTGATCCAGCAGGGTCGCTTAGCTGTGGGAGGAGTAGCTGAATTGCGCGGAAATGGCCAGCTGCTGCGCCGGGACGCCCTGCTCAGTAGCGGTGGTTTCAATGAGAACACGGTTACAGACGACCTAGACCTCAGTTTCAGGCTGCTGCTCGACGGCCAGCCGATTGGCATCCTCTGGGATCCGCCGGTGCAGGAAGAGGCCGTGCTGAGTGTGGCTGCCCTGTGGCGCCAGCGTCAGCGTTGGGCTGAAGGAGGTTTGCAGCGCTTCTTCGATTACTGGCCCGGCCTGATTTCGGAGCGTCTTAACGCTAGTCAGAAGCTTGATTTAACCAGTTTCTTCCTGCTCCAATACTTTTTGCCGGTAGTGGCCATTGCCGATTTGCTGGGCGCCGTGATTACGGGCACCCGCCCAACCATCTGGCCCCTTTCCTTTATTGCCTTTGGGCTCTCTGGAGGAGCGATCCTGGCCGGTTGTCGTCGCCCTAGCGAGGGCCCTGCCCTGCCGGCCATGAACGTCTGGAACCTGCTCCTGGGCATTGCCTATTTGAGCCACTGGTTTGTGGTGATTCCTTGGACCACTCTCCGCATGGCCCTGCTTCCCAAGAGCCTGGTTTGGGCCAAAACCATGCACCTCGGCGAGGAGGAAGAGTCTCAAATCGAAGATCCGGCCACCGCCTGATTACCCGTTCCACAATTGTGCTGGACCCGCTCAGGCAGCCGCCTCCTCTGCATCGCAAGTCAATGCATCGCCAGTTAATTCATCGAGCGGCCCATCAAGTTCAACTACTTCGCCATTGAAGAACTCCGCCAGCCTTCTGGCCTTGTCATCGAGGGGCGCGGCTAAGTGGGGCGCAGTAGCTGCTTGGGCTGCAGGGGTTGATAGTGGTGCTGAGGCTTGATTCGCTGCTGGGTTTGGCAGGGGTGCTGGCGGTGGTGGCGCCGGTCTGGGGGTGGCGGCACTGGGTGCGGTGACTGTTGGTGCGGCGCTCTCCCCACCCCCTTCCAATGTGAGCTGGCGGGGGCTGCCTAGGGCCTTGGCTACCGCTGCTTCCAGCAGGGGCAGCCGGCTCTGCACCATGGCCATCCAGTTGCCGGCCACCTGCACCACGGCGCGGCGTTCATCGAGTCGCACTAGCCGGGCCTGTTGGGACAGCAGCATGCGCGTAGAAGGTAGCTCAAGGCCCGCAAGGATTTGCTGCCAGAGCTCCGGCAGGTTGGCGGAGCTGTTGGGCTCGACGCTGACCGGAGCTGGGGCTGGAGCCGGGATTGGTGCGGCGGCTGGGGGGGCGACTGCCGCGATCGCCGGTGCCATAGCAGGTGCAACCACCGGTGCAATTGCGGCAGGTGCTGCGGCAGAGATTGGCTGGGCGGCCGCTACCGGCTCGGCCAGCAGGCCCAACAGCAGCACCTCTAGCCACAGGCGCGGGTTGACGCTGTGGCGCAGCTGCTGCTCGCTGCCCTTCAGCTGGGCCTGCCACTGCAGCAGGCGGGCTTTGCCGAGGGATCGGGCCAGATCGGGTAGGGATTGGCGGAACTGGGGCGACACGCTGGTGAGCTCTAGGCGGTCGGGCGCCGTGCCAGCTAGCACCAGATCCCGTAGCAGGCTCACCAACCCCTGCAGCACGGCGGCGGGCTCCCTGCCCCGCTCCAGCAGCTTGCGGCAACCCTCCAGCAGGGCGAGGGGATCGCAGCTGGCCAGGGCACCGGCCAGGGCCAGTAGCTCCTGCTCGGGCACCGCCCCCAGCAGCTCCCACACCGCCGTGGCCTCGATCGGCGCCGGCAGCAGGCTGAGCTGATCTAGCAGGCTCTCGGCATCCCGCAGCCCCCCCTGGGCTCGCTGGGCTACCACGTGCAGGGCTTCTGGAGTGATGCCGATCTGCTCCTGCTCAGCGATCCAGCTGAGGTGTTGCTCGAGGGCTTGCAGAGGGATGCGGCGGAAATCGAAGCGTTGACAGCGGCTCAGGATCGTGGCCAGAACCCGCTGGGGGTCGGTGGTGGCCAGCACGAACACCACCCGCGGCGGCGGCTCCTCCAAGGTTTTGAGCAGGGCGTTGAAGGCGGCGGTCGAGAGCATGTGGCACTCGTCCACCACATACACCTTCCAGCGGGCCTGCACCGGAGCGAAGCGGGAGCGTTCGATCAGCTCGCGGATGTTGTCGACACCGGTGTTGGAGGCGGCGTCGATCTCGATTACATCGAGGGCATTGCCGGCGGTGATGGAGGTGCAGAGCTCGCAGACGCCACAGGGCTCGGGGGTAGGCCCATCGCTGCCGATGCAGTTGAGCGAGCGGGCCAGGATGCGGGCGCTGGAGGTTTTACCCGTGCCGCGGGGGCCACAAAACAGATAGGCCGGCGCAATCCGGCCGGTGCGCAGGGCGTTGCTCAGGGTGGCGGCGATCGCCTCCTGCCCCACCAGCTGGTCGAAGCGCTGCGGACGGTATTTGTGGTGGAGGGGTTGGTAGCTGGAGATCGCCGTTGGGCTCATGAAGCTGAGGCTTGAGATTAGTGGCCCTGGTCCGGTTCGAGCTGGCGCTTTAGCCGCTCTTCCAGTTCTTCCACGGCCGTGAGTTGGTCGGCCAGTTTCTGGGCCGCCAGCCTCAGGCTTTCGAAGCGGTCCTGGCCCCAGCGCGCTTCAGCCCGGCCTAGTTCCTGCTCCAATTTCTGCTGCAGGCCTTGGCGCAGCTTGTCGAGTTCGGCCAGGTTGCCCTGGCGCAGCAGCATTCGGGCCGCACTGAGCATGGCCGCTGGCACCCACTGACCGATGGCCAGGACCCCGAGGCTGCCGGTGTGCAGCAAATCCTCGACCTGGGCGCTGCGATGCCGGCCGGTCTTGCACCAATGGGCGAAGTGTTCGCAGTTGTTGAATAGCAGGTTGTAATTCTGTTCGCCCAGGCGCCCCATGGCCCGCCGCAGGGTCACGCCGGCCGGGGAGCAGTCGCCCGCGGCATAGGGAACCACCGCTACAGGTTCGCCGCGGCTGAAATCGGCCAGGGGGCTGCGCAGGATTTCGCGCCCTTCCAGGTAATGGGCCACGCTGCCGTCGCCAAGATCGATGCCGTGATGCAGGAATAGACCGTGCTGGCGCGGCACCTGCAGGTGGTCAGCTGCGGTCATCGGTGCGGGCCCGATCAGGCGCTGGCCTGCTGTGGCGAATCCAGGCTGGCGCTGCCGAGGGGCACTACCTTGCCCTTGCTGCGCTGCTCCACCAGCTCCCGGGTCACGGTGAAGCTCTTGACGTCGTTGCGGGAGGGTAGGTCGTACATCAGATCGAGCATCAGCTCTTCGACGATGCCGCGCAGGGCCCGGGCACCGGTCTTGCGGCGATGGGCTTCGATAGCAATCGCTTCAACAGCGCCGGCCTCGAAATCGAGCTGCACATTGTCCATGCTCAGCAGGGTCTGGAACTGCTTGATCAGGGCATCCCGGGGCTCGGTGAGGATGGCCTGGAGGGCCGGCGTATCGAGGGGCTCAAGCACCGCACTAACCGGCAGCCGACCAATGAATTCGGGGATCAGGCCGTAGCGCACTAGGTCTTGGGGCTCTAGATGGCGCAGCACCTCGGCCCCATGGCGATCCTTGCCGCTGCGGGGCCGGCTGCTGCCATCGGCACTGAGGAAACCGATGGAGTTGCGGCCCAGCCGCTTCTGCACCACATCTTCGAGGCCCACGAAGGCACCACCGCAGATAAACAGAATCTGACTGGTGTCGATCTGAATGCATTCCTGGTAGGGATGCTTCCGGCCTCCCTGCGGCGGCACGTTGGCCACGGTGCCTTCGAGCATCTTCAGCAATGCCTGCTGTACCCCTTCTCCGGAGACGTCCCGGGTAATAGAGGGGTTTTCGCTCTTGCGAGCGATCTTGTCGATTTCGTCGATATAGATAATGCCCCGCTGGGCCTGCTCCACATCCTGATCCGCTTTTTGCAGCAGCCGCAGCAGGATGTTTTCCACGTCTTCGCCGACGTAGCCCGCCTCGGTGAGGGTGGTGGCGTCTGCCACCGCAAAGGGCACATCGAGCATTTCGGCCAGGGTCTGGGCCAGGAGCGTTTTGCCGCAGCCGGTGGGGCCGATCAGCAGGATGTTGCTCTTCTGCAGCTTGGTGGCTGTCTGGTCGGTTTCGCCCTTGCCATCGCCTTGCCAGGCCAGGCGTTTGTAGTGGTTGTAAACAGCTACGGAAAGATTTTTCTTGGCTTCGTTTTGGCCCACCACCTGGCGGTCGAGAAAGGCTTTGATCTCTTGAGGCTTGGGCACCTCCGCCAGAGTTGGAGCTGGTTTGGTTGTTTTTTTGCTGGGGGCCTTACCGCGGCTGGAGTCGGCGGCATGGCGGCCGCTCCCGCCGCCGCTTGCTGTGCCGCTATGGCCGTCTACCAGCTCCTCATCAAGGATCTCGTTGCAGAGATCGATACATTCATCGCAGATGTAGACACCCGGGCCGGCGATCAGCTTGCGCACCTGTTCCTGCGACTTGCCGCAGAACGAGCACTTCAGGTGGGCGTCGAACTTGGCCATGGGCAGGGGAGTCCTGATTCCAGGATCGACAGGAAATAACGGATCGTCAGCTGACCTTAAGGATCAAACCGGAAGGAATCACTCAGTAGCGGTGGCCGCAGGGGATTCGGTCACGACCCGATCGATCAGGCCGTATTCAACCGCCTCTGCGGGGGAAAGGAAGTAGTCGCGGTCGGTGTCTTCTGTGATTTTTTCGAGGGGCTGACCTGTGTGTTCAGCCATCAGACCGTTGAGGGTGTCCTTAAGAAACAGAATCTCCTTGGCCTGGATTTCAATGTCCACCGCCTGGCCCTGCGCGCCGCCGAGGGGTTGGTGAATCATGATCCGGGCATTTGGCAGGGCCAGCCGCTTGCCCTTGGTGCCACCCGAGAGCAGGAAGGCACCCATGGAGGCGGCCAGGCCGTAGCAGATGGTCACCACGTCTGGGGACACCTGCTGCATCGTGTCGTAGATCGCCAAGCCGGCGGTCACCGAGCCGCCTGGGGAGTTCACGTAAATCTGGATGTCCTTCTCCGGATCCTCGGCTTCGAGGAACAGCAGCTGGGCGACTAGGGAATCGGCCACCTGATCGTCGATGCCGGTGCCCAAGAAGATGATCCGCTCGCGCAGCAGGCGCGAATAGATATCGAAGGCGCGGTCGCCCTTGCCCGACTGCTCCACCACCGTGGGGAGCACCCCGGGGGAGCCACTGGGGCTCCAGCGGCTGTGGACGGGATGGCGAAGGGTGGCGTCGATCACGCGCGGGGAAGCTCTCGGAGGACCAATCTATTGGTCCTGGCCGTGGCTATTGGGCCTTGGCCGGTTTGGCCTTGGCTTTCGCTTTGGCCTTTGCCTGTTCCTCGCCTGCAGCGTCAGGGTCGGCGTCGGCTGGGGTGGCAGCCTTTTCGGTGATGGTGCTGTTGGCCTCGAGCCACTCCAGCAGCTTGTCGCGCAGCAGGTCGTCAGCAACGGCCAGCCGCAATCTTTCAGGATCGATGTTGCCCTGCTGGCTCAGGCCGCGGCTGATCTCCTTGATCTTGGCTTCAAGCTCCTTGGCTTCTACCTCGATCGCCTCGGCGGCGGCAAGGGCCTTGAGGGCCAGGCTGCGGCGCAGGCGCTCCTCTGCCTCGGGCCGGGAGGTATCCATCAATGAGCGCACCAGGTCGGGGGTGAACAGCTTTTTGACGTCCATGCCCTGCTGGGCGATCTGTCCTGCTGTCTGCTCCACCAGGTTGCGGATTTCCTGTTGAACCAGGGTTTCGGGCAGCTCCACTTCAAGCTCTTGCACCAGGGCGGCGAGCAGGGCGTCGTGGCGGCTGGCCTTAGCCCGGCGCTCGGCGTCGTCCTTGAGGCGGGTTTCCAGATCGCTGCGCAGCTCGGCCAGGGTGGCTTTGTCGCTGGCCTGCTGGGCAAAGGAGTCGTCAAGGGCGGGTAGTTCCCGGCACTTGAGGTCTTTCAGGCTGATCTCGAAGCGCGACTGGCGGCCGGCGGCATCTTCTTGGGGGTAGGTATCGGGGAACTGGCAGTCGATGGTCTTGCTAGCGCCGATAGCCATGCCGATTACGCCCTCGACGAAGCCAGGAATCATTCGGCCCTCCTCCAGCTCAACTTCCATGGCATCGCTGCTGCCACCACTGATGGCCTCGCCGCTATCGACGTAGATGCCGCTGAAGCTGAGCACCGCTACATCGCCGCTGGCCGCAGGGCGGCCCTCTACGGGCACCAGGGTGGCCAGCTGCTTGCGCGACTGCTCGATCAGTTCATCGATGCGGGTCGGATCGAAGCTGATTGCCTCGGCTTCAGCCTGTAGCCCTTTGGTGGACTTGAGTTTTGGTGTGGGCTCGACGTCGAGCTCCAGGGTGATGGTGAGGGCGCTGCCGGGCTCAAAGCGTTCCAGCACGACCTCGAAGCCTTCGGTGAGCTCGGGCCGGCCGATGGCTGCCACCATTTCTTGGTTAACAGCATCCCGGAAAGCGGCCTCCACCAGATCCTCTAGGGCGGTGGCCCGGATGCGTAGGGGGCCGATCTGCTGGAGCAGCACGGGCCGGGGCACCTTGCCCTTGCGAAAGCCAGGAAGCTTGATGCTGCGACTCAGCTTGTCCACGGCGGCGTCATAGCTGGCCTGGCTGCGGCCGCCGGGGATGGCCACCTCGAGGGCCACGCGGCTGCCCGGGCGGGGACTGGCCTTTATCGACAGCGGGCTGGCGGCTGGGGCGGCGGCAGAGCTCATGGAAAACAGTTGCAGACCCTGATCCTAGAAAGCGGCCGTTCCGAGCTATCAGCGCGTATTGTCGTATCGGCGCACGACGAAGGCGATAGGTCCCAAATCAGCAAAGAACGGCTTCGACGACGGCCGGCCTCTTTGTTGCAGCTTTCCGCCCCTAGCTGGGTTGACATTTGACCCCCAGCTCCGCCACCAGTTTTTGATTCCTTTCCCGCTCTCTTGACCGCCGCCCAGACCGTCCCTGCCCCGCTATCTCCCTGCCTGCCCAGCCGCCCCTTGCGGGTTGCGGTGCTTGGTGCCACGGGCGCAGTCGGCCAGGAATTGCTCGAGTTGCTCGCTGAGCGCAACTTTCCTGTGGCCGAGCTGATCCCCCTGGCGTCACCCCGCTCCGCCGGCCAAAGCCTTATCTGGCAGGGCACATCGCTGGCGATCCGGCCCGTGGAGGCCTCAGCTTTTGAAGGGGTGGACGTGGTGCTGGCCTCAGCCGGCGGCTCGGTGTCGCGCCAGTGGGCTCCGGTGGCGGCCCGGGCTGGTGCTGTGGTCATCGACAACTCCAGCGCCTTCCGAATGGATCCGGAGGTGCCGTTGGTGGTTCCAGAAGTAAACCCCGAGGCTGCTTTTGCCCATCGGGGCATCATTGCCAACCCCAACTGCACAACAATCCTGCTCACCCTGGTTTTGGCCCCCTTGGCGTCGCGTCGGGCAATTCGGCGTGTGCTGGTGAGCACTTATCAGAGCGCCAGCGGCGCCGGTGCCCGGGCGATGGAGGAGCTGCGCCAGCTCAGCCGCACTGTGCTCGATGGTGGTGAGCCCGTGAGTGAGGTGCTGCCCCACTCCCTGGCCTTCAACCTTTTTCTGCACAACTCGCCGCTTCAGGACAACGGTTATTGCGAGGAAGAGCTGAAGATGCTCAACGAAACCCGCAAGATCATGGGCACTCCGGAGCTGCGACTTTCGGCTACCTGTGTGCGGGTGCCGGTGCTGCGGGCCCATTCAGAGGCCGTAAATATTGAATTTCATGAGCCGTTCCCGGTGCAGGAGGCCAGAGCCCTGCTGGCTGAGGCCCCCGGCGTGGAGCTGTTGGAAAACTTTGAGGCCAACCGTTTTCCGATGCCCACCGATGTGACGGGCCGCGATCCGGTGGCGGTGGGACGTATCCGCCAGGACCTCAGTGACGCCAATGCCCTGGAGCTGTGGCTCTGCGGTGATCAGATCCGCAAGGGTGCGGCTCTCAATGCGATCCAGATTGCCGAGCTGTTGATCCAGGGACCGGCGGCTGGAATTGGAGCGGTTTTGCCCGGAGGTGCTGCTTGAGCCCTAGCCAGCCAGCCACTCCGCCATTTGGCCGCGTGCTGACGGCGATGGTGACCCCCTTTGCCGCCGATGGTTCGGTGGATCTGGGCCTTGCGGCCCAGCTGGCAGAGCACCTGATCAACCAGGGCTCCGATGGGATCGTGGTGTGCGGGACCACTGGCGAATCACCGACGCTCAGCTGGGACGAACAGCACGCGCTTTTAGCTGTGGTGAAGCAAGCGGTCGGGCATCGGGCCAGCGTGCTGGCGGGCAGCGGCAGCAATTGCACCGCCGAAGCGGTGGAGGCCACGCGG
This sequence comes from Cyanobium sp., assembly GCA_044356035.1. Lineage (GTDB taxonomy): Bacteria > Cyanobacteriota > Cyanobacteriia > PCC-6307 > Cyanobiaceae > Cyanobium_A. The sequence goes on along the minus strand of JBIKWZ010000002.1, from coordinate 54,297 downwards.
CAGGCGGCGGCCCTCGGTGCCGATGGCGCCCTGGTGGTAGTGCCCTATTACAACAAGCCCCCCCAGGACGGACTTGAGGCCCATTTCCGCGCTGTGGCAGCGGCGGCACCCCAGCTGCCCTTGATGCTCTACAACATCCCTGGCCGTACAGGCACCAGCCTGGAGCCAGCCACCGTGGCCCGGCTGCTCGACTGCGCCAACGTGGTGAGTTTCAAGGCTGCCAGCGGCAGCACCGAAGAGGTGAGCGCCCTTAGGGCTTTGTGCGGCAACCGTCTGGCGATTTACAGCGGTGACGACGCCCTCACCCTGCCGATGCTGGCGGTGGGCGCGGTGGGAGTGGTGAGTGTGGCCAGCCACCTGGCAGGCCCTGAGATCAGCGCCATGGTGCGCGCCTTCTACGCCGGGGATTTGGCCCAGGCCCTGGCTCTGCACGACCAGCTGCTGCCGCTGTGCAAGTCCCTTTTCTGCAGCACCAATCCGATCCCCGTCAAAGCCGCCTTGGAGCTCAGCGGCTGGCCCGTGGGTGCACCCCGTCTTCCCCTGCTTTCCGCCACCACCGACGTGCGACAACGCCTCTCCGAAACCCTGGCCGCCCTGCGTCCTACCTGACGCCAAGGCTTGAGACCAGATCGATTCAGTTAGTTCCTTTTTCCTAAAACTCCTTCTCCATGACCAGTTCCAACGGCAGAGCCCAGGGCATCAGTCAGAGCGCCACCAAGCCGCCCCACCTGCGGGTGATTCCCCTGGGTGGGCTGCACGAGATCGGCAAGAACACCTGCGTGTTCGAGTACGGCGACGACATCATGTTGGTGGATGCCGGATTGGCCTTCCCCAGCGATGGCATGCATGGCGTCAACGTGGTGATGCCGGATACCAGCTATCTGAAGGAAAACCAGAAGCGGATTCGCGGCATGATCGTGACCCACGGTCACGAAGATCACATCGGTGGCATTGCCCACCACCTCAAGAACTTCACCATCCCCGTGATTCATGGGCCGCGCCTGGCGCTGGCCATGCTCACCGGCAAGATGGAGGAGGCGGGTGTGATGGATCGCACCATCCTCCAGACCGTCGCGCCTCGCGATGTGGTGAAGGTGGGCCAACACTTTTCAGTGGAGTTCATCCGCAACACCCACTCGATGGCAGACAGCTTTTCGCTGGCCATCACTACCCCTGTGGGCACGGTGATCTTCACCGGCGACTTTAAGTTTGACCACACGCCGGTGGATGGCGAGACCTTTGACATGGCTCGCTTGGCCCATTACGGCGACAAGGGCGTGCTTTGCCTGTTCAGCGACTCCACCAACGCTGAGGTGCCGGGCTTCTGCCCCCCCGAGCGTTCTGTGTTCCCATGCCTGGATCGCCACATTTCCCAGGCTGAAGGCCGGGTGATCATCACCACCTTTGCCAGCTCGATTCACCGGGTCTCGATGATCCTGGAGCTGGCCCTCAAGAACGGTCGCAAGGTGGGTCTGCTGGGCCGCTCCATGCTCAACGTGATCGCCAAGGCGCGGGAGTTGGGTTACATGCGCGCCCCCGATGATCTGTTTGTGCCGATTAAGCAGATCCGCGATCTGCCCGACCGTGAAACCCTGCTGCTGATGACCGGTAGTCAGGGTGAGCCCTTGGCAGCCCTAAGCCGCATCTCCCGTGGCGAGCATCCCCAGGTGCAGGTGAAAAGCACCGACACGATTATTTTCTCGGCCAGCCCGATCCCTGGCAACACCATCTCGGTGGTCAACACGATCGACCGGCTGATGATGCAGGGAGCCAAGGTGGTTTATGGCAAGGGCGAGGGTATTCACGTCTCTGGCCACGGCTTCCAAGAAGACCAGAAGCTGATGCTGGCCCTCACCAAGCCCAAATATTTTGTGCCGGTGCATGGTGAGCACCGCATGCTCATTGCCCACAGCAAAACTGCCCAGTCGATGGGCATTCCGGCCGACAACATCTTGATCATCGACAACGGCGACGTGGTTGAGCTCAGCCCCGACTCCATCCGCACCGGTGATCCGGTGAAGGCAGGCATTGAATTGCTCGATGCCTCCCGCAATGGCATCGTCGATGCCCGGGTGCTGAAGGAGCGCCAACAGCTCGCAGCGGATGGGGTGATCACCCTGCTTGCGGTGATCAGTACCGATGGCGTGATGGCGGCTCCACCCCGGGCCAACATCCGGGGAGTGGTGACCACTGCTGATGCCCGCAGGCTTTCGATGTGGGCTGAGCGCGAAATCGGCTGGGTGCTGGAAAATCGTTGGAATCAGCTCTGCCGCAACACCGGTGGTAAGGCCCCTGAGGTGGATTGGGTGGGTGTGCAGCGAGAGGTGGAGGTGGGTCTGCAGCGCCGCCTGCGCCGCGAGCTGCAGGTGGAGCCGCTGATCATTTGCCTGGTGCAGCCAGCCCCTGCCGGTACGCCGGCCTACAAGGGCCGCGCCGACGCCGAACCCGACAGCCGACCCGCTCCCCGGGGTCGCGGTGCTCGTGATGGAGGCGGCCGTGATGGAGTTGGTCGTGGCCGTGATGGCTCTGTGCCGGCACCCCAGCGTCAGCTGGTTGCCGTTGGAGCCGCCGACCCTGCCGTCGCCACGTCTATTTCTGCTCCTGCCGTAGTCCCAGCCGCTGCTGTTGCTGAGGTTCCAGCCCCGGCCCCAGCCCCAGCAGAGCTCGAACCAGAACTCGCCGGCCGCACCCGCCGCCGCCGCTCAGCCGCCATCGCGGGCTGAGCGACCCCAGCCCCAGCTCAGCGGATCACCACTCGCAGCAGCCCCTTGGAGAGTTCGGCCAACTCCTCGGGGCTGGCTCCGCCGACTGGCTCGGCAAAACGCTCTTCAGGCTCAGTCAGGCTCTCTTTGCTCACGGCTACCTCCAGCTCTTGAGCAGTCGCAGCATCTGCCTGGGCCACCTCTATTAGCTCTGGCTCATCGATCACTTCAACCACCAGATTCGGCACCTGAACCTGCGCCGCCTCGATGCCGCCAAGTTGCTCCAGCCAGGGCATGGCTGAGCCAGTGCTGGCAATTGCGGTTCCGACCGCTACTGGTGCATTGCCGAAGGGGAAGGCTTGGCCTCCAGTGCCTGCAGCAATAAGGGTTTGGCCTGATCCAACTTGAAGTGTTGTGGCTGGAGGTGCTGCCTGGCTGGCGCAATGCTCCAACCCCTGGTCGGCAATATCTCGCAGTACGAGTTCTTGCGTGACCGCTCGAACGCGGCTGTAAAAACCGGTTGCTGTAGCTCTGTCTTCGTAGCCGTAGAGGTAGGTGTGGCCTAGTAACAGCTGCAGTCGTTGGCGCAGGGGGTCGGCGGGTTCGTTGGGGAGCTCGAGCAGCAGCTCCTCGCTTAAATGGGCCACATCGTCCCATTGGCGTTTGCTGTAAACCCGCTCAATGGCCTCATAGCGCTGTTGCAGGGAGTGCGGCGAGGTTGTCATTGCGGCAGCTGTGCGGAGGGAGGGTGCAGCCAAAGTGTGCAGCGATCCCAGCGCAGCTGCCAACCCGCGCCTAGGTCTGCCTGGCCTGGGGGATGGCCCGGTTGCAGCCGCTGCAATAGTTCTTCGAGTTGCCGGGCTGGCAGGGCAAGACTTGTGCTTTGCTCAAGCCATTGATGCAGCAGTTGGCGCTGGTTGGCTACTGCTAGGCCGCCCAACTCCTGGCGCTGCAGTCTTGGTGTCGCATCGTGGCTGGCGACTGTTTTTAGAGTTTGAATGGCTAGATTTATTAGCTCGTTGCGGCTCTCCACCTCCTCCACCAGCCTCTCAGCTTGGGCGCTGATCCTCTGGGCAGCGCCGGGATGGAGCGCCTCCAGCACGGGCACCACCTCGGCCCGGATTCGGTTTCGGCTGTAGCGGCGGTCGGTGTTGCTCGGGTCTTGCCACACGGGCAGCTTCAGTTGCTGGCAAAGTCGGGCGGTGTCGGCCCGGCAGAAGGGCAGCAGCGGCCGCGCCAGCGCGATTGGCTCGCTGTGATCGGTGGTTGGGCTCGATGGGCTGCTGAGGGGGCGCAGGCTGCGCAGGCTCGCCAGGCCGCGGCGATGGCTGCCTCGGGCTAGGTGCAGCAACAGGGTTTCGGCTCGATCGCTGGCGGTGTGGGCGGTCACCACATGGCCAACCCCCAAACATCTGGCCTGCTCAGCCAACTGGCCGTAGCGCCAGTGGCGGGCGTCAGCTTCGCTGGTTGCTTCCAGCGGCCTCAGCCAGGAGGAAACGTGCAGCTTGAACCCCTGGTCGCTGCACCAGCCGGCCAGCTCCGAGGCAACGCTGCCCGACTCCGGTCGCCATCGGTGGTCGCCGTGCCAGAGGTGCAGCGACCAGTGGTGCAGGCGCTGCAGGTCCCGCAGCAGGGCCAGTAGGGCCATGGAATCTTGACCACCCGAGATGGCCAGCAGCAGAGGCGCTCCTGCTGGCAACAGCTCGGGATGGTGCCGCAGGTGGCGATGCAGCCGCAGGTGGTCCGGGCTCCAGCGCGGCCCGGGTGGGAGAATCGATTCACTATTCAAATCTTGCGTTTCCATGGTTGCGAAGTCGCGTCTTGAGCAGCTGCCCTCCGCCCTGCAAGCCGCGCTTGCTGATCGCCGCCTGCTCAAGGTGATCGCTGGCCTCACTAATTTTGATGCTGCCAGTGTGGAGCGGATCAGCCGGGCCGCAGGCCAAGGCGGTTCCGATTTGATCGATGTGGCCTGCGATCCGGAATTGGTGCGGCTGGCCGCGGCTGTGAGCTGCTTGCCGATTTGCGTGAGCGCTGTCGATCCCGAGCTGTTTGCCGCTGCAGTAGCTGCCGGGGCGGCAATGGTTGAAATTGGCAACTACGACGCCTTCTATCCCCTCGGTCGCATCTTCGATGCCGCCGAAGTGCTTGAGCTAACCCGCCGCACTCGCGAGTCGTTGCCTGAGGTGGTGTTGAGCGTCACCGTGCCCCATGTGCTGCCCCTCGATCAGCAGGAGCAGCTGGCGGTGGATCTGGTGGCCGCCGGTGCTGACATCATCCAAACGGAGGGCGGCACCAGCGCTAAGCCCTTCAGCGCCGGCAGCCTCGGCCTAATTGAGAAGGCGGCTCCAACCCTGGCCGCTGCTCACAGCATCAGCCGCGCCTTAGTTGAAGCGGGTAGTGCTGCACCGGTGCTGTGTGCCTCTGGCCTCTCCGCCGTCACCGTGCCGATGGCCATCGCGGCTGGTGCCGCCGGGGTGGGGGTTGGTTCGGCGATCAACAAGCTGAACGACCCTTTGGCCATGGTGGCTGTCGTGCGCGGTCTACGCGAGGCTCTAGGCGCGACCGCCGGCTCAATCGTTGTTGGTTAACGCCAAGTGGTTTCTCTGATCTGGCTATTGCAGTGGCCGATTCGGGCCCTTGTTTTGTTGATTGTGGCCTGGCTTCCCTTGGGAGTGGAGGTGAGCAGTTTCCCGATCGCCATGCTTTCTGCTGTGGTGATCGGCTTGCTTGGCACCCTATTGATCTGGCCGCTGAAGCTGCTGCTGGGGCCGGTGTGGGCGGTCACCAGCCTGGGGGGATTGATCAGTCCGGTAAGCCTGCTGTTCAACTGGGCGATCACGGTGGTGCTGTTTGGCATGGCGGCTTGGTTGATCAAGGGATTCCGGCTCAAAAACGGAGTGGTGAGCGGGATTCTCGGCGGCGTTGTTTATGCCCTGTTGTCGGCTGTGATCCTGAGGATCCTTGGTCTTGATGTCGACTTCACTCGCGCAGCCGCTCTGATCACCACGGCTCCGGTGGTTTGACCCCGAGAATGGAGGAATGGTTCCGTTTGAACTCCACGCCCCCTACGAGCCCAAGGGTGATCAGCCCACGGCCATTGCCGGGCTGGTGCAGGGCGTTGATGGGGGCGAGCGCTACCAGACCCTGCTAGGCGCCACCGGCACCGGCAAGACCTTCACGATCGCCAATGTGATCGCCCAGACCGGGCGCCCGGCTTTGGTGCTGGCCCACAACAAAACCTTGGCGGCCCAGCTCTGCAACGAGCTGCGGGAGTTCTTTCCAAATAATGCTGTTGAATATTTCATCAGCTACTACGACTATTACCAGCCGGAAGCCTACGTCGCTGTCTCCGACACCTACATAGCCAAAACAGCTTCGATCAACGAAGAGATCGACATGCTGCGCCATTCGGCGACCCGTTCGCTGTTTGAGCGCAACGATGTGATCGTTGTGGCCTCTATCAGTTGTATTTATGGTTTAGGTATTCCCAGTGAATATCTAAAGGCTGCCGTCAAGTTCAAGGTGGGCGAGACCCTCAATTTGCGAGGCTCCTTGCGGGAGTTGGTAAACAACCAGTATTCCCGCAACGACCTGGAGATTTCCCGCGGTCGTTTTCGGGTGCGGGGGGATGTGCTGGAGATCGGCCCAGCCTATGAAGACCGGCTGGTGCGGATTGAGCTTTTTGGTGATGAGGTGGAGGCGATCCGCTACGTGGATCCAACTACTGGGGAGATCCTGCAAAGTCTCGACACAATCAATATCTATCCTGCTAAGCACTTTGTGACGCCAAAGGAGCGGCTTGCAGACGCGATTTTGGCCATCCGCAACGAGATGCGCGAGCGGCTCGATGTACTCAACGGTCAGGGGCGGCTCCTAGAGGCGCAACGGCTGGAGCAGCGCACCACCTACGACCTGGAGATGCTCGAGCAGGTGGGCTATTGCAACGGTGTGGAGAACTACGCCCGCCATTTGGCCGGGCGAGAGGCGGGCACGCCGCCGGAATGCCTGATCGACTATTTCCCCGAAGACTGGCTGCTGGTGGTGGATGAAAGCCACGTCACCTGCTCCCAACTGCAGGCGATGTACAACGGCGACCAGTCGCGTAAGCAGGTACTGATTGAGCACGGCTTCCGCCTGCCCAGTGCTGCCGATAACAGGCCGCTCAAGGGTTCGGAGTTCTGGGAGAAGGCCCAGCAGACGATCTTTGTGAGTGCCACCCCAGGCAACTGGGAGATGGAGCAGAGCAGTGGCCAGATTGTGCAGCAGGTTATCCGCCCCACCGGGGTGCTCGATCCAATCGTGGAGGTGCGCCCTAGTGAGGGTCAGGTGGACGACCTGCTCGGCGAGATCCGGGTGCGGGCGGAGAAAAACGAGCGAGTGCTTGTAACCACGCTTACCAAGCGCATGGCCGAAGATCTCACAGATTATCTGGCTGAAAATGGCGTGAGAGTGCGCTACTTGCACTCGGAAATCCACTCGATTGAGCGGATTGAGATCATTCAAGATCTCAGGAATGGTGAATACGACGTGCTGGTTGGCGTGAACCTGCTGCGGGAAGGATTGGACCTGCCCGAGGTATCGCTAGTGGCGATTCTTGATGCCGATAAGGAGGGTTTCCTGCGGGCCGAGCGCTCCTTGGTTCAGACCATTGGCCGGGCTGCCCGCCACATCGAGGGCAAGGCCATTCTCTATGCCGACAATCTCACCGATTCGATGGCTAGGGCCATCTCTGAAACCGAGCGCCGCCGCACCATTCAGCACGCCTACAACGTTGAGCACGGCATCACCCCCACCCCTGCGGGCAAGCGGGCCGGCAATTCGATTCTCTCCTCTCTGGAGATGTCACGGCGGCTCAACGACGACCAGCTGGAGGAGCCCACCGAGCAGGCCGAGCACAACAATGTGCCGCTGGATGCCCTGCCTGAGCTCATCCAGCAGCTTGAAGAGAAGATGAAGGCTGCCGCCAAGAACCTCGAATTTGAGGAGGCCGCCAACCTGCGCGACAAGATTAAAAATCTGCGTCAGAAGCTGGTGGGGAGGGTTTAATCAGGCGCTTCGGTCTTGCCAGGTGACTCGGTGCCTTCGGCCCGATGTTGCGCGATGCCACCCAGTGCAAATGCAGCGTGCACCGCCTGTAGGGCTGCTACCCCATCGGTTTCGGCTACAACGCAGCTGGTGCGGATCTCGCTGGTGGCGATCAGTTCGATGTTGATGCCTGCGTCGGCTAGGCAGCGGAACATGCGGGCTGCGGTGCCCGGGGTGAATGGCATGCCGGCCCCTACGGCGCTGATTCGGGCTATGGCGGGTCCCTCCTCGAAGCTGGAGCCGGGCCATTGGCGCAGTAGGGGCGCCAGGGTCTGCTGCGCCCGGGTCAGATCGTCGCGTTTAAGCACGAAGCTCATATCGCGGCTTGGCCCGGCATGGGTGCGCTCGGATTGCACGATCGCATCGAGGCTGATGCTGGCGTCGGCCAGGGTGCGGCAGACGGCCGCGGCGGTGCCGGGGCGATCGGGCAGGCGCCTCACTGCGACCTGGGCCTGATCGCGGTCGAGGGCAACGCCGCGAACGGCCGGATCCCCCTGATGGCAGGGCCTGGGATTGCGGCGCAGCTGCTGATCAGGCAGCTCGAAGGCTTCGGCGGCGGCTCGCAGGGCCCGATCCGCCTGGTCTCCAGCCACCAGGCAGCTCACCTTCACCTCGCTGGTAGCAATCAGGCGCAGGTTGATGCCTGAGCGGGCCAGGGTGTCGAACAGCCGGGCAGCTACCCCTGGTCTGCCCATGATCCCCGCGCCCGAGATGCTCAACTTGGCTAAGCCGGCTTCGGCGCTCAGCTGGGCGCCGCCATCGTTGAGGGTCGCGCCCATGGCGGCTAGCACCTCGCAGCACACCAGCTGGGCCCGGTCGCATTCAGCGGCGGCCAGGGTGAAGGCGATGTCGTTGGAGCTGCCCTCGTGGGTGGCTTGCACGATCAAATCCACGTTGAGGCCGGCGGCGCCGAGGGCCTCGAACAGCTGGGCCGCCACCCCGGGCCGGTCGGGCACGTGGGCTAGGGCCAGCACGGCCTGGTCTGTTTCGAGTTCGGCGCCATCCACTGGTCTACCCAGCTCCAGCCCCTCATGGCGAATCGGCTTGGGGGCGCCACTGGTGAGCAGGGTGCCAGCCTGCTCGCTCCAGCTGGAGCGCACCACCAGGGGCACGCCGTAGTTGCGGGCGATCTCCACCGCCCGCGGGTGCAGCACCGAAGCTCCCAAGCTGGCCAGCTCGAGCATTTCATCGCAGCTCACCTGTGCCATCAGCTCGGCGTTGGCCACCTTGCGGGGGTCGGTGGTTAAAACCCCAGGAACGTCGGTATAGATCTCGCAGGTATCAGCGCCCAGCGCTGCTGCCAGGGCCACCGCTGAGGTGTCGGAGCCGCCGCGACCCAAGGTGGTGATCTCGGGGGTGCCGCCGGCGCCGCTGCTGGTGCCCTGGAAACCAGCCACCACCACCACCTGACCATCAGCGAGCAGGCGACGCAGCCGTTCGGTGCGGATCTCCAGGATGCGGGCGCGGCCGTGGGCCGATTCGGTGACGATGCCCGCCTGGGTGCCTGTCATCGACACCGCCGGTACGCCTTCTGCGTGCAGCGCCATCGACAGCAGAGCGATCGATACTTGCTCGCCGGTGGCTAGCAGCATGTCCAGCTCCCGCTGGGGTGGGTTGCTGCTGATGGCGTGGGCTAGGCCGGTGAGCTGGTCGGTGGTGTGGCCCATCGCTGACACCACAATCACCAGCTCGTGGCCCTGCTCACGGCTGCGGGCGATGCGGCGGGCCACTGCCTGAATGCGTTCCACATCGGCCACCGAGGTGCCGCCAAACTTCTGAACCAGCAGGGCCATGGCGGAGTGCGGCGGTGGGCGTCAATGAAAGAACGTTTAATTATCCGTCTTGGTCCCTTAGGGGTTGAGCAGGAAGCCGTCGCGGAAGGCGTCGCCGGCATCACTGCCCCGCTTGAGGGCAGCTTCCACTGAGAGCAGCTGGCTGAGCAGGCGCAGGAATACGGCGGGCTGGCGGCCGCGGATCTGCTTACGCATCACGTAGATGCGTTTGGGATTGCCGATGCCGGCCGCTTTAGCGATCACTGCTACGTCGCTTTCACCTTTCTGGTCGAGCAGGGTGACCCAAAGCCAGCCGCGGATCTGGCTGCTGAGGGCGGCAACGATGCGCAGGGCCGGTTCGTTTGCCTCCAGCAGGGCATCGAGCCGGGCAATGGCGTCGGCTGGCTGGCCAGCCAGCAGGACATCGCCGACGGCGAGGGAGCTGGTGGCCTGCCCGCCCACCAGGGCTTGCACGGCGGTGAGGGTGATGGGATTGGCGTAAAGGCTGAGCTTTTCAAGCTCGCTGGCGAGGCGGGCGCTGTCGCTGCCGATGGCATCGGAGAGGGCTGCAGCTGCGGCTGGCTCCAGCTTCAGCCCCAACTCCCGGGCCGTGCGGCTCACCAGCTCCACCTGTCCGGCGCCGTCCCAGATGGCTGGTAGGGCAAAACTTTGCTCGCTGGCCTTGCCAGCCTTCACCAGCTTTTGCAGGGCCTTGGTGGTGCGCAGCCGGGCATCCGGCTTGCTGGAACTGATCAGCACCAGATGGCAGCCATCCGCCACCTGGGCCAGGGCCGCTTCGAAACGCTCGGCCAGCTCAGCTGGGCACTGGCTGCAAAAGGGACTGCGTTGCAGCAGCACCATGCGGCTGCCAGCGCCAAAGGGCGGCGTGCGGGCCTCTTCGAGGGCCTGGGCCGCCTGGCCGGCGTCGTTGCCATCGAGGCGGCTGAGGTTGATGGTGGCCCAGCTGGGATCCACCTGCGCCTGCACCAGCGCTTCTACGGCGCGGTTGCGGGCAGCCTCGTCGTCGCCCCAGAGCAGGTGAATGGGCATTGGCGGGGCTTATGTCCGCAGGGCGCTGAGCACCGGATGAAGACCAGTCTGGCCCAGGGCCTCGTCGCCCCGGGCCAGGGGCCCCTGCAGCACCCGCATCAGGCTCAAGCTGCTAACAACACCAATCCAATACCCAGCCCCTATTTTCTGCATCAGTGGCTCGAGGTGTTTGCCGGCGCCCTTGGCGTCTGCCAGAAAGGCCACCAGCGCGGTGCCATCGAGGGCGATTCGGGAGCCGTGGGCTAGCAGGCGAGGGTTGAAGGCCTCTTGGTGGGGCAAGTACAAGGAGTACAGAATTAAGGACAGCGCTTATGGCGATTGATGCACCGCTCAGAAATGGGCCATCAGAAATGAATCGAACCATGAGTAATGCTGAAACCTCGGCCTTTCGCGGAGTGCCTTCCCTGGATCACCCGATTTTTTGCGAGAGCTTGCGGCTGATCCGGCAGTTGCCGGGCACGACGGCGGCACTGGCGCCGCTTAGCCCCCTGCAGCAGGACGTGTTGCTGCGCCTGATTCACAGCAGCGGCGATCCGGGCTTGGCGGCCGATCTGGTTTGCCCCGCAACCGCCTGCGAGGCCGGCTTGGCGGCCCTGGCTGCTGGGGCGCCGATCCTCACGGACACGGCAATGGCGGCCGCGGCGGTGGCGCCGATGGCGCGGCGCACCTTCGCCAATCAGGTGCGCAGCGTGCTCGATTGGGCGCCTGCTCAGGCGCCAGCGGGATCCACCAGGACTGCGGCGGGGATGGCGGCGGCGCTGGCCGGGCAGGGCGAGCCAGGTGTGGTGTTGATCGGCAGCGCTCCCACGGCCCTGGAGGTGCTGCTGGAGCTGGTGGCCTCAAAAGCGGTGCCGGCGCCAGCCCTGGTGATCGGCATGCCGGTGGGGTTTGTGGGGGTGGCCCAGAGCAAGCGTCACCTGGCTGAGAGTGGCCTGGTGCATATGCGGCTCGAGGGCTCCAAGGGCGGAGCCGGACTGGTGGCCGCGGCCTGCAACGCCCTGCTGCGCTCTGCCTGGCTTCAGGCGGCGAGCGCGCCGTCCCCCTGATCCACCCGCACGACGCTGTTGGCTTCTATGCGGTCCAGCACCTGGCGAGCGCGCAGCACCACCGCGGCGGGTACCCCGGCTAGGCGGGCGGCCTCGATGCCGTAGCTGCGGCTGGCGCCGCCGGGGGCTACTTGGTGCAGGAAGACCAGGGCGTCGCCGGTTTCCTGAACTAGCACCTGGGCATTGGCGACGTTGGGCAGCTGGCCGGCGAGGGCGTTGAGTTCGTGGTAATGGGTGGCGAAGATCGACCGGGCGCCGATGCCGCCGCGCTCGGCCGGGGTGGCCAGGTGCTCGGCCACGGCCCAGGCGATCGAGAGGCCGTCGAAGGTGGCGGTGCCGCGGCCGATCTCGTCGAGCAGCACCAAGGAGCGCGCGCTGGCGTGGTGAAGGATGTTGGCGGTTTCGGCCATCTCCACCATGAAGGTGGATTGGCCGGCGGCCAGGTCGTCGCCGGCGCCGACGCGGGTGAAGAGGCGATCGGCGATGCCCAGGCGCGCCGAAGCCGCTGGAATCCAGCTGCCCATCTGGGCCATTAGCTGCAGCAAGCCGGTTTGGCGCAGATAACAGCTCTTGCCGCTGGCGTTGGGGCCGGTGAGGATCAGCAGGTCGGGGCGGGGGGCGGCCTCGGGGATGGCACCTAGAACCACACTGTTGGCGGTGAAGGGTTCTTCCACCAGCAGCTGCTCCACCACCGGGTGGCGGCCGGCTTCGATCTGCAGCAGGCGGGCTTCGGGACCGGCGGGGTCGGTGATCTCGGGGCAGCAGTAGCCGCCGGTGGCGGCCACCTCGGCTAGCGCGGCGATCGCATCGAGCTCGGCCACCAGGCGGGCGGCGTGTCGGATGGCGGCGGCCTGCTCGCCCACCCTGGCGCGCAGCGCGCAGAACAATTCGTATTCGCGCTGGGCGGCGCGGGCCTTGAGCTGCTGGATGGCGCCCTCGCGGTTGCGCAGGGCCGGGGTGACGAAGCGCTCCTCGTTGGCCAGGGTTTGGCGGCGGATCCAGTGCTCCGGCACCGCCGCCGCCCGGGCCTTGGACACTGCCAGGAAGTAGCCGAAGGTGCGGTGGTACTGGAGTTTGAGGGTGCTGATGCCGCTGAGCCGGCGCTCCTCGGACTCCTGCTGGGCCAGCCAGGCGTCCTGGTCGTCGAGCTGGTTGCGCAGCTCATCGAGGGTGGGGTCGACGCCGTCGTGGATCAGGCCGCCCTCGGTGAGTGATAGGGGCGGCGTGTCGAGCAGGGTGTGGCGGAGGTCGGCGGCCATGGCGGCGAGCTCGGGCCAGGGGCGGGCCAGGGCCTGCAGGGGGGCGCTGCTGGCTTGGGCGAGCTGGGCGGCCAGTTGGGGCAGGCGCTCTAGACCATCGGCGAGGGCCACCAGATCCCGGGCCGAGGCGCTGCCGGCGCCGGCGCGGCCGGCCAGGCGCTCGAGGTCGCCCATGGGCCGCAGCAGCCGGCGCAGGGCTAGCCGCAGGCCGCGATCGGCCACCAGCTCACTCACCCCCCCCTGGCGCTCGAGGATCGCGGTGCGCTCCACCAGCGGCGCCAGCAGCCAGCGGCGCAGGCAGCGGCCGCCCATGGCGGTGTGGGTGCGATCCAGCGCCCAGAGCAGGGAGCCGTGGATGCTGCCGCCCAGCTGGGTTTTGGTGAGCTCCAGGTTGCGGCGGGTGGCGGCGTCGAGCACCAGCTGGTCGCCGGCGTGCCAGGTGGTGGGCGGATCCAGCGGCACTTGGTGCTCTTGCAGGGTGCTGTCGAGGTAGGCCACCAGGCCGCCCGCCGCGCGCAGGGCCAGCGGCGCTTCGCCGAGCCCCAGGCCATCGAGGCTGGCTAGGCCGAAGCGCTGTTTGAGGGTGGTGGACGCTTCGGGGGCCTCAAAGGGGGTGCGGGGCAGGGGCGTTAGCCGCAGGGCCTCGGGGCACCAGGTGGGGGTGGCGCTGGGATTGGCGGGCCAGAGCACCTCGGCGGCCTCCACCTGCAGCAGCTCCTGGTGCAAGCCGGCGCTGCCGGTCCGCTCGGTGACCCGAAATTCGCCGGTACTGACATCTGCCACCGCCAGGCCCCAGCAAGCGCCCTCCATCACCACGGCACAAAGCCAGTTATTGAGGCGGGCCGCCAGCAGGCCCTCTTCAAGCACCGTGCCGGGGGTGAGCACCCGGGTGATGCCGCGCTTGAGCAGTTCGCCCTTGGCCGGGGCGCTTTCGAGTTGGTCGCAGAGGGCCACACTCAGGCCGTGGCGCACCAGCTCAGCGCAGTAACGCTCGGCGGCATGGTGGGGGATGCCCGCCATCGGCACCCGACCGACAGTCTTGCCGGCCTCTTTGCCGGTGAGGGTGAGCTCCAGCAGGCGCGAGAGGGTGATGGCGTCTTCGAAGAAGCACTCGAAGAAGTCGCCCAGGCGGTAGAGCAGCACCCGATCGGGATGGGCGGCCTTGAGCTCCACGTAGTGACGCAGCATCGGCGTCAGTTGCTCTGCTACCACCAAGCCGTGGTGGTGCCAGGGAGGCAGGTCGGAGTCGGGGGTTGAGGTTGCTGTGGTTGGGGCCGGCGGAGCTGTTGGGGCGGCTTGGCGTTGACGGCTGCGGGGCCGGGTTGGGCCGGGCTCGGGAGCGGGCTGGGGCTCTTCGGCCAGGCCCAGGGCTGTGGTGAGCGAAAGCTGTTGTTCGGCTTCCGCGGCCACGGTCCTTTCCTGCTGAGATTGGATCGTAGGTCGACTTGCCGGTGGGCTTCATGTTGTGAAGCGGGGCCCCGACTGACCTGGGTCTGCGTGTGAGAATCTCGAAACCGATCGGCGTGTAGCCGCTGCTAATCCATGCAGATCCTCAACACCCTCACCGTTTTGGCTCTGGTGGTGCTGTCGTTCGCCTTGATTGTGGCGGTGCCGGTGCTGTACGCCAGCAGTGAAGATTCAGGTCGCTCCAATCGCCTGATCCTGCTTGGCGGCCTCGCCTGGGTGGCCCTGGTGCTGCTCAACTGGGGCATGAGCATCTTTGTGGTCTGAAGCGTGGCGATTTTTGAAGGGCGGTTCACCGACACAGCTGGTCTGCGTATCGCGGTGGTGGTTGCCCGTTTCAATGACCTGGTGACCGGCAAGCTGCTGAGCGGCTGCCTCGACTGTCTGTTGCGCCACGGCGTCGATACCAGTGATGCCAGTGACCAGCTGGATGTGGCCTGGGTGCCCGGCAGCTTTGAGATCCCCCTGGTGGCCCAGCGCCTGGCGGCCAGTGGTCGCTACCAGGTGGTGATCACCCTGGGGGCCGTGATTCGTGGCGACACCCCCCACTTCGATGTGGTGGTGGCCGAGGTGAGCAAAGGCGTGGCAGCGGTGGCCCGAGCCACCGGCGTGCCGGTGATCTTCGGCGTGCTCACAACCGACACCCTGCAGCAGGCCCTAGAGCGGGCCGGCATCAAGAGCAACCTGGGCTGGAACTACGGCCTGCAGGCCCTGGAGATGGGCAGCTTGATGGCGGCTATTCCTGACTGAAAGCGCCAGATTCATGGTGTCCGGAGGGTGTTCGGTTCGCGCGCGATCCGGAATTCTGTACAGCACTTACAGCTATGGGTACGCCGCCCTGCGCTGCTCCGCTTTTTTTAGGCAGAAGAGCCGCCCGAGTTCTGGGCTGGGATCGCGGCTTGCTTAACCAGTAGGTCCTGGGGGGCTGCATCGCGGAAGCCCAGCTGCTCGTAGAAGCCAGCGCTGTTGGTGGTCATTAGGTAAATGCGCTCGACGCCGCGCAGGGCGGGGGCGGCCAGCAGGGCCTCCACCACTCGGCGGCCGAGGCCCTGGCCGTGCAAGTCGCCGGCCACCACCACATCCCAGAGCACGGCGCGATAGATGCCGTCGCTGCTGGCCCGGCCGAATCCCACTAGCCGCTTGCCCTGCCACAGGCTCACCACCACCCTGCTGCCGGCCAGCAGGCGGCGTAGATCGCCAAAGCTGCGCCTCTGGGCCCAGAAGGCGTGCTTGTTGAACAGGCGCTGCAGCTTCCCTAGGCCGCGGCTGGGCCGCAGCCCTGGGCCGAGGCCGAACCAGCGCAGGCCAGGGGCGCCTGGGGCGTGGATTAGGAGGCGCAGTGCTGCCATGGCAGTATTCTCCCAGCGGAGCGCTCCCCATGACCCGTAAGGGCATCATTTTGGCTGGAGGCAGCGGCACTCGGCTGCATCCGATCACCCAGGCGGTGAGTAAGCAGCTGCTGCCGGTGTATGACAAGCCGATGATTTATTACCCGCTCAGCACCTTGATGCTGGCGGGAATTCGGGAGGTACTGGTTATCAGTACGCCCCATGATTTGGCTTCTTTTGAGCGGTTGCTGGGAGATGGCAGCGCTTGGGGCATGGAGATTCGCTACGCCGTTCAGCCGAGTCCGGATGGTTTGGCTCAGGCTTTTTTGATCGGCGCTGATTTTTTAAGTGGCGCTCCGGCGGCACTGGTGCTGGGCGACAACCTCTTCCACGGCCACGATTTGATTCCGCAGCTGCAGGTCAGTAATGGCGGAGTGGCCGGAGCCACGGTGTTTGCCTATCCGGTGCGAGATCCCGAGCGCTACGGCGTGGTGGAGTTTGCGCCAAACGGCCAGGTGCTGAGCCTGGAAGAGAAGCCAGCCCAGCCTCGCTCCCGCTACGCGGTGACCGGCCTTTACTTCTATGACGATTCTGTGGTGGAGCGGGCTCGCCAAATCCAGCCGTCGCCACGGGGCGAGCTGGAGATCACCGATCTCAATCGGATGTATCTGGAGGAGGGATTGCTGCGGGTGGAGCTGATGGGCCGCGGTATGGCTTGGCTGGATACGGGCACCTGCGACTCGCTGCATGAGGCAGCCAGCTACATCCGCACTCTGGAGCACCGCCAAGGCCTGAAGGTGGGCTGCCCGGAGGAGGTTGCCTGGCGTCTGGGCTGGATCAGCGCTGAGCAGCTCGCGGCCCTGGCCGCCCCGCTGCGCAAGAGTGGCTACGGCGACTATTTGCTGCAACTGCTGGAGGTCTCCAATGCAGGTTGAGCAGCTGAGCACAGCCTCCGGTGTGGTGATTGAGGGGCCGCTGCTGATCACGCCCCAGATTTTTGGCGATGGGCGGGGCTTTTTCTATGAGAGCTGGAACCAGCAGGCCTTTGCGGCGGCCCTGGAGGCCGACGGCCAGCCCATACCCAGCTTTGTGCAGGACAACCACTCCCGTTCCAGCCGTGGGGTGCTGCGGGGCCTGCACTATCAGTTGCAGCCCAACCCTCAGGGCAAGCTGGTGCGCTGCGTGCTGGGCGAGATCTTTGATGTGGCGGTGGACATTCGCCATGGCTCTCCCACCTTCGGCCACTGGGTGGGGGCTCGCCTGAGCGCCGAGAACCACCAGCAGCTTTGGGTGCCAGTGGGCTTCGCCCATGGCTTTCTCACCCTGAGCGAGCACGCCGAGGTGCTCTACAAAGCCACCGACTTCTGGAGTCGGGAGTGTGAACGCTCGCTGCGCTGGGACGCTCCAGAGCTGGCGATTACCTGGCCCCTTGAGGCTTTGGCCGGAGCCCTGCCCCAGCTTTCGGAGAAGGATGCTGCTGCGCCGCTGCTGGCGGAGGTGGGGGAGGAGTTGCTTGGTTGTATGTGGAGTTCTGTACGGTCTGTACAGACTGCGGACGCCTCCAGGACAGGGGCCCCATGAAAGTGCTGCTCACCGGCGCTGCGGGCCAACTTGGCCAGGCGCTGATCGCCGCCAAGCCCGCCGGCATCACCCTGATCGCCTGCCGGCGGGCTGAACTGGATCTCGCTGACGCCGTGGCCTGCCACGCGGGAGTGCTGCGGCACCGCCCGGATTGGGTGCTCAATGCCGGCGCCTACACGGCGGTGGATAAGGCCGAAAGCGAGCCCGAGCTGGCCCAGGCCGTGAATGCCGGCGCCCCGGCGGCTTTCGCTCAAGCCCTGGCCGCCACGGGTGGCCGCTTGCTGCAGTTGAGTACGGATTTTGTGTTCAACGGGGCCCAGGGCACGCCTTACCGGCCCGAGCAGAGCCGCGATCCCCTGGGCGTGTATGGCGCCAGCAAGGCAGCGGGCGAGGAGGCAGCGCTGCAACTGCCGGGGGCAAGGGTGTTGCGCACCAGCTGGGTGTACGGCCCGGTGGGCCACAACTTCTGCCTCACGATGCTGCGCCTGCATCGCGAGCGCAGCAAGATCGATGTGGTGGCTGACCAGGTGGGTTGCCCCACCAGCAGCCTCACCTTGGCGGCGGCCTGCTGGCGGGCGATCGGCGCCGATCCCACGGGCCCGCGCATGCTGCACTGGAGCGATGCGGGGGCGGCTAGTTGGTATGACTTCGCCGTAGCGATTGGTGAGCTCGCGGTGGCGGCGGGGCTGCTCGAGCGCGCCGCCCGCGTGCTGCCCCTCACCACCGCCGATTACCCCACCCCGGCCCGGCGGCCCAACTACTCCCTGCTGGATTGCACTGCCAGCCGCTTAGCCCTGGGTCTGGAGCCACTGCACTGGCGGGCGGCCCTGGCGGAGGTGCTCGAGATACGGGGGCAGTTGCTGCACCACCCACAAGGTTGATATGTCTTAATTCACTGCAAAGTTAGGGTAGTTATCAAAAATGCGATTCACACTTGGGTTCCTTAAGGCTTCTCACAACTAGGTGTTTTGGCGTCGCCTTCTGTTTTTGTGCGCCTGGCTTGATCTGCTGGGAGCATTAGGGGTCTTAGTCCTGCTGGGCGGGCTTAAGGGCACGTACTTGCTGAGCCACCCGACCTTGGTGGTGCTGATGCTGGCCAGCTACGTGTGCTTTGGCTGGCTGCTGGGAAGCTACACGGTGTTGCGCTGGCCTTGGCTGAGGCTGCGGCTTGTGGCTTTGCGGTTAGGGCTCACGGGTGTGGCCACTTTGAGCTTGATGGCGCTGCTGGATTGGTCCATAAACCTGCAAGATTCCATTGAACTCACCCACCGCAGCACGCTTTTGGCTGCGATCGGCTTAACTATTTGCTGGAGCCTTTTGGTGCGCTTGGGATTGCGCCTGCTGGTGAGGCGCCGGCCGGAGCAACGCTGGCGCCTGATGGCCGGATCTGCTGAAGTGCGGCAGATTCAGAGTGAGTGGCGGCGTACGCCCTTCGTGAAACCGTTGGGCTTGGTTGCACAAGATGGTGGCGCTGTAGAGCGGCTGCACCGTCCAGCAAGGTGGCCTTGGCGAGTGGTGCCCCCAGGGGGTGTGGTGTTGGGCAGTGATCTGCTTCTGGCTCCGGATCAGGAGCAGCTCTTGAAGGCTCTGGCTGAGCAAGGCTTAGCCGTTACCACGGTGGTCGAACTTGCAGAAGCGCAGCTGGAGCGGTTGCCGCCCAGCCTGTTGCCGGAGGAATGGCTTGCCATTGATGAGATCCCTTGGGCCAATTGCTTCAGCATTCAGCGCCAACTCAAGCGTTCTGCTGACGTGCTGCTGGCCCTGATGTTGTTGTTGATAAGCCTGCCACTGCTGCTGCTGCTCGCCCTGCTGATTTGGCTGGAAGATCGGGGGCCGGTGCTTTATGTCCAGCAGCGCAGTGGCTTGATTGGCAAGCCCTTTGCCCTGATCAAGTTGCGCACGATGAGCTGCGGTGATCCTCATGCCCCAGCCAGTTGGACTGTTCCTGCAGATTGCCGCATCACTCGCATGGGTAGTTTGCTGCGTCCAGCGCGGCTAGATGAGTTGCCCCAGCTTCTCAATGTGCTCGCTGGAGATATGAGTTTGATCGGCCCACGACCGGAGCGTCCAGAATTGGAGCATGAACTGGAAGCCAGGATTCCCCATTACCGCAAGCGCCACTGGATGCGTCCGGGGTTGAGCGGCTGGGCTCAGGTTTGCGCGCCTTACGCCGCCAGCGTGGAGGAGGCTGAGTTGAAACTCAGCTATGACCTCTTTTATCTGCACAACTGGAGTGCCTGGTTAGACCTGGTGATCCTGTTCAAGACTTTAAAAACGGTGCTGAAGGTGGCAGGCCGCTGAGGATTTGCGATTCTGGAAGACGGTTGCTTTGAGCCATGCCTGCTACTGCTGAGCTACTGGGAGATCGCCAGCGAATTTTGGTGACAGGTGGCGCCGGTTTCATTGGCGGGGCGCTGGTGCGTCGCCTGCTGGCAGACACCGAAGCATTGGTGTTCAACCTTGATAAGCTTGGCTACGCCAGCGATCTAGCCAGCATTGAGATGCTGCCACATGCGGCGCAGCGCCACCAGCTGCTGCAGGTGGACCTGACCAATGCAGAAGCCACGGCGGCGGCGGTGCAGCAGGCGGATCCCGATCTGGTGTTGCACCTGGCGGCCGAGAGCCACGTGGATCGGTCAATTGACGGCCCTGGCGCTTTTGTTGATAGCAACATCACAGGCACCTTCAACCTGCTGCAGGCGGTGCGGGTCCACTGGGAGCAGCTGCCAGGCAAACGGCAAGAGCAATTCCGCTTTCATCACATCAGCACCGATGAGGTGTTTGGCTCCCTCGGGGCTACGGGGCGCTTCTCGGAAACCACCCCCTACGACCCGCGCAGCCCTTACTCGGCCAGCAAGGCCGCCAGCGACCATCTCGTGCGGGCCTGGCACCACACCTATGGCCTGCCGGTGGTGCTCACCAACTGCTCCAACAACTACGGCCCCTGGCAATTTCCGGAGAAGCTGATTCCAGTTGTGATCCTCAAGGCGGCGGCTGGTGAACCGATTCCGCTTTATGGAGATGGCGCCAATGTGCGCGACTGGCTCTATGTGGAAGATCACGTGGAGGCGCTACTGCTGGCGGCCACCCGCGGGCGGATTGGCGAGAGCTATTGCGTGGGCGGTGCGGGCGAGCGCACTAACAAGCAAGTGGTGGAGGCAATTTGCACGCTTATCGATCAGCTGCGCCCCGCTGGCGCTCCCCACAATCGCCTCATCACCCGGGTGATCGATCGCCCTGGCCACGACCGCCGCTATGCCATCGATCCCACCAAGATCAGCAATGAGCTGGGCTGGCAGCCACGCCACAGTTTTGAGCAGGGGCTCGAGGCCACGGTGGCTTGGTATCTCGACAGCCGACCTTGGTGTGATTGTGTGCGGGCACGGGCCGGCTATGGGGGCAATCGCATTGGCCTTATGGCAGCTACGCAGGCTTGATGGGGCGGCCTCAGGTAGGCCTCGAAGCCAGCCAGCACTGGGTGGTGGTGCCGCTTTATGGCCTTGCTGGTCTTGGGGCGGCTGAAGCGCTGGCGCCCCTGCTTGAGGCGGGCTTGGGTTTGATGTTGGTGGATAACAACCAGGCTGATGCTGCACTTGTGGCACCGCGTCATCCCAGATGCCTCTTGGTTCGCAACGCCAATCAGGGTGGAATTGCTGGTGGGTTTAACCGGGGAGTAGAGGCAGCCCTGGCTGCGGGGGCTCGCATAGTTACTCTGCTCGACCAGGACAGTCGCATCACTCCAGATGGGTTGCAGGGGTTGCGTGAACTGCTCGAGCTTCATCCCGGGGAGCGCTTGGCGGCGGGCCCTCGGATCTGGGATCAACGCCGCCAGCGCTGGCACCAGCTGGCTTCGGCTAGCTGGCTGGGCCATCCGCGCACGCGGTTGTTGATTTCCTCCGGCACCACTTTTACAGCGTCGCAGTGGCCCCTGCTGGGTCCTCTTGATGAGGAATTGTTCATCGATTTTGTCGACCATGCCTGGTGTTTCCGAGCTCAGGCGGCGGGGTTTGTGCTGCTGCAGCATCCAGGCGTGCAGCTTGCGCAGCAGTTTGGCGATCCCCATCCCAATGGAATTTGCCGCTGGCTGGGCATGGAGCTCTACAGCCCACAACGCCACTACTACAGCCTGCGCAATCTGCGCTGGTTGCTGCGCCAGGGCTGGGTGCCACTTGATCTGCGCATCAAAGAGCTGATCAAGATGCTGGTGAAGCCATGGCTGTGGCTGCTGTTTGAGCCCGAGCGCCGGGCCAACGCCCGCGCAATTCTGGTGGGGTTAACAGCTCCCCTGCCCCAGGCTGTGGGAGCCATGGTGCATCCCCCTGCGGAGAGTGTGTCTTGACTGTTTGGTCGCCCTATGAGGTGCTGATGCCGCTGGCCCCATGGGAGGAGCCGGCGGTGCTGGCCCAGGCTTTGGCCACACTTGCAGCCCAGCAGCCAGCGCCACAGCGGCTGGTGTTGAGCGTGGATGGGCCCCTGCCCGACGGTTTGAATCAGGTGGTGCAGGCGCAGGCCTTGGCGGGGCTACCGATTTTGGTGCTGCCAGGGCCTGGCGGCGAGGGGGTAGGTCTGGTGCTGGCACGGGGGTTGGCGGCCTGCAGCTGTGAGCTGATTCTGCGCGCCGATGCTGACGATCTCTCCCTCCCCGACCGGGCGGCTCGGCAGCTGGTATGGCTGGCCCAGCATCCGGAGGTGATTGCGGGTAGCGCCTGGATGGAGGAATTTTTTGATCAGCCCGAACAGGTGTTGGGCTGCCGGCGTGTGCCGGTGGGCGCGCAGGTGCGGCACTGGGCACGCTGGCGCAATCCTTTAAACCACCCGGCGGTGGTACTGCGGCGCTCCGCCGTGCTGGCTATGGGCGGCTATCGCGATCAGCCAGGTTTTGAGGACTACGACCTCTGGTTGCGTCTGCTGCATCGTCACGGCCCCACAGCTGTAAACAATCTGCCCGAGGTGCTGGTGCGGGCCCAAGTGGGTGCTGCCCATCTGGCTCGGCGCCGGGGTCTTGCCTATGCCAGGGCCGAGGCCCGTTTTATCTGCCGAGCTGCCCGGGAGGGGCACATGCCCTGGGGGCAGGCGCTGCTGCTGTTGCTGCTGCGCCTGCCCTGGCGGCTCCTGCCGTCTCGGGCTTTGGCGCGGCTGATGCGCCTCATGCGTCGTTGATGGGTTGCGCGTTGATCTGCAGGCTGCGAGCCAGGGCATCCACTTGCCTCTGTGGGTGGCATTCCCGGCTGATGCACGCCAGTCCAGCGGCCTGCACCTGCTCCCAAAGCCCGGGATCGTTGTAAAGCCGAGCGATGTGGCTTGCGAACTCCCAGGCGTTGTTGCTGGCCATGAGGCCTTCACCACTGCTCCAGCCCATCTGGCTGGCGATCAGCTCTGTGGTCACAACGGGGATGCCCATCGCCATGCCGTGTTGCACCTTGTGGGGCAGCCCAGCCGCGAAGCGTGTCGGTGCCAGCAACACGCGGTGACGGCGCAGGATCGGCTCCACCTCTGGAACGGCCCCGAGGTGAATCACAGGCCAGACGGCCTCGATGCGCTCCAGTAGTGGCCGCACCAGATCGTCCCGGTAGGGACCAATGACGGTCAGTGGGGCATGTTCTGGCTGGAGTGGTTGTTGGCGCAGGGCAGGCAGCACCGCATCGGCGAGCCACAGAAGCGAATCGAGATTGGGCAGGCCGGGATGGTTCATGGCCCCCATGAACAGTAGCCCTGCCGTGTCATTGGGGGTTGGCCGCTGATCGGAGATGGCAAAGGAATGGCTCACCAGGTGAACAGTCTGTTGGCCGCTGTGATGCAGTAAATCAGCTTCCAGCTGGGATACGGCCCAGAGTTGATCAAATTCCTTCAGTGCATTCAACTCTTTATGGAGCACCGGGTGATGTGTCAGATCCTGAGCCATGGCAATCTCTCCAGTGCGCTTCAAGTGGTCATGGCTTTTTTCTCTGATGCTGAAGAGTGACTCGACATCAGCGATCACCTGTGGGCGGGGGGTGTCCTTCGGGAGATTGTTCAGGCAGAACTGGAGCATCTCCTGGTTGTGCCTTCGGGAGGCAACTAAATGGGTGTAAAAAGTGGGGCGTTGTTGCAGTAGTTCTTTTAATGTGTCTTCGCGACCCCAGTGCAATTCGAAGTCAGCGCTGCCGGCATGCACGCTGCGATCAGGTGCCTTGCCGTTCTTGGGAAGATCCGTCGCGAGCAGGGTGATAAAGCAACCCAGGTCAGACAGGGACGAGAGAATGGTGTGCAGTCGGCCGAAGCCGGCCCCCTGGGCGGGATTGGGGCATTTGTCGTCAATCCACAGCAGGCGCACTGGATAGGCCTGATGCCTTAGGGCGTGGTCGATGTTCGGAAGATCGCGAAATTGACCAGGCTCGGGATGAGACGCAAGCCAGTCGTTGTGTTTTGCTTGAAAGCGCCGTTGGTTGGTGCGCATCAGGCTTTCTGCGTCGCTACGGCCTTGTCCTGATGAGGCAAACTCCACGTGGTGTAGCAGGCAGGCTGGCTCATAAACCACGGAACGATTCTGTTTCCAGCTGGCAACGCAGAGGTCTGTTTCTTCGTAGTAGGCAGGTGCAAACTGCGTGTCGAAGCCCCCAATTTTCTTGAGTAGGGCGGCGTCGATCATCAGGAAGCAGCCTGAGACATAGTCAACTTTGCGGCGTGTCTGCACTAGGGGTTGCCAGGGGCTTTGCCGGCGCCCGAGGCCTCGGCAGCTGCCATCCCTGCAGATCGCGCTGCCAGCTTCCTGAAGTTGGCCGTCCAGATGGAGGATCTGGCCGCCCACAATGCCGGTGTCCGGCCAGCGTCGATAAACTTCAAGTGCTTTTGAGATGGCAGCCTGATCAAGAAGGGCGTCGTTGTTCACAAGGCCCACAAACTCCGTCTTTTGATCTAGCTGAGCAAAGGCCAGATTGCAAGCCCGTAGAAAGTGGAGATTGTCGTCTTGGCGAAGTACTGTCACCCGGCCCTCCAGGCGTTCCAGTAGAGCACTGGTCTGATCGGTGGAGTGGTTGTCCACGATCAGCACCTCGAGGTTGCTGTACTGAAGTTGGGCCAATTTGCGCAGGCACGCGTAGGTGAGGTGGGCCTTGTTGAACAGCACCAGTACGAGCGAAACCAGGGGTCCCTCGCCATAACCACCGACCCGCAGCGTCGTTCCGCTGACCAGGAAGTTGTCCAGACTCCGCTGGCTGGTTGCGGCCAGGTTGCGATTGGCATCTCCCTGAGGATCCAGGCTGATTCCCTCGGGGGGCCTGGCTGGTGGAAGGGCCGCTGCCTGGCCCAGCAGCTTGCGCTTGAGACGCCGCAGCAGCTGACGGGGTGACAGGCGAAGCATGAGTAGCGGCTGGGATTTAGAAATCGGGCTGCCCCAGCTGCAACTGAAGCCAGGGGTGGCGGTGCTGGAGTAGTCGACTGATCCGACGCACATTGGCGTGGGTGCTCTGACGCAGCATGGAGCCTGTGTGGCAGCGGTACTGGGCGAGCACTGCGGGACACAGTACGCCGTGGAAGCCGGCTTCGATCAGCAAACACCAGAAGTCGAAGTCTTCCCAGCCGCCTGGGATGTGGACGTAGCCACCCACGGCTTGCCAGGCGCTGCGGCGCACCAGTGCCATGGCGTCGATGTAGTTGCCCTCGCGGCGCTGGGCGAAGAGCGTCCGTTGCCAGCTCAGGGTGCTGAGCAGGCCCGTGGTGTGGCGGCCACCATTGGTCTGCTCCACTTCTTGTTCAATTAGGGGATGCACGACAGCCAGTGCATCGCTGCCCTGCTGGGCCACGGCGAGCAGGGCAGAAGCCGCCTGGGGGAGGAGCGCATTGTCGGCATCGAGCACCAGGCACCAGGGCGCTGCAGTGGCTGCGAAGGCCGTGTTGCGCGCTGCAGCAAGCCCAGCGTTGCGGCTATGGCGGAGCAATCGGGCTCGCTGAAAGCGCTGGCCGTGCTGTTCTAACCAGGTCTGAACGTAGGGGATGCCGGAGTCGGTGGAGGCGTCATCCACCACGATCAGCTCCACTGACGGCAGATCTTGGCTGGCCACACTGTTGAGCGCTTCCCCAATCCGCTCGGCGTAGTTGTAGAGACTCACCACCACGGCCACCTGGGCGGGCGTGGATGCATGGGCATGGCCGCCTTCCCACACCACAGTGGCCTCCGGCTGGGGTGTCACCGGTGCCGGCGGAACCGGACGGCCCTCTCGGCGCCAGGTCAGCTCCCATTGGAGGGCGGCTGGGGTAAGTCCATGCACACACATCCAAGTGATGGGCAGCCAGCCGAGGGCTTGCTCATGGGTCGGGGTGCTGGTGTCTGCGCTGAGGCGTACCAGGCTTAGCCCTTGCTGATGACAGTGCCAGAGCCAACTGGCGAGGCTGCGGGTGGCATCGGGGTCATCCAGGACTAGATCATCAAAGCCTGGAAGACACCAGTGATCGGGATGGTCGTTGCGGCTATCCCATTCGGGGCCGCCTGGGCCGAGCGTGATCAGGTTGCGGCCGGCGAGGGCTGCCGGAGGCGGCAAGCCAAGCCGGGCTTCTGCGACCGCCAGCCAAGGGTCGGCGGCCAGGTGGCTGGCGAGTTGGTTGTCGGTAGGCCACTGGAGCAGGATCCAGTTCAGGCCAAGGTGCTGCCAGAGGGAGCAGCGCTGGGGATCGGGATCGGCCACTACCAGGCCTGGAATCCTGCTGAGGGCTTGGATGTCGGACTCTGGCAGTTGCTCGCCAGGGGCGAGAAGGACCAAGTGGAGGCGCTGCCCGGGAGGGAGCGGGGCGAGGGCGGCGAGCCAGCCCTGAGCGAGCCAATGGTTGAGGGGAATGCCGCTGCTGCTCAGGGCGGCAGGGGCTGATCCCGTTGACTGGACAGTGACCGGTGGATTGCTGGGCCAACGAAGCCACGGTGCGCTGCCCCGTTGCAGGGTGCGCCAGTCGGCAGGGGAGATGCCGTCGCGCTGCCAATGGAGCAGCAATGGGACGGCACTGCCGAGATCGTGATCAGCCAGGGCCAGGGCGGCCCCACCCCAGGGATGCAGTGCGGTTAACGCAGGAGCTTGTGCAAGTTGCATTTGGCCCTGCTGGTGGGTCCACCACTCCGCGTCGTGCACGGGGGTCGGCACGATGCCGGCCGCGATCCCAGCGTTTTGAAAGTGCTGCAGCGGTGATTGATGGCCCGGAGGCATCAGGCCACGCTGCAGACAGGACTGCAAATAGTGGCCTGGATCGAAGAGTGGGTGGGGCTGCCGGCCCTCCCGCCAGCCGAAATTGATGTAGTGATCGAGAGGGGTGCTCAGATCAGCGAGATCGGGGTAATGGCGTTGGTAAAAAGAAGGATCGAACCAGCCGCCAAGGTGCGTTGGGGAGTTCTGCTCCCCTGCAGATATAGGCAGGTGGACTCGGTAAGGACGTTCGGCTCTGGCTGCCTGGATCAATTCGCCTGTCACCAGAGCCCGATGGAGAGCTTTCGTGCTGTCATCCAGCACCACGCTGGTGGCGGCATCGGCGCTGCGGCGATGCTCCGGTTTGATCTGGGCCAGGCACTGTCGCAACGTTTCAAGGCCAGGTTCGGGCAGGCCGCAGAATTGCCAAAGGCGCTGCAGTTGCAGCGCCGGGGCTTGGCCGGGCCCAAACCACTGGGAGTAATCCACTACTTCCAGTGGCAAGCCGTGGGCATGGTCCAGCACGGCTTGGTTGTGGCGCCACCAAAGTAGTTCAGCGCGCTGGGCTGTCATGCCAGCGGCATCACCGTCGCGTTGGCAGAGCGATTGCACCACCTCTGCGGGGTGGCGCACCGCCAGGATGAGCCGCAGGGGAATTTGCAATTCTCCTGTCAGTCGCCGCCAGAGGGGCAGTAGCAAGGACGTTCGCGGGTCTTTGATTGCCCACGGGCTCGATTGTTCGGCGCTGTCTCGGAGCAGAAGGGCATGGAGCTGGTCCAGGGTGGAGTGGGTGCACCCGCGACACAGCCAGTCCGCTGGTAGGGGGAGTGTGCCCTGGGCACTGGGCCACCAGCGATCCAGCGCGATCAGCAGACGCTCCTGGAGATCGGTGATGTCGGCCCGCTCGAAGTAGCCCTCGGGGTTGTGCTGATCGCCAGCGATCAGAGGCCCGGGCAGCGATACCCCGGCGCTACTTAGCAGGTTGCCCAGCAGCGAGGTGCCGCTGCGATGCATGCCCACGATCAGGATCAGGGGGGCGCTAGTCATCGGGCTACGGCGCTGGCCGCTCCATCGGCAGCTCCCCCGTAAACCTGCTGTTGCCAGGTGCTCCAGCGGGGGTTGGCGGCGGTGACGCGCTGCAGATCTTGCGCTGAGAAGGAGCGGGCGGTGCCTTGGTTGCTGGGCTTGGCGTTCTCGCGGGGCAGGGCGTTGAAGGGGGCGGTGCCGGCAGGCAGCAGGGGCAGCAGCTGGGTGTTCAGATCGTCGGTGAGCTGCTCAAGTCGCAAGGCCGTCGCTTGCTCATCGACTTCGAAGTACTGCAGCCACCAGTCGGCGGCCACCCAGGTGCCGCCCATGCGCAGGGAATAGAAGAGGCCGCTGCGCACCGGTTCAAAATCGAGATTTGGCAGGTTCATGTGGCGGCGCTTGTGCTGCCAGTCGCTGATCAGCCAGTGATCCAGGCGGCGGGCGGTGATGAAGCGGCGGCGATCACCGGCGCGCCAGGGGCCGCGGCTTTCGCGCAGGGCGATGGAATCGTGTTTCTGGGGGGTGTCGTCGGGGTCGACGCTCACACCGGGGAGGGCCCGCTCGCGAAATAGGCGATTCATCGAGGTGCCGCCGGTTTTGGGCAGGTGCAGCCAGATAAAGGTGTCGCCAACGATCAAGGCTCTGTGCACCAGCTCGCAGCAGCAGCTTATGGGGGAGGCTCCTGGCCCTTCAACCTTGGGCATAAGCATGGCTAGCCGCCGCGGCGCTCTCCGAGGGCGAAGGGTTGGAAGTTTGCGCTGATGCCGAATTCTTCGGCGAATTCGAGCACGCGGCACCAGGCTCGCCCGTCTTTGATGATGCCCCGCAGGATCACCGGTGCTGTGGCCTGCTGCAGCGCCAGCTCAACTAGGGGCCAGCCCACTGATGCCTGAACCCCATCCTCCCGGTAGAGCGGCACCACATCGAGGGCGCCCACCAGGATGCGGCGGCGGTCGGCATCCCAGCTAAAGGACAGGTCGTAGCGTTCGAGCAGATCGGCGGCCGGTGCCCAGCTGCTGCCGTTTTCATCCACCATGGTGGCCAGGGGTTCGCCGCGGGCGGTGATGCTGCTGGGGCGGCGAAACTGCAGCGGGCTTGGCGGGTTTGGTGCTGCATCGGGGCTTGGCTCGCCGCGCAAAATCTGGCGCACGCGCTGGCGCAGTTGCTCGCCGCCGGCAGGTGGCCCGCCCTTCTCCAGTTGGAGCAGGTCCCAGCGTTCACCGGTGCCGCCCCAGATCACTGGGCCGTAGTTGTCGTGCGGCTGGCGGCCGTCGCGGTTGGCGGCAGCCTCGGCGTGGGTGAGCAGCCGCTGGATGGTGATCGCATCGGCGCCCCAGCTCAAGCTGCGGGCCACCGCCGCCGCCTCCTGGCAGAGCGCTTCCAGCTGCACCGGTGTGGGTGGGATGCTCCACGGGTCGGGGCGGCCGCCCATGCAGGCGCAACTGAGCGCAATGGAGTTGCTGTTGCGGCGCCAGGTGTGGGAGGGCAAATCCACCGCATAGCTATGCAGCCGATGCACCACGCCGCTGCCGCTGATGATCGAGTGATAGAGCCCGCTTCGCACCCAGCTGTGGGGTGTGGCGGCCCAGTGGAGATAGATCGTGGCTGCCATCGGCTTAAACGGGTTTCCTGGCTCTGGCGCGCGGTGGCCTCGAGCGGAGAGCTGCCCCGCGCTCACCTATGGGATCAACCTTATTTCCGGATTATCAGAATTAGTTTAAATCCTGTCTTTTCATACGATTAGCCTCTCGGCGCCTTGGGTTCTTTGACCAGTCGGTTACCAGACTTTTTAGGCATAGGCGTGCAAAAGGGCGGCACCACCAGCCTGCAGCGGCTGCTGGAGCACCACCCCGGAGCCTTTCTTCCGCCAGCCAAGGAGTTGCACTACTTCAGCCTTCACTACAACAAAGGGGAAGCTTGGTATCGCCAGCAATTTGCCGGTGCTGCCGCAGGCCAGCGTTGTGGCGAGATCACGCCCTATTACCTCTTCCATCCGGCGGCCCCGCAACGAATTGCGGCGCTGCTGCCCAATGTGAAGCTGGTTGTGCTTCTGCGTGATCCGGTGGAGCGGGCGTTGTCGCAGTATTTCCACAGCGTGCGGCTTGGATTGGAGCCGCTGGCGCTTGAGCAGGCCCTGGCTGCTGAAGAGCAGCGTCTAGCGGCACCCGATGGCCACCACCGCAGCCACCAGGAGCACAGCTATCTGGCCCGCAGCCGCTATGAGCGGCAGCTACCGCTTTGGGAAGTCCTGTTTGCGCCTGAACAGCTGCTGGTGCTGCGCAGTGAGGATCTGTTCGCCCGCGCTGAACTTGTGTGGCCGCCTCTGCTTATGTTTCTTGAATTGGAGCCTTGGCCGCTACCAGTGCTAGGCCAGCCAGCTAATGCGGGCCTGGGTGAGGCGGATGCGGTGACGCAGGCCACCCGGCGGATGGTGCGGGCCGAACTGGCAAGCACCTACCAATGGGCGGCCCAGCGCTATGGGATGGGCTGGGATTAAGAGCGCTCAGCCGCCAAGGGAGCCCGAGGCCACCAGGCTCATTAGGCCCAGCTGCCGCTGCAGGCAGCTCTCCAGCCGGAAGCGCTGCAGGATGGTGTTGCGGGCCGCCTCACCGAGCCGCTGGGCCAGGGGCCGATCCTGCAGTAGTTCGGCAATGGAGCCGGCTAGCTCAGTGGGCGAAAAGAAATCCACCAGCAGGCCGTTGCGGCCATGTTCGATCACCTCCTGCACCGGGGCGGTGGCTGAACCCACCACAGCGCAGCCGCAGCTCATCGCCTCCAGCAGGCTCCAGCTGAGTACAAAGGGATAAGTGAGATATACGTGTGCCTGGGAAAGCTGCAGGATCGGGATGAACTGCTCGTAGGGCACCTTGCCTGCAAAGTGCACCCGGCTGGGGTCGTATTGGCCTTTAATCTCCGTTAGAAAAACATCCTTCCACTCGCCTTCGGGGCACACGGCGCCATAACTCACCCCCGTGGTTTCACCCACGATCAGCAGCTGGGCATCCGGTGCGAGTCGCTGCAGTTCGGGGATGGCGCGAATCATGGTGTGGCAGCCGCGGTAGGGCTCTAGGCGTCGGTTCACGAAGGTCACTAGCTGCTGGCCTGGCTCAAGCACGGTGCCATCGGCCAGGGTGACGGGTTTGGTCTGCCCTGCGGGGCAAGCCTTGGCGGTGTCGATTCCGTCGTGAATCACGCTGATGCGCTCCTGCCAGGCAGCTGGAAAGCTGCTGCGCTGAAAGGCAGTGGGGGTTACGCACCAGTTGCTGGCTTCTAGGTTGAGGAGCTGGTTGGCGGTTTTCATGCGGATGCGGGCACAGGCGGCCCAGTCGGGCTTGCCCTGCAGCTCCGGGTCGAAGTCGTAGTCGAAGCCACTTGGGTTGTAGAAAAATTCCTGGTAGGTGAGCAGCGACGCGGCGGGCCACACATCTTTAAGGAAGAGCAGCTCACCCCAGCCGGGGTGGCCGCAGATCAGATCTGGTGTGAAACCCTGCTCTTTAAGGGCATGGGCAGCGCGGGCGCAGGCTTCGGCGCGGATCACTTTGGTTTCGATGTCCTGCACCCAGGGGTGCAGGCCGGGCTGGTTGCCGCGAGCCAGGCCGTAGCGCACATACTGAACACCAGTGGGCAATGCTTGGTCTGCCGCCTCGATCCCCAAGCCCACCAGCTGATGACTGCCCTGGGCGGCGAGGGCCCGCAGGATGTGGATGTATTGGCCTGGGAAGCCTTGGTGAACGAAAAGCAGCTTCACAGCACTTGAGCTTTAAGAGATTATGGAGCTGCGCCCATTGATGCCCATGGCTGAACCGCTACGCCTGCGGGTGGCAATTCCCCATTTCTTTCGGGAGGGCGCGAGTGATGGCTACGGCTCCGGCAGGCGCGGTAATCGGCTGGCCCGCAGCTTGGCCCTAGCCCGCTGCCTCGGCAGCGTGCTAGGGCTCAATCGCGCCCAACACGACTGGATTCTCAACATTGGCCAGCGCCAACTAGAGCTAACGCCGGCGCCGGCCTTGGCGGGGCTGCCGGCGCTGCAGGTGGAGTTGCATCTGTTTGTGTGCGGCGAGCACTGGCTACAGGAGGAGGTGGAGCTGTTTGCGCCCAGGCTGCAGCTACATCAGCTCGAACTTGAAGATCCGCGCCTGTTGCCGCTGGCGGCGGTGCGCCAACTGCTCGATATAAAGCAAGCCGCCGATCTGAACCTCTATCTGGAGGATGATTTGGTGATTCAGGATCGATGCTACGCCGACAAATTGGCCTGGTTTAACCAGTGCACTGAACATAGGTTTGTGCTGATGCCCCATCGCTACGAACAAGCGGTTGCCAATGCTCCGCAGCGCTTGTTTGTGGATGGGCCGATCAAGCGGGAGGGACAGCCCGGGTCTTTGTGGGCTAGTGATGAGGTGGAAGCAGCTAGTGGCCGCTTCTGGGACGGGCAGGAGCTGAGCTTTGTGCAGGCATCCAACCCCCACTCCGGCAGCTTCTGCCTGAGTGGGCCCCAAATGGAGAAGTTGCGCTGCGCCGTCTGGCCGCCGACTTCCTTTGTGGGGCCCCTGGAAACGGCTGCTACTGGCACGGTGTTGGGCCATTACCCCGTGCTCAAGCCCAGCTGGGCTTGTCGTGACTTTTTAACTCTGGAGCACGGCAATCCCTCCTTTCTGCGGCTGCTGGGTGAGCTGCCTCGCCGCGAACAGGTCGCCCCAATCCTGGGATGACAGGTTTAGCTGAAGTAGTACTTATCGCCTGATGAGGCACAGAGGTTGCTGGTGGCAGTGCGATCAAGCAAGAACCGTGAACTGGAGAGCATTGTGTGCTTCCTGCTGCTCACTGGTGCCAGGAAGCGTGAGGTGCTGGATGCTCGCTGGGAGAATATTGATTGGACGCAACGGTTGTGGTTGATTCCATTTAGCAAAAACGGACACCGCCGTTATATGCCACTCAATGATAGTACCCTGATACTTCTGCGCCGGCGGCAATTGGAAGTACCAGGTTCCCAATGGATGTTCGCCAACCCAGAGACAGATAAACCATATTGCAATATTCATTATTCCTGGGACTGGTCGCGCAAGCGAGCAGGTTTGGAGGGACTGCATATTCACGAACTACGGCATTCCTTCGCATCATTCGCAATTAATGCTGGACGGTCGCTGTATGAGGTCTAGCAGTTGCTAGGACACCGCAGTAGCACGATGACCCAACGCTCGCTCACCTTGCAAATAACACGCTTCTAGCGGCGACCAATGCGGTTGTAGGAGCACTTGATGGTGTGGTGCCAAGAAAAAATATTGGCGGATTTTTAAGCAGAAGGAAGCTTAATGTAGGTTAAGATAAACTCAATTGCTATTGAGTGTTCATATCACGCTTGGCGTGTATCAATCAACTCAAAGGTCTCAACTATCTCCAGTTCCACCAGAACCCGCTTGTAGCAATCAATCTGGCGTATAATGAACTCATAGGTTTCAGATAGATAGTGATTAAGGTTTTCCAGTTGGGCCTCAAGGAAGTTAATTTTAGCAAGCACCTGTTCCTTATTTGGTGGTTGCATAGACCTTATGAATTAAAGAGGTAAGATATACTTCTACTTTCTGGTGGTTCCTTTTTGCAACCTCAAGGAGCATTTGATACTCAACGGGATTTAGGAGGACTGATTTTTTCATTAGTGCTCCTCAAGCAATCCAGTAGGAGACCTTAAGGATAATGCTTCCTTTTTGATAAGGTACTTTACTAGGTCACTTTTATTCAACCTATAGTGAACGCATAGGGCATCCCTGGATGTCATAATATGTGCCTCGTGCTGTTTGTAGGAGATTTGCTCTCTTAAGGGTTTATGGGTAAAAGGAAGGGTCATATTGATTTAATTATGGGTCTTGTATGTATTTATGGTTCCTTATGATCTCACTGGTGCTGATACAGAGACCTTTAAGAACGCATAGGGAACAGGAGGATGCATTGAACCTTATGATTCTTTATGGTGTTTATAAAGGAGTTTCAGGTGAAATCCCTTCGGGATTGTGCTTCGCACGGGTTCAAGTGATATAAATACTTGAGGCAGTTTAGGGACTTAAGGAATCAATAGAACCTTATGAGTGCCTACACCCTACTGAACCAATAACATAGTTATTTAGGACTTTTGAAACTTTGAGAACCTAAACAAATCTGAACGACCAACATAGTCATTATACTGGTATTCTGCTACTCTGTCAATACCTTATGGACTTGCATGATATAAGAAACTAGTATAGTATATAGAAGTTCAAAACAAGCAATACAATAAACATTATGAACTCAAGAAACACGAAAGAAAGCAATATTGATAAGAAATACAGAGAGTTGCTCTTTCAGTATTCACTAGATGACATTAAGGAGTCAAAGAACACCAGAGTCCAGAAGTATGAGTTTCCCTGTCCCTTCTGCTCTGCTGACAGGAAGGGCGGTAAGAAGAAATCCAGGTGCTCTGCTTTGTTCTGGGTGGAGAGCAGAGGGTGCTTCAGGTTTGGTTGTATGAATGCTGGGTCTGTTGACTGCCGAAGTTCAATGGAGTTTCCTGGGTTCTTAGAGCGCTGCAACCCTGGGTTGTTTCGGCAGTATCAGTGGGAGCGGTTTCACGCAGGCACCACAGGAGGTCGGTGGAACTGTGCTCACCCACCGGAGATGTTGAATCTTATGACGGGTGATGGTGAGTGAGCAATAAAAAACCCCCTCCTTGCGGAGAGGGTTAAAATTAAGATAATGCTAATAGAGCATTATTTTCTCAACTAATTGGTTCGAAGTTAACAGCATATGCTTCTACGCTCGTCACAGAGAATGTTTGATCTTCTACTGCGGCAGAAGCAACCTGGAAGAGGAGGAATGACTCAGCGTTAATGTCTTCCGTGAAGACACCGGTTACTTCGTTGTATGTGCCGTTAATATGGAAGGTTGTATTAGTTCCACCGCCAAGACTTGTGATTTCGTATTCGCCATCGCCGTTAATTGTTGCTGACCCAGTAACAGCATCTAAATCACCAGCGATAGTAAAACCGTTGAGCGTTATTACGTCTTGACTCTCGTAGGCAGTGATGAAATCAACGCCATTGCCGAAGGTGACGGATCTCGCCACTTCTGAGTCAGTAGCAGCGAAACTATCGCCAGTGGCGAATAAGTATAAAGTACTATCGCCTCCAGTAGCAGTTAGGGTGTCAGCGCCAGTACCACCGATAAGCGTACTGCCGTTACTGCCAATGAGATTGTCGTTGCCGTCATTACCATAAAGGGTTAAAGCAATACCTGCATTTGCAGCATCAATGATGTCATCACCCTCACCGCCAAAGACATCAATTTCGCTTCCAGTAATGAATGCCAGAGTTATCCCATCATCACCATCACCACCGTCGATGACAGAATTACTAATTTCTGTAAAAACGGACTCTTCACCGATAAAAATAGTGTCATCACCCCCCTCTCCGAGTACCCACGTATCCGTGATGAATCCGTCCACATCAATCAAGTCATCACCTTCGCCGCCGGCGATTAGAGATCCTTCGGATCCGTCAACATAAATAGCGTCTTCACCATCACCACCGTCGATTGCAGAGTCTACGATGATTCCATTTGAACTAATCAAGTCGTCACCATCACCACCTTCGATGAAAGAGTCTTCAATATCTGCATTTAACACAATCAAGTCATCACCATCACCACCGTTGATGAAAGAATTTTCGACGGATCCAAGTATAACAATTTCGTCATCACCAAGGTCACCGCTAATGAGGGTGTTCTCTATAATGCCCTCAACTTCAATCTCATCACCGCCTTGTCCGCCACGAATTGAAGAATTTTGAACGAATCCTAATATTTCAATCTCATCCTCACCCTTATTTCCATTGACGAGAGTGCTGACAATAACACTTGGAACTGTCGGAACAGGAGATTCACCATCTATAAGAGCTCCGATCTCAATGTTGTCATTGTCTTCGCCGCCAAAAATGGAAGATCCTTGAATGGCGCCATTTAACAGGATCGTGTCATTGCCCTTGTTGCCATTGAAGAGGACGTTGTTAAAAATTGCGGTTGGGAGAGGTGAAGCAATGAGGTCGTCACCAGCTCCAGCACGTACGGTGCCATTGGAAACGACTAGAGGTGCAAAGAGGTTCTCTGGGAGAAAGGAGATGGAGTCGTTGTCGCCCTGGGCACCCACGAAGAAATTGGTGGTGCTCCCAACGAGAGTGATTGCGTCAACGCCTGCGGTTCCAACAAACGAATCGGGCGCGCCGCCAGTACCTGGAGTGGTTGTGAAAGCCAAGGTTCTGAGTAGAGAAAGGATACTTGTTGATTTTAAGGCCTTGCGAAGCAGCCTGTCAACATCAACATTTTACTTCCAAATTGATTATTCTTTTAACTAGGGGTCGGTTTGGTGATTGTCCGAGCCGTGCAACTTTGTCTAAACCCTTGCGGTAGCCGGGTTTTGGCCTTGAGAAGTCTGTCGGCATTTGCTGACGAATTGCCCTTTCACAGCTGGCGCAGCGAATCTGCCCGGTCTCTGAATCCGCCAAGCAGCAATTGAAGATAGCTCACTCGGCGCAGTTTGATATGGGCCTGCAGGCTCATCCCCGCCTGCAGGGGCAGTAGGCGCCCATCCCGCAGCCGAAGTTGCTGTCTATTCAGCCGCACCAGTCCTGGATAGCGGTATTCAGTTTGTGCTTTGGCTGGATCAGGTGCTAAAGCGTCGCTACTTACGCGCTCCACTTCCCCGTTGATCACGCCAAAATCATTTGAGGGGTAGGAGTCGATGCTTATCTCAGCTTTTTGGCCTACTCGTACAAAGCCAATCTGGCGGCTGGGAATCTCCACCACAGCCTGCAGCTTATCAAGAGGCACGACCTTCAACACTGGCTCACTGGTTTGAGCCACAAAGCCAGCGCCGGGCTTGAGGTCAAACACCATGCCGTCAACCGGTGAACGAATTTCTTGGTAGCGAAGCGTCACTACTTGCTCACTAAGCCTGCTGCGCAATTCCGATAGCTCCGCACTTAGTTGTTGTAACTGCTGTTTATACAAAGACGTTTGTCGCAGGCGATCCACCTGAGTTTGTTCCAATTTGCCGCTTGTTTCCTGCAGGCGATTTCGCTCCTGCAGCAACTGCAGTTCAGCAGTGGCGCCCTGCTTTTGCAGCCCATCAAGACGTTTCACAATATCGGTCTGCAGGCCGATATTGGCTTGCAGGGTGCGCTGCTCAGTGCTGTTTAGCTCCAGGTATCGCAGCAGCTCCTGTTCTTTTTCAATCGATTGCCCCTGCTTTAGGGCAATGCTGATTTTCAGATTGGCAAGCCTCTCGCTGCTGGCTTCCGTATCTAGCCGTATCAGCACCTGGCCCGCTTTTACTTGCTGGCCTTCCTTCACCAGCACCTCTTCGGTGACGCCGCCGATCGGCATCCGGATCTCCTGCACAGAGCCAATTGGCTCCAACTTGCCACTCACCACAGCAATTTCTTCCGTTTGAGCTAATGCCAGCCAGGCGATGGAAAACCCGGTGGTGCCGATCAGTGTCCAGGTCACAGCATTCACCCAGCGGCGTGATTGCTTGAGCGCGGGCTCTTCTTCGCTAGTTGATGCCAGCTTGGCCTCTAATTTCTCCCGGCCACGTTGCAATAATTTCATGCTTCACCCTCCTGTTGGCGATAAAGGGCGTAATAACGTCCGCGCATAGCCATCAATTCGCTATGGCTGCCAACCTCCACAATCGCACCTTGATCCATCATCACGATCTGGTCTGCGCGGCGGATTGTGTTGAGCCGGTGCGTGATAAAAAACACTGTGCATCCCTTTAACTCATGAATAAGGTTGTCGCATACCAGCCTTTCGGTGCCGTAATCGAGGGCGGAGGTAGCCTCATCCATCACCAGCAATTTGGGGCTGCTCAACAACGTGCGGGCGATGGCGATCCGCTGGCATTGGCCGCCACTTAATCCAGCACCACGTTCGCCCACTACCGTGCTGTAACCAGAGGGAAGCTGCATGATGAAATCATGGGCACCAGCAATTTTAGCTGCCTTGACAATGGCATCACTACTGGAATCTGGGTCTGTGAGGGCGATATTTTTGCTCACGGTGCCTGAGAACAGCAGTGGATCTTGTGGCACGATGCCAATCTGCCGTCTTAGTGAATACAGCTCTACCTTGTCGATGTCATAGCCATCGATCAAAATCCGGCCCTGCTGGGGTGAATACAGCCGTGGCAGTAATTTCATCAATGTGCTCTTGCCGCTGCCGCTCTGGCCTACAATGCCCACAAAGGTGCCAGCGGCGATTTCTAAATCTACATTTTTGAGCACTGCTGCACCGCCGGCGCCGGCAAAGCTGAATGTCACGTCTGCAAATTGCACCGCTCCATTGATTGGTGGGAGGGGAATCTTGGCTTGGTCTGCCTCATTAGATTCTTGAGGGGTATCTACCACATCAGCGAGCCGCTCAAAACTCACGCGCAGCTCCTGCACGCTTTGCCAAATAGTGGTGAGCCGCAGTAGCGGCTGGGTCACGTAACCGCTGATGATACGGAAGGCAATAAGTTGGCCAAGGGTGAGCTTGCCCTCGAGCACCAAGCCAGCACCAACCCACAAGACAAGCAATTGGGAGAGTTTTTGCAGAAATTGGCTGGTTTGGCTTAAGGCTGTGCCAGTAATTGTTTTCTCGAATGTGCGTGCAATGTATTTGGCGTAGTGGTCTTGCCAGGTCCAGCGGCTCACCATCTCGACGTTTTGAGCTTTCACCGTCTGAATTCCGGTGAGCACCTCCACCAGATGGCTTTGGGTTTTGGCGTTTTGCTCGGCTGCGGAGCGAAACTGCTGCCTAAATAGTGGAGCACCTAATATAGTGAGGGTTGCTTGGATTGGCAACACAATTAGGGCAACTATTGTGAGCACCCAGCTATATAAAGCCATCACAACGATATAAATCACTGAGAAGGCCGCATCAAGCACGGTGGTAAGTGCTTGGCCGGTGAGGAAATTGCGAATCTTTTCAAGTTCGGCAATCCTGGTACCCAGCTCACCCACTGGACGGCGATCGAAATAGCCCAGTGGCAGGCGCAGCAGGTGATCTATCACCTCAGAGCCAAGGCGAAGATCGATGCGATTGGTGGTTTCTGCAAATAGGAAGGTGCGCAAACTGCCAAGTACTCCTTCCAGCAGGGAGACCACCACTAGGGCGATACCGAGCACCTGCAGGGTATCGAGGCTGCGTTGGGAGATCACCTTGTCGATGATTACTTGGATCAGCAGCGGATTCGCCAGGGTGAATAGCTGCACCACAAAGCTGGCAGCCAGCACCTGGATCAGAACGCCGCGGTAGCGCTTTAAGGCAGGCAAAAACCAGCTTGGTCCAAAGCGTTGCTCTGGGGTGGAGTTGTTGCGATCTAGTAGTAGGAGATCTAGATGTTCGCCAAAGAGCTCGTTGATTTGGGCTGGTTTTAGTTTTACGTAGCCTTGATTTGGGGTGGCCAGCTTGAGCCCCGCTTCGCTGCTTTCGAGCACTAATGCAAAGCTATCGCCCCAAGTTAACATGGCTGGGGTTTGCAGCCGGCTAGCCATCACTACAGGCAGTCTGCTGCCAACAACATTTAGGCCTAGGTTTGCTGCCAGTTGGCCGCAAAGTTGCAGGCTTGGCGTGTGGCCGCGGCGCAATGTGTCCTTGATTGTGCGTTCTACTGCGTCGCGCCTGAATGGCAGGCCCATAAGTTTTGCCAGCATCTGGAAGCAAGCCGTAGTGCCTTCCAGGGGCCCTTCGCCTTTCACCAGTGCAAAGCCAGTGGCAGGGCCATCGTTGCCACCAAGATCTAGGGCACTCCTTTGGGGCAGCGATGGGGCCTCCCTTACCGGTAGGGAATTCTCATCGGCTGGCTGCGCCTGCCCTTGGGGATGCTGCATAACTTCAGCCACCATCGCTGCTGGCAGGCTGAGTAGGCGTAATGGCAGGGGGCCTCGCAATTGCGGCAGCGCCGAGCCAGGCAGCAATTGCTCACCCAAGGCTAGGTCTGTGCTGTTTGCGCTGGCAACAAATACCTGACGCTGAGCTGCTGCTGCCGCCTCAATAAACTCTTTTTGCGGTTGGACGGCCTCGGTGTGCTTTACCGCAGCCGCCATTGCTGACTTTAGATTTACATCGCTACGCGGGGAACGCTTTAACAACGACTCCATCAGAGCAGCCATTTCAGCTGGCAGGACGTTGCTTTCGCACCACTGACGGAAACTCGGCTGACTTTGAAGCCACTCCAATATCAAGCTATCCGGCAGGGCCAAGGCAAGCAGCTCTGTGCTGGCACTCACCTCTTCACAAGGAGCTGCCCTAAGCAGGGATGCCAGGCCCGCCCACTGGCCGCTACCCAGCTTGGCGAGCGTAACGATATTGCCGCGATCTTGATGCAGTAGCCGGGCTTGTCCTTGCAGGATCAACAGCGCCTTGCTAGGGATTACTGCTTGATCACACAACACCTGCCCAGTTTTAAATTGCAGCAACTCGCCCTGTTCATCTAGGGCTGACCGGCCAATATCGTCCAGCCCTTCAAGGACTGGATGTTTTATGGTGCTGAGGGATGGAATTGCAGTCATGAAATGTAATCTAAATCAGCTATTAGCCTACGTTCGGCTTCCTCTTGGACCCATTCCTGGAGTAGTTCTTGGGCCATTTGAGCCTCTACGGCTTCATTAAACACGGCGGGCTCGAATTGGTCACGCCGCACAATCAGCCACCAACCTGCTAGCTCAAAAGGTGGAATGACTTCGCCATCACGTCCAGTCCGCAGCCGTTCTGCTAGCTGGGGATGGGCTGCAGCTATTGGCTTGGGTCCAACAACACCCTTTGTGAGGCGCTCAGGACCGTCCGAATATTTTTCGGCTAATTCAGCAAAACTGGTTTCGCCGGCAGAGAGTTGGAGATAGAGCTCCCGGGCTAGGGCTGGCTCTTTGAGTCTCACCAAGCTATATACCACTTGGTCGAGCTGGCCCTTGCGCTTGAGAAAGCGGGCTTCTGCTTTATGTGTGAATTGCTGCTTAGCAAGGCGTTTTAGCTTTTCGGGCCGTTGCACCTGCCAATCCACGACGGCTTCGTCCCAACCGAGTCGGCGCCGCACTACCTCGAGTGCCTCTTCGCGACTCTGTTGGCCATACCAGGCCTGTAGCAACTGATCATGCTCGGCAGGTTCAATCACGACTTCT
Source organism: Cyanobium sp. (assembly GCA_044356035.1). Classification (GTDB taxonomy): domain Bacteria; phylum Cyanobacteriota; class Cyanobacteriia; order PCC-6307; family Cyanobiaceae; genus Cyanobium_A. Next base: position 13,657 of record JBIKWZ010000002.1, on the reverse strand, counting down.
TCCGTCGCTTCTTCGGCTACCAATCCCTGGAGTAGTGGCATTAACAGGTTGTGTCGCCGCAGCAAGCCAATGGTTTCTGGCTGTAGTTGCTTAATAGCGTTGCTCATATCGCCAACGATACCTGCCTGTGTAGGTCCCTTCTGCTGGGCCATGACTTGCACCTGCGCCCTCGGTAGGCTGCATGAAGCGCATATTGGCCCAATTCCATGCTCAAGCTCCTGCTGGGTGATCCCAATGCCCGCAAGCTGAAGCGCTACCAGCCGATCGTTTCCGATATCAACCTGCTTGAGGAGGAGATTGCCCCCCTCTCAGACGAGGAGCTGCGCGGTCTCACCGGCGAATTCCGCCAGAAGCTGGAGCAGGTGGCGGGCAATACCGCCAAGGAGCGGGCCTTGCTCGATGAGCTGCTGCCCCAGGCCTTTGCCGTGGTGCGCGAGGCCGGCAAGCGGGTGCTGGGCATGCGGCACTTCGATGTGCAGCTGATCGGCGGCATGGTGCTGCACAACGGTCAAATCGCTGAGATGAAAACCGGCGAGGGCAAAACCCTCGTGGCCACCCTGCCGGCCTACCTCAATGCCCTCACCGGCCGCGGCGTGCACGTGGTGACCGTGAACGACTACTTGGCTCGGCGCGACGCCGAGTGGATGGGCCAGGTGCACCGCTTCCTGGGGCTCTCGGTGGGCCTGATCCAGCAGGAGATGGCGCCAGCAGCCCGCCGGGCCAACTACGCATGCGATATCACCTACGCCACCAACAGCGAGCTGGGCTTCGACTACCTGCGCGACAACATGGCCAGCGACATCGCCGAGGTGGTGCAGCGCCAGCCCAACTATTGCGTGATCGACGAGGTCGATTCGATCCTGATCGATGAGGCCCGCACGCCGCTGATCATCTCCGGCCAGATCGAGCGCCCCCAGGAGAAATACCGCCGCGCCGCCGAGGTGGCTGAGCTGCTGGAGCGCTCGGCCGAGCTGGGCAAAGACGGCATCGACCCCGAGGGCGACTACGAAGTTGACGAGAAGCAACGCAACGTGACCCTCACCGACGAGGGCTACGCCAAGGCCGAGCAGCAGCTGGGGGTGAGCGATCTCTTCAACCCAGAAGACCCCTGGGCCCACTTCATCGGCAATGCCCTCAAGGCCAAGGAGATGTTTGCCCGAGACGTCAACTACATCGTGCGCAACGGCGATGCGGTGATCGTGGATGAATTCACTGGCAGGGTGATGCCGGGCCGGCGCTGGAGCGACGGCCTGCATCAGGCGATTGAGGCCAAGGAGCAGCTGGAGATCCAGCCCGAAACCCAAACCCTCGCCTCGATCACCTACCAAAACTTCTTCCTGCTCTACCCGCGCCTGGCCGGCATGACCGGCACCGCTAAAACCGAAGAGGTGGAATTCGAGAAAACTTACAAACTCGAAGTGGCGATCGTGCCCACCAATCGGGTGCGCTCCCGCTCCGACTGGACCGACCAGGTGTACAAAACAGAAACCGCAAAGTGGCGCGCCGTCGCCCTGGAAACCGCAGAGGTGCACAAGGGCGGCCGGCCGGTGCTGGTGGGCACCACCAGCGTGGAGAAATCGGAGCTACTCAGTGCCCTGCTGGCTGAGCAAGACATCCCCCACAACCTCCTAAACGCCAAGCCCGAAAACGTGGAGCGGGAAGCCGAGATCGTGGCCCAAGCAGGCCGGGCCGGCGCCGTGACCATCGCCACCAACATGGCGGGCCGCGGCACCGACATCATCCTGGGCGGCAACAGCGATTACATGGCCCGCCTCAAGCTGCGCGAGGTGCTGCTGCCCAAGCTGGTGCGCCCCGAAAACGAGCACCGGCCCATCCCTTCAGCCAAAGTCGTGCGCGAGGCCCGCAGCCTCGGCAGCCTCTATCCCTGCAGCCTCAGCGAAACGACTGACCAGGATTTGGTCACCCTCGCCAAGTCTCTTGTGAATGCCTGGGGTGACCGGCAACTCACCCTGCTCGACCTGGAAGATCGCATCGCCCAGGCCGCTGAAAAGGCCCCCAGCGAGGACCCCCAAATCCAGGCCCTGCGCGACTGCATCGCCCAGGTGAAGGGTGAATACGACGCCGTGGTTAAGCAAGACGAGCAGCAGGTGCGCGAGGCCGGTGGCTTGCACGTGATCGGCACCGAGCGCCACGAATCCCGCCGCGTCGACAACCAACTGCGCGGCCGCGCCGGCCGCCAGGGAGACCCGGGCTCCACCCGCTTCTTCCTGTCGCTCGAAGATAACCTGCTGCGCATCTTTGGCGGCGACCGGGTGGCCGGGCTGATGAATGCCTTCCGGGTGGAGGAAGACATGCCGATCGAATCGGGCATGCTCACTCGCTCGCTGGAAGGTGCCCAGAAGAAGGTGGAAACCTACTACTACGATATTCGCAAGCAGGTGTTCGAGTACGACGAGGTGATGAACAACCAGCGTAAAGCCGTTTATACCGAGCGGCGCCGAGTACTCGAAGGCCGGGAGCTCAAGGCCCAGGTGATCGGCTACGGCGAGCGCACCGTCGAAGACATCGTGGAAGCCTACGTAAACCCCGAGCTGCCGCCTGAGGAGTGGGATCTCAGCCGCCTGGTGGACAAAACCAAGGAATTTATTTATATCTTGGAAGATCTAACCCTAGATCAGCTCCAGGGTTTAGGAGTAGAGGAGCTCAAGGCCTTCCTGCAGGAGCAGCTGCGCAACGCCTACGACATCAAGGAGGGCCAGGTTGAACAGCAGCGGCCGGGGCTGATGCGCGAAGCGGAGCGCTACTTCATTCTCCAGCAGATCGACACGCTCTGGCGCGAGCACCTGCAGGCAATGGACGCCCTGCGGGAATCGGTGGGTCTGCGCGGCTACGGCCAGAAGGATCCGCTGATCGAATACAAAAACGAGGGCTACGACATGTTCCTCGAGATGATGACCCAGATGCGCCGCAACGTGATCTATTCGATGTTTATGTTCCAGCCGGCGCCGGCCGCGGCACCGGTGGCTTGAGAGTGGGGGCTAGCTTCATTTCTGGTGGGCTGGCCTGTAAAGAGCAGGCGCCGATCATCTGAACCGATCGCCCTTCAAGCACCCTCAGCGCTCGGAAATCCACCACTCGATGTACAAAGCTGCGTTCCTGGCCGGCGTAGCTGAGAATTCCGCCACCGATGAAATACAGCCCAGGCCAGAGGCCGCCGCGGAAGCAGAAGCGCACCTGCCAATTGCTACCGGCTGTCAGCACCTCTTTGATTTGACCGCCCGCCTGGGGACCAGCTTCCTCAGGCAGGCTCTGACCACTGATCCGCTGGCCCGTGTGGCTGGCGAGATGGCAAGCCAAAGTGACTTGTTGGAGTGCCTGATCGGCTGCATAGCAAAACACCACCACAAACCCTTCGCCAAACGGCAGCACATTTACCCGCTCGCCCGACTCTCGCTCGATCCACACATCGGTAATGCGGCCGCCGTGGCTGGGATAGATCTCGCTGGATTGGGGAATCAGGTTTGGGTCAAACCAGGCATCGGAGCTCTGCTCGCTCGCTGATTTGGGCGGCGGTGGTGTGATGTTCGCTCGCGTCACTGGAGCTGCAGCCGTATCAGCAAAGGCGGCATCCCACTCAGCATCGCTGGCATTGATCAGCCGCTGGTAGGTCACCGTGATCCGGGCTGGCTCGCCCAGCATGCGGGCTTTGCCCTTGTGCAGCAGCAGGGCTTGGTCGCAGTGTTGAATGATTTGGGGGCAGCTGTGCGTCACCAGCAGCACCGAGGTGCCGCGCTCCTTGAGCCGCTCCAAATGGCTGTAGCACTTTTTTTGAAACAGTTCATCGCCCACTGCTAAGGCCTCATCCACCACCAGCACATCAGGATCGATGTGGGCCTGTACGGCAAAGGCCAGCCGCACGGCCATGCCGCTGGAATAGGTTTTCACCGGTTGGTGGATGAAATCGCCGATATCGGCAAATGCCAGGATCTGATCGAGGCGCTGCTCGGTTTCTGCCCTGCTCAAGCCCAGCAGTGATGCGTTGAGAAAGACATTCTCCAGGCCGCTGAATTCCGGATTGAAGCCGCTCCCCAGCTCTAGTAGTGCACCAATTCGTCCTTTCATCCGCACCTCCCCGCTGCTGGGTTGGAGGGTGCCGCAGAGCAGTTGCAGCAGAGTGCTCTTACCAGAGCCATTCCGGCCAACTACCCCTAGGGTTTGACCCCTCCCCAGGCTGAAGCTCACTTCCTGCAGCGCCCAAAACTCGCGAAAAAATTGCTTTGGCTGGCCGCGCCGGTCTCTGCCCCACACCGCTTGTAGCAGCCTGTCGCGGGGGTGGTTGTAAATGCGATAGCACTTGCTGAGCCCATTGGCCTCGATGGCGTTGGCATTCATGGGTTTAGAGCACATCGGCGAAGCCGCGGCGAGCTTTTTGGAAGCTGCGGAAGCTGAGTTCGCAGGCCAGCAGTCCTATTAGCCCGCCCCAGAGGAGGTAGCTCAGTGATGGCAGCTGGCCATTCACAGCAACCCGACGTGTTTGTTCAATCACCAGCACCAGCGGGTTGAGCTGCAACAGCGGCTGCCATTGAGGAGGCAGGGAGCTGAGGGGGTAAAACACTGCGCTTAAAAACATCAGCAGATTCACAAACACGCCAATCACCTGGCCCAGATCCCTTAGAAATACTCCCAATGCCGCAAGCAGCCAACCCAGGGCCAGGCAGCCACTAACCAGTGGCAGCCACACCAGCGGCAGCAATAGCATGGTGGGGTGAATCCCAAGGCCATTAGCGCTTGCTGCCCCAGTACCGATAAGGCCGTTTGTCACCTGGAACCCCACCAGAACCACCAGGCTCGTGAGCGCATGGAAGAGAGCGGCGGCCACTGTGACGGCGGGCAAAATTTCTAGTGGAAAAATAACCTTAGTTGCCAGATTGGCATTGCTTAGGATCAGTCCTGGGCCTTGATTTGCGGTCTCCGCAAATAAGTTAAATACGATTAGGCCTGCAAACAGGTTTATGGCAAATACCAGTGGCCCGCTCTGCTGCAGATCTCCCCAGCGCGCCTGAAATATTTGTGAAAAGACAAATGTGTATACCACCAGCATCAGCAGAGGTGTGATCAAACTCCAGCCCCAGCCCAGCATCGAGCCGCGGTAGCGACCTTGCACTTCGCGCTGACTCAGCTGCCACCACAGCTCGCGCTGGCGCCAGAGGGCTTGCGGAAAGCTCAGCAGAGGCAACCTCATTTTGATTGACCTTGGGCCCCACAAGTCCAATACTCTGGATCACCAATTGACTCCATAGGGGGTTGTGGCATGAGTTCAGCTGGTGATGCCAGGGTTGTCGCCTAAGAATTCCAAGATTTCGCGGTCTTTCAGGTTTTGAGCGGCCCCGGTGCAGGGCTCCAGCAGCGGGCGGCCTGCGGCCAGCTCCCGCAGGCAGCCCTGGGTGCGGGCCAGCTCCATTTCCAACACGTCGATGCGCTCCATCAGGTTGCGGATCACATTGGCTTCCGTGTCTGGCAGGGCTGAGTGGGCCAGGGGGTCGATGCGCACCCCGCTCTGATGGATAACCCGGCCCGGGATGCCCACCACCGTGCTGTCGGCCGCCACATCGCGCAGCAGCACCGAGCCGGCGCCGATACGGGTGTTGGCACCCACGGTGATCGCCCCCAGCACCTTGGCGCCAGCCCCCACCACTACGTTTTCCAGCAGAGTGGGGTGGCGCTTGCCGTGGGCCTTGCCGGTGCCGCCCAGGGTGACGCCCTGATACAGCAGGCAGCGATCGCTGATCACGGCCGTTTCACCGATCACCACGCCCATGCCGTGGTCGATGAACACTCCGTGGCCGATCCGGGCGCCGGGATGGATTTCAACGCCGGTAGCCAGTCGCCCCAGTTGGCTCAGCAGCCGCGCTATCAGGGGCAAGGGCGGCAGCCTCTGCCCCCACAGCCAATGGCTGAAACGGTGCAGGGTCAGGGCGTGCAGGCCCGGGTAGCAGAGCAGGATTTCCAGCGTGCCTCGGGCCGCAGGATCTCGCTGCTTGATGATCGCCAGGTCGGCCTGCAGTGCCTTGAGCATGGAGCCAGTTTGACCGAGGGGCCCCCCGTCATGCATGATCTTGAAATCGGCAAAGCCGGTCGTTGCGGATGTAGCTCAGTGGTAGAGCATCTCCTTGCCAAGGAGAGGGTCGAGAGTTCGAATCTCTTCATCCGCTTGTTTCAGCTGGCCAGCAGCCCGATCTCTTTGCGTAGCCCATCGATGGTGGCCGTGCCCAGGTAGCTCTGGGCGCAGTGCACCACCGGCATACGTATGAGTTGGGCCCTATTTTGGCGCAGGCTCTGTTCCACCAGCGGCAGGCTGGGGCGGTCGCAGAGCACGTGGCTGGCGGCCCGTAGCAGGGCTAGCAGGCGGCTGCCGGTGTCCGGGTTGGCTGTCATCACCAGCAGCTCGTTGCCGCGCATGCTGTGCAGGATTACCTCGGCGGCCCGCAGGATTCCCGGGCTGATGCTCACCAGGCCTACGCAGCTGCCCTGTCGCAGCTCCTTGAGTAGGTCGAGCTCGTGGCGAAAATCGTTGAGATCAACGGCCACCGCCCGCACGCCGTGCTGCTTGGCAATCTCCTCCACCGGCTGCAGGAAGTAGCGGCTGGTCACCACCGTGCCGTTGTTGGATTCGCTGAGCACCGCCGCCAGCTCCTCCATCGGCACCACCTCCACCGGCACCTCCAGGCTGGGGCTGAGCTCCTCGGCGATCAGCATCGATGCTCCGATGTCCTCGCGGGGGGTGCTGACCAGCACCCGGGCGCCGCAGCGCAGGCGCCAGTCGATCTCGCGGGTGAGCAGTTCGCGGCCCTGCTGCAGGGTGCAGCCGGCATTGAGTAGGCCATCGACGCTCTGGCGCACCTGGCGGTCGATGTCCGGCAGGGGCCTGCCCCTGGGTCCCGGTGGCGGCTTGATTTCCCGGGGCTTTTGTTGGTCGCGCACATAGATGCCCGACCCCGCCATCGCCTCTACGACGCCGTCGGTTTCCAGCTGGCGGTACACCTTGCTGATCGTGTTGCGGTGCAGGCCGGTTTGCATCGCCAGCTGCCTGGTGCTTGGTAATCGGTGCCCCGGCGGGTAATGGCGGGCCGCAATGGCAAAGCAGATCTGGTTGTAGAGCTGCGTCGACGCCGGGATGTCGCTTTCCTGCTGAATGTGGAATCGCACGCCGGGGTTGGGCCAATTGGGCTGGTGGCCACCATAAGGACGCTTGGCCCTTGGGACAATCCCCCTGTTGGCATACGCGCGTGTGCCGGTTGGGTGTGGTGCGAGAGGGCGGCGCTCTGGGAGGTTGTACATCTGTACAACTGACTGCACGCGCGCAAACACACAAAGGCCGACCGCCAATGCCATCAGCCCAGCCCTCCCCTTCAACCGCTCAGCGCTTAATCGATATGTCGGCGATCTTTACAGAAGCGCTTTAACCCGCGGGATCTGCGGCCGAACTTGCAGCCACCTTGACGTTGCCCTTGGGGGCGGCGGCCTTGCGGGGGCTGAGGAACATGATCATGTTGCGTCCTTCCCGCTTGGGGGGCTGCTGGATCTCGGCGTTGTCCTCAAGATCCTTGGCCATGCGGTAGAGCAGCACTTCAGCCAGGGCGGTGTGCTGGATTTCGCGGCCGCGGAAGATCACGGTGCACTTCACCTTGTCGCCGTCCTTAAGGAAGCGCTGCGCCTGACCGATCCGCACCTGATAGTCGTGCGAGTCGATCTTGTAGCGCATCTTCACTTCTTTTACTTCCGTCTGGTGCGACTTCTTCTTGGCTTCTTTGGCCTTCTTTTCCTGTTCAAACTTGTATTTGCCGTAATCCATGATCCGGCACACCGGCGGATCGGCCTTCTCGCTCACCAACACCAGATCTAGCTCGCGGTCCTTGGCCACTTCAAGGGCCTCCTCGCGGGTGATCACCCCCAGTTGACTGCCATCGGCATCCACTACCCGCAGGTTGGGGTAGCTGATGCGGTCGTTGATGTTGGGCAGCTCCCGCACGGGAGCACGGCGGTCAAAACGGGGACGTGGAGGCATTCAGGGGTGTGAAGGATCGCGAAATCGCTAACGCTTCACCCTAGTCCGCGTTCGACCACTTGCAACGCCTGGGCCAACTGCCCCTCGGTGCTGCGCTCTTCCAGCCAGATCGGCGCATGGCGCCGCCTAAACCAGGTGCGTTGCCGTTTGGCGAATTGGCGGGTGCGTTGCTCGCAAAGGGCTATCGCTTCAGTTCCGCTGAGCTCGCCGGCCAGCTGCTGCCTCGCCTCGCCGTAGCCGATGGTGTTGAGCAGGGGCAGCTCAGCCCCGTAGCGCTCGATCAGGGCTTCGGTTTCAGCCACCAGCCCCGCAGCAAACAGGCCCTTGGTGCGGCTGGCGATGCGTGCTGTCAGGTCGGTGGGGTTCAGGCCCAGCTCCAGCACCCGCCAGGGCGGTGGCGTGGCCCCCTGCTGGCTGGAGAGGGGCCGTCCTGTGGCATAGAGCACCTCCAGGGCCCTTTGGGTGCGCACGGCATCGGCGGTGGCGATGCGGGCGGCGGCCACCGGGTCGCCTTGGCGCAGCAGCTGGTGGCAGAGGGGCTGGCCGAGGGCTGCCAGCTGGGCGCGTAGCTGGGGTTGGGGTGGCACCGCTGGGGGCTCCAGCCCCTGGGTGAGGGCCTGTAGGTAGAGGCCGCTGCCGCCAGCCAGCAGGGCCAGGGGTTTGCGTGCAAGCTCGGCGTTGAGCTGGGCCTCGGCGATCGCCCGAAACTCCTGCAGGTTGATCGGCTGGTCGGGATCACGCAGATCCAGCAGCTCGTGGCGCGCCTGCCCCCGCTGAGCGGCCGTGGGCTTGGCGGTGCCCACATCCATCTGCCGGTAGAGCTGGCGCGAATCCACATTGAGCACCGCCAGATCGAGGGCCAGGGCCAGGGCGATTGCCAGGTCTGTTTTGCCGCTGGCCGTTGGACCCAGCAAGACGATGACGAGGGGTTGGCCTGCGGACTCAGTGGGGCTCATGGGTCCACCTTGCCAGGGGGTGTCAGCCCGGGTCGGCGGTGGTAAATTGCTTATTGCAAAAGGGCTTTTGAGCTCGTTTGCGCCTTATTTGCCCCGGGATTTCGCCGTCCTGTGCCGAATCCCTGGGGAGACCTTCCTGCATGAGCGCTGAAAGCCAAGCTTCCACAAAAATTCAGGCCGCCTATGGCGCCGAGCAGATCCAGGTTCTGGAGGGCCTGGAACCGGTTCGCAAGCGGCCGGGCATGTACATCGGCACCACCGGCCCCCGTGGCCTGCACCATTTGGTGTACGAGGTGGTCGACAACGCAGTGGATGAGGCCCTAGCCGGCCACTGCGATCAGATCCTGGCGGTGCTGAACGACGACGGCTCTTGCGCCGTCACCGACAACGGCCGCGGCATCCCCACCGATATCCACCCCCGCACCGGTAAGAGCGCCCTTGAAACCGTGCTCACGGTGTTGCACGCCGGCGGCAAGTTTGGCTCCGGTGGCTACAAGGTTTCTGGCGGCCTGCACGGAGTTGGCGTGTCGGTGGTCAATGCCCTCTCCGAGTGGGTGGAGGTCACGGTTTACCGCCAAGACCAGGTGCACACCCAGCGTTTTGAGCGCGGTGCCCCGATTGGCATCCTGCAATCAGCCCCTGGGGAGAAGGGCCGCACCGGAACATCGGTGTGCTTTAAGCCCGATATCGAGATTTTCTCTACCGGCATTGAGTTCGACTACCAAACTCTCTCTTCGCGTTTGCGCGAGCTGGCCTATCTCAATGGTGGAGTGCGGATTGTCTTCCGTGACGACCGCGCTGCGGCCCGCAATGCCGCTGGCGAAGCCCATGAGGAGATCTATTTCTACGAAGGCGGCATCAAGGAATATGTCGCCTACATGAATAAGGAGAAGGATCCTCTCCACCCCGAAATCATCTACGTCAACCGTGAAAAGGAAGGCGTACAGGTGGAAGCGGCACTGCAGTGGTGCGTGGATGCCTACTCAGACAGCATTCTTGGCTTTGCCAACAACATCCGCACTGTCGATGGTGGCACCCACATCGAGGGCCTCAAAACGGTGCTTACCCGCACCCTGAACACCTTTGCCAAAAAGCGTGGCAAGCGCAAGGATGCCGATACTAACCTTGCTGGCGAAAACATCCGCGAGGGCCTCACCGCGGTGCTATCGGTGAAGGTGCCCGAACCGGAATTTGAGGGTCAGACTAAAACCAAGCTGGGCAATACGGAAGTTCGCGGCATTGTTGACACGCTGGTTGGGGAAGCCCTCAGTGAATATCTAGAATTCAATCCCTCGGTGATCGATCTGATCCTCGAGAAGGCGATTCAGGCCTTCAATGCTGCCGAAGCTGCCCGCCGCGCCCGCGAGCTGGTCCGCCGCAAGAGCGTGCTCGAGAGCTCTACCCTGCCTGGCAAGTTGGCAGATTGCTCATCGCGCGACCCGTCCGAGTCTGAGATCTACATCGTGGAGGGGGATTCAGCTGGTGGCTCTGCCAAGCAGGGGCGCGACCGTCGCTTCCAAGCGATCCTGCCATTGCGGGGCAAAATTCTCAATATCGAGAAAACAGACGACGCCAAAATCTATAAAAATACTGAGATTCAAGCGCTGATTACAGGCTTAGGTTTGGGGATCAAGGGCGAAGAGTTTGATGAGAAAAATCTGCGCTACCACCGGATTGTGATTATGACCGACGCAGACGTCGACGGCGCCCACATCCGTACCCTAATTCTCACCTTCTTCTTCCGCTATCAGCGGGCCTTAGTTGAAGGCGGCTACATCTACATTGCTTGCCCACCCCTGTATAAAGTGGAGCGGGGTAAAAATCACACTTATTGCTACAACGAAGACGATCTCAAGAAAACGATTGCATCATTTGGTGAAAAGGCTAATTACACGATCCAGCGTTTCAAGGGCTTGGGCGAAATGATGCCTAAGCAGCTGTGGGAAACCACTATGGATCCCACCACCCGCATGATGAAGCGAGTCGAGATTGAAGATGCCCTCGAAGCCGATCGCATCTTCACAATCCTGATGGGCGACAAAGTGGCCCCGCGCCGGGAATTTATCGAGGCCCATAGCGCCACCCTCGATCTGGCCCAGCTCGACATTTGATGGCCCAGCCTGCTGCAGCTTGGCGCTGGGCGGCCCTGCTTGGTTTCGCCTTGATCACCCCCGTGGGCTTGCCGGCTGGAGGGGCTGATCGGAGGCCCCTTGAGGTGCGGCGGCGCAGCGCCTGCGATCCCTTGATTTCCACCCGCACTGTGGCTTTGCGGGCCGCCCCTGAGCAACGTGCACCTGCCTTGCAGCAACTTGGGCCCGGCGAGCCCCTGCGGGTGCTGCGCAGTTGGCGGGCCAGCTCCGGCCAGCGCTGGTTGCAAGTGCAGGCCGCTGATCGCCGCGGCTGGGTGCCAGCTGGCTGAGTCCGCCGGTCAGGCGGCTAGGGCGGCTTCGATGGCGCTCTTAAGCTCAGTGGAATCGGGCTCCACGTTGCTCTTATAGCGGCCCAACACGGTGCCGTCCTTGCCCACCAGAAACTTCTCGAAGTTCCAGGCCACGGGGCCAGCTGGCGCGCTCTGGCTGAGGGTGGTGTAAGGCTCTTCGGCTATTACCACCTTGTCGAGCAACTCAAAATCAGCGCCGTAGGTGCTGGAGCAGAACTGCTGGATCTCTGGAAGCGTTCCGGGCTCCTGGGCGCCGAAATCGTTGCAGGGGAAGCCGAGCACGGCCAGGCCCTTGGGGCCGTAGCTCTCCTGAAGCGCCTGCAGGCCTGCGTATTGGCGGGTGAAGCCGCAGCGGCTGGCCACGTTCACGATCAGCAGCACCTTGCCGGCCCATTCGCCCAAATTGCGCTCGTCCCCTTTGGCGTCGCGCACGACCACATTGCTCACGGAGATAGCCATTGGTGCGGGTGTCATCAAGTGGCCGGACCTTAGCGAGCCGAAGGCAGCCGTGACCCATAAACTCAGAATTGAGGCGTCGCGGTGCCCATGAGCGAAGCCAATGGGATCCAGGTGGCCGAGGTGGTCGCCCAACAGCTGGAAAGCCTGCTGGAGGCCGGTAATTACGACGGCGCCAAGTTGCTGCTCGGCCCCGTGCAGGAGGTCGATGCGGCCGAAGCGATCGGCAGCCTGCCGCGCACTCTGCAGGCCCTGGCCTTTCGGCTGCTGCCTAAAGATGAGGCAATTGAGGTTTACGAATACCTGGATGCGGCCGTTCAGCAGACCCTGCTGGAGAGGCTGCGCTCCGGCGAGGTGTTGGAGCTGGTGGAGGAGATGTCACCCGATGATCGGGTGCGGCTTTTTGATGAGTTGCCGGCCAAGGTGGTGAGGCGCCTGCTGGCCGAACTCAGCCCGTCGGAGCGGCGGGTCACGGCCCAACTTCTTGGCTATGAGAGCGAGACGGCGGGTCGGCTGATGACCACCGAATTCGTCGACCTTAAGGAGTTTCACAGCGCCGCCCAGGCCCTGGCGATCGTGCGCCGCCGCGCCCGGGACACCGAAACCATCTATTCCCTTTATGTCACTGATAGCTCCCGCCATCTCACTGGCATCCTTTCGCTGCGGGATCTGGTCACGGCCGACCCAGAGGCGCGCATCGGCGATGTGATGACCCGCGATGTGGTGAGCGTCGGCACCGACACCGACCAGGAGGAGGTGGCCCGGGCTATCCAGCGCTACGACTTCCTGGCCGTGCCGGTGGTGGACCGGGAGCAGCGGCTGGTGGGCATCGTCACCGTGGACGACGTCATCGACGTGATCGAGCAGGAGGCCACCCGCGACCTCTACGCAGCCGGCGCTGTGCAGGCTGGCGATGAAGACGACTACTTCCAGAGCAACCTGTTCACCGTGGCGCGGCGCCGGGTGGTGTGGCTGCTGGTGCTGCTGGTAGCCAACAGTGGCACCTCGGCGGTGATCGCTTCCCAAGAGTTGGTGCTCAAGCAGGTGGTGGTGCTCGCCGCTTTTATTCCGCTGCTGATCGGCACCGGGGGCAATGTGGGAGCCCAGAGCTCCACTGTGGTGATTCGGGGCCTGAGCACCCAGCGCATTCAGGCCATGGGCGCTTGGCGGGCGATCTGGCGCGAGGCGGTGGCCGGCGCCCTGCTGGGCTTGTTGATGGTGCTGGCGGTGGTGCCCTGGGCCGCCTACGTGGCGGGCAGCTGGGTAGTGGCCATGGCCGCGGGTCTGAGCCTGGTGGCGATTACCACCCTCGCTGCAACGGCTGGCGCGGCGCTGCCACTGCTATTTGACCGCCTGGGCCTCGATCCGGCCTTGATGTCAGCGCCTTTTATTGCCACTGCTACAGACGTCGCTGGGGTGTTCATTTACCTGCAAACCGCCTCCTGGCTGCTGCAACGCGCCGCGCCTGGTTAGATAGTTGCTTGGAGTGGCTTGAGCCGCAGCAGCAGTTTTGGGGTTTCTGAGAGGAGTTAACACTTCTTCAGGTTAGGCTTTACACATCTTCAAAGCCCCAACGCCGTGGTCGTCGCCATCGCTACTGCACCCAGCGCAGCTGCTCCCGACAAGGCTGCCCGCTCCATGCCCGCGGCCGACGGCGACCTAGTGCGCAGCTACCTGCGGGACATCGGCCGAGTGCCGCTGCTGTCCCATGAGCAGGAGATCACGCTGGGTCGCCAGGTGCAGGAGCTGGTGGGTTTGGAGGAGCTGGAGCAGGAGCTG
>JBIKWZ010000024.1:0-35411 GCA_044356035.1 Cyanobium sp. | reverse complement strand
CATCTTGTTCGGGGACTTTATCGAGCTACGGCAGTCATGGCGGTGAGTAAAACCGGTTCAATTTGAACCATCTGATAACGCAGGTAGGTAGTCTCAGGTTCTACGGCACTTCCAAGACGATAAAAGTCGGCAGTAGCCGATTGTCGTTCATATCCATGGATTGCGGAGAGGAATCGATTGGCTTTGAACTGATTTATTGGCCATCACCAAAGACAAAAAAGGCCCGGTTTTGCCGAGCCCTGGGTGTTTTGATTGGGGCGTTAGCCGATGGCTGCGACAGATCGCTGGAGAGCGTCGCGACGACTCAGGTTTGTGCGATCAGGTGTCAGCTTCTTGTAGAGGCCGAGTTTCTCCAAGCGGCGCTGAGTTGTGCCGTTGGCGCCCACTACAAACACCTCACGCCCTTTCTCGATCGCTTCCTCAACTGCGTTCTCTACAGCTAGTGCTGCGGTCACCCCCAGGTGTGACACTTCGGTGAGGTCAAAAACCACAGCCTTCACGTCGCCGATGGCGTTGTGTTCACGTCCGATGGCCTTGGCAACTCCGAAGATCATGGCGCCGTTTAGCTGGAAGAGCAGCACCTTTCCTTTGCCCTGGTCGAGCAGGGCCTTCTCGTCGTCGGGCAGCATCAGATCACCATCGCCGGTGCTGATCGACTTGACGCTCTTGCTCTGCAGGGAGCTCATCTTGTCGATGGTGAGGATGTTGGCGATGAACACGCCGATGCCCACAGCAGCGATTAGATCGACCAGCACGGTGAGGGCGATCACCAGATACATGATCAGGGCGCCGCTGATCGAGATGCGGTGGGCTCGCTTGAGGAAGCCCCAGTCGACGATGTCGACACCCACCTTGAGGGCGATGCCGGCCAGTACCGCCTGGGGGATCTGGGCGGCGACGCCAGTGAAGGCCAGGATCACCACCATCAGGATTAAGGCCCGGCTGATGCCTGAGAGGGCACTGCGACCGCCGGCTTGAATGTTGACCACTGTGCCCATGGTGGCGCCGGCACCGGCGATGCCACCGAACAGGCCAGAAGCGATGTTGCCTAAACCCTGGCCGATCAGTTCCTTGTTGGAATCGTGCTCGGTGCGGGTGATGCTGTCGGCCACGACGGCTGTCAGTAAGGCATCAATGCAGCCGAGCATGCCCAGCACGGCGGCATCGATCAGCATCTTGCTCGCCTGGCCCAGCTCGAAATAGGGCATGCGCAGCTGGGGGAAGCCCGAGGCGATTTCGCCGATGCGGCGAATTTCCTCGCCCCCATCGCCCCCGTTGAGCAGGGTGAGAGAGAGCACCGTGCCTGCGATCAGGGCAATCAGCTGGGGTGGGGCGATTTTCTTGATCGCCGCCGGGGTGAACCAGAGGATGGCCAGGGTGATCAGAGCCAGAACCACTTCCGGCTGGCGGGCGTTCTGAAGCAGCTGGGGCAGGGCGCTGATGGTGCCCATCACACCGCCCTTGGGGATGGCCTGGCCGAGGAAAGGGCCCAGCTGCAGGATGATCAAAATGAGCCCGATGCCGCTCATGAAGCCCGAAATCACCGTGTAGGGCATCTGGGTGACGTAACGCCCCAGCTTCAGGAAGCCGAAGAGGATCTGGAACACGCCGGCGAGCATCACCACGGTGAAGGCCATGGCCAGGCCGTTTTCCGGATCGGCAGCGGTCAAACTCGCGATGACGGCGGTCATCACCACCGTCATCGGCCCGGTGGGCTCAGAAATCAGGGAAGGGGTGCCGCCGAACAGGGCGGCAAACAGACCCACCAGCACGGCCCCCCAGAGGCCGGCGGCTGCACCTGCACCCGAAGCCACACCGAAGGCGAGAGCCATGGGCAGGGCGATCACTGCAGCTGTGACACCGCCGAAGAGATCGCCTTTGATGTTGTTGGTGCTGATGTGATTCAGCAGCCCCAGGGCCGGGCGCTGGGGCGGCGACGGAGCGGACGTCATTTATGTATGTATTGGTTGGCACAGAACCTTAGGTAGGGCCCAATGGAGGTTGGGTAGTAGCTGCGCGCTCCGGATATTGCTTGTGGCAATGCGGGTGAGAAGCGGCGCTGATCACAGCAGATAAACCACCTCTGCGCACCAATAAGAGATAGGTCGATCCATGCTCTCTGGGCCATTCGCCCGAGGCCCTGCTCGGGAGGGCTTTTCAGCAGGAGCTCAAGGATCGGGGCCTGATCGCTGCAACTGCTGACCACTAGGAAGCGCTCGGGTCTCCTTGGCTTTGCCACCCCAAACGCAATGCCACCGTCCCTATAAATCCACAA
The DNA here is from genome assembly GCA_044356035.1 of Cyanobium sp. Taxonomy (GTDB): domain Bacteria; phylum Cyanobacteriota; class Cyanobacteriia; order PCC-6307; family Cyanobiaceae; genus Cyanobium_A. The sequence goes on along the minus strand of JBIKWZ010000024.1, from coordinate 33,136 downwards.
CCTTGTTCATTCCCAATGTTGCCGATCTCTCCGGTGTTGCTGGAGTTCAGTTCCCACCAGCTTGAGGTGGCGGAAACCCTGATTCAGGTGGGTCGCTTTGTGGTGATCTTCCTAGCTGCGAGGGCCATCGCTGAAGTGATGGTGCGCTTGCAGTTGCCCACGATCCTCGGTGAGCTAGTGGCTGGGGTGCTGATCGGTGTTTCGGGACTGCATCTGATCGTGCCGCCAGAAACCCAGGCCCAGCTCAGTGCCGGAGTCGCCGGTCTGCTTGCCTCCTTGGCCCAGATCAGCCCGGACGCGGCACGAGAGGTCTACAGGGAAACATTCCCAAACCTGCAGGCCGTATCCCAGCTAGGCCTGTTCGCTCTCCTTTTTCTTACTGGTCTGGAGAGCGAGCTTGACGAGCTGGTGGCTGTGGGCGTTCAAGCCTCCACTGTGGCCGTGGCTGGGGTGGTGCTGCCCTTTGCCCTCGGCACTGCTGGTCTCTACTTCATCTTTCATGTGCCGTTGATTCCAGCTGTGTTTGCCGGGGCCGCCATGACGGCCACATCCATCGGGATTACCGCCAGTGTTTTCGGCGAGCTGAAATGGCTTAAGCGCCGCGAGGGCCAGATCGTCATCGGTGCCGCCGTGCTCGACGACATCATCGGCATTGTGATCTTGGCGGTGGTGGTGGCGATTGTTGGTGGTGGCGCCTTCAGTGTTGGCCCGGTGCTGAAGCTGTGTCTGGCGGCGCTGGCGTTTGTGGCGGTGGCCTTGGTGTTGAGCCGTAAGGCCGCACCCGCCTTCGACTGGATTGTGGACCGGCTCAAGGCCCCCGGCGATGTGGCCGTGGCCAGCTTTCTGGTGCTCACCGTTTGTTGCTTTGCCGCTCAAGCGATTGGGTTAGAGGCGGCCCTGGGGGCCTTCGCCGCTGGCTTGATTCTCAGCGCCTCAAAGCACACACACGACATCGACGCGGCGGTGAAGCCCCTGGTGGCCCTGTTTGCCACCGTATTTTTTGTGCTGATCGGCACTGGCCTGGATCTCTCGGTGCTCAACCCTTTCGATCCCGCCAATCGGGAGGGCCTGATCGTGGCCGCTTTCCTGCTGGTGGTAGCCATGGCTGGCAAAGTGGCTGCCGGCTGGAGCTACTTCAGTAAGGAACCCACTAACCGCCTGGTGGTGGGGCTGGGAATGATGCCCCGTGGCGAAGTGGGCCTGATTTTCCTGGGGCTCGGCAGCCAGGCCGGCATTCTCACGCCGGCGCTGGAAGCAGCAATTTTGTTGATGGTGATCGGCACCACCTTCCTGGCCCCGATCCTGCTGCGGCTGGTGATTCCGCCCACTGTTGAGGAGGCCCAGCCGGCTAGCTAATCAAGCTCAGCCGTTGCTGGAGCGACCCGGTGCCCACTGGTGGATCAGCTGTTCGAGGCGCACCAGCTGGTAGCGGGTCTGCTCGTTGGGCTGTTGGATGTAGGCGCTGCGCAGATGGTCCAGCTCGGCGTCGAGCGAGAGCAGCACGGGGTGGTTCTCGTTCACGGAGCAAATTCAGGACTTACTCGCAAATCCTAAGCCTTTATTAAATTTCGGGGATAGCCGGTCAGGTTCTGATCGGCTCAGGTTCCGATTGGCAGTGGGCCGTCCCGGTCGGAGCGGAAGGTGAGAGGCATGGAGGGCACGTGCTGCTGAATCAACTCCAGCAGCTGCTTGAAAACCTCGCGGGTGTGGGGTGCTGTAGTGCCCATGGCTTCGCGGCTCAGCAGCACCAGCTCCAGCACCTTGCCATCTGCTTTTGATTGCACATCGGCAAACAGCTGCATGCGCTGGCTTTCGCCGCCACCGCGGATCATGGCGCTGAGGTGGGCTGGGGTGCGGTGCTCGATCTCCGCTCTGAGCCCATATAGTACGGGCTGGAGGGCCTCCAGCATGGCGGCGGCCTCCAGCGGCAAGCAGGGTTTAAGCACCACTAAAAACCGCGCCACAGCCGCTCCCTTATCAATTCACGCTACCTGTTGCAGCCTGCCCAGCTGGTTGGTCCGGATCTAGGGGTAATCCCCGCACGGCCAGGGCGAGGCGCCGGGCCAGCAGCAGTATTGGGTAGAGGCGCCTTGCTCTCCCCGGTGTGGCGAGCAGCGGGCCAAGCAGCTGCAGCAGGGTGGCGCTGGGCTCCAGCCGGCTGCAGATCCACTGAACCGCCTCTGCTCCATGCAGCACCCGGCCCTCTGCCAACACCACGGCACCCCGGCTCAGGTCCCAGCCCTGCTGCCGCAGCTGCCGCCGCAGTTCGTGATCGCTGCGGCCATCGCGGATCGCCAAGTTCGGGATGCCACTGCGCAGTTCCGCCAGCTCAGCGAAATGGCGGCAGAAGGGACAACCGCCGTCAAACACCAGTACCGGATGGTCAAGTGCCGGCAGGCCAATCATCGGCTGCAGCCTCGGAGATCGCTGTCATCCTGAAGGCCTAGCGGATTAGTTGTTGTGTATGCCCAGTTCGGGCCCTGATTCCATCGCCGTGATCGGGGCCGGAGTATCGGGCTGCGCTTTCGTTGCCCAGCTGCGCCGCTTGGGTTACACCGGAACCCTCAGCCTTTGGGAGACAGGGCGAGGCCCGGGCGGACGGGCCAGCACCCGGCGCTCCCGCCAGGATCATGGGCTGCGCATCGATCACGGGGCGCCCCTGCTCAACATCACCGCTGCATCGGAGCCGCTGTTGTTGCAGCCCCTGCTGGCGGGAGGCTGGATTGAGCCGTGGCCTGGTTTGATCGCCCAGCTCCAGGGGGAGGCGACCCTGCGGCCTGGCCAGGCTGATGCCCTGGGGCTCGGCCAGCTCTACCGGGGTCGGGGTGGCATGGATCATCTCTGCAAAGGACTATTGAGCCTGGCCGGCGAGGCTGGCGAAGCGTGGCAGCCCCACTACGGCACCCTGGTGCGCCACCTCGATTGCAAGGATGGTCTCTGGCAGCTGCTGGGTCGGGAGGGGGAGTTGCTGGGGCAGGCCCATTGGCTTGTGCTGAGCAGCACCCTGCTGGCCCATCCGCGCAGCCGCCAGATCTTTGGCTGGGAGGAGGTGCCCCTCAAGCAGGCCGCAGAACGGCTGGGCGACCTCCGGCTGGAGCATGCCCTCACTGTGATCGCCGGCATCCGCACCGAGGCCCGCAGCAATTTGCTGGTGCTGCTTGAGGCAACCGCGGCAGGACCTTGGACCACTCTTCCTTTCAGCTTGCTCCATTTCGATGCTGCAGCACAGCAGCGCTGGGGGCTGCAGCGGATCACCGTCCAGCCCTTGGCTGACGGTCGCTGCGCCGTGGTGGCCCATTCCAGCCACTCCTTTGCCGCCGATCACCTTGATGTCTATGGCACCCATTCCGCCGTGGCCCGCATGCTTCAGCTGCCCCCCGATGAGGGCCGTGAAGATACGGTGATTGCTGCTCTCACCACCGCGCTTGAGCAGGTGATAGCCCCCTGGTTGCCTGGCCTTGATCTGGCTGCGGCTGATCGTCAGTTGATGCGCTGGGGTGCCGCTTTTCCCCTGGCGCCCGGACTGCCCTCCGAACTCAGTTGCTGCCCAAGCAGTCGGGTGGGGTTTTGCGGTGACTTCATCGCTGGGGTGGGATTTGGGCGGATTGAGGGTGCCCTGCGCAGCGGCGAACAGCTGGCCCACGAGCTTTGTGCACTTGCCTAAAGCTGGGTGCTGTCGATCATTGCGATAGTTGCAGCCTTGCTACAGATCGCCCAAACGGTGTTGATTGAGATTGCAGCCATCGCTGCGGTGGGGCTATCAGTTGGGAGGTAAGACGTTTTTGAATGTCTTGCAGGCGATCACCTCCTGGAGTGCGATGCGGCCCCTTTCACCACAAGCGGCACTTAGCGGTGTTGTTCACGGCCCGCCGCGCCGTTGCCCCAGCCTTCCCTGGGTCCCTGCCCAGCAACTCGAAGTAGTGAACCGGGCTGCCCGTTACTTCTCCCATCACTTTTCCGAGCAGATCGAGCTGGAGGTGGTGGCCGATTCGATCGGGGTGAGTGCTGAGTGGCTCGATCTCTGCTTTGACCACTGCCGCGGTAAGACACCGTTCCAGACGCTCCAGCACATTCGGCTTAGCCGGCTGTTTGAGGGCATCGCAGCCCAACCGCAAACCACCCTTCAGCAGCAGGTGCATCGCTGTGGCCTGGCTTCGGTGATGACCGCCAATCGGCTGTTTGAGGAGTTATTCGGCATTGGCCTTGCACCCTTTCGTCGGGTTTGCCGGCGGGCCGAAGCTGATCGTTTGCTGCGCCAGCGGAGCGGCTGAATCCTGGGACCCTCCGCATCTATCTGGATCGCCCTGGCTCCTTGCACATGCAGCAATAGCCCCATACGTTGAGGGCCCACCGCCAGCGGGGTTTCCCCAGGCATGCCCAGCCCATTCAACGAATGGATGCCCGAAGTGGTGGTGTTTCACCCCACCCGCTTCGAGGAGGCGCAGTGGATCGTGCATCACCTGCGCGAGCGCAAGACCGTGCTGGTCCAAGCCGGGGCGATGGAGCGCAGCGAGGCCCAGCGGTTGATCGATTTTGTGGCTGGTGGTGTCAGCGCCATCGACGGACAGGCCGAATGCCTCGATGAGCTCACCTTTGTTTTCGTCCCGGAGATGGTGGCCTTGCGGCGGGATCCCGCACCGCTTTGACTCAGGCTGCAGCGCTCTGCCTCCTAGGCTCAAACCCATTCTGGGAGTGGGCTGAGTGCCCCGTTTACGTCGCTTTCTGTACTCCCTCGGGCCCGTCCTGACCATTGCAGCCCACCTTGGCTGCCTCCTGCTCTTTTGGACCGGTCTCAGCCTCGGTGCAGCCCTATGGGCTTTGGGGCTCTACTTGGTGCGCATGCTTGCCACCACAGCGATCTATCACCGCCTGATCACCCACTCCAGCTACAAGGCGCCCCGTCCCGTTGCCTGGATCGGTGCCTTTGTTGGGGCTTCGGCAGGTCAGATGGGCCCTAGCTGGTGGAAGGCCCACCACCAAACCCATCACCGCCACGTCGACACTTGCGCCGACCCCCATACCCCCCTTGCTCCTTCAGCGGGATGGCGAGGCCTGTGGCGCTCCCAGGTTGGTTGGTTGTTGTCCTCGAGTTTTTTCCCCGCAACCCTGCCGGCCGATGTGGAGGCCGATCCCGTATTGCGCCTGATCGACCGGCTCCATTTTGTGCCCGTGCTGCTGCTGGCCGGCCTGTCTTGGCAGCTGGGCGGGCTGCCTTGGCTGGCGGCCTTCTGCCTAAGCACAACAGTGCTGTATCACGGCGTGGCCAGCGTTAATTCCCTGGCTCACCTGCAAGGCGATCAGCCCTTTGCCACCGGAGATGCCAGCCGCAACAACCTATTTGTGGCCGTGATCACCCTGGGCGAGGGCTGGCACAACCTCCACCACGCATTCCAAGCTTCGGTGCGTCAGGGCATCACCTTGCGGCAAGGGCGAGTGCGGTTGTTGCCCGATCCCACCTACCGCTTTATCCGTCTGCTGGAGCGTTTTGGCTGGGCCTGGGATCTGAGGATTCCCAGCAACCACGCCCTGCTTGCTCGCGGCGCTGATAGCTAAAAAGCGCAGGCCACGAGGCTCAACTGCAGCCAGCAACCTCCTGGTGCCAGCTTTTCGACAACCACATTCTGGAGTCGATCGTGGGCTACCAGACGGGCGAAGGTCTCTGCGTCGTCTCTGGTGTTGAAGCGAGCTGCTTGCACTTGCAGCGGCACGCTTTGTTCGCGCTCTACGGCAGCGCGTACGCGATAACGACCCGATGCGATGGGATCAGCCATGGCCAGATTCTGGATCCAATTGCCGAAAATCGCGCCAGCCTTCAGAGTTTCAGAGGGATTGATGGCTAGGGCCTGTCTGCGGCGGGCTAACGGGTGGGGAATTGGCGGCCTTTCCAGCTAATCGATCCCCGCTCCAGGTTGAGGATTGCCAGCAGGAACACCCCCAGAAAAAACAGCACCGGAATCGGAAACACCAAATTGATCCAGCCAAAGCTGCCAATGCGGCGGGTGATCAGCAGTAGTTGCAGGGCGTAACCGCCGTAGAGCACCAGGTTGGGCGCGAGGGAGTGGTCCCCCACCATCGGCCAGTTCAGCAGGGCGGCGGGCAGGCACCAAGCGGCCCAGAACAGGCCCGAGAGCCATAGCAGCACTGCAAGCATCCAGGGCCAGTGCACCTCACCGGCGGCGGTGGCGAAGTTTTTGTCAAACCCAATCACCATGTCGCCAAGGCCGCCGGGATACATGCGGTAGGCCAGGCTGCCGTGGCCTAAAAAAGCGCTTACCGGCAGTCCTGCTGCTTCATAGCGGTGAGCCAAAAACCAGTCTTCGACCACCTTGTCTGCCACCGAGGCGTGGCCGCCGATGCGGTCGTAGTCGCAGCGGCTAGTCACCATCGCTGGGCCAAAGGCCACCCCACCGTTTGCCCCCAGGGGAACCGCCATCAACCCCACCAGGTTGAACAGCACAGAGAGTTGTTCGTAGGGCTTTTCGGTGCGGTGGAAGGGCTGAACCGATACCAGTCCACCCTGCCGCTGCTGGTTGGCGATCAGGCGGGCCAGGAAGCTGGGGTTGGGTTCGGTGTCGGCATCTAGGAAAACAAGTAACTCCCCAGAACTTGCCGCGGCGCCTTGATGAAGCGCCCAGGTTTTACCGCACCATCCCGCTGGCAGCGGTTCTGATGCCAGCACTTTGACGCCCGCGGCGGCCGCAAGGGCTGCGGTGGCGTCGCTGGAGTGGTCGTCGATCACGATCACCTCTAGGGGCTGCAGGCTCTGCAGGGCCAGGGCCTGCAATAGCCGGGGCAGGGTGAGGGCCTCGTTGCGGGCGGGAATTAATACCGACACTCGCGGCTCACCGCTCGGCGCCAGCCATGGCAGGGCTGGCATGGGCTGGCACAGCAACCAGCCCAGCAACCAGCGCACCAGCAGGGAAATAGCCAGGGGGTCTGGTGTAACTAGGGCCATGGTCGGGGTCCTGTTCAGGGGCGCAGCAATTCAGCAACCAGTGGCTCCAGCGCCGCGGGATGTTGCAGCAGCTGCTGGTGGGTGCGCACGGGCAAGGGCTGCCGTGGACCCAGCGGCAATACGGCGCGCCAACCCGGCAGCACCATCAGGTCGGCAGCGCAGAAGAAGCTGCAGCAATCCACGCCGTCTAGCCCCTCGAGATTGGTGTTGAGCTGGCGCAGCAGCGGGCTGCCCCACTTCATGTCGGCGATGCCAGCCAGCAGCCAACTGGGCCAGGGCTGAGCCGTGAGAGTGCCCTGCTGGGGGCTACCGACGCTGATGAAGCGGCGGGTGCGGGATCGGCCGCCCTGAAGTTGGATCCAGGTACGGCCGATCACGCCGCCCATTGAGAAGCCCAGCAGATCGATTTGGGTGTGGGGACCAAAGGTTGCTTCGATTTGGCTGCCCAGACGGTGAGCTAGCTCCAGGATCGGAGTGGCACCAAGGCGATTGGGTAGATAGGGGATCAGCAGTGGAGATCGTCGCCCATCCAGCTGGATTTTGAGGCGATCAAACAGGCGTGGCGTGTCCCACAGACCATGCACCAGCACCAAGGGGGGAGCGCTTGCCATGGGCTCAGGCTAGGAAGCCGGTTGGTTCCCATCAAAAAGCCGCCCCCGTAGGGACGGCCTATGGGTCACCGGAGTGACCCAGAAATCAACCTTTGCGAGCGGGGCTCAGTAGCGGCTGCCGCCACCGCCGTAGCCACCACCGTTGTAGCCACCGCCACCGCCGAAGTCGCGGCGACCGCCGCCACCGCCACCACCGCTGCCGCGGGGCTCAGCTTTGTTGACGCGGATGGCGCGACCCATCCACTCAACGTCTTGGAGGTCTTCAATTGCCTTGGTCTCTTCGGCCTCGTTGGCCATTTCGACGAAGGCGAAACCGCGCTTGCGGCCGGTGTCGCGGTCAAGGGGAAGGCTGCACTTGCTCACCTGTCCGTACTGGCTGAACAGATGCTGGACATCTTCCGCTTCTGCATCGAAGGAAAGATTGCCGACGTAAATGGTCATGAACTCAGAAACTATGAATTGATCCTTCGACGGCCCAACAGAAAGTGGTCAGCTCGCTAGAGAGAAATCTTTGAATCACTTTTCACCATACAGGGCCGCCCAACCCGTTTGTTGAAACCGCCCCTAACGACGTGTGCTTTGACCAGCGGTGTGATGCCAGATGCCCAAACCCTGGCTAGGGATGGGGTGTCCCAAGCCATGCATCGCCATGTCGAAAGCCCAACTCACAGCCTTTATGGTCAAGGTTGATGCCGATACAGCTCTCAGGGCCCGGGTTGATGCCGCCGGCAGTGTCGATGCGGTAGTGGCGATTGCCCTGGAGCAGGGCCATGCCTTTTCTCCGGCTTCCTGGTCCCGCGCCCAGCGCCTCTGAGCGCAGTCGCGCCTGCTTAGGGCCAGGGCGTGAAGGTGGCGGGCTGGTATTTGACGATGCCGATCCGCCAGCGCCGCTTGGCTAGTTGCTTCAGGCTGGCTAGCAACTCATCAGTTGTGCCGCCGGTGATCCAGTCAGCCTTGATCAATGGCAACCGCTCGCTCATCACCTCGAGCGGCATCTCCAAGAGCAACAGGCTGTCTTCAGCACCGGCCCGCCGCAGGGGCCCCTCGTCACTGCGTTGCCACAGCCTCAGGAGCAGCTCCAGTGCCAGAGTGCGGCCTGCTTCGCCGGGTTCGCCGCCGCTGTCTTGCGGCTGGGACTTGCCAGTGAGGGGCAGGGCCCGCTTGCCATCGAGTTCCACCAGGGCCAGGGCCACCAGGTAGGGAGCGTCAGCCATGGAATTCAAATTGCTTCTTTCACCATGGCTGACGAGGCTGCTTTGGTGTGGAAACTGACACTTATCAGATCTTCTGTTGCCGTTGACGGATCGGATAGCCCCACCGGCATTTGCCGGGACTAAATTTTCAGCCGTTCGTTTTCAACTCCTTTCCAGGGAGCCAGCGCCATGTCGAGCATTGCTGACCAGTTGGTGACCTATCGCTCAGCTCTCGCGGAGGCCACGGAGCGGGGAGATCAGGCCGTTGCCCGCAAGCTTGAGCAGCAGATCAAGGAGCTGCAGGATTTTCAGGTGCGCCATCCGGAGGAAACCGAGGCTCCAACACCGTTTGAGGTGTTCTGTGATCTCAACCCATCGGATGTCAATTGCCTCGTCTATGACGATTGAGCCCTGGCTCAATTTCCGTTTTTGCAGACATAAGGGTTATGTCGACATCACGTCCACACTTTTAAGGGCGGTGCCAAGCAGACTGGTGAATCGGTCCAGCTGCTCCTGACTGCCCATCACAACAAGCATCTGGCCCGGGGCCAGGCGAGTGTCGCTCCCGGGATTTGCCAGCAATTCCGGCCGCTGTAGGGAGTATTGGGAGCCCCGGTACTGCTTCGGCACATCGTTGTCTGCAGGCTTGGGCGGCACGATCGCCAGCACTAGGGCCCCAGAGCGCGAGCCGAGCTGGAGCTCCGCCAGGGATGCGCCATTGAGGCTGCCAAGGTCAGCTGGGTCGCTGCTGAGCAGAAATTCCTCTACCTCGCAGCCAGAGCCAGCCAAAAGATCCATGAAGGTCACCGCCAGGGGCCGTAGGGCGGTGGCGGCCATGGTGCGCCCCCCACTGACATACGGGCTCACCACTTGATCGGCGCCGGCTAGGCGCAGCTTGCGTTCCGCTTCCTCACTGTCGGAACGGGCTATGAGCCGGCAGTTGGGCGCCATACCCCGGGCGCTCAGCACTACGTAGAGGTTGGATGCGTTGTTGGGTAGGGCCGCCACGAGGGCCCGGCAGCGGTGGATGCCGGCATCCAGCAGGGTTTCGTCGAGGGTGGCGTCGGCCATCAGCACGGCCAGCCCCCGCTCTTCGGCTGCCTCGCGGCGCTCCGCGTCCATCTCCACCACCAGCAGGGGAACGTTTTCCCTGGCAAGTTGTTCGGCGATCTCGCGGCCGATGCGGCCATAGCCGCAAAGGATCACATGGTTATGCATGGTGGATAGCCAACTGCGGAATCGGCGCTCGCGCAGGCGCCGGAAGTACCCGGATTCAGACAGACCCAGCACCCCTTGGATACTGATCTGCACCACCACCAAGCCGCCCAGGATCAGCAGGGTGGTGACCACCCGCCCACCCGCGCTCAGGATCTGGGTGTGCCCGTCGCTGAATCCCAGGGTGCTGAGCGTGATCAGCACCATCCAGTAGGAATCCCCCCAGTCCCACCCCTCACTGAGGTGGTAGCCGATGGCGCCGGCATTCACCAGCATTGCTAGCGACAGGGGAGCCCGCCAGGGTTTGCGCGCTCGCCGAGAGGGTGGTCGTCTGGGGACGATTGACCAGAAGGGCTTGGGCATCTAGATCTGGACCTGTAGCGCCAGATCACTGAAGCCAGATTACCCAGTTCAATAAGTTACGGCCTGTGGGCTGATCCCGAACATTTGTAGTCGTTGTCGACAGTTGGCCTGCCAGCTCCGTTAACCCTTAAAGGTTCTTTCCGCAGGGGTCGCCTGGATGGGCGCGTCTTCGGTGATTGGTGACATGACAACTGGTTTGGCAGAGCAGCCGCCCCTACAGCTGCTTAAGGAGAGCGGTCAGCGGGAGGTGTTCTGCGGACTCACCTCGATTGTCTGGCTGCACCGGCGCATGCCGGATGCCTTTTTTCTAGTGGTGGGCTCCCGCACCTGCGCCCACCTGGTTCAGAGCGCCGCCGGCGTGATGATCTTTGCCGAACCCCGCTTCGGCACTGCGATTCTGGGGGAGCGTGATCTGGCCGGCCTGGCCGATGCCAATGATGAGCTCGACCGGCTGGTGAAGGATCTGCTGGAGCGGCGCCCCGAAATCCGCACCCTGTTTCTGGTGGGCTCGTGCCCCAGCGAGGTGATCAAGCTGGATCTTGCTAAGGCTGCCGAGCGCCTCAATACCCAGCTGACAGGCCGGGTAATGGTGCTGAACTACAGCGGCAGCGGCATCGAAACCACCTTCACCCAGGGAGAAGACCAGGCCCTGCTGGCGATGGTTCCCCTGATGCCCAGCAGCGAGATCGATCAGCTGTTGATCGTCGGCACCTTGGCCGATGCGGTGGAAGACCGGCTGGTGCAGCTGTTTGGTCGCCTGGGTATTCCGGTGGTCACGAGCCTGCCGCCGCGGCGCTCCACCGAGCTGCCCCCAATTGGTCCCGGCACCCGGGTGCTGCTGGCCCAGCCATTCCTCTCGGCCACAGCGCGTGCCCTGGTGAGCCGCGGCGGCCAACTGCTTACGGCTCCCTATCCCTTTGGTGTGGAGGGCAGTCGGGCCTGGATGGCTGCGGGTGCCGCTGCCTTCGGGGTAGCGCCGGCCCTAGTGGCAGAGGTGCTCGATCCCTTGGTGGAGCGGGGCCAGCGGGCCATCGCTCCCCACCGGGAGCTACTGGCCGGTAAGCGGCTCTTTCTGCTGCCCGATTCCCAGCTGGAGCTCTCCTTGGCGAGGTTCCTGCAGCGCGAGTGCGGCATGGAGCTGGTGGAGGTGGGCACGCCCTACCTCGATCGCCAGCTGCTCGATGCGGAGCTGGCCCTGTTGCCACCTGGCACCCGTATTACGGAGGGGCAAGACGTGGAACGCCAGCTGGAGCGGGTCCGCGCCGAGCGGCCAGATCTTGTGGTGTGTGGCCTCGGCCTGGCCAATCCCCTGGAGGCCGAGGGCATCGCCACCAAGTGGTCGATTGAGCTGGTATTCAGCCCCATCCACGGTTGCGACCAGGCCGGTGATCTGGCCGAATTGTTTGCCCGCTCCTTGCGCCGCCGCGCCGCCCTCTCCTTTTCCTGACCACCCGTCCCTTTAATCAGTCATGGAACTCACCCTCTGGACCTACGAAGGCCCCCCCCATGTGGGTGCCATGCGCATAGCCGCCTCGATGGAGGGGGTTCACTACGTGCTGCACGCCCCCCAGGGCGACACCTATGCCGATCTGCTGTTCACGATGATTGAACGGCGGGACCGGCGCCCGCCCGTTACCTACACCACCTTCCAAGCCCGCGACCTGGGTGGCGATACCGCCGAGCTGGTGAAGAGTTCGATCGCTGCAGCCGTGGAGCGCTTCCAGCCCGAGGCGCTGCTGGTAGGCGAGAGCTGCACGGCCGAACTTATCCAGGACCAACCTGGCTCCCTGGCGGCGACCATGGACCTGGGCGGCATCCCTGTGGTGAGTCTGGAACTGCCGGCCTACTCCAAAAAGGAGAACTGGGGCGGCGCTGAAACCCTCTATCAACTGGTGCGAGGCCTGCTCAAGGCCCAGGTGCCTCCGCCCGGCGAGCCCAAGCCCGATCCGACTCGCTGGCGTGCCGAGGGCCGGCGGCCCCGGGTGAATCTGCTAGGCCCAAGCCTGCTGGGTTTCCGTTGCCGCGACGATGTGGGAGAGATCAGCCAGTTGCTGGCTGGCTACGGCATTGATGTGGCGGTGGTGGCGCCCCTGGGGGCCCGTCCGGCCGACCTCATGCGGATCCCCACCGCTGACGCCAATGTGAGCCTCTATCCCGAGCTGGCGGGCCCGGTATGCAGCTGGCTGGAGCGCAGCTTCGGCATGCAGACGGTGAAGACAGTGCCGATCGGTATCGGCGCTACGGCCGCCTTTTTGCGGGAGCTGCACGGGGTGCTGGGTTTGGAGCTGCCCGCTGAGCTTGAAACCGCAGCCGACGGCACCTGCGCCGCTGAACAGCGCTCGCGGCTGCCTTGGTATTCGCGCTCGGTGGACTCCACCTACCTCACCGGTAAGCGGGTGTTCATTTTTGGTGATGCCACCCACGCCATCGCTGCAGCCCGCATCGCCAGCCGCGAGCTGGGCTTCAAGGTGGTGGGCCTGGGGAGCTACAGCCGCGAGCAGGCCCGGGAGGTGCGGGCGGCCGCCCAGGAGCTGGGCCTGGAGGCGTTGATCTCAGACGACTACCTTGCCGTGGAGGCGGCGATGGCGGAGGCGGCACCGGAGCTGGTGCTGGGCACCCAGATGGAGCGCCACAGCGCCAAGCGCCTCGGCATCCCCTGCGCCGTGATCAGCTCACCGCTGCATGTTCAGGATGTGCCAGCGCGCACCTCGCCCCAGATGGGCTGGGAGGGGGCAAACGTGATCTTCGACAGCTGGGTGCACCCGCTGATGATGGGTCTGGAGGAGCACCTGATCGGCATGTTCCGCCACGATTTTGAATTCGTGGATGGGCACCTCAGCCACTTGGAGGGCGCCAGTGCCCCCGCCAAGCCGCCCACTTCGACTGCCACTGCCGCTCCCCCAGCTAATGGCACTGCGTTAGCCAGCATTCCTGGCGATGGGGTGATCGTTTGGAGCCCGGATGGTGAAGCTGAGCTGGCCAAGATCCCCTTCTTTGTGCGGGGCAAGGTGCGTAAAAACACGGAGGCCTACGCCCGTGAGCAGGGCCTAGCTCTGATCGACAGCGAAGCCCTTTATGAGGCCAAGGCCCATTTCGCTCCATGATGGCTGGGATGGCAATAGCAGGCCCGCGCTGCGGCGGTGACCCTGACGCTCCTTAATTATTTAGCTAAGAGTTTCGGTTCCGATCTTTCCTGTTTCCCCAACTTCAATGACCACAACACTCAATCCTCCAGCCACTTCCAAGCCCGATGGCGAGGGCAGCGTGCAGGTACACCTTGATCCCACCATGGCTATCGAGGAGGGTGCCTTAGTACTGGCGGTTTATGGCAAAGGTGGGATCGGTAAATCCACCACCTCCTCCAACCTGTCGGCCGCCTTCTCGAAGCTGGGTAAGCGGGTGCTGCAGATCGGTTGCGATCCCAAGCACGACAGCACCTTTACCCTAACCAAGAGGATGGTGCCCACCGTGATCGATATTCTCGAAACGGTTGATTTTCATACTGAAGAGTTGCGCCCCGAAGACTTCGTGTTTGAGGGCTACAACGGGGTGATGTGTGTGGAATCCGGCGGGCCTCCGGCCGGTACGGGTTGCGGTGGATATGTCACTGGCCAAACGGTGAAGCTGCTCAAGGAGCACCACCTGCTCGAAGAAACCGATGTGGTGATCTTTGATGTGTTGGGAGATGTGGTGTGTGGTGGCTTTGCCGCACCGCTTCAGCACGCCCACTACTGCCTGATCGTGACTGCCAACGATTTCGATTCGATCTTCGCGATGAACCGGATCATGCAGGCCATCAATGCCAAGGCCAAGAACTACAAGGTGCGTCTCGGTGGTGTGATCGCCAACCGCTCTGAGGAGACCGACGAAATCGACAAGTTCAATGCCCGTACGGGTCTGCGCACCATGGCTCATTTCAAGACCGTGGACGCGATTCGTAAATCCCGCCTCAAGAAGTGCACCATCTTCGAGATGGAAAGCACACCGGAAGTGGTTGCGGTGCAGGAGGAATACCTCAAGCTGGCCCGCCGGATGCTCGATGACGTCGAGCCATTGGAGGCCGAATCCCTCAAGGATCGGGAGATTTTCGACCTGCTGGGTTTCGACTGACGGCTTCGATTGATGGATGGGTGATCTAACCCACGCCAGCAGCCTTAGGCAGGCCCCGTTCCCAGCCCTTGACGATTCGGTAAACCACCGGCACCGCGAACAGGCTGAGGACGGTGGCCACCAGTAGCCCCGAAAACACCACCGTGCCGATACTCACCCGGCTGCCTGAGCCGAAGCCGCTGGCCAGCAGCAGGGGCACGAAGCCCGCCAGGGAGGAAATGGCCGTAAGCAGAATCGGCCTTAGCCGGGCGATGGCGGCGCCCCGGATCGCCGTGTCTAGATCCAGTCCTTCGGCCATGCGCTGGTTGGCAAACTCCACTATCAAGATGCCGTTTTTGGCAGCCAGGCTCACCAGCACCAGCAAGCCCATCTGGCCGTAAACGTCTAGGGGCAGGCCCCGCAGCGTCAGGCCGCCGATGGCCCCAAGCATTGCAAGTGGCACGGTCACCAGGATGATGAAGGGGTCGGCAAAGTTGTCGTAGAGGGCTGCCAGCACCAGCACCATCACCAAGATCGCCAGGGCAAACACCCGCACGTTGCCGCCACCGGCGCGCGACTCTTCCCGAGCCAGGCCGGCCCATTCCAATTCGGTGCTGCCGCCCAGCTGCCGCTGCACTTCCATCAGGCTGGCCATGGCCTGGCCACTGCTCACGCCAGGGCGGGGCAGGGCCCGGATGCTGATCGAACGCACCAGCCGGGTGTGGTTGATCGAGGTTGGGCCCGTTTCTTGTTCGATCCGCACCAATTGGGCCAGGGGGATCAGCTGGCCGTCACGGGTTTTCACCTGCAGGGCGAGCACGTCATCGGCGCTCCGGCGCGAGGCGCCGTCGAGTTGCACAATCACCTTGCGCACCTGGTCGCTCTCGAAGCTGTCGTTGACGTAGTCACTGCCGAAGCTGGCTCCAAGGGTGTCGACCACGGTGCTGAGATCTACCCCGAGGGAGGCCATCTGCAGCCGATCTGGCACGAGCTGCACCAGGGGGGCACCGGCTGTGAAGCGGGTTGAAACCCGTTCAAAGCGATTGGTGGCTTGGGCGGCGCTGATCAAGGCCTGGGCTTGCTGCTCGAAGTCAGAGAGGCTGAGTTGACCGTTGCTGTTGTCCAGTAGTTCGAGCTCGAGCCCGCCCTCGGCACTAAAACCACGCACGGAGGGGGCCTCGCTGAGCTGCACCACTGCACCGGTGATGCTGCGGCGCAACTCGCCATTGAGTCGCTGTCCCACGGCCCTAGTAGCTGCCTCGGCGCTGCGGCGCTGCTCGATCGGCGCCAAACGCAGATAGAAGATGCCCTTATTGGGGCTGCTGTCTCCAAAGGAGCGTCCTGCATAAAAGGTGGCCCGAGTGATCAGCGGCTCGTCGGCCACCACCTGGCGCACCTGCTCCAGCACCCGTTGGGTTTGTTGTAGTCCGACGCCATCGGCCAGAATCACAACCCCGCGCAGCTGACCGTTGTCTTCCTGGGGGATGAAGGCTTTGGGCAGGGCTTGCAGGGCGAATCCCGTGATCACTAGGCCAGCCAGTAGCAGGGACATCACCAGCCGCCGCCGCTCCATAGTCCAGGCCAGCCAGCGCCCGTAGGGCACCTCCAGTCCCTCGAGCCAGCGCCGCGGCGGGTCGATCCAACGCAGCAACCAGGCCGGTTCGCGTCGCTTGGGGTTTAGTAGGCGACTGCTGGCCACCGGCGTGAAGCTCAGGGCATTCAGGGTGGAGAAGGCAATGGCGCCGCTGATCGTGATTGCGATCGGGGCGTATAGGCGGCCAAGACTGCCCCCCAGGCCCAGCACCGGGATGAACACCACCACCAGGGCTAGGGAGGTGGCTACCACGGCCCCGCCCAGCTCGGCCATGGCTTCGCGGGCGGCTTGTAGGGGCGGCTTGCCAGCCTCTAGCCGGCGGCCAATGTCCTCGCTCACCACGATGGCGTCGTCCACCACCAGCCCAGAGGCCAGCACCAAGCCAAACAGGGTGAGGGTGTTGAGTGATTGGCCGGCAAGCTTCAGCACGCTCAACGAGCCGATCAAGGCCACTGGCACTGCGGTAGCTGTGATAAGGGCGAGGCGGCTGTTGCCAAGGCCAAGAAGTAGCACTAAGAACACCAGCAACACCGCATCGCGCAGGCTGTCGAGGGTGCCCTGGATGCTGCCGCGCACGAAATCGGCCTCATCAACAATCAGCTGCTGATCCACCCCGGGCGGAAATTGGGGTGCGAGCTCTATTAGGGCTGCATTCACCGCTTCGCTCACGGTGATGGCGTTGCTGCCGTCACGCTGGTTGATCACCACCGCTACCACTGGTCTGCCCTGCAGGTTGGTGGCGATCGTGTCGTAGCTCTCGCTGCCCAGGCTCACCCGGCCCACATCCCGCAGCAGGGTGACGCCGCCATTAGTGCTGCGGGCCACCACTAGCTGCTCCAATTCCGCCGGACTGCGCAGGCGCCCCTCCATGCGCAGCGGCAGGGTGAGCTCCTGGCCGCTGGGGCTGGGTGCTTCACCCATTTGGCCCAAGGCAGCCAGCACGTTTTGCTGCTGCAGGGCCGTTCGCACATCGGTAATGGTGAGGCCTCGCTCCTCGAGTTGGGCCGGGTTGAGCCAGAGCCTGAAGGCCAGGCTGCTGCCACCTGAAAGGGTGACGTTGCCCACCCCTGGCACCCGCTGCAGCCTCTCTTTCACCACCTGATCGAGCCAGCCGCTCAAAAAGGTTTCGCCATAGAGCTTGGGATCAGCACTGAAGCTCAGCACCATCAGCAGGTCGTCGGAGCTGCGCCGCACCTGCACCCCGAAGCGTGCCACCGGTGCTGGCAGCTGGCGGGTCACCACCGCCACTTCGTTCTGGGTGTTGATCTGATTGAGCTCGGGGTCGCCGCCCTCGAATCCCAGGGTGATGGAGCTGCCGTTGGCTGAGCTGGTGGAGCGGATACTGTCGAGCCGCTCGAGGCCGTTGAGCTGTTGCTCCAGCAGGGCGGTGACCCCCTGCTCCACCACCTCTGGGCCGGCGCCTGGGTATGTGGCCCGCACCGTGACTCGGCTGGGAGCAATCGGCGGCAGGTTTTCCACCTGCAGTAGGGGTAAACACACCAGCCCTATCAACAGCACCAGCAGGCTCACCACCAGGGTGAGCACGGGCCGGCGTAGAAAGGGATCTGAGATCGATTTCATGGGAGCCTTTGCGTTGCGCTGCTCGGGCCGGGATTAATGATCAGCCGAGATCGCGCTTCAGCACAACGCAGAGATAGTCAGGCGCTTTATAGCGACTAGGTAGGCAGATATGCAGTTGCTCCAAACGGCTCCAGCAGACGGTGCGCTGAATGGCAGCTACGGTTTTCCCCTCCTTTAGGAGCAGCCTCAGTGCCTTGCAATAAAGCGAATAATTGGCTTCCAGCTCCCCGATGGTGAGTCCCTGACTGCTGCTCATCGCACGGGTGGGCGTCCAGGAGTTGCAAAGACGCGACTACAACCCTACGGCTTCAGGTGGCGCTGATATCAGGTTGAGCCGGCGGCAGAGCCACGGCAGGGTGAGGCCTTGGGCTAGCAGGTTGATCAGCACCACAATGAACACGATGCTTTGAGCGTTTTGACCTAGGGCAACGACGGAGCTTGGGTCGACACCGCGTAGGTAGCCGATCTGATCGACCGCGCTGTAAGAGAGGGCCAAAGGCACTGCCCCCCTAAGCCCACACCAAGACACCAGCACGCTGTCTTGCCAGCGTAAGGGGGAGAGGGGTTGGAATACCAAGACGCTGATTGGTCGCACCACCAGCATCAACACTGCCGCCGTTGTCAGGCCAACAGGCAGGGCGGGCAGCAGGCTGCTTGGATTTATCAGTAGACCGAAGATCAAAAAGATACAGATCTCAGCCATGGCGTTGAAAGGCAGCAGTACCTCCTGAATTGATTCGTGATTTATATCGGCTTGGCGATAGATCATGTTGCTCATCATCGCTCCAGTGACGTATACCGAAATAAAGCCAGATCCCCCTAGGAAATGGCTACAACCATAATCCACTAGGGCAAGCGATATGGCGACAATAAGTAGCTGGGATTTGTCGTAAGCAAGCTCATTGATCACGAATTTGGCCACATAGCCGAATAGAGCCCCCACGATTAATCCGCCGCCCACCTGTTGTATGAAATTGCGCAAGCCGTTGAGAATCACTGCAATAGGGGCTGCTTGCTCGAGGCTGGCGCCGGCGCTGGAGGTGCTGAACAGCCCCACGATCAGGCCAAACATCAGCAGGGCGGTTGGGTCATTGACCGAAGATTCGAATTCGAGTAGGTGCCTGAGCCGCTCTGGCACCAGGTGCCGCACCGAACTCAGCACGTTGATGGTGGCTCCGGCATCGGTGGAGCCCAGGCAGGCGGCAATCAGCAGGGCAGCCCCCAGGGGCATGGTGTTGCTGAGTCCTGGTGCCAGTTGGTTTCCTCCAGCGGAGGAAAGCAGCCAGATCAGGGCGGCCAGCAGACCGGTGGCAATCGCCACCCCCCCTACCGCCAGGGCCAGGCCATATTTCAAAAAGCCCCGGATAGTTTTTATATCCGTTTTCAGCCCCGCATAGAAAAGCAGTAGAGCCAGGGCGAATACAAACAGGCTTTCGGCCTGTTCATGGGAGACGTTGAGGCTTTGGATGTTGATCGCTAGGCCCAGTAGCAGCACCCCGAGAATCGCTGGGATTCCGATCTGGACTGAGAAACGGCTGATCGCCAAGGTGCCGAGAAACAGCAGGCCGATGAACAGCAGCTGGCCCTCCAAGGGCACCCCATTAAGACCTGGTGCTTGGGCAAAGAGGGGTGCCTGAGCAAAGAGGGGTGCCTGGGCAAAGAGGGTCGCGATCACGGCTGGGCTGAGTGGTCGTGACTCGAGCCGAGGCTTGCGGCCTGGGCATCGCTGAGCCGGCCGGCCCGCTGCAGCACGGCGGTGATTTGGGCGATGTCCAGCACGGAATGGCAGTTGTAGCCCGCCGCCGCCAGCCGCTCCCGGGCGCGGCGGTCATGGTCGCCGCCATGGTCGATGAACACCACCACGTCCTGCACCTTCAGACCCGAGCTCTCCAACTTGCCGATGCCCTCAAGGACGCTGCCGCCGGTGATCAAGATGTCGTCTACCACCACCACCCGGTCGCCCTCCTCGAAATCGCCCTCGATCAGGCGCCTGGCGCCGTGGGCCTTCACCTCCTTGCGGGGATAGATCAGCGGCTTGTGCAGTTGCAGCGAAAGCCCAGTGGCGGTGGGCAGGGAGCCGTAGGGGATGCCGGCGATGCGGTCAAATTCGAGGCCCTGCAGCTTGCCGGCATAGGCGTGGAGCACCCGGTGGAACAGGTTTGGGTCGGAGATGATCTGGCGCAGATCGACGTAGTAGTTGAAGACCGCGCCCGAGGCTTGTACGTAATCGCCGAATAGCAGGCAGCCGATGTCGAACAGATCAACAATCAGGCTCTCGAGCGGGTCGGCGCTTGGTTGTTGCTCAGGGAGCCACAGGGCACAGGTATCAGCGTTGCCTTTGTCCTGATTTTCCAGCCACTGTTGTCGCTTCGCCGTGATCTGCTGTTTAAGGGCCTCGGCTCGGCTGGCCATGTCGTCTTCTACAAGCAGGTTTTGAGGTAGGGGCAGCAGGAGCCCATCGGCGGCGGCCCCCAGGCCGGCCTGCAGCATGGCGTCGAGCTTTTCCTCTTCCCCCCAGAGGCTGCGCAGGATCAAGAAGCGCTCGGGCGCTTCGGCCCGCACCCGCGCCAGGATTTGCGGATCACTGGTGCCCACCTCCAGCAGCAGCTGGTCGGGGGTGGCCCACAGCTGGGTTTCGCGCACAATCTGCAGGTAGAGCGGTGTCTCCTCATTGGGGTAGTGCTGGATCTGGCGCGCCGCCTGGTTTGAGCTGTGGCAGGTCATCACCACGGCCTTGTCTGGATAGAGCAGGAAGGGGGCAGCGATGTCCTGGCCAGCCAGGGGGGAGAGGGTCACCGCATCGGCGCCCAGATCTTTAAACAGGTAGTGGGCCAGGGCCGAGGAGGAGTTGAGATCACCGTGTTTGGCGTCGATGATCAGGGGGAGATCGCGGGGCACCAGGTCGCGCACCTCCAGCAGCAGCTCCAGTCCCACCGGCCCCAGGGCCTGATAAAAACCCAGGCTGGGCTTGTAGGCGCACACATGGGGCCCTGTGGCCTCGATCACCGCCTTTATCCAGTGGCGGGCCTGGCTCAGGAAGGAGCGGCCCGCCAGGCCCCGCCGCGCTGCCCAGCTCTGCAACATCTCCGGGTTGGGATCAAGCCCGGTCACCAGCAGCGACTGGCGGTCGGCGATGGCGTCGGTGAGTTTTACGAAGAAGCCCATCGCCCGCAGGCTGTTTCGGCTCGTTGCTAAGCCAGCCGTTGGCCTGTCCGCCGGCTGGTGACACAGCTCTTTGCAATCAGCCGCACCATCAACCCTTCCTCATCGGCGGCCACCCGCAGCCAGCGCAGCCCCGGCAACCAGGCCAGGGCCTGCTCTAGTTCGGTGGCGAGGGCGTCGTCGTGTTCGCCTATGCCGCCGCTGAGGGCGATGGCCTGCACGCCTCCAAGGCTGGCTGCCATGGCCCCAATTCCTTGCAGTAGCCGGTGGCGGAACACCGCAATTGCCAGCTGGGCGCCGCGGTGGCCCTCGCCAGCCTGGAGGCGCAGCTCCCGCATGTCTCCGCTGAGCTCGGATAACCCCAGCAGGCCGCTTTGGCGATTTAGTGCCGTATGTAGTTCGGAGACGCCCATGCCCTGGCGCAGCAGGTGCAGCAGCAGCCCTGGATCCACGCTGCCGCTGCGGCTGGCCATCACCAGCCCCTCCAGCGGCGTGAAGCCCATCGTGGTGTCGATGCTGCGCGGCTGGCCCTGGTGATCGATTTCGATCGCGCAGAGGGAGCAGCCGGCGCCGAGATGGCAGCTGATCAGGCGGCGTATGTCTGGCTCTCGGGCCGCCACCGTTTCACCCACGTGCTGGTGGTTGAGGCCGTGGAAGCCAAAGCGGCGCAGGCCCTGCTGGCGCCAGGGTGCCGGGATGGCGTAGGTGGAGGCAGCTTCGCTGAGGCTGGCGTGGAAGGAGGTATCGAAGCAGGCCCACTGCTGGATGGCGCTGCCCTCCAGTTGGTCCTGCAGCCAGTTGATGGCCTCTAGTGCTGGACCGTTGTGCAGTGGGGCCAGGGGCACCAGGTTTGCTAGCTCCGCCAGCACCTGGGAGCTCAGCAGTGTTGGAGCGCTGAAGTGGGCACCACCGTGCACGATCCGGTGTATTACAAGCTGGGGTTGGGGCTCAAGGGCAGAGAGCAGGGGGGAGAGCCACTGCTCCAGTAGTTCAGCTAGTTGCTGGCTGCCCGAATCCGCCTGGGGCACGCCCCAGCTGCGCTGCTCCTGCCAGAGCCGTCGGCCGCTCGGATCGCAGAGGGCCAGCTTGACGCTGGAGCTGCCCGTGTTCACCACCAGGGCGTGGGTCATGCGATCGGGTGCAGGCCTGTATTAGGCATAGCGTTGCAAGTCTTGCCTTAGCACTGCCGGCAGCTGCTCGGCTTCTCAGGGCTTTAACAATCGCCAGGGCAGGGTTTCTCCAGCATGGAAGGGCACCAGTTCGACGGCGGTGCCTGCCGCATCATTGAGGTGGAGCCGGCTGGGCACCTCCAGGGGCTGCCGCTCCAGGGTGACCGTGGCCTCGTTGAGCGGTAGCCCATAAAACCGGGGCCCAAACTCCGAGGCAAAGCCTTCCAGCCTCTCCAGGGCATTCTCCTCCTCAAAAACCGCCGCGTAGCTCTCCAACGCAAATGGGGCATTGAAGATGCCAGCGCAGCCGCAGGCCGCTTCCTTGGCAGTGCGGGCATGGGGTGCGGAATCGGTGCCCAGGAAAAACTTCGGGTTGCCGGAGGTGGCGGCGCCCCGCAGGGCGATGCGGTGCAGTTCCCGCTTGGCCACCGGCAGGCAGTAGAGGTCGGGCCGCAGGCCGCCGGCAAACATGGCGTTGCGGTTGATGTGCAGGTGGTGGGGCGTGATCGTGGCCGCCAGGTTGGCCGGGCCGCTGCGCACAAAATCAACCGCATCACTGGTGGTGATGTGCTCCAGCACCACCTTTAGGCCGGGGTGGCGCTCCAGAAGGGGCGCCAAATGGCGCTCGATGAAAACCGCCTCCCGGTCAAAAATGTCGATATCGGCGCTGGTTACTTCGCCGTGGATCAGCAGGGGCATGCCGATGCGCTCGAGGGTATCGAACACGGGCGTGAGCGCCTCGATTGAGCTGACGCCGGCGGCTGAATTGGTGGTGGCATGGGCCGGGTAGAGCTTGCAGGCCACCCAGGCCCCCTGGCGGAAGCCCCGTTCGATTTCAGCTGGATCGATGGCATCGGTGAGGTATGCCGTTAGCAGTGGTTCGAAGCGACTGCCGTCGGGCAAGGCTTCGCGGATGCGGCGGCGATAGGCCTCGGCTGCCGCCGCAGTAGTGATAGGCGGGCTCAGATTTGGCATCACGATCGCCCGGGCGAACTGGCGGGCCGTAGCCAGGGCGACGGCCTGGAGCATGGAGCCATCCCGCAGATGCACATGCCAGTCATCGGGTTGACGCAGGCTCAGCTGCTGGCTCGGCATGGCGCGGGATCGGTGGTGGTGGAACTGGTAAGGATTCGTGTCGGGAAGGCAGTGTTGCCTCGGGCACCCAGCCCTCTGTTTAGCGTTGGCTTGAGCTCGCCGGCGAGCATCCTTCCGAACCTTCCCAGCATGACCGTTGCCCCCAAGCCCACGATCGGAGCATTGGAAGCTGGTTACTCCGGCTGCTGTAAAGCCCTGCGGCTACTGATCCGGGAAGGGCGCAGTTTGGAGGCGATCAAGCGCACCGTGGCCTGGGACCGACTCAGCCTGCTCCACTCCTGCCTACCCACCCGCTACAAGGAACCCGATTACCTCTACGCCCTGCTCAAACGGGAGGTGACCGAAGCGGTGTGAACCCTTATGGAAGGGCTTAGCCGTGTAGGCGCCGCCCTTCACGCAACATCTCTGAGGGGCGAATGCCATAGGTGTTGTGGAAGTCGCGGCTGAAGGAGGAGAGGTTGCTAAAGCCCAGTGTTGAGGAGATGCCGGCAACGCTGTCGCTTGGAGAGGGGTTGAGCAGGTGCTGCCGGGCTAAGCCAAGGCGCTGGCGGCGGATCCATTGGATTGGTCCGCAACCGAAGCGCTTGCTGAAGGCGAGCTGCAGGTTGCGTCTCGAATAGCCGCTGCGTTGCTCCAGCTGCGTGAGGTTGATTGGTGATTGCAGATTGGCCCCAATCCACTCCAGCAGGTCTTCGAGGATCAGCTCCCTGGAGAGGCCCTTTCCCTCACCGCCATCGAGTTGGGGGCAGAGGGCCAGGGCCAGGATGCGATAGATGAGGTCATCTATCTGCAGCACCTCCAGATCGCCACGGGCTTGCAGCTCCGGCGCATCCAGCAGGGCAAAGGCCCGGCGCAAGGTGATCAGCAGTGTGGCCTGCCGCTCCTCGGTCATCGAGAGCACCTGGGGACGCTGGAGATCGGCGGCAAAGCGTCGACTGGAGAGCCCCATGCCGCCGATGGCAGCGGCCGTGTCCTGCAATCTCTGTAGGTCTACGTGCAGCACCAGCCCGTTGTAGTGCCCAGTGGTGTAGTTGTAAGAGAAGCCAGGGTTGAAGTAGAGGGGTGCTTCAGCGTGAATGTGGAAGGTGTTTCCATCAACTCCGTAGGAAGACTCCCCCTGGTAGCAGATATTGATTGCGCCTACGCCGGGGTTATCACCGATGCGGCCATGGATAGGGCTTGTATATCCAGAGGTGAGGGTGAGGTCTCCAGCCACGGCAGTGCTGGCCCGGTGCCGAAACGGATTGTGCAAGGGGTTGCGAGGGGCAAAATCCTCTACAGGAAAGTGCTGGGCCAGCTTGGTAGCTAGGGCCTGGGGATCCAAATCCACGACCGCTTGCTGGTCGTGGAACACCAGGGGGAACTGGGAGACAGGATCCAAGCCAGACTAAAATCGATGCTCAGACCCTAAAGAGAGGCGGCTGCGGCGCCAGCGCCTGGACAGCGGTATTAATGCTTAGTGATTTAGTGCTCAGCTCTGCTTCGGGAGGTTGAGCAGGGTGTCCTTGCTGTCCTTGAGATCCTTCCAGATGCGGCGGATTTCGGCGTAGGCCTGCTCCTGACTCACCTTGCCATTGCTTTGCAGGCCCACCACAAGCCCGACCCTCTCGGCAAATGATTCGAGGTTTTGGTGAAACATCAAACGCTGGGGGGTCCAATCGGAGCCCCGGTAGGCGGAATGGGGTTCCATGGGCGAGCTCAGGCCGTCGGCGATGGCTTCCGGATCGGATGGGGTGGGCCTGGGCCCCGCGCTGGTCACTGGAGTTTGCTGAACTCGGGTCAATTTAGAAGGATTCGATTAAGGAGTGTTGAAGGGCGCTTCGCTGTCGTCAGGAGCACCGGCGGCATCAGGTCGGGGGCCGCAACATGCCAAATCCTCCGATCTGCGCTCTCATGGATCAGTCCACGGGTGGTAGGTGGCTACAGGTGGTGATGTGTCTGCTGATCCAGGCCAGCATCGTTGCCGGTGGCCAACTCTTGTTCCGCTGGCAGGCTCCTGATCTGACACCAACGTGCTGCGCCCCACCCCTGGTGCTCTGAATTCCCACCTGCTGGAGGAGCGGCCTGCCAATTTGCCGGTCCACCTCTACGTCTCTGGCGGGCGGCACCGCAGTTGTTTCAGCGCTGTGTTGTTTGAGCCAGACGGCCCCCGGCTGATTTCCCTGCACAACCCTGCCGAACTTTTGCCCTTGCAGGAGCTCGGCTATCCCATCTGGCTGCGGGTGATGGGCCTGGGCGATCCAGGGGCAGTTGAGGCCATGCTCGACATCGTCCAAGTGCCTCGCATGCTGCTGCCTCCCCTGCTGGAGGTGCCCCAGCGCTCGCGGGTTGATGGGCTAGGGGAGGCCGTGATCGTGGTGCTGCACCGGCTCAGCTTTGCGCGTGATCCTTTGCACCTGCTCAGCTCCCAGGTGGGTTTGCTGCTGCTGCCCAACCTGCTGGTCACCTTTGAGGAAGCGCCGGCGGGGGAGTCGTTTCCGGAGCTCACCGCTTGGCTGGAATCCAGGGTGGGTGCGGTGGAGCATCGCGACCTAGATGACATTCTCCACTTCCTGGTGGATGAGTTGCTCGATGCCCTTTTCCCCATGCTTGAGCAGATCGCCAATCGCCTCGACGATTTGGAAGAAGCTGCCCTGCGGGACCCCAAGCCGAAGTTATTGGCTCGGGCTTTTGTGCATCGCAGCAACCTGCGCACGATTCGCAACCAGGTGTGGCCCCTGCGCCACCAGATCCGGGTGCTGCTGCGCCAAGGGCAGCAGCTACTCGGCGCCGATGCCCTGGTTGGCTTTCAGGAGATGGCCGATCTGGTGGAGCTGCTGTTTGAAAACTGTGAGTTGTTGCGCCACCAATGTGATGCCATCACCCAGGCCTATGCGGCGAGTGTGGGCAACAGGATGAACCAGGTGATGAAAACCCTCACCATCCTCACCAGCATCTTCGCGCCGCTCACCTTCATCGCAGGGATTTATGGCATGAACTTTGCCAACATGCCTGAGCTGCGCTGGCATCTTGGCTACTTCTATTGTCTGCTGTTGATGTCAATCGTGGCCGTGATCCAGACCTACTGGCTGTGGCGCCGTGGTTGGTTTGCGGATTGGACGGCACCGCGCTGAAGCCACAACCTGGCCTTAACCCCTAAAAGCCCTCGGATCGCCCAGAGTTCTGTTGTGGTTGTGACCGTTATGCGCCCTGTCTTGCGCTTTGCCTGGCTTCCTCTGGCTCTCCTGCCGCTGTTGCCCCTGGGGGTTGCCCAGGCGGCGACTCCGGCTCCGCTGCGCATCGGCGGCTCCAGCACCGTGTTTCCGGTGATGCAGGCAGCTATTCAGGCCTATCAAAAAGCTGGTGCTAACCGCCAGGTGCGCTTTGAGCTCAAGGAAACGGGCACCTCTGCGGGCTTCCGCCAGTTTTGTAGCGGGCAGCTTTTCCTCGCTAACGCTTCCCGCCCCATCAGCGCCAAGGAGCTCAAGGCTTGCGCCGCCAAAGGGGTGCGTTTCCTGGAATTGCCGATTGGTTTTGATGCGATCACGGTGGTGGTAAATCCTAAAAACACCTGGGCTACCCGCATCACCATCGCCGAGCTCTCCCGCCTCTGGAGCCAGGCGGCTGCTGGCAAGGTGACTCGCTGGAGCCAGGTGAACCTGGATTGGCCTGATCGCCCGATTCGGCTCTGCGGCCCTGGCAAGGATTCCGGCACATTCGACTATTTCAATAAGGCTATAAACGGCAATGATAAAAATTCCCGCGCCGATGTATTTACCAGCGAAAATGACAACGATCTGGTTGCCTGCGTAGCTGGCAACCCTGATGCTCTTGGCTACTTTGGCTATGCCTACTTCCAAGCCAATAGCAAGCGCTTAAAGGCCCTCAGCGTTGTGGGCACTAATGGTCCTGCCTATCCGTCCCCGCAGTCGGTTCAGAAGGAGAGCTATGTGCCCCTATCCAGGCCTCTCTTTATCTACGTGAACGATCAGGCACTGCGTAGCCAGCCCGAACTGCGTAAATTTGTTACCTATACAATGCAAAATGGTTTGAAGCTGGTTAAGCAGGCGGGATATATCCCCATGCCCTCCAGCACCTACCGCTTGGTGGAAAGCAAGCTCTACCGCCATGTGCTTGGCACGGCTTTTGGCGGCGATTTACCGGTAGGTCTCACCACCGGCCAAGCTCTGCAGCGCAGCCTAGATAGCATCAAAAAGCCAGAATTCCGTTGAGTTCCGCATGGTGTTGATGGATCGCTGCCGCGGTTTGGCCAGTGGTGCCTTTGCACGGGAGCTGGTCCAGAAACAGGTCGCCAAGCTGGTGCAGTTGCAGGCGCCGGTTGCGTCAGGAGAGGGCAGTGAGCCGCTGCATCAGATGCGGGTAGCTATGCGTCGGCTGCGCACGACCTTGATTCAGTTTGAGCCGGCCCTGCAGCTGCCAGCTGCTGTTAATGATCAGCGCCTAGCCAAATGGGTGCGCCGTTTGGGGATGGCCCGGGATCTAGATGTTTTGCGCGAACGCCTCGAAGATGGCTTCCTGCCGCAGTTGCCGGCAGCGGAGGTGAAGGCCCTGCGCCCGGTGCTCAGGCAGTTGCGCCGCGAGCGTCAGCTAGCCCACGGCCATGTGGTGGAGGTGCTGCAAAGCCGCTCCTATCTAGAGGGGTTGGGTCAGCTACAGCGCTGGCTGAAGGAGCCCGCCTTCACGTCGCTTGGTGAGCAACCGATCTCACAGTGGGTGGTGGAGTGGCAGGGGCCCGCAGTTTCGGCTCTTTTTCTGCATCCGGGTTGGCAGATCAGCAAGGATTCGGTTCAAAAGAATGCTGCTGAAACCGAGCAGTTGCATGAGCTGCGCCGTCAGCTCAAGCAGGTGCGTTATCTGCTGGAAAATCTTGCTCCCTTGCAAGGTGCCGCCACGGCGCCTTGGATTGGCCGCTTCAAGCAGGGCCAGGAGTTGCTGGGGGAGTGGAATGATCTGCAGGTGCTGCAAAGCGCCATCCACGATCAAGTGCCAGGACGGTTTGAAGACTCCATGCCCCAACTGGAGTGGCTGCTGGTGCAACACCAACGTCATTGCTGGCTGCAGTGGCGCGAGCTGGTGGATGAGTTGTTGCCCCACCGCCAGCGCCGCCGTCTGCGGCTTGCTCTGCTGGCGGAGCCGCTGCCTGCTGGGCCCCGATCCTGGGTTGGCGCTGGCTTAAGGCGTGCCCAGGCCTGGCTTGGCTAGTAAAATGTGTCTCAGGACACATTGTTTATGTCGTCTGGTTGCTCGTTTTGGCCTTGCTTCATCGATAACATGCCCTCGACTTCCTTTGTGAAGTCATCCCTATCGGTGTGAGGACCCGATGAATCTTTCCAAAAAGCTGCTGCTGGCTCTAGCTGGCACCGGCATGATGGCTCCCATGGCCGCTTCGGCTCAAGAGCTGGCTTCGTTGAATGGCGCTGCCGCCATCAACGACTACATGCAACAGCAAGACGTTGATCGCTTCCGCGCTTGGGAATCCAAGAACCAAGTCACCAGCGTCACCCAGTTTTCCGACGTTCAGCCCACCGACTGGGCTTACCAGGCTCTGAGCAACCTGGTGGAGAAGTACGGCTGCGTGGCCGGCTACCCCAACGGCACCTACAAAGGCGGCCAGGCCATGACCCGCTTCGAAGCGGCTGCCCTGCTCAACGCCTGTCTCGATCGCGTCACCGAAGTGACCGACGAACTGCAGCGTTTGATGGATGAATTCAAGACTGAGCTCGCCGCCCTCACCGGCCGCGTCACTGGCCTGGAGAAGAAGGTGGGCAAGCTGGAGGCCCAGCAGTTCTCCACCACCACCAAGCTGCGTGGTGAAGTGAGCATGATTATCGGTGGTGTTGATAAGTGGGCTGCCAATGTAACAACCGGCCAGACGATTACGGATGGCAAACTGGTTGACAAAAAAGAAAGGCAAAATTTTAATAAAACTACTTTTAACTACGATGCTCGTCTGAGCTTTGATACAAGTTTTAGCGGCAAGGATTTACTGCGTACGCGTCTTCGTAGTGGTAACTTCTCTGCTGATCCTTTTGGCAGCAGCGGCAATGTCTTCAAGCTTGACAAAGCAGAAGAAGGTGATGGGTCAATCTTTATCGATCGCCTTTTCTACACCTTTCCTGTAGGAAAGGAGGTCAAGCTTACTGCGGGTGCAGTGGTTAGAAACACTGAGATGTTGTCGTTCATCCCAACGGCTTTCAAATCTGATGTCCTTGACTTCTTCAACCTTGCCGGTGCCACTGGCACCTACAACAAGGCAACTGGCGCTGGTGCTGGCTTCTCCTGGAAGCAGAATGTCAAAAAGGGCAAGCCTTTTGTTTCTTTCGACCTGAACTGGGTATCTCAGGATGCGGCAGAAGCGTTCTATGCAGATTCAACCGTAGGTGCTTTCAGCTCTGAAAGCGCCCAAAACGTTCTGGCTCAGTTGGGTGTTAAGGGGCAAAACTGGGGCGCTGCAGTTGCTTATCGCTATGGTTCGGAAAATGCTCGTCTCCGTGATCCCAACACTGGCAGCGGCCCACGTACGCTCGATGATGGACAAGCTAGCAACAGTGTTTCTGTTGCGGGCTTCTGGGAGCCTATGGACGCGGCTTGGGTCCCCTCGATTTCTGCTGGTTTCAGCTACACCAACTACTCCAATCCAATCAATGCAGCTCCTGCTAAAGCTGTAGTTGGCAACCAAGAAGGAGATGGCGACATCTGGTCTTGGATGGTTGGCCTCCAGTGGAAGGATGTATTCGTTAAGGGTAATACCGCAGGCTTCGCCTTGGGCATGCCGCTATTTGTGGAAGATGCATCTGGTATGATGTATGAAATTTTCTACAAGTATAAGGTGAGCGATAATATTTCTATTACTCCCTCAATCTTCTGGATTGATAACAACTACAATGATCTCAATGCTGGTGGAAGCAGCTGGGGCGGCGTAATTCAAACCACCTTCCGCTTCTGATCTCCAGAACGGCCCACACTCCTCACGCAGTCCTCAACTGCCTTCTCACACACACCTTCAGCCCTCCAGCAATGGGGGGCTTTTTATTGCTTGCATGGCTCATTTTACCAATCTTGAGCGCTCCTTAACCAGGCGATAAAGACTGCTAGCTACGCATCTTGCTATTAATGGATTGACCCTAAAAGTCTTTCTCCATGACCTTCGCCAAGAAGGCCCTGATTGTCGGTACCGTTGCAGCTATCGGTGCTGGCGCAACTTCAGCCGTCATTCCCGCGCTTGCCCAGGCCACCATCAGTGGTGCCGGTGCAACCTTCCCTGCTGCTTTCTATCAGCGCGCCTTCGCTGGTGTGGCAAATAAGGTGCGCGTCAATTACCAGTCGGTTGGTTCCGGCTCGGGCGTGCGTCAGTATGTAGCCGGCACCGTTGAATTTGGTGCTACGGACGAACCAATCAAGGCCAGTGAGGCTGCCAAGGTAAAACGTGGGGTGATTCAGTTCCCAGCTGTAGGCGGCACCATTGCGATCGCCTACAACAAGGCCGATTGCAAGAATCTAAAGTTGACCCAGCAGCAGGCCGTTGACATCTTCCTCGGCAAGATCAATACCTGGGATCAGCTCAAGTGCGGCAAGGGCAAGATCACCGTTGCCCACCGTTCAGACGGTTCCGGCACCACCTTCGCCTTCACTAACAGCCTCTCGGCCTTCTCCTCGGAGTGGAAGAGCAAGGTGGGTGAGGGCAAGAGCGTCAAGTGGCCAGTTGGCGTGGGCGGTAAGGGCAACGAAGGCGTCTCAGGTGTGATTCAGAACACCCCAGGTGCCATCGGCTACCTCAACCAGAGCTACGTCAAAGGTGCTATCAAGGCCGCTGCCCTGCAAAACAAGGCCGGCAAGTTCGTCATGCCTACAGAAGAGAGTGGCGCTGCTGCACTGAACAACATCAAGCTTGATTCGATGCTGGCTGGGGAAGAGCCCAATCCTCCCGGTGCCAACAGCTACCCGATCTCGACCTTGACTTGGATTCTGGCCTACAAGACCGGCAACGGCGACAAGGCCCCCGCGATCCGCCAGGCGATGATGTTCCTGCTAAGCCCTAAAGCCCAAGGTCAGGCTTCCAGTCTCGACTTCGTGCCACTTAAAGGCAGCATTCTCTCCGCATCTAAGAAGGCCGTTGGCCAGATTGGCCGCTGATAGCAGCCTTTCTTCTTCACACATATGAATGATAAGGCCCCGCAAGGGGCCTTTTTTTGGCTTGCTTATTGGTGCTACTTTGCTGCCGAATTCCTTGCGGGCTGAGGTGTTTGAATAGATAATTTTTTGCGGCAGCATTCATGGGTGCTCTGTATCCGAAGTGACATGGTCATTTCGATGCCTGGCTATTTGGTGATCTCCACTGTTATGTCGTTTGTCATGCCAAGCTTGTGATTTTTCCTCGGAAAACCTTGGCAGGCTGATGCTTTAACTCTCTAGATCAAATTGTGGATTTAGCTGCCGCGGCGGCGTTGGCAAGCGAGTGCTCACCATGGCAGCTAAAGCAACCAACACTGCCGAGCTCCATAGGCAGGCCTGCAGGCCGCCCACCAGAAATAGGGCTCCAGACAGCACGGTGCCCAGAAGCCTTCCGGCGGCATTAGCCATGTAATAGAAGCCCACGTTGAGGCTCACATCTTCCGCTTCCGTGTAGGCGAGGATCATGTAGCTGTGGATCGAAGAATTCATCGCAAACACCACGCCAAACACAGCAAGTCCCACCACTACTGCCACCCCAGGCTGGCCAACCTCACGCCACAGGGCAACCGCAATCAGGGCTGGAATAGCGGTGAGAACCGCACTCCAAAACTGCACAGCGCCTACTCCTGGCGGGGCGGTCTGGCCCCAAGCCCGCCGCAGGGCCGGTGCCGATCCCTGCACGATTCCGTAGCCGATCACCCACAGGCCCATGAAGCCGCCCACTTCCCAGAAGCGCCACCCCAGGGCGCTCTGCAGAAATACAGGTAGGGCCACCACAAACCAAACGTCGCGAGCACCGAAAAGGAAGAAGCGCGCCAGCGAGAGCACATTGATACCGCAGCTCTTGGAAAACAGCGCTGTGAAGCTCGGCTTCTGTTTCATCCTGCCGATATCTGCTGGCAGCACCAGGGTCACCAGGAAGGCCATAAACAAGCCGGCCGCCATCGCTGCTACTGCGGCGTTAAATCCGATTGTGGTGAGCAACACGCCGCCAAGAAAAAATCCCACTCCCTTGAGCGCGTTTTTGGAGCCGGTGAGAATCGCCACCCACTTGAATAGTTGCCCCTCCCCCTTGCTGTGGTCTTCTGGCGTTTCGGCCACTACGGTTTTGATGGCGCTTTTGGCACTCATTTTGTTGAGATCTTTGGCTATGCCGCTGATCGCCTGGGCCACCATCACGTAGGCCACGCTCCACCACTTTGGCCAGTCGTCGGCCACTGGGATCAGCATCAGCAGCGCCGCTACCTGCATTAAGGTGCCGCTCCAGAGAGTCAGCCGCAGCCCAAAACGTGCCCCCAGCCAGCCGCCGTAGAGGTTTGTGATGATGCCGAAAAACTCGTAAAAAAGAAACAGAAAAGCGATCTCAAGGGTGCTGTAGCCAAGCTCGTGGAAGTGGAACACCACGAGCATGCGCAGGGCACCATCGGTGAGGGTGAAGGCCCAGTAATTGGCCGTCACGATCGTGTATTGCTGCAGGGCTGAAAGGGCGCGGCTCATGGCTTTGCCTCAGCGCTCGTCGATCAGGGCTACATGGCTCACCAGATCTGCCATGCGTGAGCTGTAGCCCCACTCGTTGTCATACCAGGCGTACACCTTTAGCTGGGTGCCATTCACCACCATGGTTGAGGGGGCATCGACGATGGCGCTGCGATCATCATTTACATAATCAACTGAGACCAGCGGCCTAGTTTCATAGCCAAGGATGCCGCGCAGTGCTCCGTTGGCAGCGGCTTCAAAGGCGCTATTTACCTCCTCCGCTGTCACCTCTCTCATCAGTTCAAATACCGCATCCGTGAGGGAGGCATTCAGCAGCGGTACCCGCACGGCATGGCCGTTTAGTTTTCCTTGAAGCTCTGGGAAGATCAGGCCGATCGCCTTGGCTGAACCCGTAGTGGTGGGGATCAGGCTTTGCATGCAGGAGCGGGCCCGGCGTAGGT
>JBIKWZ010000023.1:0-36282 GCA_044356035.1 Cyanobium sp. | reverse complement strand
GTGGCGAGGCCTGTTATGCGCCAGGCTCTGGATCGAGCACCCCACCACGACCAGGACGTGAAGTATCTTCGGTCATACCAGCCTTGGTCCCAGGGCCGTAGTGCTCCCCAGCCTGGCCGAGCCCAGCCAGGAAAGAGGCTGGCGCGATTTACACCGGCGATGCGGTTCCAGCCGGGATTCACATTGCGAATAATATTCTGAGCAAGGTCACGGCTTTCATCGTTGACAGGTTCAATGTCTTCGGATTTAACCCATTGGGAGATTCGGTCACTGTGACCGATAGCTGCGCTGGTACGAATGAGGATTACCTCTCGATTCCCAGCGGCGGAACCCGCAACTTTTAACAGGAGGTCAGGGGATGCACCGGCATCGCCGCCCGTGCCGCTGAGATTGAACTTTTCAAGCGTGCCCGACTGGGCCAAACCTGGAGTCAACGCAAACGCAGTGACTAAAGTGGCAAGTACCATGCCTAGGCGATTGCACAAGATGTTTTGCTTTTGCATGGATTTAACGAACAGGAAACCACCTGCTAACGGCTAGAAACATAAGCATCATGGCAAAGGCCATGGTGGCTGACTGCAGACTGATACGAATGGCCACATACAATACGTCGGCGATGAAGGGTTGTAACCAGCTATACGGGATCAAATCAGATCACTTTTGCTTACCAGGGCAAAATTTTCAGCTCAGCCTCCAACGACAACCCCTACTCGGAATCCCTGTTCCAGACTATGAAACATCCTAAGAAGCCGAAGGAGCTAAATGAGGAAGGAATACCAGCTAACCATGGTCAAGCCGCCTTCCCTTGGAGTGTTGTTGCTCATCCCTCTACTGTCTGGTTGACTTTCCTTGTTCTGCATGGGGTCTCACTCACAAGCCAATTACAGAGGCAGGGCCAGCTGCTACAAGAACTCATTAAGCCAATCGATACCAAGTGAAAGTCAGCCCACCATCACCCCTGATGAACCAAATTTCACAGTTTAGCCAGGACAAAAAGATAGAAGACGAGCGGCTGATGCGAGTAGCCATCAAGATCATGAATGATGCCTTAGATACAGGGAATGGCGACCCGTTTGGGGCAATCATAGCCAAAGATGGAAAGGTAATTTCATCAAGTGGCACCACTGTTCTTCAAGACAATGATCCCACCGGACATGCCGAGATCAATGCGATCAGAAATGCATGCAAGGTTCTTGGAAC
Organism: Cyanobium sp.; assembly: GCA_044356035.1. GTDB lineage: Bacteria > Cyanobacteriota > Cyanobacteriia > PCC-6307 > Cyanobiaceae > Cyanobium_A. The sequence continues at coordinate 35,082 of JBIKWZ010000023.1, read as the reverse complement.
TTGGGACCTATCCGATTGCGTATTGTATACAAGCTGCCAGTGCTGCCCGATGTGCTATTCGGCTTCCTACTGGGCCAAACTCAAGACCATCTATTATGGATGTTCATGGCTAGATTATTGCGACTGTGCCCCAGAAGCTCCGCTAATCAAAGAGGATATCGGCAGGGCTGCGAATCAAACTTCTATCCCTCAAATTCAACTTCTGCAGCATGAAGCATCAATGGGATGGGAAATATTCAGAAATTACAAGAGGTCGGGAAGCGTATAATTCTGAATTTTAACAAGTTTGACCGGCCTCTTGTTTGACCAAACAGATTAACAGGCTACCATCATTTCCAACAACGATAGCAACCTTCAAGTCGTGGGCCACTCAAGATCCTTGACCGTCAATAAGAGTGAGTGCGTCACCCATAGGTGACTTTGTAAGAGCGCGTAGGGAATGAACAACCTTGATCGAGGAGCCAGCTGGAAGAACCGGATGCACCAAGGGGAACCAAGCACTGCAACCGCGATCACAAATACCGTGCATAGCATCAAATCGCTGGGTAGTGATGTTGCTGCTGCGGGAGTGACTCACTGGGAAGCAGCAAGTGGTTTGCATGACTCCTGCTTCAACAGTTGAAAATTGACAAGCCTCCTAGATCAGAGATTGCCGAATTGCCGCCGAAAGCCATTCACTAAATATTACAGTTGCCAAGATTACAGCCAAAATCACGGCCACCTGCGGCCAAGCGAGCAGATTAATAGAGGCCTCAAGATTTACACCAATTCCACCAGCACCGACAAGGCCCAGCACCGTCGCCTCGCGGATATTGATATCCCATCGGAAAAGACTGATACCAACGAAGGCAGGCGTGATTTGAGGCCATATTCCGAAAGCCAGCACCTGGGGCCCTGACGCACCAGTAGCACGAATGGCCTCAAGGGGATGGTTGCTCACCTCATCAATAGCCTCATACAATAACTTTGAGATAAATCCAAATGATCGCAATGCGATCGCAATTACACCCGCTAATACGCCAGGCCCAATAATAGCAACGAGCAGGATTGTCCATATAATTGAATTAATCGATCTCGAAGCTGATATAACGAGTAGTGCCATTGAGCGAAGGAGATAACGATTCGGGGTTGTCTTTATTGCACTCAAAAAAGCAAAAGGAAGTGCAAGGACAATAGCCAGCAGTGTGCCCAATGTAGCCATATTGATAGTGGCCCAAAGCGGCGCCCAGAGCTGCCATAAATAACCGAAACTCGGTGGCCACATGCGCGAAACGACATCGGCAGCCTGTAGTGGAGAATCAAGCACATATGCCCAGATCGTATCCTTCGTCATCAGCCGCCAACAAAACACAAATAATGCAACAATTAAAAGCCAGACGAGATAGCGCAGCCAATCGGACAATCTGGTGCGCCGTTGCCAGAGCTTATTAGCATTGCGATCAAACCTGACTGGCATTAATTTAACCTTGAGCGAACATATCCAGATGTATACTCGCAGAGCACTACGATAAGGATGATGATTAACAAGATTGCAGCCGCACTGCCGAATTCATAGCGATCCATTGCAGTGTTTAGAGTGGCACCAATGCCGCCAGCCCCAACGATTCCAATGACAGCAGAATCACGAAAATTGATATCGATGCGGTACATAAAAAGACCGGTAAGCCTTGGCATTATCTGGGGAAGTATTGCAAAAACTACAATCTGATAAAAGCCTGCCCCCGTTGCGCGAAGGGCCTCAAGCTGCCTGGGACTAGTATCCTCGATATCTTCGGCCAAAAGCTTGGCTATAAATCCTATCGTAGAAAAGACTAATGTCAAAAATCCAGCCAACGGACCGAAGCCAAGAAGCACAACAAAGAAGAGGGCTACAATAATCTCTTGGAGACTGCGTGAAATCGCTATAACCCCCCTGCAAAACACATAAATAGGCATTGGAACAATATTGCGTGCAGCACCAATCGAAAAAGGAATAGCAAAAACCAACCCCACAATCGAAGCAGTGAAGGTCATGGTCAGGCTTTCTAAAAGCCCATTCCGAATATCATCCCAACGAGATGTGAAATCAGGATGCAAAAAGCCGCTCCACAATGCAGCTGCACGGCTAAGCCCCTGCAACACGCGTAACCAGTTAACATCAAGAGAGCCAATAGCGAAAAAGAGATACGTTATTATTACGAGGCAAGTTACAATGCTTACATAGAAATTTTTTATTAATGGTTTAGGCCTCCAGCGACGTGATTGTAGATTCATATTGTGGCGGCAGGCCTGCCCGAAGAATTCAACACCTCTTGCTCGGCACCATAAATTTCAGACCAGACTTCTTTACTTAACATCTCAGATGGGCCGTCAAAAACTATCATACCCTTACGTATACCGACAATTCGATCAACAAACATCCTTGCCAGAGCTACATCGTGAATGTTGATGATGGCTGCCATCTGACGTTCAGCGCACAGTTCGACTATAAGGCGCATGATCTGGATTGAGACTCGGGGATCAAGACTCGCCGTTGGTTCATCGACAAGAAGCAACGCAGGCTCCTGCACGATGGCACGAGCAATTCCCACACGTTGGCGCTCTCCGCCGGAAAGTGCATCAGCTCTTTTGTCAACAAAATCGAGCAGGCCGACGCGCTCTAGTACAACAAAAGCACGGGTAATGTCTGCTTGAGGAAAGCGGCGACTAAATGACTGCCAGAAATTGACGTACCCCAGGCGACCCGAGAGGATATTCTCCATCACGCTCAGCCGATCAACCAACGCAAAGTCCTGAAAGATCATGCCCATACTTCGGCGGGCGCGTCGCAGAGAACTGCCAGATAAGGAAGTTACCTCAAGATCATTTAGCATTATTACCCCCTCGCTCGGCTCTTCTAGCCGGTTGATGCAGCGAAGAAGGGTCGATTTACCCGCACCAGATGGCCCAATCAGGCCAACAACCTGTCCAGGAGGAACTTTTAAAGAAACATTACGTAGAGCCAGATCCCCGGTGGGATAGCGCTTAGAGACATTATCAATGGTCAGCATCGTTTCACATCACAAAGACCGCGTGCCAAGAAACTGAAGACTACCAGCAGCCGCTTATTAGCAATCGTAGCTTACCTTCATAGCCTTGTCGATATCACGCACAACTTTCCAATGAATACTATAACTTATGGGCATAAATATTTCCTGAGGCGGGTCGGACTTGCCAAATTCCTTCAGCAAAGCGCTACCTTCCCAATTGAAGGAAAAGAATGCGGTCTTAATCTTGGCAGCCAGCTTAGGCTCCAGATTTTTAACGATTCCATAGCTTGTAGTGGGAAATTTCTCTGATTTGTAGATGACGATCAAATTCTCTGGCTTGACCACTTTACGGGCTATCATTCGTGCTTTCACGGAATTAGCAATAGCTGCTACAGGGTAATCCTTATTGGCAACACCTAAAATCGAGTTGTCATGCTTACCCGAAAACAGAGGTTCGTAGTCACGAGCCGCGATCATGTTAAATCGCTGAGCCAGCAGGGCTGAAGGAGCCTTGAAGCCTGAGTTGGAGGTCTGGGTGGTGAAGGCCAATGACTTACCCTTGATGTCTTCAACGCGACCAATACCTGAACCCGGATAGGTGATGAGCTCCATCTCATAGCCATACTCTTTTTTCTTAGAGGCCATCATTGCAAACGGCTCGAAGCCAGCACATGCAACGGCAAGAGGAGTTGAGCCGGTGTTGAATCCTGCGACATGCAAACGGCCTGCACGCATCGCCTCGAGTTGGGCTGCGTTGCTCTGAATAGGGAAGAACTGCACACGTTTGCCAGTCACAGTCTTCAAATGCTGAAGAAAACCATCCCAAACCTTCGCATATACAGCCGGATCCTCGACCGGCGTATAAGCAAAGATCAATGTTGGTGGATCCACATATCCTAAAACTTTTGGGCGCCTATTAAACGCAATTACTAGGCCAATTGTTAACAGGGCTAAGGCGCTCAATCCCACGGAAGTGGCAAGCTTTCTAGATTGAGACATGGGCACCTGCTTGATTTTAGAGAACAGTGCTAGATTGTACGCCTGATTTGACGAGAGTCATAAGCTTAAATCTGCAGGAGCCCTACAGCGAAGGGTTGCTGGCCAATCCCGGCAGCAAGGGAGTTCATCGCTTATGCCCAGGATACGTTAATACTCACGATCGTCCGAGCAGCACACGTCGGCGAAGTAACGCTCAAACACTGCATAGGCAGCGTCGTAGCTCTCGAATGTCTGGACGGCGATGGTCGGTAATGTCGCCGTCGTCGCGGCGGATTTGATGGCTTCTCATGAAGCTCCCCCATGACAGAGGTGACAGCACCCAAAAGTCAGGGGCCGAGTAGGGCTTGGCTCCTGTGGCAGCGGCAACCAACAACTCGAGGAAGCCCTCCTCGTCCATCCCACCCCAGGCAAGCGCCGGTGTGATAACACTTCTCATTGCGACCATTCTGACGATGTAATCAACCGGAGGTAGATCCTTGCCGTGGGGCTCGTCGGAGAACCTGATGCTGAAGCTGGGTCAAGCTGCCACCAGAGTCATAGTCAACGCGAATGATCTGCAGACGTCCATCAGATGCAAGCCAGCGGACGGCCACAGAGAAAGGTTGATTTAGCGGCAGTCGCTCTGGGCAACTCAACACAATCCGATCAGGGAAGTAGACCTCCCGATTCGGCAGGGATGGCCAGGTGATCTGTCCTATCCGCCGGGTCGACCTGGAAAGATCCGCGCCCATTGTCTCCATGTCACCGACCCACGACCCTTTCACCTGCCAAGGGGACACCTGCGCGATCTGCTCAGACCAGTGGGCACCTGGGTAACCCCGTTGGTCTTCGCGAATGCTGGCGGTACGGATTAGCTGGCGATCCTTGCCATAGACCACACCAACGCTGTGGCGTAAGTGTCCATCCATCAAGAACAGTTCCATTGGCAACTCAGCATCTGGAACCAGGTTTGGCACCAGCCAAGCCGCAGCACCATCGCGAAAAGCCAGGCCACGCATCACCAAACTGGCAGGGTGAAGAAACCCATCAGCCTTGCTGTGGTCAAACAGGTTGTAAGACCATCGTTTTTCTGCAGCACGGCCATCGTCGTAGCGATAGCGATTGACCTGTTGGATATGAGTATGGGAGGAATTAGCCTGGAAATCACGCGTGCTTCGGAACGATTCCATAACCGATCCAGTCGGCGTGTAACGCGTCCAGCGTCCATGCCACTGGCCAAGATGTTTCTTCCAGAAAGCAAGCCAATTCCGATCCGCAGCGGTTACGGCTTGATCACTGGGAGCTGGACCAGAAGCTTCACTAAGCTCTCCAGAAAAGGCTATACCAATAGAGTTACCACCAACAGGCCCCAATCCCGTGGTAAGCAAAGCAACCGCAAGGAGAGCGCCCGCAAGTAATGTGTGCGGCCCAAGCATGAGTGTGCCAACCCGAATTGACCAAATCTAGACGGGTTATCCACTCCACGGACCTGATATAAGCTGATGAACCTCTACTGGGACTCTGGATCGCTGGCCGCTCCAACTCATGGGCTCTGAAGATGGCCACACTTCGAGCGACCCAAACAACAACAATGTACGCAACCATGAAGCGAGCATTGTCTATTGTTGCAGGCGCTACTAAGTCAAGCGTAGGCTTCAACATTTAATGCAAGTGACAAATGAACGCGCGATACTCTGCTTTGGCGACTCGAACACGTGGGTATATATATCGCTCACCGGCCAACGGCTGCTTCGTACAGAAAGGTGGCCGGGGACTTTACAACACTCCCTGGGCGCGGACTGCAACGTAATCGAAGAGAGTCTCAATGGGAGAAAAGCAGCATTCGATGAGCCCTTTCGAGAGGGTAACAATGCACGTAAAACCATCCTTGCTGTCTTGGAAAGTCACGCGCCGCTTGATCTGCTCATCATCAAGCTCGGCACCAACGACTTAAAGCACCACCTAAATGTATCTGCCCACCAATCAAGCAGGGGATTGAGTTCGCTCTTACAAATTGCAATCAACAGTGACAGCAACTTCAACAAAAACTCGCCAAAGATCCTCATCATTGCGCTGCCCAAGTTTGGTGACCTCTCGGAGCTGATGGAGCAACATTTCGAAGGTTCAGTGGCCCACTCAGCTTAGCTACCGATGGTTTACGAGGACACCTGCGTTCCATTGGGCTGCAGCTTTTTTGATTGCAACTTAGTGGCCAGCGTTGGGGAAGATAGCATTCATCTAGATAAGCAGGGCCATCGTCAGCTTGCCATGGCTCTTGAACCCGTCGTGAGGGAATTAATCGGTACCCCCACCTGAGCCCGAGTGCGAATATGGCGCACGCGATGGGATGATGGCCTCGAGAACGGCAGACCTGGCAGACCAAACCTGGCGCTTTGGCGATATCCACGATCCGACAACACTCACGATCGTCCGAGCAGCACACGTCGGCGTAGTAGCGCTCAAGCACTGCGGAAACAACGGGTCAACCGGCGAGTGTGAGCGCATTCCTGCCTTTGCTGGCCTTAACGCCCGATTCTCTACCCGCTTACGGTTTCTCAACTAACGAGCCGTCTTATTGAAAAGCCCCCAGCCTCCCCTTGGATTGGGGGCTTTTGGCACAACCAGTTAACTGCCCTTGGGATTTCCGACCCGCCCAGCGTTGTTTGGCTGGCAGAATGGCAGTTGACCATTGCAAGCCCATGGGCTTCAGCGCCAAAACCCAATATGGATTGGTCGCCCTGATAGACCTCGCCGGGGCTTACGCCTCTGGAGCCTTGGTTCAAACCGGCGAGATCTGCAAGCGCCATGCCATTCCGGAACGCTACCTCGAGCAGATGCTCACAGGTCTGCGCAAGGCCGGACTACTAACCAGCATCCGCGGACCGAGGGGGGGCTTTCAACTCGCCCTCAATCCAGACAACATCACCGTGGCCGATGTAGTGGCTGCGCTGGAAGGCAGCAGCAACACCGAACCGCAAAATGGACCAGATGATCCGGCCTTCCTGGTACTTGCAGCTCTAGAGCAAGAACTGGAAGCCAACAAGGAAGCCCTTCTGACCGCTACCACCCTGGCCCAACTGCTGCGCGAGCACGATGCCCTTAAGCAGCCCTTGCCGATGTTCTACATCTGATGCGTAACCGCAAGCCCTTGCCTGCATCGATGGAGGATCAAGACGACTGGCCCATCGACCAGGGGCGCCCCTGGTGGCTAAGGCTGCTGGCCCTACTTGGAGCCCTTGGCTTCGTGATGCTGGGAGTTAACAGCTTGCTGCCTGCCTTTGAGCCGCCCAGCCCGAGGCCAATGCCCGATCAGCGCAACCGCTCAATCACTTGAGGGCTAGAAGCGGGACATGGCCACGATCTTGGCCAACTTCTCGGCCTCTAGACCATTCAGTTCGTCGAGCTGCAGCAGGCTGTCTTTGACCAAGCTGGCAAACACGAACAGGATGCCGTCGAGGCGGAAATCAAACCGACCTTCGATCGTGTGGCGCTCGATACTGAGGTAATCGTGCAGCTGCCATACGGTTTCAGCGTCTTCAAGCTCGTCGGCCTTGGCACGCACCTGAGCCACTAGCTGGTGCACTGCTCGGGTGTAAGCACGGTCGAAGGCTTTGCGGGCAACTGCCTGCTCCGTATCTGTCCAACCCTCAAGCATAGTGTCCATCATGTGAATTGAGCCGTCTCCCTTAGCAGCGAGGCTAGTCGGGGACTCAGCCTGCTGCGAGACCTACGCCGCTGGGCCGGAAGTTCAAACCAGGCAAGCGTCGGGGCATCGTGGTGCTCCCTGTGATACCCGAAGTGGAAACAGGCCAGTAGCGAAAGCCAGGGAGCCAGTTCGAGGCTATCGGCGTGGGGGCGACGCTGGGGCAAACGCTGGCCTCGATGGGGCAGGTAGGTGCCGAAAACAAACAACTGCAGCGAGCTGAGCAGCAGGGGCAAGGTGCAAAACAGCAGCACATTCAGCCAGCCGAATGGAGCCAAGCGGCAGGCGATCAAGGCCAACACTGTCCAGCCCATAAGTAACTGGCCCATCTGGCCCCAGGTGAGATAGCCAGCCATGAAGCGGGCATACCAAGCGATGGCCCCTGCGGCTGGATCCCCGTGGAAATCAGGGTCAGAGGCGCTAGCGGTGAATAGATGGTGGTGTTGATGGTTGCGGCAACAGGCTTGATAAGGAAGCGCCGCATATAGGCCCAGGGCGATCCTGCCCATCAAGGCATTGCGATTGCGGCAATGGGGCCACAACACCCCATGCATGGCGTCGTGACCAACGATGAATAGGCCTGTTTGCAGCAGGGTGCGGCCAACCACTCCAAAAAAGATGGCAAGCCAGACCCATGGTCTGGCCAGCTGGGTGGCATTTAAATCCCAGCTCAGCAGGCCAGCAAGGCTGACCAGCCAACCCATCGTTATCAGTGCGGCAAGCAGAAGCCCCTTGCGGCTGGCTGCGTTCAACGGCCGAATTTCAGCAAATCTGCAGGGGAAGCCAACAGATCGATGGCCACGAAGTAGATCTTGCCGTCAGGGTTGAGCAGGAAACGCCATGCAACGTTCATACCAACGCCGGCTCCAAACCAGGGGGTCTGGACCTTGCCAGTCACCTTGATTTGGGTGAAGTTGCCTTCAGTGGGTTCAGCGAAACCGCGCTCAGGAAGAAGCTGCAAGTTCTGGCAGTCTTCACGGAAGAAGCGAAGGATCGCGTCACGTCCCACGATTGGCTTCTGGAAAGGGGCCTGTAGGGCACCATCCGTCAAAAACAGCTCGATCAGGTTGTCGAAGTCGTTGGCGTTCAGCAGGTCCATATAGCTGTTCACCGTAGGGTTGATAACGCCCTCGATGAACACCCGCTTGCGCTGCTCCTGGGGAGTGGGAGCGGCAATAGGCTCCATGACCCGCTGTCCCTCGCCTTTGGCGGGGTCGTAGCCCATATCCACCACAAAGTTGCGCAGCAGGGTGATCTGCTGACCCTGATCGACAGCTTTAACTGAGCTGAGCACCGCAGAAGCGTTAGGCGACAGCTGATAGCCATCGGGGATCGGAGCAACAAAACCGGCGGCCATCCATTCGCCCAGCTGGTACCAGAAGCCCAGCTTGATGTTCACCGACCAGCAGGCGTAGGTGCGGCCGATTTGGGTATCGGCGCGATTGGCAAGCTCGCACATCACCTGGCTTTGCTCAGCGAAGTTCATCGCCTTGATCTGGTTGAGCACCGGCTCGGCAAACTGCATCCGCGCTGCGCCAGGGGCGGCAACCGTGATCGTGTTGCCCATTTCGAGGTAGGCATACCAGATCAGGGCCAGTTGGTCCTCGGCGCTCAGCAAGCGAAAGCGGGCCGTGATCGCAGGCACGACGTCAGCTGAAGCTGTATCGGGAAAGATCTGGGTTGCCTTCTCAAGCGTGAACATGCGGCGACGATCCAATTGTTAAGGAGATTTGCAGACTCTAGCGCCAAGGAGCCAGATCTGATAAGTCGCAGCCGCTTTGCAGCTCCGCCATGATCGAATTCTGCTCCAAACACCCCACTCCTGACCATGATTGCGCCCGTACCGGTGCTTAACGAAGCCGACCGTTACAAGCTCGATCGTTCAGACGACGCTCTTTTTTACGCCGAGCCCCGCTTAGTACAGCACCTTGATGCCAGCTTCCGCGCCCGGCTGACCTCTCTATATCGCGAGCGCATCCCCCCTTGCGCAACCGTGCTGGATCTGATGAGCAGCTGGGTGAGCCACCTACCAGAGGACATCACGTATCAGGAGGTGATCGGCCATGGCCTCAATGCCGAAGAGCTCAAAGCCAATCCGCGCCTTGATCGCCATTGGGTGCAAAACCTCAACGTTGATCAGCAGCTACCGCTAGCCAACGAAAGCGTTGATGTGGCTCTGATCGTGGCCGGCTGGCAATACCTTCAACAACCGGAAGCTGTGGCTGCGGAGCTGCTGCGGGTGGTCCGGCCCAGGGGTGAAGTGATCGTGGCGTTCAGCAACCGGATGTTCTTTCAAAAAGCGCCCCAGATCTGGACCGACGGCGGCGACCGTGATCACCTGGCCTACGTGGCCCAAGTATTGATGGCTCAAGGTTGGGGCAGGCCGGAACTGGTGGCGGAAGAGACAGCAGCTCCAGGAGCTCTCGGCTGGCTTGGCCACAAAGGCGATCCTTTCTTGGCGGTGATTGCCGCCAAGCAGATTGCCAGCTAAGTAACCAGCAGATTCTGCAGACAAAAAAACCCGAGCAGTATTTACTGCCCGGGGAAAAGCTCAGAGGGCTGATGCACCCAGCCCGAATGGATTCAGCCCAGACCCAGTTGGCCCAGGATTCCTTGGCCTGTGAGGAGTTCGGTGCCAAGTCCGATAACGAAACCGAGCATGGCGAGACGACCATTCCAGGTTTCAGCGAAAGCGACAAAACCGAAGCGGGTGGTGGATTCAGCCATGAATGTTCGTTAGTTACGAAACTTGAACTTATCGTAACAGATTTTGAAGCCATGGTTGCGCTCGATCGGGGCCGGCCATAGGGGTTCCTGCAGGCCAGCCCGGGATTGATCACCACTGCTGAGCAGTGGGCTTTTCCCCAGCCAAACGCCCTTATCCCCAGCTTTACGTAGGTTTTTCCACAGAACGGCGGCTCAATATCCACGGCTCGTCCTGATCCTTTTGGTTCTGGATGGGGAAAACGGCCCTCCCCTTGACGCGTCTCCAAGCAACACTTCCGAGCCTGAAGGCGCAGCTCCCAAACCCCGAAAGCGCCCATGGGCCGGTGCTGGCGGCCGTGCGTCTTGCCGGACTCGCCTCCCGGGTCAGCCTTTGACGGATGAGCGCCTGGCGTGGGGTGATGGGGGGACCCAGGCCGAAGCCGTCATGCTCCAGATCCCGGACCACGCCCCCGCCTTTGTTTCGGTCGAAAACCAGTTCCCTGAGGAGCTGTACGACGCCATGCGGGAGTTTGTCCGGGTTCACCCGCAGTGGGATCAATACCGCCTGATGCAGGCAGCTCTGGCCGGCTTTCTCTTCCAGCACGGCTGCCCAGACCGGGCCGTGGCTCGCCATTACCTCGACGGACTATTCCGCCGCCAAGCACCCGATCCCACCGCAACCAGACCCTGAGCTCCCTTGCCGGGGGCAGAGTGGCAAGGCGTTGTTGGACAGCAATGGCCGCAGGAGCATCAGAGGCCGATGCCCTCCTGGTGGCGATCGGCGCCGTTCCCGGCGCCTGGCTCCGCTTCCGGGTGGTGGATCACCTGGAGCCCGTGCTGCCCAGCCGGCACTGGGGCACCTTTGGGGTCAATGTGATCGCCTGCTTTGCCCTAGGGCTGATTGTGGGCCTAGAACAGAGCTGCGGCGAAGCTTCCCGCAGAGCACTGCTACTAATCGGCACCGGCTTTCTGGGTAGTTTCAGCACCTTCTCCAGCTTCAGCGCCGAGCTCTGGAGCGAGCTGGGCAAGCGGCATTGGCGCGAGGCTGCCGTGCTCGCTGGAGGATCGGTAGCAGGAGGGCTGCTGGCGATGCTGGCGGGCCTCAGCCTGGGCGCTCAGCCATGAGCACCCCGCCAAGCCGCAGCCTGAAGGGCGATTTGCGCGACCTGGCCCTAGTGGCCGGCGGCGCCATCCCCGGCGCCCTACTGCGCTGGCAGCTGGAGGCCGATGTGGTCGCCAACATGCTGGGCTGCCTACTGCTCGGGGTGGTTTTGGCCCAAGCCAGCCAGCGCAAAAGGCTGATGCTGTGGGCAGGCATCGGCTTCTGCGGGTCCCTCACCACCTTCTGCACCTGGATGTTGGACCTGACAAGGGCCCTGCAGGCCGGCAAACCAGGGGAAAGCGCGCTGTTGCTGCTGGCGAGCCTGGCCGGTGGCGTTGCTTTGGTCGCCCTTGGCCACACCATTGGGATGCTTTTGAGCCACCGTCTGCGAGATACGTCTGCGAGATAGGGCGGCGGTGATAGGGCGAGAATGCCAAAAAACCAATGAGCAGCGCTCCTGTGAGGCCCAGCTCTCCAAAAAAGGGCCCCTATCAACCCTCCCTGTTGCGCGCCCTGCATGGCTGCAGCGCCCTGGCCTTGCTGGGTTGCTGGCTAACGGGCCTGGTGGTTTACAGCCGTTATGACGGACGCTGGGGGCGGCTACCACTGCAACTGCCGGGCGACTGGATTGACATCCACGGCAGCTTGGGCGTGGTGTTGTTGCCGTTTGCGGTGCTGCTGGCTGTCTACGCCTGCACCCTGGGGCGGCGCCGGCTGCAACGCCCCAGCAACTCCCTCCCCCTGCTGGCCCTAGGCCTGGCGATAGGCAGCGGCAAGTTGATGCAAGAAGACTGGTTGCGCAGCGGCCAACTGCACCATCTCGCTTATCACCTTCACCTGCTGGCCTGGCTGTTGGTTGGCGGGGCAGTGGCGGCTCATCTCTGGGGAGTCCTGCGGCTAGGGGGCTGGCCCCTAGCCCAGTCGATGCTCAATACCACCGCCCGCAGCGGCGATCAACCCAGCGACTGGCTCCGGCAGCTACGCCGAAGCAGGTGATCCCTCAGAGCCATCTGCGCCAAGCCGCCCCCACCAGCACCAGCAGCAAGGGAAGCTCTCCCCAGAGGTCGTAGGGGCTGGGGGCCTGCAGCCGGGGCACGGTGAACAAACCGGTGGCGGCCCGCCCGGAAGGCAGCGAGGCCACGGTCAAGCCGCGGCTATTCACCAGCAGGCTGGGCCCTGTGTTGGCGGCACTCACCAGCCAGCGGCCCGTTTCGATGGCCCGCAGCTGGGCCAGGGCCTGAAACTGCTGCTGGAGCAGCAACGGGTAGGGATCGAGGTTGGCGCTGGCCAGCAGCCAGCCGGCTCCGTCCCGGGCGGCGGCAGCCAGGGAGGCCCCATCGGATAGCTCGTAGCAAATTGCCCCGCCTATGGCGCCAGCTGGCCGGAGCAGTAGCCGCGACGGCGCTCCTGGCTGCAGACCCCCCACGGCCGAAAGGCCGCTCCAGCGAGCCAGGTTTGCCAGCGGCACCCATTCCCCTAGGGGCACTAGCCGATGCTTATCGAGCCAGCTACTCGCCCGGCTTTCCCCTGGCGACAGGCGCAACAGGGCGCTGCGCTGCTCAGGCTCCCCCGCCACCTCCTGCCAGCGGAAGCCGCCGCTGATCAGCTCCACCGGCACCGGCTGCGCCAGCTGGGGCTCAAGACCGAGGGCCCCCTCCGGCAGGACCACCACATCCACCGAGCGCTGGGCCGCCTCCGCCAGCGCGGCCGCCAGGCGCTGCTGCAGCCGCTGCTGCTGGTCCCACTGAAACTTGCGGCGGGTGGGAATCGCCGGCTGCAGCACCAGCACTCGCTCGCTGCCGCCCTCCCCCCGCAGGGGCATGGCCGCTAGGGCAGCAGCACCGGCGCCGTGGCTGAGCAGCACGGCAGCGGTTGTAACCACAAGCCAGCGGCGGCGCTGGGGGGCGGTGCAGGTGCGCCAGAAGCACCAACCCAGCAGCAACTGCACCGCCGCCAGCAGGCCACCGCCACCAAGGGCAGCCAAGCCCGCCAAGGGGCGATCGCCGGGTAGGGCAGCAGCCCCCAGCCCCAGCCAAAAAAGGGGCCCTTTGGCCAGCAGCACCTCAACCAGCCCCCAGCCAGCGGCTAACAGCAGGGCGCTGCTGAAGCGGCGCGGGTCTAGGCGACTCGCTAGCAGCACCCATAAAGCCACCAGAAGTGCTCCCGCCAGGGCACACAGCGATAGCAAAAACAGGGCCAGGGGCAGGCTCAAGGAGCCCGGTACGCCGATCCAATCGAGGGGATGGAGACCCAGCAACCAGCGGTGACTCACCAGCACGGCGGCAGCTCCCCACAGGGCCCCACCCCAAGCGCCGAGGGCTGAGCCAGCCAGAGCCCACAGGGGCACCAGGGCCAGCCAAAGCAGGGGAGGCATGCCCAGAGGCGGCAGCGCCAGCCCGGCCAGCAGCCCCGAGGCCAGCGCCAGCCACCACCTCCCCAGCCGGTCATTGCCCATGGCAAGCAAGAGTAGGAAGCGCCAGGGTGTCTGGGGAATCAAGCCGCCATGGATCCGAACAAACCCCTCCAACAACTGCTGCTGCGCGGCCTCGGCACCACCTCCCTGGTCTCAGAGCGGCTGCGCAGCGTGACCCAGGCCTGGGTGCGCAGCGGCAAGCTCGATCCCAGCCAGGCTCCAGCCCTCGTCGACGACGTACTCAAAGCCCTGCGGGGCGAAACCCCCGAGCTAGAGCAGCAGGCCGAGCGCCAGCTGGAGCGTAATAAAGACCAGCTCCTGCAAGACCTAGGCCTGGCCCGTCAGCGCGAACTTGATGAGCTGCGGGGCCGACTCGACCGGCTTGAACGCAGCCTGCGTCAGCGCACAGGCAATGAAATGCCTGGCGAGATCGAAATTCCCGACTGATCAGCCCTGGCTATCCGTCTGCCCGTCAGAATCAGTCCAGTACTTGGAGTCCCATGCGCGACATCCTGATCAGCTCCGCTGTCTGCGTGGCCTGTCTGCTGCTGGCTCTGGTGAGCCAGCTGGTCAATCCCACCGTGGTTGACGCGGCCAGAGTTGATGCGGCCAGCGCCGGTGGCCAAGCCATGGCCTCCCTGTTTTCAGCCCAAGCGCGGCCAGCCGTGAGCAGCAGCTTCGAGCTCGACCCCGACGACCCCAACCCCACCCTTTTTGTGATGGCTAGCGAAAACGATCAAACCAACGGCGCTGAGATCGCGCAAGCCAGCGGCCTCGGCGGTGAACTCAACGCTCCTAAGGAGCGCACCACCCCCAGCGGCCTGCGCATCACCGACCTAGTAGTAGGCGACGGCGCCGAAGCAATCGCCGGCCAGACCGTGGCCGTGAACTACCGGGGCACCCTGGCCAACGGCACGGAATTCGACAGCAGCTACGGCCGCAGTCCCTTCTCCTTTCCCCTTGGCGGCGGCCGGGTGATCCAGGGCTGGGATGAGGGTGTGGCTGGCATGAAGGTGGGCGGTAAGCGCAAGCTGGTGATTCCACCCGATCTGGCCTACGGCGATCGTGGCGCTGGCGGCGTTATCCCCCCCAACGCCACCCTCACTTTCGAGGTGGAGCTGTTGCGCATCGGCGGCTGAGCTGCGGGCGGGGATCGTTAGGATGGGCGCTCTGGCTGGATGCTGGCGCGCCGCCCCTCCTGCCCACCCCTTCTTCTTTTTCCTCTCCATGGCTCACACGCTGCCCGCGCTGCCCTACGGCCTCGATGCGCTCGAGCCCAACATCTCCCGCTCCACCCTGGAGTTTCACCACGGCAAGCACCACGCTGCCTACGTGACCAACCTCAACAACCTGGTGGCTGGCACCGACCTTGAGGACAAGAGCCTGGAAGACACCATCACCGCAGTGGCTGGTGATGCTGGCAAGGCTGGCGTTTTCAACAACGCAGCTCAGGTGTGGAACCACAGCTTTTATTGGCATTGCATGAAGCCAGGTGGTGGTGGCCAGCCCACCGGCGCCCTGGCCGACAAGATCAATGCTGATTTCGGCAGCTACGAGGCCTTCGTCGAGCAGTTCAAAACCGCCGGTGCCACCCAGTTCGGCAGCGGCTGGGCCTGGCTGGTGCTCGATGGCGGCAGCTTGAAAGTCACCAAGACCGCCAATGCCGACCTGCCCCTAGCCCACGGCCAAAAGGCCCTGCTCACTATGGATGTGTGGGAGCACGCCTACTACCTCGACTACCAGAACCGCCGTCCCGACTACATGACCACCTACCTCGAGAAGCTGGTGAACTGGGACTTCGTGGCCGCCAACCTGGCTGCCGCCTGAGTCGAACCCCTCCAGGCTTTCAAACGTCATTGAGGCCAAGCCCCCGGAGAACCCGGGGGCTTTTTATGGCCTTGCCGAGCTGAGCACCGCCTCAGGCGCAATCCACATGGCATCGCCATAGGAGAAGAAGCGGTACTGGCGCTCGATCGCCTCGGCATAAAGAGCCAAAAGGCGCTCGCGGCCTAGCAGGGCACTCACCAGTAGCAGCAAGGAGCTTTTGGGCAGGTGGAAGTTGGTTAGAAGCCCCTGCACCACGGCAAACCTGTAGCCCGGCTGGATCACCAGATTCACCGGCCCCGTGTGGGGCCGCAGCTCGCCGCCATGCAGCTGGGCCACCGCCTCGAGGCTGCGCACCGAGGTGGTGCCGATAGCTATCACCCGGCCGCCACGGGCGCGGCAGGCGGCCACCGCCTCCACCAGCTCTGGGGTCACCTCCACCCACTCACTGTGCAGTTGGAGTTGGCTTAGGTCTTCCGTTTCCACGGGGCGAAAGGTGCCTAGGCCCACGTGCAGGGTGGTGGTGGCCAGCTCCACGCCCCGAGCGCGAATCGCCGCCAGCAGTTCATCGCTGAGGTGCAGCCCCGCTGTTGGGGCAGCAACAGCCCCAGGCTTGGCGGCGTAGCGGGTCTGATAGCGCTCGTTGTCGCTTTCGTCGTGCTCGTGGATATAGGGCGGCAGGGGGATGGCGCCGTACTGCACCAGCAGCGGCTCCAATGCCGCCGCATCGGCGCACTCCACCGGAAACTGCACAATCCGCCCGCCCGTATCGGGGTCGCTGCCAAGCACCTGCAACGGCAGCGGCGTCTGGCCTTCGGCCACCACCTCGATCCAATCACCAGGCTTGAGCTTCTTGGCGGGTTTAGCCAGGCAGAGCCACTGGCCCTGCCCGCCATGCCAAGGCTCGAGCACCAGCAGTTCCACGGAGCCACCACTGGGCCGGCGCGCCTCCAGCCGAGCCCTCAACACCCTTGTGTTGTTGACCACCAGCAGGTCACCACTGCAAAGTTCGCCCGCCAAATCCCACACTCTTTGGTGGCGAGCCCCTAAGACTGGCTCCACCATCAACAGGCGGGCCGCATGGCGGGGCTCGACGGGCCGTTGGGCAATGCGCTCCTCCGGCAGATCAAAGCTGTAGCTCGAGAGCCACTGATCAGCCACATCGGAGTTAGTCATACGGGCAGATCATGCGGGCAGGTAATAACGCACCATCGTGAACACCCTGTTTTGGCGTTGATCCAAGGCCGCACGCATATTGATGGCGCGCTGGTTTAGCAACAGGCTGTCCGAGCGATAGCTGGGGATCGCCATCGGCATCACGATCGTCAGGGTTTGAGCCGGATCCCGCTCCTCAATGGCGTCCACAAAGTCGGCAAAGGGATTGATCAAGGAGGAAAACGGACTCTCCAAAATCTGGAGTTCGAGGTTGGGATCGTCTCCGACGCTGTGTTGCCATTCACGCCGGATCAGCTCGGGATCTCCATCTTCCGGGCGCACCCACACCCCAATTACCCGATCGGAAACCGTGGCGGCGTAGCGCAAAGCGTCGATGGTGGGTCGGTTCCAGGCGGGAATCCAAACGATGCTGATGTTGCCTATCGGCTCGCTCCGCGGGTGGACTTGGACCAAGGAGGATTCGCCAGGCTTCAGATCAAGCTCGGCATAGACCTGCCGGTAACGCATTCGGGTCCGCGCCAACAACAACACCAACAAGGGGATAGCGATCACCACACTCCAGGCACCCTCGGCAAACTTGCTGATCACAATCACCACAAGCACCAAGCAGGTACTGGTTGAACCGATGCCATTCATCAGGGCATGGGTTAGCCAGCCCACGCCACGCTCGCGACACCAGTGCACCACCATGCCCGCTTGGGAGAGGGTGAATGCCAGGAACACCCCCACCGCATAGAGGTTGACCGCCACGGTGGTGTTGCCCTGGCAGATCAAGATGATCCCTGCTGTAGCCACCAGCAAAAGCTTGATCCCGTTCTGGAACACCAGCCGATCCCCGACCCAAGCCATCTGGCGCGGCAGAAAATTATCCCTGGCCAACAACGCCGAAAGACGGGGGAAATCGGCAAAGGCCGTGTTAGCCGCAAGCATCAGGATTAGCAACGTGGTGATCTGCAACACCCACAACAGCGGAGTGTTGGGCCCAAACACCCGCATGCCCAATTGGGCCATCACCGTGACATCGGGATTGGGGGCAACGCCATACATGAAACCCAGGCCGCTCACGGCCAGGAACATGCTGGCTAGCAGCAGCCCCATAACCAGCAAAGTTTTGCGCGCCCGCTGGGCCGAGGGAGAGCGAAACAACTGCACCCCGTTGGCGATCGCCTCGATGCCTGTCATCGCTGAACAACCGGAGCTAAAGGCGCGCAGGATCAAAAACAAGCCCAACGGCTCCACCGCCTTCACCAGGGGGGGCGGATCGGGAGAAAACCCATGGCTAAAGATCAGGTTCTGCAGGCCCGCCACCGCCAACACCACCACCATCACAACGAACGCGTAGGTGGGAATCGCAAACAGGCGGCCAGCCTCGCGCACGCCCCGCAGGTTGGCCCAGCCCACCAGGACCAATAACACCAGGGCAATCAGAACCTGCCAGTTCAACAGCCAGGGCCACAGGGAGGAGAGGGCCTGGGTGCCCGCCATCAAGCTCACCGCCGCAGTGAGCACGTAGTCGATCAACAAACTCGCCGCCGCCACAAGGCTGGCCAGGGTGCCCAGGTTGGCGCGACCCACCACATAGGCCCCTCCCCCCTGGGGATAGGCCGTGATCGTTTGGCGATACGAGAACACCACAATCGCGATCAAGGCGACGATCGTGATCGTGATTGGCAGCGAAAAGGAGAGGGCGCCGCTGCCGGCCAAAATCAGAACCCCAAGGGCAGCATCGGTGGCGTAAGCCACCGATGACAACGCATCGGAGGACAGGATCGGGAGCGCCTGAAAGCTAGGAACGGTCCTGGCCTCCTCCTGATCCCGGGGCAGGGGATTGCCAAGCAATCGCCGTTTCACGCGATCCTTGGCTGAACAGGAGGGGACCATCAGAACGCCAAGCTTTCGGGGTTGGTCTCGATCAGCTGAGCTAAATCCTTGAGGAAGGCGGCGGCTTGGGCGCCATAGATCGTGCGGTGGTCGCAGGTGAGATTCACCTGCATTTGATTGGCCACCCGAATCGAACCATCTTTACCGGCTACCACTGCAGGCCGGGAGGCGGCCACCGCCAGGATGGCGCCGGTGCCTGGGGGCAGGATTGCGTCGAAGCGGTCCACACCAAACATGCCCAGGTTGGAGAGGGTGAAGGTGCCGGTGCTGTATTCCTCGGGTTGGAGCTGCTTGCTGCGGGCCCGAGCCACCAGGTCGGCCCAGTTGCGAGCCATGGCATAGATATCGGTCTTGTCGGCGTTGGCCAGCACCGGGGTGATCAGACCGCCATCTTCCATGGCTACGGCCACAGCCACATTCACTGAGGCGGGGAAAGCCATGGCACTGCCATCGGCACTGGTGGCGGCGTTTACCTGGGGATGGCGCGCCAGCACCACGCCCACGGCCTTGGCCAACAGGGCAGTCATCGTGACTCCCTTGGGCTTCACCTGCTTATAAAAAGCGTCGAGCTTGGTGGTGGTGATTGTGTATCCCACCCGGAAACAGGGCACCGCCAGGCTGGCGACCATGTTGCGGTTGACCGCGTTTTGCAGCGTGTTGAAGCCCACGCTCTCGCCGGGCCGGCCGAAGGCATCGCCGGCGGGAGCGTGGGCAGGCGCCGCTGCACCATTGCCGGCTGCAGGTGCGGAGGCGGCGGCTGAACCCTCGGCAACCCGCGGCACCGTGATCGGCTGACCGGTGGCAGCCATCACGTCTTCCGCCTGGATGCGGCCGTGGGGGCCGCTGCCACGCAGGGCACCCAGATCGACACCCATCTGGGAGGCAAGCTTCTTGGCCCGCGGCGAGGCCACAACCCGGCCACTGGCCGTCGACGCGGGAGCCACCACCGCAGCCGCCACAGCAATAGCCGGGGCAGGTGGTGGGGTTGCGGGTGCTGCGGGAGCAGGCGCTGGGGCTGGTGCAGCAGCTGGGGCAGGGGCAAAAGCAGGTGCAGCTGGGGCCTTGGCTGCCACCTCGGCAATCTCAGCCTCGGTTTCAACGACCAGGCCAATTGTTTCGCCCACCGGCGCCGTACCACCGGCTGGCATCAACACAGCCGCCAGGTAGCCCTCGTTGAAGGACTCCACGTCCATATCGGCCTTATCCGACTCGACGACCAGCACGGACTCCCCGCGCTCAACCTTGTCGCCTGGTTGCTTGAGCCACTCCACGATTTTGCCCTCCGTCATGGTGGAGGAGAGGGCCGGCATGAAAATTTCGTGGGTGGCCAACGGAGGTCTGCCTTGTAATGGGGTGATTTTACGCGGCTCCCGCCAGGGGGATCAGCCGGCTTCGATGGCCTCGATCACACCATCGCGCACCAGCACAGCCGCCTGCAGCTTCTCAACCAGGTTGTCGCCCACCTGCACATCGCAGACGCTCTCGATCTGGCCCTGCTCCACGATCTGCTCCATTTCCAGTTCGCGTACCTGGCGCTGCTGCTCCAGCATCTGGCGCTTCTGCTCCTCCAGCTCGGCGCGCTTTGCCGCCACCTGCTGCTGCACTGAAGCCACCTGCTCCTGCACCCGGGGGTCGAGGGGGTTCGCGCTCTGGCGGCGGATCTCGTCTACCAGCTGCTGACCCTCCTGCTCTAGCTGGGACAGCTGGGCGTCGACATTGGCGATGGCATTGCTTAGCTCTCGCTCGGCGTCCTCCTTCCAACGGGGAGTAACCACGGCACGCACGGTGATAGTGCGTTTGATCGTGAGGGAGCCGTTGGCCATGGGGGGAGCAAAGCAGCGCCCAGGCTGTCAGCAGGGCGCACCGGGGTCAACCGCCGGTTCGCCGCACCGCACCCACAAGGCTCAGCGAGGTGCGTAGATCGCCTCAATCGCCGCAGCGTCACGGGCCGTAATCCGGTCGCGGCGCTGCTTGAGGGTCTGGGTGAGCAGACCGTTATCGAGGGTGAATGGCTCCACCAAAGCCACACCGCAGAGGCGTTCGTCGGGGCGGGAGCCGGGGCGGGCGGCCAGCAGCCGGTTGCACTCCCGCGTAAGAGCCCGCAACAGGGCCAGATCGCTTGACTCTGCCGCCGCCTTCGGCACCACCAGGGCGCCGAGCTGCTTGCGGTCCTGGCCCACCACCAGCACCTGCTCGATCAAGGGGCTAGCCACCAGGGCCTCCTCGAGGGGGCCGGGCTCGATGTTTTCGCCGCTGCTGAGCACGATCGTGTCCTTGGCCCGGCCCGTGAGCACCAGGGATCCATCAGGCAGCAGGTGGCCCAGATCGCCGGTATCAAACCAGCCTTCGCCGTCAAGCACGGCCGCGCTGGCCTCCGGCTTACCCCAGTAGCCCGCCATCACCTGGGGGCCGCTGGCCAGCACCCGGCCCCGCTGCCCCAGGGCCAGCAGCTCGCCAGATTCGGGATCAACGATCCGCAGGCTGGTGCCCGCCAGGGGCTGGCCGGCGCTGCCGCGGCGGTTGGCCCAACGGCGCCGGCAGGTGAGCACGGGACTGGTTTCGGTGAGGCCGTAGCCCACCAGCAGCTCGATGCCAATGGCCTCGAAGAAGCCATCCACGTGCATGGCCAGGGCGCCGCCACCGCTGATCGCCGTGCGCAGCCGGCCGCCCACCAGCTGCTGGCGCAGCTTCGGCCAGAGCAAGGCCGCCGCCAGCCGGTGCAGGGGCCAGCGCAGCAAGGCCAAGCCGGCCGCCCCTAACCGAGAGAACACGCCTTCAGGGCGCAGGGTGAGATCGAGGGCCTGGCGGCGGCAGCGGCCAAAAGCGCGGCTGTTGGCCAGGGCCGCGCCTAGTAGCCGCTGGCGCGAGGCCGGCATGGCCGCCAGGGCGTCGTCAAAGCCAGAAAGCAAGGCCTCCCAAAGGCGCGGCACGCTGATTAAGTAGTGGGGCTTTACCCGCTGCAGGTCGGCTCGCAGCTGCTTGAGGGTTGTGTAGGTCTGGCGGCAGCCGCAGGCCAGCAGGAAATACTCAGCGCTGCGCTCATAGGAGTGCCAGATCGGCAGCACGCTCACCACCCGGTCGCCCGGCTTGGGTGCCACGGCCACCCCCAGGTAGCGCAGTTGGTGCAGCAGGTTGGCGTGGCTCAGGGGCACGCCCTTGGGCTGTCCCGTGGTGCCAGAGGTGTAGAGGATCGTGGCGAGGCGGGCCCCATCACCCGGTGGTGGCGGAGCCGGCGTGCCGCAGGCCAACGCCGCCGCTCCGCGCGCGATCAGCTCGCCCCAACTAAAACAGGATCCTGGCGCCGACCCCGCATCCCATTCCCCCTCCAACAGCACCACAAAGCGCAAGCGCGCCCTTGGTTCAGGGGAGAGGCTCAGCTTGGCCAGCAGGGCGGCCGACTCCACCACCAGGCCGCAAGCGCCGGAATCTTCAAGGATGTAGCGCAGCTCCTCCACAGGAGCGGCGCTGCCCCGCACCGCATCAGCTACTCCGGCCCGCATCAGCCCCTGGTCGGCCTGCAGCCAGCGGGGACCGTTTTCAGCAAACAGGGCCACCACATCACCAGCTCCCACACCCAGGCCGGCAAAGGCCGCCGCGGCCTGCTCGATGCGCTGCTGCAGCTGGCGGTAGCTGAGCTGCTCGGGCGTGGCCGCATGGGGAGCATCCAGGGCCAGGGCATCGCCGTGGCGCGCCGCAAGCACTGGCCAGAGCTGCTCCAGGCCGGTGAGGCCGCTCCAGTCGGCGCGCTGGGCCAGGGCCTGGCGATCGCGGCGACTGCCGCTCCAATGGATTTCAGCGGGGGAGGCGGCGCGGGCCACGGCGGTGGAAGCGGTAGGGCTTGCCAGCAGTGTTAACACCCCTGGGACCGGCGCCCTTGGCCTAACGGCTCCAGGAACGGGCCTATTCAGTGATCCTGCCGCCAGCGGCGCACCACCAGTTCGGGGCTCTGATGGTCCAGATCCACCGCAGCATTGAGCTGTTGCATGGTGGCGGCCGAAAGGCGGCCGGCCAGGTTCTCCAGCACCGGCACCAGCTCCGGATGGCGCTCCAGGCTTGCGGTGTTGAACACGGGCACCGCGTCATAGGAGGGGAAGTAGTGGCGGTCGTCCCGCAGCACCTGCAACTTCAGGGAGGGGATCAGGCCGCTGGTGCTATCTCCTGCAATCAGATCCACCCGGCCGTCGGCCAGGGCTCGGTAGGTGAGGCCCAGATCCATGGCCGTGGGGGGCGAGGCGAAACGCAGGCCATAACGGCTCGCCAGCCCCGGGTAGCCGTCGCCCCGGTTGAGAAACTCGTAGCCAAAGGCGGCCCTCCATCGGCGGGCGGGCTGCACCGCCTGGCTGATGGTCCGGAGCCCGAGTTGCTGCCCCTGGGCTTGGCGGATCAAAATCGCAAAGGTGTTCTCGAAGCCAAGCGAGGGGAACATCCTCAGCCCGTAGCGCTCGGCGTAAAGCCAGCGAGCGCGGCTCCAGAGGCTGGCCCGGTCGCTGCCGCCGGGGCCCAAGGGCTGCTTGAGGATCGCCGACCAGGCCGTGCCGGTGTATTCGACGTAGCCATCGACCCGGCCCTGGCGCACGGCCTCATGGCAAAGAAAGGTGCTGCCGAGGCTGAATTCGCGCCGCACCTGCAGCGAAGTGTGTTCTTCAATCTCCTGGGCCAGCAGTTCACCGAGCAACTGCTGTTCGGTAAAACCCTTGGCCCCAATCACCACCGAGCCGGCAGGGCCTGGAGGGGCAAGCTGATGCCAGCTGAGGACGACGACAAGCAGGGCCGCGCCGAGCAGGACCGCCGCCAGGGCCCACCGCTGCCGGAGCCACTCCCGGGACCACTGCCAAATCCATGGCTTGTGCAGTGGCTGCCGTGTCCCTGGACTAGGTGATTCTCCAGGGCTCCCAGACAAGCATCGGCAGCCAGGGCAATGGCCGCCGCCGGCAGGGCCCCGGCCAGCAGCAGAGTGTTGTTCACCGTGGCGATGCCCCGGAAGATAAATACCCCCAACCCACCGGCACCAATCGCCGCGCCGATCGTGGCCACCCCCACGGCGATCACTGCAGCCACCCGCAGGCCCGCCATCAGGCTGGGCAGAGCCAGCGGCAGCTCCACGTAGCGCAGCACCTGGCCGCCACTGAGCCCCAATGCCTGCCCGGCCTGCTTCAGCCCGGGCGGAACCTGTTGGAGCCCGGTGAGCAGTCCGCGCAGCAGGGGCAGCAAGGCATAGAGGGTCAGGGCCACCACCGCCGGCGTGGAGCCAATGCCACCAAGGAGGGGCACGGTGAGCAGCAAGCCGAAGATCGCCAGGCTGGGGATGGTCTGCACGGCATTTGCCAGCCCCAGCACCAGGCGGCGCCAGCGGGGGTGCGCCTGAATCGCCAGCCCCAGGGGCAGGGCGATCAGCAGGGCCAGCGCCACACTGGAAGCCACGAGAACAAGGTGTTCGCCGCTGCGGAAAATAATTTCCCTGGCCAGAGCAACAGTCACAGCTTCAACACCCCATCCTGTTGATTGGGGGGCCGCAGCACCAGGCCGAAACGGCTGGAAAAAGCCTCCAGCAATGGCCGGCGCAGCTGCTGGGCGTTGAGCTGCGGCCACCAATCCACCAGGCGCCCCACGGGCCGATCAGCGAGTCCGCAGGGCACCACCGCCGCAAAACCGGCCAGGTCGCAATCCACATTCAGGGCCAGGCCGTGCTGGCTGATCCAGCGCCGCGCGCCCACACCGATCGCCGCCAGCTTGCGGCCCTCCAGCCACACCCCGGTGAGCCCATCGATCCGCTCGCCCTGCAAATCCAAACCCGCCAGCACATCGATCACCACCTGCTCGAGTTGGCGCAGATACAGGTGCAGGTCAGCGCCGTGGCGCTGCAAATTGAGCACCGGGTAGAGCACCAGCTGGCCCGGGGCGTGGTGGGTCACCTCGCCGCCGCGGTCAATGCGATGCAGGGGCAGGGGCGGTGCGGTGGGATCGAAGCGCAGAAAGGCCTCCGAAGCGCCGCGGCCCAGGGTGTAGCAGGGCTCATGCTCAAGCAGGAGCACGCTGTCAGGGCCCTCGGGGTGGTCCAGCAGCCGCTGCTGCAGCTGGCGCTGGACCACCCAGGCCCTTTCAAACGGCACCAGACCCGTCGCTTCAAAAAGGATTGCATCGAGGTTGGGAGTTATCACAAGCCGTTCTTAGCGTTGGTGCACCAGAGCACCTGAGGCGGTTGCCATCTGATGAAACTGCTTATCCATGGCCGCAATCTTGACGTCACTCCCGCCATCCGGGAGTACACCGAAACCAAGTTGACCCGCGCCACACACCACTTTGAGGGCCTTGTCAAAGAGGCCGACGTGCACCTGTCGGTGGCCCGCAACCCCCGGGTGCCGCAGCAAACGGTCGAAGTCACGATGTTTGCCAATGGCACCGTAATCCGCGCCCAGGAGCGCAGCGACAACCTCTACGCCAGCATCGACCTGGTGGCCAGCAAGCTCAGCCGCCAGCTGCACCGCTACAAGGACCGCATCCAGGAGCAGGCCCAGGGGCCGGTGCACCGCTCCGCCCGCGACGAGGAGGCCGGCGCCGCCGCCAATCTGCCGCCCCCCGGCAGCACCTTGGTGGACGGCAAGGAGCCCGAACTGCCCAACCGGGGTGTGCGGCGCAAGTACTACGACATGCCCTCGATGAGCCTCGACGATGCCCTGCATCAGCTGGAGCTGATCGACCACGACTTTTACGTCTTCCGCGACGCCGAAACTGGCCAGATCCAGGTGGTGTATCACCGCAACCATGGCGGCTTCGGGGTAATCCAGGCCAAAGACGCGTGAGCGCCGACCGGCCAGACCTAGCCCCCCTGATCGACCACGCCCTGCTGGATCCCCACCACAGCAGCAGCGCGGTGCGCCAGTGCTGCGAGGAAGCCCGCCATTTCGGCTTTGCCGGGGTGTGCGTGGCCTCCCGCTGGGTGGCCACTGCCAGGGAGCAGCTGCCCCTTGAGGGCAAGGGCGCCAGCCCCCAGCTGATTGCCGTGGTGGGCTTCCCCTTCGGCGCCGTGCCGGCGGCGGTGAAGCTGGCCGAAGCGGTGGCAGCGGCTGAGGCCGGGGCCGACGAACTGGACGTGGTGCCCGATTTCGGCGCCCTGGCGGACCGCCAGAGCACGCAGATCCACGACGAACTCGCCGCCATCTGCGAGCTGGGCCTGCCGGTGAAAGTGATCCTGGAGGTGGGCAGGCTCGATCCCGACGCCCTGGCCCTGCTGGTGGAGATCAGCATCGATGCCGGCGCCCGCTTCCTTAAAAGCGGCAGCGGCTTCGGGCCAGCGGTAACGGTGGACCACATCGAACAGCTGCGGCAGCTGGCTCGCGGTCGGGCAGCCATCAAGGCCTCCGGTGGCATCGCCAACCTGGAGCAGGCCCTCGCCCTGGTGGAGGCTGGCGCCACCCGGCTCGGCACCAGCCGCGGCGTGGCCCTGGCCCAGGCGATGCGGGGCTGAAGCAACCGTGCCGGAGCAAAGCCTCGAAGGGTTGGCGCTGAGCTGCCGCCCCCTGGGCGAAAACGACAGGCTGCTCACCCTGCTCAGCGACGAGGAGGGGGTGGTGCGGCTGGCCGTGCCGGGGGCGCGCAGACCCCGCAGCAGCCTGGCCGCCGCCGTGCCCCTGAGCCATCTACGCCTGCAGGTGGGCGGTCGCAGCGGCCTGAGGCGGGTGCGTCAACTGAAAGTGCTTCGTAGCTACAGCGGCCTGGCCCAGCAGCTGGAGGCCCTCGCCGCCGCCCAGGCCCTGATGGAGCTATGTCTGGCCCTGGTGCCAAGCGACGCACCCTCCGCCGGCATCTTGAGCGACCTACTGATGCAGCTAGGCCGCCTCGACGCCCTAGTTCGGGAGCGGGGCTGCGACCTAGAAGCCTTAGCAATCGCGGTGCAGGGCAGCGTCCACCTGCTGGCCCTCGGCGGCTACGCCTTACCCCTGGGCTGTTGCAGCCGCAGTGGCGAGACCCTGGATCCGCCCGTGGGCGATTGGGATTGGCGCTGCAGCCTGGTGCCGAGCGAGGGGTTGGTGATCGGTGGCGTGCCGGGGGCACGGGTTGTGCTCAATGCATCCGAACTGGCCCTGCTGCAACGGCTGCTGCGGCCCAACCTGCCCCGCCGGCGCGATGGCGAACTGATGGGCCCACTGCCGGTGTGGCTGCACCTGCTGGAGCTAGTGGAGCACTGGTGCCAGGAGCATCTCAGCCGCAAACCCCGGGCCTTCCGGCTGCTGCGCACCGGCTTGGCAGCCGGGGCTGCGCCATCATGACGAGCCAGCAGCAATTCGAGCCAGCTTGAGCGGCAATTCCAACGCCACCGGATTGCAGGGCGTTCTGGCGCTACCCGATTTCCGCTGGCTCTGGCTTGGCCAGATCTTCTCCCAGCTGGCGGACAAGTTTTACATCGTGCTGATGGTGTTCCTGATCGCCCAGACCTGGGTGAAGGGAACGCCTGAGGCCAACCCCGCCCTGGCGGAGGCCGCCTCGGCAATCCGGCTGGACCTGCCCGAAACCCGGGCCCAGATGATCACCCTGCTGGCCACTGGGATCTACGTGGCCAACACGATTCCAGCCATGCTACTGGGCACTGTCGCCGGGGTCTGGGCCGACCGCTGGCCCAAGCGGGGCGTGATGGTGGCCTCCAACGGCCTGCGGGCGCTGCTGGTCTTGCTTGCCCCCCTCTGCCTGGTGGAGGGCCCCGAGTGGCTGGGGCTGAGCTGGGGCTACTGGGGGCTGGTGCTGATGACCTTTTTCGAGTCGGTGCTGACCCAGTTTTTTGCGCCGGCCGAACAGGCAGCCCTACCCCAGCTGGTGCCAAGCGACCAGCTGCTAGCCGCAAACTCGCTTTATCAGGCCACCAGCATGGCCGCCACGATCGTTGGCTTTGCCCTGGGTGATCCGATCCTGCGGCTCCTAAACCTGGGCCTACAACGCATCGGCATCAGCGGCGGTGAATTTCTACTGCTGCCGCTTTGCTATGGCCTGGCGGCCGTAGCCATCAGCCGAATCCGCTGGCAGGAGCCGCCCCGAGCGCCGAGCCGCACAACCGTGTGGCAGGAGATCGGCGAAGGGATACAGGTGCTGAGGGAGCGGCCGCGGGTGTTCAGCGCCATGGTGCAGCTGGTGTTGCTCTACAGCCTGCTTGCAGCCCTTTACGTGCTGGCGATCAGCCTGGCGGCGGCTATCCCCGGGCTTGGGCCCACTCAATTTGGAACCCTGCTGGCGATGAGCGGCCTGGGCCTGGCCATTGGGGCCCTGGCTGTGGCCCAGCTGGGCCAGGGGCTCAACCGCCGCCACCTTGCTGCCACGGGCCTGGGCACGATCGGCTGGAGCCTGGTGCTGCTGGGTCAGTTGCGCGGCAATTTGGTGTTCACCTTGCTGCTCTGCGGCGTGCTGGGGGTGGGCTCGGCCCTGCTGGCGATTCCTGCCCAAACCACAATCCAGGAAGAAACGCCGGAAGAGCTGCGCGGCAAGGTGTTTGGCCTGCAAAACAACTTGATCAACGTGGCCCTGAGCCTGCCATTGGTGCTGGCCGGGGCGGTGGTGAGCCGCTACGGCCTGCTGCCGGTGCTCTGGGGCCTGGCAGCCATTGCCCTGGTGGCAGCCGTATTGGAGCGACCCTGGCAGCGCTGGTAGCGTGAGCCTCCGGACGCGCGAGCCCTGGTGGCCCACATTGCCTGGCTGGGCAAGAAAACACCGTTCTGCGGCAACGTCACCTACGGACTGAGCACGACTCACGCGCTGCGCAGCCGCGGCCATGGGATCAGCTTTATCCACTTCGACACCCCCCCCGGCAGCCTGGCTCGCGCCAGCGATGCCCTGCTGGACGCTGACAACCAGGGCGACAGCAATGGCGGCGGCCCGGAAGTTGCCCTGCCCTACCTAGTGAAGTCGCAGGTGTACACGATTCCATCGCTGGGGGCCCAGCGGGAATTGCGCGAATCCCTGGAGCGACTCAAGCCCGACCTGGTGCACGCCAGCCTCACCCTGTCCCCCCTCGATTTCCGTTTACCCGATCTCTGCCAGCAGCTGGGGCTACCGGTGGTGGCCACCTTTCATCCCGCCTTCGATGCCAGCTTGCGCAACCTCACCGCAGGCACTCAGCAGCTCACCTACCAGCTCTATGGGCCCACCCTGGCCAAATTTGATCGGGTGATCGTGTTTTCGGAGCTGCAGGCGGAGATGCTGCTGCGCCTGGGGGTGCGGGCCGAGCGGCTGGCCGTGATCCCCAATGGCGTCGACACCACCATGTGGCAGCCGGCATCGCTGGCCGCCGCTGCCAGCCCAGACCTGCAAGAGCTGCGCCAGCGCTTTGCGGGCCGGCGCGTCTTTCTGTATATGGGTCGGGTGGCCACTGAGAAAAACGTCGAGGCCCTGATCAAGGCCTGGCGGCTCGTGCGACCCGCAGGCTGCGTGCTGGTGATCGTGGGCGATGGCCCCCTGCGCAGTGCGCTGCAGGCCCCTGGAGATGAACCAGATCTGGTCTGGTGGGGCTATGAGCCCAGCCTCGAGCGGCGCGTGGCCTTCCAGCAGCTAGCCGAGGTGTTTCTGCTGCCCTCCCTGGTGGAGGGCCTGAGCCTGGCCCTACTGGAGGCCATGGCCAGCGGCACCGCCTGCATCGCCACCGACGCCGGCGCCGACGGCGAGGTGCTGGAGGGGGGCGCCGGCATCGTGATCAGCACCCAGGGCGTCACCACCCAGCTGCGCACCTTGATCCCGGTGCTGCGCGATCAACCCGTGCTTACCGCCGAGCTGGGCCGGCGGGCCCGGGCCCGCGCCCTAGAGCGCTACACCCTGGAGGGCAACATCGACGCCTTAGAAGCGCTCTACGCCGAACTGGTGCCCCGAAGCTCACTGGTGGTCTGAAGCTCCCTGATGACCTACAACCCGCCCAGCTCCAGGCAACAAGCCGCGAAGGCCGCCGCTGGATCTGGCACCGCCGTGATCGGCCGGCCGATCACCAGCTGGCTGGCACCGGCGGCGACGGCCTGGGCAGGCGTCAGCACCCGCTGCTGATCGCCTAGGGCCGCTCCAGCGGGGCGGATGCCGGGGGTCACCAGGGCAAAGGGCTCGGGATGGGCAGCCCGCAGGGCGGCCACCTCAAGCGGTGAGCAGACGCAGCCGCCGATACCGACCGCCGCCGCCAGCTGGGCCAGCCGGGGCACGTAGGCAGCAAGCGGCTCCCCAATCGCCAGCTCGGATGCAAAACGGGCCTGCTCCCAGCTGGTGAGCACCGTCACCGCCAGGAGGGTGGGGGCAGGCAGGCCTGCCGCCGCAGCCGACTCCAGCGCCGCCGCCTGGGCCGCGCCCAGGGCCGCGCTGCCCGCACTGGCATGGACCGTGATCAGCTCGGCACCAAGGCGAGCGGCGCTGCGGCAGGCGCCGGCCATGGTGGCCGGGATGTCGTGGAACTTGAGATCAAGGAATACCCGTTTGCCCTGATCGCGCAGTTGCTGGACCACCGCCGGCCCGCCAGCCACGAACAGCTCAAGACCCACCTTCACCCAGCGCAGCTCAGGCACCGAACGAGTAAGTGCCATGGCCTGCTCTGGCGCCATGCCATCGAGGGCCACGATGATTCGATCACTGGGCTCAAGCAAGGGCCGCTGGCAGCTTGCTTGCAGGCTAGATAGGGCGTCGCCCAGAAGACATGGCGATGGCATCAGCACTGCATTAAGGGCCCCATGCCACCGCCCAGGCTTGGGTGGTGCGAGCCGTGGCCATGCCCTTCTCCGATTCCACTCCCCTGCCGGTGACACTGAGCCTTGAGCCGGGCGCCTCCTGCCCCCTACCTGCCTGGCACCCCTGGGGCGATGGGGGCATCACCATTACCTGCGGCAATTCAGGTGATGCAGCTGCAGTCCAGGGCCCGAGCTGGGACGACCTGCTGGGCACCAGGTAGGAGCTGCTGGGGGGAGCGCTCAGCCAGCCACCAGCCGCCGGAAGGTCTTCTTGCCCAGCTGCAGCACCTTGCCGGCGAGGGCATCGGGGCCGGCAAACTCCTGGTTGGGATCAACAAGCTTTTCGCCATCGAGCTTGACGCCGCCACCCTGGATCTGGCGGCGGGCCTCGCTGCTGCTGGAGCAGAGGCCCACGGCGCTGAGCAGGTAGAAGGCCTTGGCGGGGAAGTTCACAGCCGCCAGCGACGCCTCCGGCACCTCGGCAGCGGCGGCACCACTCCCCGCCGCACCAGCCACAAGCTTGGCGGCATCCAGCTGGGCCGCCGCCGCCGCCGGCCCGCCATGACGCGCCTGGGTGATCTCCAGGGCCATCAATTTCTGCCGCTCCCTTGGGTTCTGCGGCAGACCCGCCAAATCCAGATCAGTCAGAAGGGTTAGGTAGTCGTCGACCACCGCATCGGGAACCTTTTCAAGCTTTGAGTACATCGAAAGTGGGTCTTCCGCTAGGCCCACGGTGTTGCCCAGGCTTTTGCTCATCTTCTGCACGCCATCAAGTCCCGGCAGGATCGGCAGCAGCATTCCAAATTGGGGCCGCTGGCCGAAGTGACGCTGCAGGTCGCGGCCCATGGCCACGTTGAACTTTTGATCGGTGCCACCCAGCTCCAGATCCGCCTGCACTTGCACCGAGTCGTAGCCCTGCAGCAGCGGATAAAGAAACTCGTGCAGGGAGATGGGGGCGCCCGAGCCGTAGCGATTGGAAAAGTCCTCCTTGGCCAGCATCTGGCCCACGGTGCTGATGCCCAGCAGCTCAATCACCTGGGGCAGGTCAAGCCCGGTGAGCCACTCGCTGTTGCGGCGCACCTCCAGCCGGCCAGGAGTCTCGAAATCAAGCAGGGCGCGCTCGCGGGCCTGGCCCTGACCCAGCTGCTGCAGGTAGGTAGCCGCATTGGCCTCCACCGCAGCAGCGCTGAGTTGCACCCGGGTGGCGCTCTTGCCGGTGGGATCGCCGATGCGGGCGGTGAAGTCGCCGATGATCAGCACGGCGATATGGCCGGCATCCTGGAAGGCCCGCAGCTTGCGGAACAGCAGCGAGTGCCCCAGGTGAATATCGGAGCCGGTGGGGTCGATGCCGAGCTTGATGCGCAAGGGCCGTCCGGCCCGCTTGGCCTCTTCCATGCGAGCGGCTAGCTGCTGGTCTGGATCGCTGCCGGCACCTGCACCGCTGCCGGCGGGGAACAGATCCGCCATTCCCCGCTCAAGCCAGGCCGGCAAAGGAGGCTGCGCTGTTGAAGGGTGCGCTGTTGTCATTCGAACTGCGGCCCGCCCTGACTCTGTGGCGAGATCGTAGGCAGCCGCTAAGCGGTGGCCTCCAGCTCAGACTTCATGCGCTCCAGGGTCTGGTGCATCTGCTGGAACATGGTTTCCGGTGTCATGCCGAACTGGCCCAGCTGGGTGCGTAGCTGCTCCACGGTGAGCTTTGCCTGGAAGTCTTCGGAGAGCTCGAAGCGCTTCATGAACACTCGGTAGCGCTCCATCATGTCCTCCATCTTTTCGATGTAGAGCTTCTTGCCCTCACGATCAAACTTGCCGTACTCACTTCCCAGCTGCATCAGCTGCTGGTAATCGCCAAACAACCGCTTGGCTTCGTCCTGAACGATTTCGGATTCAAAGAACGCCATAACCCTGGCAGCGGAGCGTTTGCAGATTTTGGTGAGGCCTGGCACCCCTGGGGAGTGCGGATAGGCGTATTGCCCCTGGCAAATCGAGCGGAGCTGACCAGGATGGCGCCAGTGCAGGGCCCCAGCACAGACTTCAGCGCCGATGGACTTCACTCCCAAGCTTGAGCAGATCCGCCGCAACACCAGCCAGATCAACAACCTGCTGCGGGATGCCCGCCTGGTGGCCTGCCTCGGCAACCGGGCCTTGCTCAGCTTCTTTGTGGGCGGCCTGATCGGCCAGGAGCACCTGGTGGGTGCCGCCACCTGTGAGGCCGCCGGCCTGGAACTGGTGGAGAGGCACAGGCCCTCGATGGTTTTTCTCAGCGACACCCTGGAGCAGGGGTCGGGAATCTCCTTACTGCTGCAAATCAAACAACGCTGGCCCGGTCTACACACCTTGTTGCTGATCACCCAGGAGCACCGCCAGAGCGAGATCCAAGCAGCGATCGAGGCCGGCTGCGACGGCTTGCTGGTGGAGTCCCGCCTTGGGCTGGGCAGTGCCATGGCCGCCCTGCATGCGATCAGCGGTGGCGGGGTCTACGTAGACCGCAGCCTGACAGAGCTATTTCGCCGCGGACCCGGAGAGGGGGGGCCCCTTGAGCCCCTAACCGGGCGCGAACGGCAGGTGCTCAGCCTGGTGGCCGAAGGCGACACCAACGTAGAGATCGGCCAGCGGCTGTTTATCAGCGCCGACACGGCCAAAACGCTTTGCTAATGCGCTAAAGACTGCAATGATGCAAACGGTTCTGGGGTTGTTGATGACATCGCCGTGGCAGCTTCGTTCCGCTCCGGCGGTGACGGCTGAGAATCTGGGGGCTCGGGTGGCTTTCAGCTACCAGCGGGTTTCAAGCGGGCAGCAGGTTGATGGGCATGGACTTGATCGCCAGGCCGATGCAGCGGCGCTCTGGTGCGCTGCCAATGGTCACCAGCTAGATCAGCAGCTGGCGCTTTCAGACCGTGGCAGGAGCGCCTACAGGGGCCGCCATCTGAGTGGCGCGCTTGGGCGATTTCTTGAGCTTGCGCAGTCCGGTCAGCTGGGGAGCAGCCCGGTACTTCTAGTAGAGGCCATTGATCGGCTCAGCCGGCAGGAGCCACTGGATGCCATCGAAACGATCCTCAGCGGGCTGGTAGGCAGCGGGGTGCGCGTCGTAACGCTTGAGGATCAGCAGGAGTACAGCAGGCTCACCATCTCCACAGATGCAAGCAAGCTGCTTGTGCTGGTGGTCAAGATCCAGGCGGCGCATGAGTTCAGCAAGCGCAATGGGATGCGCAGCAGCGCCAGCTGGGCTAATCGCTTCAGGGCCGCCAAGGCCGGCCAGAAAGACCCATCCCCGCGCTGCAGGCCTTACTGGCTCGACTGGGATGGCGCTGCTGATGATTTCAAGGCCAACGCCAGTACGGCGATGGTGCAGCGTTGTTTCCAGCTCAGCGAGCAGGGCCTCGGGCATACGGCAATAGCTCGGCAGCTCACGGCGGAGGGCTTCACCAACACCAGCGGAGGGCGCCTGTCTGGCACCGTCACTGGTGTCCTGCTCCGTGATCGCAGGGTGCTGGGGGAACGCGAGATTACCAACCCAGACGGCAACACCGAGATATTGCAGGGCTACTTCCCTACTGTTATCACCCCTGGGCAGTTTGATCGCTGTCGCGGTCTTGCAGCAGACAGAGATACGGCTCCAGGGCGTAATCGGAGATCCAAGCGGACTCGCAATCTGTTTGCGCCAACCTTGACCTGCCCCTGCGGGCTGCCCTTGGGGCATAGATCCCAATCTGGCGGTCGCTACGAAAAACTTATTTGCAATGGGTTCCACGATGGGCGCTGTACTTACGACGGCGCTGGGTGGCTCGACTACGACGAGGAAGCCTTGCTGCGGTCTTTTATGGCGCAACGGTGGTCGGAGTTTTTCAACGTCAAGACCGACACTGCAAGGCAGCGTCAGCTGGAGGGCAAGCGGTTGCAGTTGGAGACATTGTTGGCCAAGCAGCGGCAGCAGGCCAGCAACTCCCAGGCCACCCTCGCCAAGTTGGCAGGGGATGCACAGCTCGATGCAGATGCCTTAAAGCTGCTCAGCAAGGCGGTGGGAGATGCAACCTCTGCCGCCGATCAGACACGGACCGAGTTGCTCAAGGTGGAGGCAGCACTGCAGACGCAGCTAGCCAAGCCCAACGGCAAACAGATGGCAGGTCAGATCAAGGCCAAGGTGGAGGCATTCGTGGCGACAGGCAGACAGGATCCTGCGGAGCGGCAGCGCTTCAACGGCTGGCTAAGGACTCTTGGCGTGCAGATGACACTCCAGGGCCGGCACCTCAGCTGCCTCAGTTGGCGCGAAGGGGGCCGTTGGGGTGAGGCATGTATCTACCGGGCCGGGAACGAGGAAGTCGTTTCTGACGAGACCCTGGCCGACATGGCCGTACTCGGCTTCAGCGAGGCCGACAGGGCAGTGCGCTTGGAGGAGATCAAGGCAGAGCAGCGGCGCGCTGGGGCGCATCGCCGGAAGCTCCGCACCGCCCAGCTCACCCCTCCCCCCTGAGCCATGCCGCCAGCAGCTTGTGACGGTCCCGGCCTTCTAGCGGCTCAGCTGCCTGCCTCTGGCCAGGGAAGCAGCTTCATATCCCCCACCTTGTTCCAGGTTTTGCATTTGGGATCAGCCAGCCGCCGGTAGAGGGCGTTGCCGT
>JBIKWZ010000063.1:0-12097 GCA_044356035.1 Cyanobium sp. | reverse complement strand
CACAGTCATAATAACCACGTACTGAATTGCCACCACCCAGGCAAAACGCCTCGTAGGGAGGAATGTCACTACCCACCAAGGTCCCAGCCGAAACCTGGAAAGCCAGGGCCTGCTTGCAGTCCTTGGTCTCACCGGGCTTAGGCCGGCAGCCCTTGAAGATCTTCAACCATTCCACCGGGATGTAGTGGGTGAAGCTGCCGCGAACGCGGTTGAAGGTAGGGGAATTCTCGCCTATCGAAATGAATTGCTCCGTGCCCAGGCTAAGGAAATTTCCCTTAGTCGGATTACGGGGGTCGTTAAGTGTGCTGTAGGTGGCTCCAACCCGGAAACTTACAAGTTGGTTTTCTGAGGCACAGTTGAAGGCTAGGCAGATCACCTTGGCGCCGCCCGGAGGAACCACCGAGCCTGGATTCGTCGAGAAGCCACCATCAGCCCCGTAACCATTAGGGCCAGGAATCACGCCCTTAGAGTATTTAGAGCCCGAAAAATCCATGGGCGTTACTTCCTGGCCACCAAAGGAGAGGAGCAAGTTCCAAGGGACCTTCTTATACGGATTGCCACCATTCAGGGGTCGCACAAACTGAACATTAGCGCCGATACGCTGAATAGCAACTGTATCGAAATTAGTTCTTCCAGCCCCCTCGTTTGAGCCTTCAGGATCAGCAACAAATTTAGTAACAATATCAAAATCGGTACCACTTGTATTTTGCAGATCGGCGGCAAAACTGTTCTCACTCTGGAACAGCTGGGGCACTTCGCGACTAAAGAAGACGCGAGCCCGGAAGGAAGTTCGGTATTTGTTGTCCTTGAGCCAAGGATCTGTGAAGGTGATATCGCCAAGGCCGCCGAACTGGCCGTAGGAGATGTTGGTGCCGAGGTCCCAAGCGCGGCCGAAGAGGTTACTGTCATTTAACTGGATCTGACCAAATGCACCCTGGCTCTGGCTGTAGCCCAGGCCGCCTGACAAAGAACCGCTGGACTGCTCAACAATGCCAAGCAGAATCACCACCTTGCCTGGCTCGGCCGGCACCGGCTTGAGCGTCACCTTGACATCACTGAAGAGGCCCGTCCCGTAGATGCGCTTGATGTCCTCCTCCAGCTCGCGCCGGTTAAACACCTGGCCGGGGCGCAGGGATACCTCGCGGGTCACAACCCAAGGCTTGGTCTTGCCCCTAATTGGCTCACCTTTGTCGTTGGTGGCAGAGCCTTCCTTATTGAGGAACTGAACCTCCACCCCCTCAACGGTGCCCTGGCGCACCAGCAGCTCCACCACCCCCTGCGGACTCACCCGACTAGGACCGGTGATCCGCGCCAGGGAGTAGCCCTGATCTGCGTACCAGCGCTGCAACTCCTGCATGCGGGTCTGCAGGGTGTTGAGGTTGAGAGTTTTGCCGTAGTCAGCGGCGAAGGTGTCCTTAACCACCTGCTCCGGCAACTTCAGATCGGCTGGATCGAGCTTGATCTGCTGCAGCACCGGGTTGGCCACCACCACCACCACCAGCCGCACGCCCAGCGGACCGTCTACAGGCTGGATCCGCACATCGGAAAACCAGCCGCTGGCATAGATCGCCGACAGATCTGTCTGTAGCTCATTGCGGGTAACCCGCGAGCCTGGGGTGGCCGCCATCGCGGCGTAGGCGGCCAGCTCCAGCCGTTCCCGTTCAGGGTGGTCTTGGAGTCCTTCAATCACCACCTCCGCGATCAAAACCTTGGGTTCAGCTTTGGCAGCAGGCTCGGCTACTGGAGCTGCCTGGGTTGGAAATGGCGTCTGGCTAGCCGGATCCGGCGAAGGGTCGCCTACCTGCTGCGATGCAGGCTGGGCAATGGCAGGGCTCGCCGAGAGGAGGGCGGCGCCCATCAGGGGCCAAACAGCCTTCAAACTCAGCAAACCAGCCATGGGGAAGGGGTAGCGGAGCGGACAAGCCGCAAATTGCGCTGACCTTACCGGTAGAACCTGGGTGGAGGACAGACCCCTTGGACCCGTTTGAGGACCTCCCCGTAGGCCTCGACAACACCGCCCAAATCCTGTCGGAATCGGTCCTTGTCCAAAATCCGGTCCTGGGAATCAAGCACCGCCCGATCCCAAAGACGGCAAGTATCAGGGCTGATCTCGTCAGCAACCACCAATTCACCACTGGCGGTATGCCCCAATTCGATCTTGAAATCCACCAGCTGCAAGCCGATTGAATCAAACAGGGCCAGCAATTCCCGATTGACCTGACGGGCTAGCTCCTCCAACTGGCGGCGCTGCTCGGGGGTAACCAGGCCCAAATGCTCAAGGCGGGCTTCGGTGAGCAGCGGATCTCCGAAGCCATCGTCCTTGTAATAGAGATCAAGCAAGGGTGGCTCCAGGGGCGTGCCTGGCGCGATGGGCATCTGCTTGCAAAGCGAGCCCGCAGCCACGTTGCGGATCACCACTTCAATCGGGATCACCCGCACTGGACGGGCAAGCATCCAGCGACTGCCTTCCACCCCGAGGTAGTGGGTGGGGATGCACCGTGCGGCGAGATGCTCAAAAAGCAAAGCCGAAATTCGGCAGTTCAACTCTCCCTTCCCCGCCAGTTGGGCCTTTTTGAGAGCATTGAACGCCGTGGCATCGTCTTTGTATTCGACAGCTACCAAGTCAGGCTGATCTGTGGAGTATACCCGTTTGGCCTTGCCTTCGTACAGCAGGGAACCAAGTGTGTAGGCCGTCATGGCTGGGGATCGGGGGACTGCGGTGCGGCGCTATGGCCACCAGGGGCTCGGGGGGTGCGAAGTTGACGCTCCAGATCACCCTGCCGGGACAGGGCAGCTTGATCCCGCCGCTGCAACAGCCACTCACCGTAGGCATCATCGATACGGGCGCTGAGGCGCAAGCGCCGCTGCGTTGCCCGGGCGACCTGCTCCGGCGTACTACCGGCCAGGGCCAACTGCTGGTCGAGGATCTCGGCTACCAGCCCCCAGCTACCTGAGGAGGCCGCCTGCTCGAGGGCCAGCTCCAGCAGCCGGTCCTGCTCAAGCGCTGGTAAGTCTCCAAAAAGCGCCACCGCCTTAGCCAGCCGGGCCGCCGTCGCCGCACCGGGCTCGGAACTACTGATCAACACCTCCGCGGCCCGTTTCCGTTGACCCAGGCTTTCAAGATGGTCCGCCAACAGATCCAGGGCTGGGCGATTGATCGGGGAGCCGTCCTGACGCTGGCCAACCGGCAACTCCAGCAAGGCCAGCTGCCCAAGGTTTCCAGCCGCAAGCCGCTCGAGGGCATCAGCCGCCAGCTGGTGGTGCAAGCCCGCCTGGGCAGCACGCCACTGCAGCACCAGCCACTGGGTCCGCTCAGCGCCAGGTGCCGGCCCCACCCGCGCCAGCACCTGTAGGGCCCCTGACGGGGCCCTACAGGTCAACAAGCTGTGGGCATTAGCCAGCACCACCGCAAGAGGCTGGGGGGCTGGGTGAATTGTGAGCAGCCGCTGTTGCAGCTGACGCAACAGCGGCCCATCCCCCCGCCGCACAGCACTGACACAGGCAGCGTCGAGGGCATTGAGGTCTCCATCGCGCAGCAGGGCAATCAGGGCTGGATCCGGGATGGCTGGACTGGTTGCGGCCGCGCCTGCTGCTGCTGCGCAAGCCAGGGCCAGGCCCGCCAGCGCAACGCCAAAAATTGGGAACAGTCGGTCCCGGGGGGAGAATGGCGCTGGTATAGCCGGCATGTCTAGATACAGGGCTTGGCGGCCCCCCGCAGCACGTTTCAACTTAGAAGAGCTTTCGCTCCCATCCCACCTCCCGTCCGGCCCATGCCCCCTGCCTCCTGTCCAACACCCGCCAGGATCCTGGTGATCGGAGCTGGTGGCCGCGAGAACGCGCTGGGCTGGGCCCTGGCCCGCTCGCCAGGGGTTGAAGCGGTCTGGATTACCCCTGGCAATGGGGGCAGCTGCGACCTACCGGGCTGCCAGCAACTGACCATCTCCGAATCCGACCAGGACGGGCTAAAGGCCGCCTGCAGCGACCTAGCAATTGAACTGGTAGTGGTGGGTCCGGAAGCCCCCCTGGCTGCTGGCCTAGCCGACAGCTTGCGCGCCGCGGGATTCCCCTGCTTCGGCCCGGGGGCCGATGGGGCGCAGCTGGAGGCAAGTAAACAGTGGGCTAAAGCGCTGATGCAGGAGGCCGGCATTCCCACTGCCGGCTACTGGGCCGCAAACAGCCGCGAGCAAGCTCTGCAAATTTTGACGAACCAAGGGCGTCCCTTAGTGGTTAAGGCCGATGGCCTGGCCGCCGGCAAGGGCGTCACGGTGGCCGAAAGCGTTGAGGAAGCCCGCGCCGCCATCGAGGAGATTTTTGCCGGCCGCTTCGACTCAGGGCCCAAGGCGGCTGGCGCCGAATTGGCAAGCGTCTGCCTGGTACTGGAGGAGCGCACCGTTGGCCCCGAAGTGTCCGTATTCGCCCTCTGCGATGGCCAGCGCATGGTGCTGCTGCCCACTGCCCAGGATCACAAGCGCATCGGCGAGGGCGACACCGGCGCCAACACCGGCGGCATGGGCGCCTACGCACCGGCTCCCCTATTGGATGCAGCCGGCCTAGAAGAGGTGCGTCAGCTGGTGCTTGAGCCCACCGTGGCCGCCCTGCGGGCTCGAGGCATCGACTACCGCGGTGTGATCTATGCCGGCTTGATGCTCACTGCAGCCGGACCAAGCGTGATCGAATTCAATTGCCGCTTCGGCGATCCGGAGTGCGAAACCCTGATGCCATTGCTGGGGCCAGAGCTAGCCCAAATTCTGTTGG
This sequence comes from Cyanobium sp., assembly GCA_044356035.1. GTDB lineage: Bacteria > Cyanobacteriota > Cyanobacteriia > PCC-6307 > Cyanobiaceae > Cyanobium_A. Next base: position 7,342 of record JBIKWZ010000063.1, on the reverse strand, counting down.
CCTGCGCCAACGGCAGCCTCGATCAGGCACCAGCCCTCACCATTCATCCCGGCTGCAGTGCCTGCGTTATCGCCGCTGCGGAGGGCTACCCGGGTGAGCTGCGCCGCGGCGACCCCATCGAAAGCACCCTGCAGCCCACCGAGCAGTTGCAGCTGTTCCATGCCGGCACCCGCCGAGATGACCACGGCCACTGCCTAACCAGCGGCGGCCGGGTGCTGGCGATGGTGGCCCAGGCCGACGACTTCGATACCGCCTTCGAGCGGGCCTACGCCGGGCTAGCCCAGGTGCACTTTGAGGGCATGACCTTTCGCCGCGACATCGGCCATCAGGTGCGCAGCCGATGAGCTGGCGCCAGGCCATGGGCCGCTGGTGGGCGGAATTCAGCCTGCAGACCAAGCTGCTGGCTGTGGCCACCCTGGTGGTGAGCCTGCTAATGACGGGCATCACCTTTTTGGCTCTCAACGGCATCCAGAGAGATGCCCAGCTGAGCGACACCCGCTACGCCCGAGACCTGGGCCTGCTGCTCTCAGCCAACATCACGCCCCTGGTGGCGGAGGGCAACGACCGGGAACTGGCGGCGGTAGCAGATCGTTTCTGGCGCTCCAGCCGCAGTCTTCGCTACATCTTTTTCGCCGACCCAGAAGGGGTGATCTACCTAGGCATTCCGATCGGTGCCAGCTCAGGCAGCAGCGAGCTGCTGCTCAGTCGCCGCCTCGAATTGCCCGCAGACCTACAGAAACGGCCTGACACACCCCTGATCCGCCAGCACCTCAGCCCAGGCGGCCAGGTGACCGATGTGTTTGTGCCGATGGTGAGCGACGGCCGCTATCTCGGCGTGCTGGCCCTGGGCATCAATCCCAACGAAACCCTGCTGACCAGTGCCGCCCTCACCCGAGAGGTGACTGTGGCTGTGTTCATCTCAATCTGGGTGCTGGTGATTTTGGGGGCGGTTTTCAATGCCCTCACCATCACGCGCCCCGTGAAAGAACTGCTGCAGGGGGTGCGCTCGATCGCTGGCGGCAACTTCGAAACCCGGCTGGCCCTGCCGGTGGGCGGGGAATTGGGGGAGCTGCTCGATGGCTTCAACACCATGGCCTCTCAGCTGGAGGACTACAAAGCAGCAAACATCGAAGAGCTCACAGCCGCCCAGGTGAAGCAGCAGTCGCTGATCGCCAAGATGGCCGATGGGGCGGTGCTGCTGGATGCCGAGGGAGCAATTGTGCTGGCCAACCCCACCTCCCGTCGCCTGTTCCGCTGGGAGGGACGCAACCTCGAGGGCAAGGACCTGATTGCCGAGCTGCCGGAACGGCTGGCGATGGAGGTGCAGCCAGCCCTCGACAGCGTGACCTGCCGCAACCGAGACAGCGCCGATGTGCGTTGCAGTTTTGGCGAACCGATCCGCACCCTGCGCATCGTTTTGCAGTCGGTGAGTGATGCCAGCGGCGAAAGCCTCAAGGGCATCGCCATGACCATCCAAGACCTAACCCGCGAGGTGGAGCTCAATGCCGCCCAAAGCCGCTTCATCAGCAATGTCTCCCACGAGCTGCGCACGCCGCTGTGCAACATTAAGAGCTACGTGGAAACCCTCCACGACCTAGGCGACCAGCTCAGCGAAGAGGAAAAGCGCGAATTTCTGGGGATCGCCAACGCCGAAGCCGACAGGCTCACCAGGCTCGTCAACGACGTACTCGACCTATCCCGGCTGGAGTCGGAGCGGGAGTGGAACCTTGAGCCGCTGGAGCTTGCCCCAGCCATTGAGCAGATCCTGCGCACCTACCGCCTCAATGCCGATGAAAAGGGCGTCTCCCTGGCCTTTGAAGCCGATCCCCAGCTGCCGCGCATCCTGGGCAACTGGGACCTGCTGCTGCAAGTCTTCGACAACCTGGTGGGCAATGCCCTCAAGTTCACCCCCAAGGGTGGACGGCTGCAATTACGGGCCTACCCCTGGCCCGATCTCTGCGTGCTAACTCCGGGCAACGAACCCAGCAGCGAAAGCCCCAGCTGCGATCTCACCTCGCCCCTACCCCGGATTCGCATCGAAATCGCCGACAGCGGCTGCGGCATCTCGGATGCAGATCAGGAGTGCATTTTTGATCGCTTCTATCGAGTTGAAAATGCAGTCCACACCGAAGCTGGCACCGGCTTGGGCCTATCGATTGTGCGGGGCAACCTCGAAAAACACGGCACCCAGGTGCGCATGGCCAGTGCCCTAGGGGTGGGCAGCACCTTCTGGTTTGACCTACCTCTAGAAAATTCCGACACGGACGAACTGCGGTTACTGGCCGAGCGACGCCGCTACGACCAGGCCGAGATTTAAATCTCGTCGTCGGCGACGCTGCGGGCGATACGGGAGAGCTCGCTGCGCTCGTCGGTGGTGATCCGGTGGGGCACCCCGGAGATGATGCGCTCGAAATTGGAAAAGGAATCCTTGATCTCAGGTCCGTTGCTGGTGATCACGAATTCGCGGATGCCCTTATCGTGCCAGGAGCCGCGCATTTTGAACACGTTCAAGGCACGGGCCATCTCACCGCGAATCTCCACGTATTGGAGCAGCAGGATCGTGTCGGTGATTGTGGAGATATGGGAGTCGGTGATCGAATGGCTACCCATGAACTCCTCGGAGGTGTTCGTAAAGAAGCCGGCAATCTCCTCCTGCTTGGCATAACCAGTAACGCCAATCACGAACTGCCTAAAGGCGTTGTGGCTCACTCCTCGGGCTAGAGCACTTAGGGAATCGATCGCCATCCGCGATGGCTTGAACTGACCTATCTCAGTTTTGATGATTTGGAGATGATCTTCCAAACCCGTGGACTCGGGATAGGCGCAAATGATCTTGAGCAGGCCGTCCTGCTCCATCTGCTCAAAATCGATACCCCAACTGGTGGCATTGCGTAGCAGCTGGGCGCGGGACTCCTCGTAAGCGAACAGGATTGCTCTCTCCTTGGAGCGGCAAGCATCCTCGACAAATTTGGATACCAGCAGGGTTTTACCCGTACCGGTGGCACCGGTGGCCAGGATGATGGAATCCTTGAAGAAGCCTCCGCCGCACATTTCGTCCAGCCTGGGCACGCCGGAGCTGAGCCGCACATTTGAGGAGCGCTGGGTGAGGCGCATGGCTCCCAGCGGGAAAACACTGATGCCGTGACTACCCATCGTGAAAGGAAACTCGCCCTTCATGTGGGTGGTGCCGCGCAGCTTGAGAATCTCAGCGGTGCGGCGCCGCCGCTCCCCCTCCAGCACGTTGCGGAGAATCACCACATTGTCGGAAACAAATTCTTCAACCCCGTAGCGAGCAATCGGACCGTATTCATCGATCCTTTCGGTGGTCATCACCGTGGTGACTCCAATTTCCTTCAACCTGGCAATAAGGCGGAAAATCTCCCGGCGCACCACGGAAACCGCATCGTATTGCTGAAATACAGCCGTGATCGAATCAATCGCCACCCGACGGGCTTTGTATTTGCGAATTGCATAATTAATCCGCTCAATCAAGCCAGACAGATCAAAACTTCCCGCCACATCTTGGCCCTCTGGATCCGGCGAGGCATCAAGAATAAAGAGCTTGTCTTGCTCCACCATCTCTTGCAGATCCCAGCCAAAGCTGGCCGCATTACGCAGAATATCTAGGGGCGACTCTTCAAAGGTTACGAAGATCCCAGGTTCGTTGTACTGACGAATGCCGTTGTAGAGGAAGTTAAGAGAAAACACCGTCTTACCGGTGCCTGAGGTACCACTGATCAGGGTGGAGCGGCCGATGGGCAAGCCGCCATGGCACACGTCATCGAAGCCCTCGATCCCAGTCGGGAGCTTCTGAACCTGCATCAAGGGGTTGCTGGTGGGGCTTGGTTCCTGCATCGAGGGAAGAGATCTGAATAAAAACTACTCAGGGCAGCGGCTCAAGAGAAGGGAGAGGATCTGTAGGAACCAAAACCGACGGATTTGCCATGCCGTCTTCGTCGCATAATTCCTCTTCCAAAACCTCCTCACTGAGCTCTTCGTAGAGCAAATCAAGCCCGATCAGCACCCGCTCCCGATCGGAGAGATCGCCGATAATGCGGCGCACAGGTGGCGGCAGGATCTTGGCCAAGGTGGGAGTGGCGAGAATCTTGTCCTCCTCAGCTAGCTGAGGATTTTTCAACACATCAATCACCTTGAGGGCATATACGCCCCGGAATTCCGTTTCCAGAATATTCCGCAGTGTTTTCAAGGCACGCATCGAGTTGGGCGTATTGCCCGCCACGTAGAGCTTGAGGATGTAGGTCTTGCGTGGAGTCATGGTTAAGAAACCTCCTGGTTCAAGCCATCGTGGGCTGGCCGGACGCCTGGACCGGCAAACCAGTCAATGGCGCATCGGGTGGAATTGAGCGGCGGTACATCTCGCAGAGATGGGCCATCACATCGAGCAGGGCCAGCCGATAATCCTGGAGGAAATCGTTCTTGTGCCCTTCCAGCTTGAGCTGCTTGGAGAAGCCATCAATGAGATTCATGTGAATCTCAACAGTTTTAGTAATGGGTAAATCACTGAAAAAAGCCGTATTGACGAAACTTTCTAGGGCCTGGTTTGCCGCTGCCGGATCCCGGAAATAACTGAGCAGAAGGTCTCGATAGGTGCGCTCCAAAGAATGGATCAACTCTTCTCGCTCCAGCTCGCTCAGGTTACGTAGGAAGCGGGCTGGATCACGCTTGTAGAAAACCCCAACAAAGCCGACGCGGCCCTTCAGCCGGTTGGCCAGTTTCCAGCGATCGGGGGTTTCGGCGCTCTGGCCAGCAGGGGAGCTCTCCGAGCCGGCTAGGCCTTCGCGGAGGTAGCGGGAGACAGCCGCATCCAGGCTGTAGCTGAGCTGCTCAAGCTGATCGGGGGGCAAGTGCACCTCCGCTTGATGGAGTTCGATCTGGCCTCCCACGCCGCCGATCACCACCGCCGGCATCAGCAGTCCCAGATCCCCAAAGGAGCGGCAGTCCTCCGGGCTGAGGGCCCCCTGCTCCAGCAGCACGGCGTCAAATTCCTCCCGGCGCTGCCCAAGCTCCACCAGGGGGTTGCTGGTGGGATCCACCCAGACCATGCGGCAACGCCCCCCGACCAGCCAGTGGGAGCACGCTTGTTGCAAGCGGGGATCTCTGATCAGAGAGGCGATGGTGAGGGCCGGTTCGGGCATGGACCGCTTTGGCAGCGGGGCAACCCGCGGGAAAGGCCCCTGAATGTTGACGAAAGGAAGGGCCAGACGAGAGGATTATTGTTTGTTTTTCGATTGTGCGCCAGGCCGAATGACGCCGAGTCACTTTCAAGCCCTGGGTTTGCTGAAACCCTTGTCTTAGAGGGTGCTCCGTCAGCCTGGCCACGCTCCTGCCGCCATGAGCCCTACCACCGAATCCGCAGCCAAGAGCAGCGCCGAACCGGCCGCTCCCCAAGACGCCCCCACCAGTGGCGCCTACGCCATTGTTGAGGCTTCAGGTCAGCAGTTTTGGCTGCAGCCGAACCGCTACTACGACCTCGACCGCCTTGGCATCGATGTAGACGGCACCTTGACCATCGACAACGTGTTGCTGATCAACGACGGCAAAACCACGACCCTGGGCCAGCCGTACGTCAAAGGAGCCAGCGTTGAGCTCAAGGTGATGGCCCATCGTCGCGGCCCCAAGATCATCATTTACAAGATGCGCCCTAAGAAAAAGACCAGGCGCAAGAACGGTCACCGTCAGGAGTTGACCCGGGTGATGGTCGAATCGATTTCCCTAGGTGGCAAGGCTCTGTCCTGATCTTTTTACCGCTCCCTTTTCAATTTCCATATCCACTCGCTGATCCCCCCGATCCATGGCCCACAAGAAAGGCACAGGCTCAACCCGCAACGGCCGCGATTCCAACTCCAAGCGCCTCGGCGTCAAGCGCTACGGCGGTGAAACAGTGAGCGCCGGCTCCATCCTGATTCGCCAGCGCGGCACCTCGGTGCTGCCCGGGGTCAATGTGGGCCGCGGCTCCGACGACACCCTGTTCGCCCTGGTGGATGGCGTAGTCAACTTCGAAAGCATCAAGCGTGGCCTGCGCAACCGCAAGCGCATCAACGTTGCCATCGGCTGAATTTGCCCCAGGCCAATAAAACGATTCCTAACAAGCCGGCGGAGATCCGCCGGCTTGTTAGGCCAATCGGTAGGCCCGGGTGGTGATCAGGTAGGGGTGAAACACCTCGAGAAAGCGGCTTTGCAGGGTGCGGAAAAAGGACTCCACCAGCTCTGGGGCATCGAAGTGAAAGGGGTACTCGCCCTGAAATCCCTTGAAGAAATACCAGTTGAGTAGGGCGCTGCCGACTGGGGAGAGGCGCTCTGCAAACAGGGCCAGCTGGGCGGCAGGATCGCTCAGATGCTCCAGCACATCTAGGCAAACGATCGTGTCGAAGCGCCCAGGCAGGGCCGGATCAGCCATATCCCGATAGCAGCTCAACTTGGCGCCCAGGCCGAGCTCGGCAGCGCGTGCCTGCACAAAGGCCCGGTTGTGGGGATTGAGATCCACAAACCACACCCGCTCCACCTCGGGGAGAGCCGCCGCCGCCAGGGCATGGCTGCCAATGCCTCCGCCGAAGTCGAGCACCTGGCCGCGGGCAAAGCGCTGCTGCAGCCTCAGTGTGTCGGCGATGTAGTCAGCGCTGCCTAGGTGCCAGGCCGCCAACTCCAGCAGATGGCCGGTGCCAACAGTGTCTTCATAAAAGCGACCCGCCTGATCTGGATCAAAGGCACCGGGGTGTAGGGCGGCCAGGTCGTCGGTGCTGCTGGGCAGGCGGCACTCCAGCTCCTCAGGGGAAATCTCGAGGAAGCTGGCCAACTGGGAGCGCAGGGCGAAGCCATCAGCCAAGAACCGCTCCACCCCCAACTCCAGCTCCCCTACCGCGCCCATGCCTTGCCTTGACCTTGAGATGGGGGTCAACCTAGGAGCCAGCCCCGATACGGGCCTCTTCCCCTAGTTCAGCCCCTTCTCCGGGCACCTCTAACCAGCGCCTCAGCCAGGCCACCAGGCCATAGAAGGGCAGGGTGTCAGCCAGGGCTGCCACAAGTTTGAACAGATAGCCACTGGCGATGAAGGAGGCCAGCTGGGGTACCACCGGCTCGCCGGGGCGCACCGGCAGCACATGGCTGGCGTAGTGACTGATCAGCACCACGGCGCTGGTATCCACCAGCTGGCTGACCAGGGTGGAGCCGTTGTTGCGCAGCCATAGCGCCTTGCCACCACTGAAGCGCTTCCAGAAGTGGAATAGGCGCACGTCGGTGAACTGGGCCGCCAGGTAAGCCACCATCGAAGCGCCAACCGCGCCGAAGGCGAGCCGCCGCACCTCAAAGAAGGTGGCATCGGGCG
>JBIKWZ010000062.1:0-12666 GCA_044356035.1 Cyanobium sp. | reverse complement strand
TCACACGTATTCCCCTTTTGACGTCCCACGTTGAGTTGAGAAATAGGGTCACTAGGGTCACCTTGGTTCTGCTGCAATGGATCTGGGGTCACCTGTTTTTTGCAGGCAGGGTCACTTGGTGACCCAACTGCTGGTGGAGGGGAAGCGCCTGCTGCAGTTGCCCCCATCTCCGCCCCCGCCAGCGAGCAGCCCGGCAGCGTTTTGAGCCCCACCAGCACCTTCTTTCCCTGGCCAACGGAGACGGTGCCGATGCTGGGCGCGAGCCGTTTGAGCAGGACCCCGATCCGGTGCGCAGCCTTGATCGGGGGGTCACCGTCGGCTGCTCTGTCCGTCACGGTGAAGTGAAGCTGACCAGTGGGTGCGCCGCTTCTATCAAGCTCCCAGGTGGCCCACCCGTCGGCCACGTACCAAGACTGGATGTAGGGCCACAGTTCAGAGGGGCCGAAGCGTCCCCCGATCTGGTCCTGCCTGGTGCCTGCCTCCAGCTTCAGGTCTTCGAGCAGGCGCACCAGGTGGGTGGAGTCCTCTTGGATGCGGCGCATGGCTGCACGTCCTGGCTCGCGGGTGAAGCCGTGCGTGGCGACACGCTGGAGGCCGGCGAGCATGGCATTGAGCATTGCTGGCAGCACGTTGGCGCTGACCCATGCCGGGTCGTTCTTGAACCTGGGATCGGCCTTGAGGTGCCCTGGTTTGAGGGGTATCTCTGTCGAGTAGGTCTTGTCGAAACTGAACACGTCGATTCGGCTACCGATAGCAGCCTGCGCCGCATCAATCAGCGGGGGTTTGTTGAAGTTGAAGAACATCACAGCCTCAGGATTGATCGCCCAGGACTGCACGTTCTTCTTCTCCACCCTCAGGCACTCTCCCGAGATGGCGGCCTTCAAGGATTCACAGTGTTCAATCTTCACCCCGGCTGAGTTCTCTGAGGAGATGTTCACCCTGGCGGTGCCGAGATCTGCGAGGTTGAAGCGGCCTGCCCCGGTGCCTGTGTCAAAGCTCTTGAAGTCGCTTATGCGGCAGCCGGAGACGGCGCCGGCTCCAACGATCTGAGCCAGCATCTTTTCCAGGGTGTCTTTGCCGTTGTTGCCATCCCCCAGGCAGAAACTGGCGGGGATTCGGTCGCGGAACCGGCGGATGGTTGGCACATCCAGGGACGCGCCGAACCGTTCCATCAGCATGTCGCCCTCCTCTGGGGTTAGGCACTCCATCAGCCGCTGGAACTCAGCGGGGTTGGACTTGGGATTAAAGGTGCATCCGGGCGTGGAGGTGAAGATCAGCTCAGGACTGTGTTTGATCAGTCGACGCTGGAGGGTCCGTCCGCCGTCGCCACCCCAGGAGAGCTGGAGGACTCCATTGGTGCAGTTCACGTAGCCGCCGGGGTTGAACGCTGACGAGTCCTTCACAGTGCTGAGCAACAGGAACTCAATGGCCTCCTTGATGGACTGCGGCGCGGCATATGGGACGGTCTCCTGTCCAAAGCGGTCCTCCACCACGTAGCGAGAAGCGAACCGGACGATCTTCGTTTTGAGCTCCGATACCTCGATCTTCCTGTGATGATCGCCAACGAACTTGTACAGAGCGTCGCCCATTGACGCGTAGCCACAGCCACCATCGAAAAGCTCGTTCAGGACGATGTGACCGAAGCGGGTGGCGAGACTGCCCAGGCCGTCCTGGTCTGGCGGCGTGGCGTCGGTGTCGCTGGTGCCTGCTGATTGCACAGCAGCACGCATCCGTTCGAGCCGTTCCGCCTTCCGTCGCCGCGCCCGCTGACGGTTGTTGTATCCAGCGACCTTTTTGAGGATGTCGCGGGCCAGCTCCACCCGTATCTTCAGGTTTTGTTTGGCAGCGTTCTCCACCATCAGGGTGACGGTGTTCTCATCGAAGCCAGCCCGGAAGGCGATGGTGGCCAGGGTCCGGACGTTGGAGATCTGTTGATCGGCGCGGATGCCTCGAGACCAGTGCTCACGGATGGAAAGGATCAGCTCAAGGGCGGAATAGGCCTTTTGAGCGATGGCCTCGAACTCTTCAGGGGAGTGGTGACGGAAGAACTCACTGGCACCGGCGGTGCTGTTGCCGTCCACCTGGGGGAAGAAGGCCAGCTTCAGGTCACAACGATCAAGGCCAGCCGCTGCGAGGGCACCCCAGACGCCAGGCTTCCAGGCGGCATCGGCGTCGTAGATCACGAGCTGCACCGAAGGGGGCAGCAGCTTCCAGGCGGAGACTCCAGCGATGGCACAGACCGTTTTGCCGGTGGCCAGATGGAGTCGCAAAGCATCTTTCCAGCCCTCGGTGGCCATGACCGGGTCGCCGTCGCCAAACACCGCAATGGTCTGCTTGTGTCCGGCTCGGCCCATGTATTTGGCCGGTTTCTTGCCGCCCTTGGGGATGACGGGACTGTCGGGCCTGAGCTGTCCGAAGTTACCCTTGAAGGGCAGCAGCAGTCCTTCGGGGTGGTGGACCTGGTCGTCGGTGCCACGGATGCGGTAACCGAGGGATTGCGCCTCATCGGACGAAATCGACCGGGCGCCATAGTTCAGCGCCGCCTTGACTCCTTCGGCTCCTCCGAGTTCTTCGTAGAGATGCCGCTCATGTTCTGATGAGAGCCTGCCTGTTGGCGCTGATAGAGCAGCGTCTTTTTTCATGGCATCTGCTCCGGCCACTCCGCATCGCCGCACATAGCGGCCTCGACGTAACAGTCAGCCTGCTCGGGGGTGCAATCAACGATCGCCTGCAGTGCCATGGCGGCACGCTGTTGCACCCAGCAATACCTCGCTGCGTCTTCGGGTTCTCCCCATTCCGCATCCCGTGCCAGCAGGGTCAGGAGTGCTTCCGCCAGCTCGATGGTATCGGTGCGATCGAGATAGAAATTGGAGTCCTGCATTGCTCAGCCCTCCATGCCACGACGATTCAGCTCTTGGCGAACAAGGTCAACCTGCCACGTGATCGCGGCATTGCTGCTGGGAGCGACGCAGTAGTGCTTGCCGGATTCAAGAAAGCCGCCGTGAGTATCACGCAGGCGCTTGAGGTAGGACGTTGAGCGCCCGAGTGCCAATGCGGCGGCTGGGGTAGGCAGCCAGATAGGGGTCAAAATCATTACCTCAGCCCTCCGCCTGCTCGAGGGTCCGGTAATCGTGTGCGAAGGCGGCGGTCATTGCTTGTTCGCAATCCGCTAACCGGTAAAGGATTGGAGAGTTTGCTGCGGTTACAAACTTCCTGCGATAGTGAACGCCGGGCTTTAATAATCCAGCATTACGCCATCGCAATATCGTGCGTTCGGAGACCCGAAGGTGATCGGCGGCAGCGCGAGCTGTCGCCCATGTTGTTGATGCCGTTGCCATTGTGTGAGTCGATCATGTTCAGTTAGCGATGCGATCACGCGGGGGATGCCCCTGCCCAATACTGGAGCCAGCAGCATTAGCTGCCGGAAGTGGCGTGGTGTGAAGAGACGCCGGATTTGGGTGGGCGGGGTGGTCCTGGGCCGGTTGATATTGGTCGCTGACATGACCATAAGGGACAGGTCTAGGTGTGCAATATCTCATTGACACCAGAGATGTTTAGAGATGCTCTAGCTATCTATTGGTGAATAAATCATCAACGCCGAATCCCTTGCAGCGCCTAGAAAACAGTTGGCGGTAACGAAATTGTGACCTCAGGAGTTTTTATGGGCGGTCACCCTTTCCTGTGCTTTTGCAAATGCCGAGAGGCTCCTAACCGCCTCGATCAGCCCCTCCTCATCGGTCCATTTGCCGTAGTTCTGGAGATGGACCGCCGGGGTGTGGCCCATCAGTGCTGCCAGATCCCGTACCGAAAGGCTGCGGTCGTAGGTCTTGTGCCCGCGCCAGGCGTAGCCGTGCCTGAGGCTGTAAGGCGTCAGGCCTGGATTGGCGGCAGCCAAGCTTTGCCAGTAGGGGTAGCGCTCCAGCAGCTTGCGGAAGGCTTCGCCGACGGGCTTGAACTCGTCTCGCTCGATGGTGGTCAGGATGCGTGGAGGCAACTTCACCAGTCCACTGGCATAGAGCTGGAGGACCCGTCCGCCTTCGCCTTCGCGGCCAGGGATGTCGAGGGGCAAGGCCAAGCGCTCGGCCTTTGGCCGCTTCATGGACCAACGGTTGCGCTTCACATCGGCCCCAACCCTGAGGCGCCCTCCGTCATCGACCCGTAAAACAGCCAGCTCAGCGGGGCGCAGCCCGAATAGGCCGACGAGCCCGACGGCAAGGTGCAGCTCTAGTTTCCCGTCGGCCTCAAGGGCATCCAGAAGCCCGGCGAGATGCTCTGGCTTGATCGGCCGCCTCAGCTCTTCCCCGGCGGCTCGATGGGCAGCGCCGATTAGCTCGCGCAGCTCTTCCCCCTCCAACGGTTTCCAGCAGGCATCGGCACCGCAGCGAGTTACCGCGAAGTCCAGCAGCGCTGCCACATCCCCCAGGTGTGCTTTGCGCCCCGCCCCGCCAGGGGGACACTTCGCGAAATGCTGCGCTGCATAAGCCCGCATCAGGCTTCGTCCTTCCCTCGGCCTGGGTTTGGCCTCAAGGGTCTTCAGGAAATTGCCGACGCGGAAGCGCAAGTCGCCCAGGGTGCTGGCACGGCGATCAGCGCGGCTTTCCAGAAACTGTTCCGCCACCCGCTGCCAGTTGATCCCGCCTGAGGTACAAGCGGTGGCATCGGCCGCCACTGTGAGGGCATGGGCCTCTGCAAGCCCAAGTCCCCGCTCGTCGATGAGCTGGCGGATCCGTGCAACGGCGGCGTTGATACTGCTGCCACTGCTGGCGGCCCATTCGATGGAGAGCATCACGCTGGAGCGAGTCCCGCCCGAATGCCGCCTTGTGAGCTTGGCCTTGCCGGACTGGGCGCTGATGCTCCAGCCCCTGCCGTGTTCGAGCTTGATCTGCTTTCGCAGGATCTGATCCCAGGTTGAGGCTTTCGGCACTGGCCAGGGCGATGACCTAGCGCAGAAAGTAGCGCAGAATTAGCGCAACTGGCTACAGCAGGCTATGTCAGGCGGAACAGGGGACGGGCAGAAACTATCTTCGGGACTGGGATCTGCCTGTGACCACTGGTCAACGCACGAACAGCATCTCCTGGTAGGTGGGTAGGGGCCAGAGGTTGTCGTCGACCAGGGCTTCCAGGCCGTCAACCACCACCCGCAAGTCGCCCATCAACGGCACCAAGGTGTCGGCCGAGTAGCGCATGTGGGCTTCGGTGCCGTGGGGGGGATGGTCGATGGCGCCTTGCAACTGGCCGCTGATGTCCATCAACGACTGGCACAGTCCAGCCACCTCCTTGGAGGTTTCTGGGGACACCTGGATGCCTAGGGAACTCTGCAGTTGCAGGGATTCGGCTAGTTCGCCGAGGTAGCGGATTGCCGCCGGGTACACCTGGGTGCGGGCGATCTGGACAGCCAGCTTGGCTTCCACATCGATCGCCAGGATGTACTGCTCGGCGTAAACCTCGAAGCGGCTCTGCAGCTCCACGGCCGAGAGCACGCCGGTGCGCTCGAACAGCTCGCGCATTGATTGGCGCTCCAACACCGGCAGGGCATCGGCGGTGGTGCGCAGGTTTTCCAGGCCCCGCTCCTCCACGGCCATGCGGTGCCACTCATCGGAATAGCCGTTGCCGCCAAACACGACGGCGCCATGCTGTTCGATCAGGGTCTTGAGCACGGCCAGAGCCCCTTCTTCCAGTCCGTAGCCACTGGCCAGCTTGGCCTCCAGCTCGCTGGAGATCCAGGCGAGGGAATCGGCCAGGATGGTGTTCAAGGCCACAAGCGGGCCAGCCACCGATTGGTTGGAGCCGACGGCGCGAAACTCGAAGCGGTTGCCCGTGAAGGCGAAGGGCGAGGTGCGGTTGCGATCGCCGGCGTCCTTGTCGAATTCCGGCAGGGTATCGACGCCGAAGTCCATCACGCCGCCGAGGGATGAGCCGGAGAGGCGGCCCTCGCGGATCTGGTTGAACACATCCTCCAGCTGGCTGCCCAGATACACCGAGATGATCGCCGGGGGCGCTTCGTTGGCGCCGAGGCGGTGGTCGTTGCTGGCGGTGGCGATCACGGCCCGCAGCAGGGGGCCATACATGTGCACGCCGCGGATCACCGCTCCGCAGAACATCAGAAACTGCAGGTTTTCATGGGGCGTCTTGCCCGGATCGAGCAGGTTCCCCTGGGTGGCGTTGCCGATCGACCAGTTGACGTGCTTACCAGAGCCGTTGATGCCGGCGAAGGGCTTCTCGTGCAGCAGGCAGGCCAGACCATGCTTCTTCGCGGTGCTGCGCAGAAGGGTCATGGTGAGTTGCTGGTGGTCGGTGGCCACGTTTGCAGCCTCGAAGAAAGGCGCAATCTCAAACTGGGATGGGGCCACCTCGTTGTGGCGGGTTTTGGCCGGAATCCCCAGGCGGTACATCTGCCGCTCCACCTCCTGCATAAACACCTGCACTCGCTCCGGGATGGCGCCGAAGTAGTGGTCGTCAAACTGTTGGCCCTTGGCGGAGGGGCGACCAAACAGGGTGCGGCCAGCCAGCAGCAGGTCTGGCCGTAGTGGCACGTAGGCGCTGTCGATCAGGAAGTACTCCTGCTCGGCGCCGCAGCTGGAGTTGACCGGGGCGATGGTGGTTTCCCCCAGCAGGCTGAGCAGCTTGTGGGCCTGCTTATTTACCGCCGCGATCGAGCGCAGCAGGGGGGTTTTTTTGTCGAGGGCCTCGCCGGTCCAGGAGACGAAGACTGTGGGGATGCAGAGGGTGACGCCGTTGGGCGTCTCCATCAGCCAGGCGGGGCTGGTGATGTCCCAGGCGGTGTAGCCGCGAGCTTCAAAGGTGGAGCGGATACCGCCATTGGGAAAGGAGGAGCCGTCGGGCTCGCCCTGCACCAGCACCTTGCCGGTGAATTCGGTGAAGACTGTGCCGTCGCCCTGGGGGGAGATGAAGCCGTCGTGCTTCTCGGCGGTGGAGTTGGTGAGCGGATAAAAAACGTGGGAGTAATAAAGGGCACCGCGGGCGGTGGCCCATTCCTTCATCGCCTGGGCCACCACGTTTGCCACCGACACGTCGAGCTTGCTGCCCTCCTTAATGGTGCGCTGCACCGATTTGAAGATCTCCTTCGGCAGCGCCGCCTTCATCTTATCGAGGGTGAAAACGTCGCTAGCCCAGAGCTCGTCAAGGGTCTGAATCGGAGCCGTAGGGGCGGCGGGGCGGCTGAGAATCTTTTCGAGGGCTTGCAGGCGTGGTTGGGAGGGCATGGGGAGTTCGCCACTGAACATCACTGCACCTACCCAAGGCTGTTCCCCCCTCCATGCTTTGCTGCGGTTGATACCACTGGCGCGATTGGTCCTGGCTTGGCGTGTGCGCTAACCGTGACCACGCTCCTGCGAATTCGAGTTACCAGCCCCAGACTTTCACTTTGCAGGGAGTCAGGGATGGCCTCAGCCGATAGTCAGGCTCTCAAGGAGTCGATGCAAAGGCATCTCTTCTTCAGTCAGGCCAAGTCCAGCTCCCTGGCCACCAGCCACGACCACTACCGCTGCCTGGCTTTGGCGGTGCGTGATCGCCTGCTCAAAAACTGGGTCGACACCGCCGACACCTATACCCGTGAGCATGTCCGCACGGCCACCTACCTGTCGGCGGAATACCTACTGGGCCCGCACCTGGAAAACAACCTGGTGAATCTGGGCTTGGTGGAGGCAGCCCGGGAGGCTTGCACCAGTTTGGGCTTGAGCCTCGATGAGCTGATCGCCGAGGAGCCCGAACCCGGCCTTGGCAATGGGGGCTTAGGGCGACTGGCCGCCTGCTTCCAGGAGTCGATGGCGACGCTGGAGCTGCCAGCGATCGGCTACGGCATCCGCTACGAATTCGGCATCTTCCGCCAGCAGATCACCCCCCACGGCCAGGTGGAGAGCACCGATCCCTGGCTGGCCCATGGCAATCCCTGGGAGGTGATCCGGCCGGAGTGGAGCTATCCGGTGCAGATCGGTGAACACACCGTGATCGGCGTCGCCTACGACACCCCGATCCTGGGCTACGGAGTAAACACCGCCAACACCCTGCGTCTCTGGTCGGCGGTGGCTCCTGAGGCCTTCGACTTCGCCTCCTTCAACGCCGGCGATTACACCAGGGCCGTGCTGCGCAAGATGCAGGCGGAAACCCTCTCCAAGGTGCTCTACCCCAACGACGAGCTCGACCAGGGCAAGCGCCTGCGCCTCTCCCAGCAGATCTTCTTCGTCAGCTGCTCCCTGCAGGACATGTTCCGCATCCTGCGGGGCCAGGGGCTGGAGGTGACCGACTTCCACCGCAAGTTTGCGTTGCAGCTAAACGACACCCATCCAGCCATCGCCGTGGCTGAGTTGATGCGGCTGCTGATGGATGAGTACGGCATCGATTGGGATACCGCTTGGTCGATCACCACCGCCAGCATCAGCTACACCAACCACACCCTGCTGCCTGAGGCCCTGGAAACCTGGGGAGTGGAGCTGTTTGAGCAGTTGCTGCCCCGCCAGCTGGAGATCATCTACGAGATCAACACCCGCTTCCTGCGCATGGCCCGGATTCGCTATCCCGGCGATTCCCATATTCTGCAGCGCATCTCCCTGATTGAGGAGGGCCCTCAGCGGCGGGTGCGCATGGCCCACCTGGCGGTGGTGGGCAGCCACCACGTCAACGGCGTGGCCGAGCTGCACAGCACCCTGCTGAAGCAGCACCTTTTTGCTGATCTGGCCCGAATCTGGCCGGAGCGCTTCACCAATGTCACCAACGGCGTCACGCCGCGGCGCTGGCTGGCGGTGGCTAACCCACCACTGGCGGCCCTGCTCGATGAGGCGATCGGTGATCGCTGGCGCACCCACCTCGAGGAGCTGCAAGGGCTTGCCGCCTTTGCAGACGACCCTGCGTTCCTGGAGCGCTGGCAGGCGGTGCGGGATCTCGGTAAGCAGCGCCTCGCCCAGTACATGCGCCGCGAGCTGGGGTTGCTTGTAGACCACACCTCCCTCTTCGATGTGCAGGTGAAGCGCATCCACGAATACAAGCGCCAGCACCTGGCTGCCCTGCAGATCGTGGAGCGCTATCTGCGCATCCGCGCCGGTGAAGACCTGCCGCCGCGCACCTTTGTGTTCGGTGGCAAGGCGGCTCCGGGCTATGCCCTGGCCAAGTTGATCATCCGCCTGCTGGTCGGTATCGCCGACGTGGTCAACATGGATCCGGCCATGGATGGCCGCCTCAAGGTGGTGTTCCTGCCCAACTTCAGCGTCAGCTTGGGCCAGCTGGTGTATCCAGCGGTGGATCTCTCAGAGCAGATCTCCACCGCTGGTAAGGAGGCCTCCGGCACAGGCAACATGAAGATGGCGCTAAACGGGGCCGTGACAATCGGCACCCTCGATGGGGCCAACATCGAGATCCGTGATTGCGTTGGGGCGGAGAACTTCTTCCTCTTTGGCCACACCGCAGAGCAGATCGAGCAGCTGGGCCACAGCGGTTATCACCCGATGCCCTGGATCGAGCAGGACCCGGCCGTGCGCCAGGCCCTGGAGTTGATCAGCTCGGGCTACTTCAGCGAGGGTGATGGCGAGCTCTTCCACCCCTTGCTGGCCAGCCTTACCAACCTCGATCCCTTCCGGGTGATGGCGGATGTGGCCGACTACCGCCGCGCACAAAACGCCGTGGATGAAGCCTGGATCGACCGGGGCCGCTGGGCGCGGATGTCGCTGCACAACACGATGCGCTGTGGCTTCTTCAGCAGCGACCGCTCGATCGCTGACTACGCCGAGCGCATCTGGAAGGTGGGCCGGGTGCCCGTGCAGGCCAGCGCCGGCGCCCCGGCGCCCTAGGCGCTTGGTGGCTCCGGCTTGTCGCTGTCCTTGAGGGAGGGGAAGCTGGAGCGGATCAGCTGGGCTACCTCCTGGTTCATCTTGGTGCGGAAGCTGGCAGCGGCGCCAGCTTCAAGCACCGGATAGGAGCGGGCCCCAACGCTGCGCAGGGGCTTCCAGCTGGTGGCTTCCTGCTGCTTGAGGGCATCTAGCGGTGCGTCGAAGTCGAAGCTGAGCTCCCGTCCCTGGGCGGCGACGGCAGAGATCCAGGCCTCCCGGGCCTGCAGTAGGGCCTTGGCCTTGAGGGTGTCAGGCAACCCAAGCACCGGCTCGTAGTGATCCAGGGCTCGTAACTCGGCCTCGAGCAGAATCACCCAGGCGGCTTCTTCGCCAGGCTGCAGGTCAAGGCCTGCGGCGGCTGCGAGCATGGCGTCTCGATAGAGACACAGCCAGCGGTAGTGAGATTTCTGCTGCAGTGTTTTTTTGAGCGAGCTCTTGCCATGGGCAACCCGCTTGGGCAGGGCCGCTTCAGCTCGCCGCAGCAAAACCCGATCTTCTGGCTCCAGGTTGATGGCTCCCCAGCGCTGCCGGTATTCCCACAGCTCCTCGTATTGGCGCACCTCCTCAGGCGTCCAGCCCAGACCTTGCAGTTCCTCGCCCCTGCTCGTTTCGTCCTTAGCCACCGGCACGCCTGTTGCTGTCGCTGGCAGCGTAGTGGCCGGAGCTCAACGCACAACCAGCACAGGGCAGCTGCTGTGGGTAAGTACTCGGTGGGTTTCGCTGCCCAGCAGCACCCCCTCCAGGCCGCGGCGGCCATGGGAGGCCATCACAATCAGGTCAGCCCCATGGCGGCCTGCCGCCTCCACGATTGCCGTGTAGGGCATGGAGCTAACCACGGTGTCCTGGTCGCTGACCACTCCGGCGGCCTGGGCCGCGGCTGCTGCTGCCGCCAGGATTTGCTCGGCGCTATGGCGAGCGGCTTGCACTAGGGCGGTCACCGTATTGGGGTCCACCAGCTCACCCACGCCCACCAGGGAGATGGGGAAGTTGGATTGGGCGTGGAAAAAGGTGATGCGAGCTCCCAGGCTGTGGGCCAGCGCCACCGCCTGCTGCACGGCCTTGTCTGAGAGCTGGGAGCCATCGGTTGGCACCAGCAGGTGGCTGTATGGCATTTACGGCGCAGGGGGGCTGTGGAGCTCCAGCCTGGGGCAGCTGGTGCCGCCTAGCAACTGCCTGAGCCCTTCCAGCCAGCCAGGTGGGCGGCGGCGCCGGAGCGGGCCAGGGCGCGGGCGCGGGGCAGGGCCGGCTCGAGTTGCTCGGAGCTGAAGGGCGGCAGGGGGCGGCTGCGCAGCCAGGCCCCCCAGCGGAATTCGTGGAAGGGAATCAGCGGTGCGGCAGCTAGCACCCCCTCCTGCTTCAGCTTCCAAACCAAGCTGCGGTATGGGTCGTCCTGCAGGCCTGTGAGCTGCTCGGGCAGGGCGCTGGGGGGCAGGGGCCCCAAGCCCCTGCCGTCATAGAGGTAGAGCCAGCCGCGTTGATGCAGGGCCGCAAGCACCTGCTCGGGGTCGGGGCTCTCGAGCTCGAGCACCACGTAGCCGAAGGCGGTGGCGTCGGGTTCGATCTCGATTAGGGCCCGTAGGCGGTGGTGGCGGTCGACCATCCACACGCTGCCATCGGCGCTGCGCACCAGCGGCACGGGCTTGCTGCCCAGGTAGGAGCGGCGTTCGCGGGTATTTTCGGCCCCGAAATCACGCAGCCTGCTGCGCACTTCAGCTAGTCCTACGCAGAGCTGGGTGGGGCGCAGCTGGGCTATGGGCACCTCAAGCAGCTCCCCCCCCGGGAGCGGGGCCGGCAACGGCTGGTATGGGGGAAGGCGCAGGGCCATGACGTCAAGGCAGCCCGGATAGCCCCATCCTGACCCGCTGCTTCCCCGAATAGGGTCGCCTTCAAGTGCGAGTGGCCATGGCTTCCCCCTCCCATCCCGACCTGAGTGCTGGCCCCCACGGCCCGATCGGGGTGCTGGTTTGCGGCCACGGCAGCCGCAATCGGCTTGCAGTAGCCGAATTTGCCGAGCTCGCTAAGGGCCTCCAAGCGCTGCTGCCCGAGGTGCCTGTGGAATACGGCTACCTGGAATTTGCCAGGCCGATCCTGCGCGATGGCCTGGAGGCGCTGCGAGCTCGGGGCGTAAGCCACGTGCTGGCCGTGCCGGCCATGTTGTTTGCAGCGGGTCACGCCAAAAACGACATCCCCTCGGTGCTCAATACCTACGCGGCCGAGACGGGCCTGCGTATCGACTACGGCCGCGAACTGGGGGTTGACCTGAAGATGATCCAGGCTGCCGGGGCCCGGATTCGCGAAGTTCTCGATGGGGCCGCCGCAGAGGTGCCCCTGCACGAAACCCTGTTGGTCGTGGTGGGCCGGGGCTCGTCCGACCCCGATGCCAATTCCAACGTTGCCAAGGTGACGCGGATGTTGGTGGAGGGTTTTGGTTTTGGCTGGGGTGAAACGGTTTATTCCGGGGTCACCTTCCCGTTGGTGGAGCCTGGACTTCGCCAAGTGGTGAGACTTGGCTATCGCCGGGTTGTCGTTTTCCCCTATTTCCTGTTTTCCGGGGTGCTGGTGAGCCGGATCCAGCAGCACACCGAGCGGGTGGCCCAGGAGCATCCCGAGGTGGAGTTCCTGAAGGCCTCCTATCTGGCTGACCACCCCCTAGTGCTGGACACCTTTGTGGAGCGGGTGGCGGAGGTGGTTCGCGGTGACGCCAACATGAATTGCTCGCTATGCAAATACCGGGCCCAGGTGCTGGGCTTTGAGACTGAGGTTGGGGCGCCCCAGCACAGCCACCATCACCACGTTGAAGGGCTCACCGACGGCTGTGATCTCTGTG
>JBIKWZ010000061.1:0-12713 GCA_044356035.1 Cyanobium sp. | reverse complement strand
CACCAGCCTCTAGGTGGTTGCAGTTGGCGTGGTGCACCGCATGGCTGCGCTGCCAGCTGAAGTAGGGCACAAGCAGCATGCTGTGAAGCACAAATCCCACCACCGCTTCGACGCGGGGGTTGGGATGGAAGGCACGGTGACCGCACTCATGGGCAATTACCCAGCAACCTCCCGCCACTGTTCCAGTGACCACGGCGTAGAGCAGCCAGAGGGGTGCAGCGCTTAGTTGCAAGGGGATCAGGGTTCCCACGCCATAGGCCAAAACAGATAGGCCCAGGGACATGGCCAGACTTCCCCAGGCTCTAACCGGGTTGATCTGGGTTAGCTCAGATGGCAGGCAGGCAAGCAGCTCAGCCTTGCTGGGATAGGTGGCTGCTGGCGTGGCGACCTGCGCGGTGGCGAGGGACTGCAGGGAAACAGGTGGAGTCAATGAAGCTGCCGCAGGACAAGGGGGAATGGAAGCGGCCCCAATAGGCCTTTGAGACCTTAGGTATAAGCACCCTGCTGCCGCGCCTTGGCAGGCACATCCACCTCTCCTTAACGTCAGCTTGTCTCAAGCGCATTAGGGAAATGACTGGCTCAGAGCTACGCCAGCGAGTTTGGGAGCTCCTGGATGTCAGCGAGGATCCGCAAAGCGGTGCGGCCGATTGGGATTGGGTCGACGTTTTCCTGCTGGCGCTGATCCTTCTAAATGTGCTTGCGGTGATCCTGGAGACTGTCAATAGCCTGCAGCTGCGCTTCGGCACAGCCTTTTGGGCGTTTGAAGTCTTTTCGGTAGCTGTCTTTAGCGTCGAATACGCGGCGAGGATTTGGTCCTGTACGGCTGATCCGCGCTACCGGCAGCCGTTTGTTGGCCGGCTGCGCTACGTGAGCAGCTTCTTTGGCGTGGTCGATTTTTTAGCCATCTTGCCCTTCTACGTCACGCTCGCGTTACCTGCCTCCGCTCTTGATCTGCGGATACTCCGAGTCCTACGGCTAATGAGATTCGCGCGGGTGCTGAAGTTGGGCCGCTATTCAGATTCCATCGGTCGCATGAAGCGTGTGATCGGTGCACGGCGCGGTGATCTTGGCGTGGCACTAGCAGCTGTTGTGGTCATACTAGTGCTTGCTTCGAGTGCTATTTACTATGTTGAGTCTGATACCCAGCCAGACGTATTCACAAGTATTCCTGCGGCTATGTGGTGGGGAATTTCAGCGCTTACAACTGTTGGCTACGGTGACATGGCTCCAATTACGCCGCTTGGCAAATTCCTTGGAGGTATAATTAAGCTGCTGGGGATTGCCATTTTTGCGCTTCCTGCTGGCATAATTGCGTCTGGCTATGAAGAAGAAACCCGGCGTGGCAGGACTGAGAAGGGGATTTGTAACTCCTGTGGGCGGCTATTCGGCCTCGAGAGTGAGTCTGGTAAATGCACAGAAAGCCAGTGAGTCTTATAATGCAAGTACGACTCTACTAGGTCGGCGTTCTCTTAGCCGCAAGGCTGATCTCAATTGCCTGAGAGCCTCAGTACCCGGGCAAGGTCGGCGCTTTGGACGACAAATTTGCCAGGATGCACAATTAGGCGTCAGAGCACAGTGCCGACCAGCACATTTGCGGAGTTCGCGCAACGAGCTGATTATTCGCTGCTGGAGGCGCTGCAGGCAGATCCCCAGGCCACGCTGGATGGCCTCGATCACCGTCCCCGCCAGGTGTTCTCGGGCCATTACGTGCCCGTCACACCTACGCCCCTGCCCTTGCCCGCCTACCTGGCGCACAGCCCCAGCCTGTTTCAGGAGCTGGGGCTGTCCGACGCCCTGGCCCACGATGAGACCTTCCTACGGTTGTTTTCTGGTGATATCAGCGTGGCGCGGCAGCCGATGCGCCCCTACGGCTGGGCCACCGGCTATGCCCTCTCCATCTACGGCGCTGAATACATCCAGCAGTGTCCTTTTGGCACCGGCAACGGCTACGGCGATGGCCGAGCCATTTCCGTGTTTGAAGGCGTGTTTAATGGCCAGCGCTGGGAGCTGCAGCTCAAGGGCGGCGGCCCCACGCCCTACTGCCGCGGCGCCGATGGTCGGGCCGTGCTCCGCTCCAGCGTGCGCGAATTTCTGGCCCAGGAGTTTATGCACGCCCTGGGGGTTCCCACCTCCCGCTCCTTGACCCTCTATGGGTCTGGTGCCGAAACCGTGCGCAGGCCCTGGTACGCGCCGGGGTCCCAGTCGTTTGATCCCGACGTGCTGGTCGACAATCCAGCGGCCATAACAACTCGGGTGGCGCCGTCGTTCCTGCGGGTGGGTCAGCTGGAGCTGTTTGCTCGCCGCGTTCGCCGCCAGGCCCACCCGGCGGCGTTTGATGAGCTGCGCCTGATCGTGGTCCACCTGATTGAGCGCAACTATCGGCAGGAGATCGATCCCAGCCAGGCGTCTAGCGATCAGGTGCTTGAGCTGGCCCGCTTGTTTCGCGCCCGGCTGATTGCCCTGGTGGCCAACTGGATGCGGGTGGGGTACTGCCAGGGCAATTTCAACAGCGACAACTGCGCCGCCGGTGGTTACACCCTCGACTACGGCCCGTTTGGTTTCTGTGAACGCTTCGATCCCGGATTCCAGCCCTGGACGGGTGGCGGCGAGCACTTCAGCTTCTTCAACCAACCGCTGGCGGCCGGAGCCAATTACCAGATGTTCTGGTCGGCCCTGCGGCCGCTGCTGTCTGACAACAGCGAGGCGCTGGCGCAGCTGGATTCCATCCGTGATGGCTTTGCAGACGCGATGAACCAGGAGCTGGCGGAGATGTGGGCCCGCAAGCTGGGACTGGCCGCCCCCGATACAGCACTGGCGAACGAGCTGCTGGAGCTGATGCTCCGCTCCCAGGCGGATTACACGATCCTGTTCCGCCGCCTCTGCGACCTTCCCGAGCAGGCCTCAGCGCTGCAGCACGCCTTCTACCAGCCCCTCTCCGGGGCACTCGATGCCCAGTGGAGCGATTGGCTCAGGCGCTGGCGTGATCAGCTGGCGGCCAACGGAGATCTAGGCGATACAACTGCCGCAATGAAACGCGTGAATCCGGCCATCACCTGGCGCGAGTGGCTGATTGCACCGGCCTATCAACAGGCGGAGCAGGGTGACACCAGCCTGATCCAGGAGCTGCAGGCGATGTTCAGCCATCCGTATGACGCGCCAGCCGCGGAGCTGGCGGCGACCTACGACTGCCTCAAGCCAAGGGAGTTCTTCAACGCCGGTGGGGTGTCGCACTACAGCTGTTCGTCTTGAACACACTTGCCGCCAGGGGCGTTGATCACCACCTCATCGCCGAGCTTCACGGCCGAGAGTAGGAGCTTCAAATCTGGCTCGGCCACGTTCACGCAGCCCCCGGTCACCTTCTGGCCGATGCGGTTGTCGTTGTTGCTGCCGTGGATGGCGAAGCTGTACCAGCGAAATTTGCCGTCGTGGCTGTTGAAGGCGAAAGGCTGCTTGACGGTGTCCACAGGCTCCAGGCTCACGTAGCCGCTGCCGTATTCGCCGCTTTCGCCATCGCCGTCGAAGTCGATGGCATTCATGTTGCCAAAAAGCATTTTGCGCAGCTCGGCCTCGCTCTTGCCTGACTTGGCGATCAGGGCGGGATCCATCACAAAGGTGTCGCCGCTGAGGATGGCATTCACCCGGAAGCGGCCCAGGGGTGTGTAGCCCTCCTCGAAGCGGCTGCCGGCGCAGGTGATCCCGTTGCGGCCGAAGCCCACCTTGAAAATGGTGCGGTCCTCGCCCCGTGGCAACACCCCGAAGCTCCTGGAGGGATCCTTTGGGTCGAGCTCGATCCGGATGGGACCAGTAACGCCGGCCGGTCCTGGTTTGAGTGGCTTGGTGGTGCCGCAGCCGAACAGCCCCGTAGCCAGAGCAAGCAGAGCGAGTGTGGAGAAAGGGCGCATCACGGTTCCTGCAGCTGCCTCAGCCCACAAAGCGCTTGTAAAGCCAGCGCACAAAGCCGCCGAGCACAGGCACCGGCCCGAAGGTGGGGCCCACGAAGTCGAAGTAGTCGCGGTGGTCGCAGATCTTGCCCTCGCTGTTGAACAGCAGCCGGGAGGTACCTGGATACACAAACTCAATGCCCTTGATCTTCAGACCCATCTCCCATTCCACGAAGGCCGAATCGGCTTCGATCGCAATCGCGCCGGGGGTGAGGTAGGTGTCGTCACAGCGTTTCAGCAGGCCCTCCTGGGCATTGATGTAGGCCGAAATGCCATCTCTCTCTTGGGTGGGATCGCTGAAGTGCACGTCCTCGGCGTAAAGCTGCCGCCATTGCGCCTCGCTCGGGCCGGGGGCGCCGTAGGGCTTGTTGAACAAGGCGCGGAGCTGGGCAGTGTTCACCGCGGGTAGATCGAGGACTCACCCCAGGATGCCGCAGGCCTCGTGGTGCGCAAAGGCCCAGGGCGACATCCGGTCTGTGTGCCTTTGCGCTCAAGGCTGTGCGCGTTTGCGCTCAAGTTTTTGAAAGTTTGATTTGATCAGTTTGATGGTCAAATCTTTCGGCTTTTGCCTATTTGGGCAGTGCGCAAGGGCCTTAGTGTCACCAGTGTCGACTAGGATGGATGGGCTCGCAATAGTTCAACTAATTTGACGACCGTTAGCGTCATTACTCCGACCAGGCTTTTGCCTGATAGATTGTCTATGCTGAGCAACCTAAATCGCAGCCTATCTGAAAATAGCTGCAATATTGAACATGTGATTGTCGTTGATGGCAACGACCTCGAAGACCTGCCAGCCGAGCTTGCCGCCAACGCCACAGTGATTGCTTCTGCCCGGCCGATTGGTCAGGCGGCAGCTCGTAATCTTGGCCTACTTGTTGCTCGGGGAGAGTGGATCACCAGCGCGGACGACGACGACTGGCTTTACCCCCATTCTATCGACAAGCGCCTGGCCGCAATCAATGGGCAGGCCGGGGCCATGTGGGCAGCAGGTTATTGCACCGACGATCTAAAAAATGATCCTGCCATTGTGGCCGCCGGACCATGTCTGGCCGGTGATGTCTGGCGAGCCTGGCCATCACCCCATGACAGCATTCCCCTGGGGCCAACCACCCTACTCGTACAGGCTGCTCTGCTAAAGCGCGTCGGAGGCTGGATGGGTCTGCCACAAGGTGAAGATGTGGGCATGATGATCGCGGTTACAAGTAGTGCTGCAGGCGTACTAATTGCTGATTATGTCTATCACATACGCCTCCATGTAGGCCAGATGACCAAATCAGCTTGGTTTGATGATTTGGAGCTTTTGTCGCGCCGATCTGCTTGGGAGCGCGGCCAAACCATCCTCTCTCAGCAGCTTGCAAGTTCTTCAGTGCCGCTGATTCGCCAGCGCATTGCCACTCTTTGATTATCTCAAATCTGTGAGCAACTCCTTCCTGCCGCCGATCTCTGGCCGCGAAGCCGAAATCCTCGACTTGGTGCAGCAGCAGCTGCCGGTATTTTTGCCCACCACCAATCTCCAGCTGGAGAAGCTTCGTTCAGGCTTCGCCTGTGCGCTGCACATGCACCAGCCCACGATTCCAGCCGGTGCCAATGGAGAGCTGATCTCCCACCTCCAATACATGGTTGAGCATCCCGGCGAGGGTGACAACCACAACGCTGAAGCCTTCGCCCATTGCTATCGGCGTTTGGCCGACATCATCCCCCAGTTGATTGCTGAGGGCGCCAATCCGCGGATCATGCTGGATTACTCCGGCAATTTGCTGTGGGGATTCCAGCAGATGGGTCGCCACGACATCCTCGATGCCCTGCAGCGGCTGGCCTGTGATCCGGCCCTTCAACCCCATGTGGAGTGGCTCGGCACCTTTTGGAGCCATGCCGTGGCCCCCTCCACGCCAATCCCCGATCTCAAGCTGCAGATCCTGGCCTGGCAGCATCACTTTGCGGCCATGTTTGGTGATGCGGCCCTGCAGCGAGTGAAGGGTTTCTCGCCGCCGGAGATGCACCTACCCAATCACCCAGACACGCTCTACGAATTCATCAGTGCCCTGCGGGAGTGCGGCTACCGCTGGCTGCTGGTGCAGGAGCACAGCGTTGAGAATCCCGATGGTTCCGCCCTCAGCCAGGAGCAGAAACTTGTGCCCAACCAATTGGTGGCACGCAGCTCCAGCGGTGAGGTGGCGTCGATCACGGCGCTGATCAAAACCCAGGGCTCCGACACCAAGCTGGTGGGTCAGATGCAGCCCTACTACGAAGCCCTGGGGCGGGGCCCCATACCCCTTGGCGGCATATCCGTGCCTGCCCTCGTTTCCCAGATCGCTGATGGCGAGAACGGTGGCGTGATGATGAACGAATTTCCTCAGGCCTTCATCCAGGCTCACCAGCGCATCGCCGCCGAGGGCTGTGGCGCTGGCACGGTGGCGTCCACGGTGGCAATTAATGGCAGTGAATATCTCGAGTTACTCGAGGCCGCCGGGCTGTCTGCTGGCGATTATCCGCCGATTCAGGCGGTGCAGCAACACAAGCTGTGGCAAGAGGTCGCCCAGCAAAGCAGGGGTGCCGTGCCTACCCCGGTATCCGTACATGACGCCATCACAGCGCTTCTGGCCAGCGATTCCTCCTTCTCAATGGCCGGTGCCTCCTGGACCAACAACCTCAGCTGGGTGGAGGGCTATGCCAACGTTCTGGAACCGATCAATAGCTTCAGCGCCGCCTTTCACCAACGCTTCGATGCCCTGGTGGCTGCCGATCCCTGCGTTACTAGCAGCGTGCCTTACCAGGAAGCCCTGCTGCATCTGTTGCTGCTGCAAACCAGCTGTTTCCGCTATTGGGGCCAGGGCACTTGGACCGACTACGCCGTTGAGATCCATCGGCGCGGGATATCCTCGTTGAAATACTGACGCGTACATCCCCCATCGGCTAGGGCGCGGTAGGTGAGACCGAGATCCATGGCGGTTCGCCGCATGCTGTCCGTGAGTGTCTTCGATACTCCTGAACATGCGAAAGCTTCAATGCTGTTGCTGCGGGTAGGGTGGCGGCACATCGCGACTTCCAGCTTTAATTAATAAAAAATCGAGTTTGGCCCCATCGTGGCGCACGGCTAATGCCGGAGCCTGTTCAGCTCCATGGCAGCGCATCGGTGGGCAATAGCGCCTGAGAGATCCTTAGTTGGCGACGAACTGGGGCTGGGTCACAGGGATATCGACGCGCATCAGCTCAGCGCCCTTAAAACGGCTTCTGAAATTGTTGATCACAGAGCGGATCCGCTGCTCCTCAAGGGAGCCTCTGGGCCGCAGGATCACCACGACCCAGGTGGGTTGTTGGCGGATGACGCCATTGGAACTCCTCATCTGGCCAAGGGCCTGAACCACCGTGAGCCCATCGGGGAAGGCCGGAGTGATCACCTGCTCAAGGAACTTCGCCCAAGCTTCCGGGCTGATCAAACTCCCGTTGGCGATTCGGGCACCGAAGTACAGCTCGGATTTGAGCCAGCCGCGCTCAGCGGCTTGAGCGGGCCTACTGGAGCTGGCGGATCCAGGGGCATGACTTTCGGCCAGTCCCGTCCCGGGAAGCCCGAACAGTCCCAGTAGCAGCGGCAGTACGAATGGGGCAAGTCGCAGGCTCATGGCAGTCACTGTCGTCCGGTCTTCCCGGGTCACACTATGAGCCTGGAACCACGACGCCAGCCCCGTAGCTGCCTGACCCCCTGATGGAGATCCTGTCGCATGGCCATAGGGAAGCTGAGCCAAGTGCCGCGACCGATCCCGAGGCGCTGCGCCTACGTTCGGCCCTCGGTCAGTTCGAGCTTGGGCGCTTCCTGCTCGATAACCGGGGGTTGAACGGACACTGGACCTCCTATGTCTTGCTGTTCCCCGATCGGGGCCGTCAGACCAACCTGAGCAGCGATGGCACACCCCTGAGCGAGCTTGAGTCGTGGCTGCTGCACCGCTGCCCAATCATCCTTGCCACCCAGGAGAGATTCCGGATCGCGCAAACGGTCACGCAGCAGCAACTGCGAGCCGGCATGGCGCTGGCGTCACTGCCCTGCGGCCTGATGGACGATCTACTGAGCCTGGATTACACCAAGCATGAGGGGTTGGAGCTTACAGGCATCGATCTGGATCCAGAGGCCCTTAGTGAAGCTGAAAATCGCTGCAACACACTTCGCCTACCTGTGGCGGCAGCCTTCGAGCATCGCGATGCCTGGCAGTTGGGCAGTACGGAGCGGTGGGACCTGCTCACCAGCAACGGCCTCAACATCTATGTGCAGGAGGACGACCGTTGCGTTGACTTCTACCGCCAAGTGTCCCAGGCGCTGCGGGTCGATGGGATTTTCGTGATCAGCTTCATCACCCCCCCAGAGCAGTGGCAACCCCGGCAGGCAAGTGATCTCGAGCTTCAGCGCTTTCTGTTCCAGAAGGTGATTCCGCCCCGATGGAACTGCTTTCGAGAGGAGTCCCAGATGCGCCAGCACTTGAAGGATGCGGGCTTCGCGGTGGTCGCCGTGCACCACGACGAACAGCGGATGTTTCCCACTGTTGTGGCTCGCAAATACTGATGGGCTTTCCTTCTCCCTAGTGCGGGGAGGCCTGAAGTTGCTCAAGAATCATCAGCACCGCCTCCGCGGTGGTCTGAAGGCTTGTGTCAACGCTTACGTCGTAGACCAGCCCATGGGAGTGGCAGAGCTCATCACTGCGGCGGGCTAAGCCGAGCGGTCGCTCCTCCAGCCGACCATCGCCGCGACCCGATTCACGTTGCTCTAATTCGGAGAGGGAACAGTGCACCCCCATCAGCACCACCCGGGCTCCGGAGGCACGTAGCTGCTCGAGCACCTCCTGCTGCTACCCCTGCTCCTGCAGGCAGTGGTCGATGATCAGGTTTGTGCCCAGTTTGAGGTGCTGGGCCCAGCTTCGGTGCAGCCCCGCCAACACTCTCCGTCCCAGAGGGTTGAGCTCCAGGCGCATCCGGGGGCTGCCGCCATGCCTGCCTTCGGCCTGGCTGTTATCGACATACTCCCAGGCGGCCCTGCCGTCGTGGGGTTCTCGAGAGATCGGGCGGCTGGTATCTCCCCTCTGCAGCTTCACCAGACTTCGCGGAAACAACCTGTCAGACAGCAGCAGTGCTATGTCATCGAAAGCCACTAGCCCATAGGCAGCAGCAGGATCGCCATCGGCCAGCTCCGTGAGGTGATCTTGAAGGGCCTTGCACAGGGTTGACTTCCCCGATGAGCTGGCGCCGTTGACGAGGATCGCTACCGATGTCGTCATGTCTTACTGGGCGTTTGGTTCAGCAACGGCTTCAAGGTGGCTAGGGCTTCTTACCAAGGCAGCACCTCGCCGTTGGCGTGCCAGAAGCCACCACTTGTTCCCAGGGTGAGAGCATCGATGCGGGCCAGCAGGCCCCGCACCGCCTCCTCGGGGCTGATGCCTTGGGGGTTGAAGTTGACCATGCCTGTGCGCACCAGCCCAGGGTGGAGCAGTGCCACGGCGATGCCGCGGGGCCGCAGGTCGATTGCCAGGGATCGCCCAGCCATGTTCAGCGCCACCTTTGACATCCGGTAGCCATAGGAGGAGCCGGAACTGTTGTCGTCAATCGACCCCATGCGGCTGGTCATCAGCGCCAGCTTGGAACCGGGCTGCAGATTCGGAAGCAGGGCGGCCACGAGCCGTAGGGGCGCCAGGGCATTGACCTCAAACTGGCGCCTGAGGCTTTCCCTGTCGAGATTCTCCAGGCGGTTGGCTTCAAGGATGCCGGCGTTGAGGATCACCCCGTCAAGCGGCTGGCCAGCTAGCCGTTGCTGCAGAGCATCAAGATCTGCTTCTGCGGTGAGCTCGATCCCCGCCTCGAGGCGCACCCCCAGCGCCTCCAGTTCCGGCGAAGGCGTGCGGCAGACGGCGATCACCTGATCCCCGCGGGCCTCTAGTTGTCTGCAGTACTCGAGGCCTATGCCGCGGTTGCTGCCGGTAACTAGGTAGGTAGGCATTGTCGGCCTGCGCAGTTGCTCAAGACTGGCTGATTGCTGCCAGCATCAGCGCCGTCCGTTGACGATCACGGAATTGCCGTTGCCCCCAGGGGTACCAGGCAGGGCCGGCACCACGGAGGTCTGGCCATCCCACTTGTCGAGGAAGAGCTTGTAGAGCACCTGGTCATCGAGGCTTGAGTTGAGCGTTTCGTAGCGCTTGGCTTCCTGCTCGGCGATCAAGACCTCGGTTTGGGCGCGCAACAGCTGCTGCTCGGCAATCTGTTTCTGTTCGATCGCAGCGCGGTATTCCTCGGCGATTTGCAGGCCAGTGAGGTCCAGTCCCTGCACGCTGACGTAGTCAAACTTGCGCAGCTCCTCCGCCACCTTCTCCTGCACCAGTTCCGAAATGGAGTTCCATTCGGTGGCGATAGTCACCAGCTCGTATTGCGAAAAGACTGATTTGAGTGCCTTCAATAGCGATGGTTGGATCACGCGGGGATAGATCTGCTGGTCGTCGGTGGCGATCGTCTCGTAAATCCGCCCAGCTTCTGCAGGCTTCATGGCGTATTTCACCGTGGCGGTGGCCTGGATCACCTGGAGATCCTTGGTGAGAGTCGAAAACTGCTCCGGTCGCACCTGGGTGCGCACATCAAACAACGAAGTGTTCTGCACCAGGGGGGCCTTGATGTTGGCGCCGGGGCTGCGGGGGGTACCGGTGACCTTGCCCAGGGTTGTGACAACGGCCACGTTGCCCGCCGGCACGATGAATACGGTTTGGCTGAGCAGGATCGCAATCCCCACCAAAACGGCCGCAATCAGGCTGAGGGTGGCTCCAGGCCCATCGGGACTGCCAGCTGAGCGAAGGGGCGACTGCATGAAGGGGCCATTACCAATTGCGAACCCTAGGCAGGTCCTTCGATGAAACAACGGCTCACAAATGGAGAAGTCATGGCCCGCAGCAGGGAGCTGTAGCTGACCTGGAAGCGCTGTTCATCGCCAACCGCCAGCGCCGCTGCCGCTCCACTCACCACTAAGTGGTCGCTGGATGCGCCCTCGATGCTTATCCCAGGGGCACTAAGACCGGCCGGATCGGCATCCTGTTCGCCCAGGGCAAGTAGCGCTCGCATGGCCATGGGTTGGTCTGGTTGCTTTTGGGGAGCGACTGGCCCTTTGGCAAAACTGGTGCAGTGACGCGTTCCCCAGGCACGGCTTGGCTTGCGCTTGGACTCGATCACCTCTGCCACCAGGGTGATGGCATCTGTGTAGAGCCCTGGTATGGCTGTGCGGGTAAGGGGCTCTCGCCCCAGCAGTAGGGCTTCGCCGAGGCGCAGGTGGTTGATGCGGCCAGAATCGCCGCCACCAGTCAGCCAGGGAAGATTGGCCGAATTACCTCCAGAGCACAACTCGAGCCTGATGCCAAAACGTCGTTCTATGGCATCAATCAGACGCGATAGCTCGCCCATATTGGCTTCATCTGGGGCAACGCCGTTTTGACAGCCCAAATTGGTGCCGATGCCCACCAGCAGCAGGCTTGGCAGGGCCAGGGTAAGTAACACCATCGCCTCCAGGTCTGCCGCGAGAATTCCCTCGCGCAGATCCCCTAACTCCACCATTAGCAGCACTCCGTGGCGCACCCCTTGGCAATGGGCTGCAGCTGCCAAGGCCTTGAGCACCACCGCTTCGCTGTTGCAGCT
Source organism: Cyanobium sp. (assembly GCA_044356035.1). GTDB lineage: Bacteria > Cyanobacteriota > Cyanobacteriia > PCC-6307 > Cyanobiaceae > Cyanobium_A. The sequence continues at coordinate 1,122 of JBIKWZ010000061.1, read as the reverse complement.
AATCGCCGCGTGGGCCACCACCCGATCCACCTGGCTGAGCATCGGTGAGCGAATCAGCAGTAGGGGCACGCCAGGTTCGCAGCGGCTAAGCGATTCGATTGATTCGATTCGCGATTCACCGATGGAATGCACCCCTGCCGCCACCCAGGAGCGCACAATTTCGGGCAGTCCCAGGGTTGCCTTGCTGACCCCGGTCACCTTTATTCCTTGGCGGGCAAGCCGATTCACCATGGTGGTGGCGTTGTGCTGCAGGTGCTCGAGATGGATCTCCAGCCGCGGTGCGCTCAAAGCTGGACGTCAGTTGATCCGCACAACTCGGGGAAAGCCCGCAGCACCATTGCCACCAGAGCAGAGGGAGCACGGCTCACCGCATCGGTAACAGGAATGGCGAGCTCGGCGGCATAGAGCGCGATTGCGGCACTCACCTCGGCGTCATCCATGCCCTCATGGTTGAGGGTTAGGCCGATTACCCGCGTAGGCGCGAAGGATTCGATTAGGCGAATTTCACTGGCAGGCGTGGGCATCGGCATAAACGGAAAGTCGCTGAGCTGCCGGCGTGCCGGTGCGTGCTGCAGCACCACCGCCTGGGGCTGGCTGCCCCGCAGGATGAAGCTGGAAGAGAGGTAGGCGGGATGGCTGAGGGCCCCTTGGCCCTCAATCACGATGACCGCAGGTTTTTCCGTGCAGTAGGCCTCGACCACAGCGGCCTCCACCTCCCCTGAGCAAAACTGCGATGGAATGGCATCAAGAGGAATGCCATAACGCCCCCCTTGAATCAGACCGGTTTGCCCCGTGCTCACCAAAACGGCGTGAATGCCGCTGGCGTTTAGGGCCTGAACCAGAAGCGTCGCCGTGGTGCGCTTTCCGATGGCGCCATCGGTACCAAGCACGGCAATTCGAATGCAGCGTGCCTTAGCGATCGAGCCACTGAAGAGGCGAAGATCCTTCAAGGCGGGTGGACGACGCACATCCCGGATTGAGACGTCATGACGTGCGGCCGCCAGGGCAAATTCACTGTCGTCATTCAGGAATTCGCGCATGCCGCTGACCAGATTCAGGCCGGCTTCCATGGCCAGCATCAGAACCCGGCGGTCGTCTTTGCCATAAAGGCCATCTGCAGGC
>JBIKWZ010000060.1:0-12856 GCA_044356035.1 Cyanobium sp. | reverse complement strand
TTACAACACCGTCGGCTCTCGCCTCCTCCGTCATAAGCCTGCTCGCTCTCGGGGCTTCCCCCTTGCGCGCAGTCCAAAAACATATCACCCCACTTGCCCTTATGGCAAGGATCCGTATCGAGCGCGACAGTGCACCAGGCCAAAACCATTGCGGCCAGGCGTTTAGGTGCACTCCACTTGCCGCCTTCCCCCCTGGGGCCGCTGCAGGCCCATCAGCGCAATATGGGGCACAAGGGTCGCTAATCAGAGCGCTGCTGGGGCAGGGAGGCTCACAGAGCTCAGCTGAGGAAGGGCCAAAGCAGCTGAAAGAGCCTCTCTTACATGCCATAAAGAAAGCCGCGACCAAAGTCGCGGCTTAATGAGGGGGGGGCCCAGACAGGGCGACCAGGATGATTTACTCCTAATTCTCAGAACAGACCAAGGGTGAGTGACTTGTCGATAGGCATGGCGGCACCAATACCGAGATAGATCGCAAACACAGTGCCGAACAAGAAGGTGGCCATGGCCACGGGCCTGCGGAAGGGGTTCTGAAACTTGTTGAAACTCTCGATGAAAGGCACCAGCATCAGACCCAGAGGGATCATCGTCTGCAGGGCAATGCCCAAAAGCTTGTTGGGAACAACCCTGAGGATCTGAAATACCGGATACAAGTACCACTCAGGCAGGATCTCAAGCGGGGTTGCAAAGGGATCAGCCTTGTCACCCAGCATGGCCGGATCCATGACTGCCAGGCCAACCATGCAGCCAATGGTCCCCAGGATCACCACGGGGAACATGTAAAGGAGGTCGTTGGGCCAGGCTGGCTCACCGTAGTAGTTGTGACCCATACCCTTAGCCAACTTGGCGCGGAGCTTGGGGTCGGTGAGATCGGGCTTCTTAAGGATGTGCATGGCAGCTGCCGGCAGCAGGGATCTTTGAGGTGTTGGTGTGAAGCTTAAGGGGGGAGATTCGGTGCCGAGAGGCCTCGAATCCATAGGTCACAAGGGGCCAGAGATGCCCTGCTTCCGGATCATCAGGAAGTGCATCAGCATGAAAACCGCAAGCAGCCAAGGCATCACGAAGGTGTGCAGACTGTAAAAGCGAGTCAGGGTGGACTGGCCAACGCTCTCTCCACCACGGAGAAGCTCGACCATGAAATCACCGATAACCGGAACAGCCGCAGGGACTCCAGAAACAATTTTGACGGCCCAGTAACCGAGTTGATCCCAAGGCAAGGAGTAGCCAGTAACGCCAAAGGAGACAGTGATCACCGCCATGGTGACGCCCGTAACCCAGGTGAGCTCCCTGGGGCGCTTGAAACCACCGGTGAGATAAACGCGGAAGACGTGCAGGATCAGCATCAGCACCATCATCGAGGCGCTCCAGCGGTGCACAGACCTGATCAACCAGCCAAAGCTGACGTCGGTCATGAGGTACTGGACAGAGGCATAGGCCTCAGCCACCGTTGGCTTGTAATAGAAGGTCATTGCAAACCCAGTGGCGAACTGGATCAGGAAGCACACCAGGGTGATGCCGCCCAGGCAATAAAAAATGTTGACGTGGGGTGGCACGTATTTAGACGAGATGTCGTCGGCTATCGACTGGATCTCAAGGCGCTCGTCGAACCAGTTGTAAACCGGGTTCGAAGCCTGTCCGGAGTTTCCAGCAGGAGTGTTCGCCATGCAGCTGGGGTATTGGTTGCGAGATCCTACCGATGACCTCGAGCCGCTTGTGAGTGTCCCACCCACTAGGCCAGCGCCTTCTCAACCGTTTGCAACAGCCGTGAAAAACCTTTTGGCAACACTGCTGCAGCGTTTGCTTGGCCCCGTGCTGGCCCTAGTCCTGCTGGCAGCCTCCTGCGCCTCGGCCTTGGCCCTCAGCGATACCCAGCAGCTGGTGGTTGAGGCATGGCGCCTAGTGAACCAGAGCTACGTGGATCCAGGACGCTTTGAAACGGTTCATTGGAAGCGGCTGCGCCAAAAAGCGCTCGAGCAACCAATCAACAGCTCAGGCGATGCCTACGACGCCATCGAATCAATGCTCACCCCCCTTGGGGATCCCTACACCCGCCTTTTGCGGCCTGCCGACTACGCCACCCTGCGCTCCAACACTCAGGGCACCGTTACCGGAGTGGGACTGCAGCTTGGCTTGCGCAGCAACGACCAAGCAGTGGTTGTGATCGCCCCACTGGACGGCTCCCCCGCCGCTGAAGCCCTGATACCTAGTGGCGCCGAGGTGCTGCGGGTAGATGGCCAGGCCACTGAGGTTCTGGGGCTGGAACGCACCGCAGCAGCCCTGCGCGGCCCCGCCGGGAGCCGGGTGCTGGTGCAACTCAACATGCAAGGGCAGTCCCGCGAAGTGGAGCTCGAGCGGCGAGAGGTGGAGCTGCGTCCGGTGCGCAGCAAGCGGCTGCGGGTGGGAGAGCACACCCTCGGCTACCTGCGTATCACCCAATTTTCTGAACCGGTGCCCCAGGACGTGCAGGAAGCCCTCGCCGATCTCAACAGCAAGGCGATCGAGGGGCTGATTCTTGATCTGCGCAACAACTCCGGCGGGCTGGTGAGCGCCGGCTTAGCCGTAGCCAACGACCTACTCAATGGCGTGCCCATCGTGGAAACCCAGGACCGTGATGGACTCAGCTCGCCCCAACAGGCCAACCCCGGCATGCTCTTCGACGGGCCGATGCTCACCCTGGTGAACGGCGGCACAGCTAGTGCCAGCGAAATCCTGGCGGGGGCCCTTCAAGACAATGGCCGCAGTGAGCTGGTGGGAGCTCAAACCTTCGGCAAAGGGCTGATTCAGACCCTGATACCCCTGGGCGACACCAGCGGCCTGGCCGTAACAGTGGCCCGCTATCTCACCCCCAGCGGCCGCGACATTCAGCACCAGGGAATCGCGCCTGATCTAGTGCTGCCCGAACCCGAACCCCTAGACCCCGGCGGTGAGGCTGACAGCTGGCTTGATGCCGCGGGCCGCTTGCTGGCCAGCCGGCTTGAAGGGACTCTTTGAATATGGGAGAGCGCACCTATCACGATCCACTGCACGGGGCGATTCGGCTCGATCGCAGCGATCCGGCCGAAGCCTTGGCCATCGACCTGATCGATTCCGCCCCCTTCCAGCGCTTGCGTCGAGTGCGTCAATTGGGTCCAGCCTTTCTGACCTTCCACGGAGCCGAGTCCAGCCGTTTCACCCATTCCCTTGGGGTGCTGCACCTAGCCCGCCTGGCTCTGCAACAGCTGGAGCGCCACCACCTTGAACTGGCGGAACATCGAGCCGTGCTCTACGCCGCAGCCCTGCTGCACGATGTGGGCCACGCTCCCCTCAGCCACTCCGGCGAGGAGATGTATGGGCTACGCCACGAGGCGTGGTCGGGGCGACTGATCCGGGAGCATCCGGCCTTGCGCGACCACCTCGAAGCCCACGCCCCCGGCACGGCCAGCGTCGTCGCCGACCTGCTGGAGCACGGCCGCCACCCCTGCCCGGCGATCAAGGCTCTTGTGAGCAGCCAGCTGGACTGCGACCGGCTCGATTACCTGGTCCGCGATAGCTACAGCACCGGCACTACCTACGGCCGGCTGGATCTCGAGCGCATCCTGGCCGCCTTCACCCTGGCTCCCGATGGCCAGCTGGCCATCACCCCCAAAGGGCTGATGGCCGTGGAGCACTACCTGGTGGTGCGCAACCTGATGTATCGCAGCGTCTACAACCACCGGCTCAACGTGGTGTGCAACTGGCTGCTCAACCAGGCCATCGCCACCGCCCGACGCCTGGGACCAAAGCGAGTGTGGGCTGACCAGGTGATGGGCCGCTGGCTGTGGCACTGCGACGCTCTCGATTTGGAGACATTTCTTGCCAACGACGACATCCGCACCGGCTACCACCTGATGCGCTGGATGGAAGAGGGCCCGGCCGAACTGCAGGATCCCTGCCGCCGCCTGCTGGAGCGGCGTCTGCTCAAGGCCACCGATGTGAGTCACTGCAGCCCCGCCCAGCGACTGGAGCTCCTGGCTGCAGCGCGGCAGTTAAGCGAAGCCGAGGGCCTGAGCGCCGAAACCAGCTGCGGCCTGCAGCAGCGCCAGAGCCGCGGTTATCACCCCTATAAGGGAGGCCTGCGCCTTTGGGATGGCGAGCACCTACAGGCCCTGGAGCAGCGCTCAAGCCTGGTGCAAAGCCTCACTGTTGCGGTCGAGCTGGCCTGGCTGATCCATCCCGGTGAGGTGGCACCTAAGTTGCGCCAATTGCTGGGTCGCTGAGCGGGAATGGGGATGGGGATAGGGCCGGAAATGGAGTTGGAGCCTGCTCGGGGAGCCTTGCTGGTTGCAGACCAATCGGGGCGAGGCAGCCACCGACTAGTGCTGCCCGCCTCTAGCCAAACCCCTTTGCCCGCTCTGGTGCAACAAGCAATCGATAGTGGCGCCCTGCTGGGTGATGGGCCAATCGAGGGCCAGGTGCTGCTCGAGGCTGGGGCCTGGCGTCTCGGCCTAAGCCAACTGGGCGAGCTGCAGCGCAGCCTGGCCGGCCGGGGGCTTGAGCTGGTGATGATCTGCAGCAGTCAGCCCCACACCCACGTAGCAGCTGCGGGGCTGGGGATCTTGAGCCAGTGGCCTAATTCAGCCGCTCCAGCAAGCCCTGCCAAACCAGATTCCGACCTGCAAGTGCATCAGGGCACCCTGCGCTCCGGCGACCATCTGGAAACATCGGCCAGCGTGCTGCTGCTAGGGGACGTAAACCCAGGCGCGCGGATTTCAGCCGCAGGCCATGTGCTGGTGTGGGGGCGATTGAGGGGTATGGCCCACGCCGGCTGCCAGGGCGACAACAGCGCCCGCATCGTGGCCCTGCAGCTACGACCGCTGCAGCTGCGCATTGCCGGGGCGGTAGCCCGGGGGCCCGAGGGCGCCCCCCCAGCCGGGTTTGCCGAAGAAGCTCGGATTGTGGCGGGCGCCATCCAAATAGACCCGGCCCAACCGATCTGGCCCCTTAGCGGTTAATTACACCCAGACCACCCAGCACACCGGCCACTGCCATAAACCAGAGCGGCGAAATGCGGGTGCGCAACATCAGCACGCAAACCAACACTGACACCACCACCCCAGCCCAATTGGTGTCAGCCGTGCGCAGAATCTTGAGACCCACGGCAAATAAAATTCCCAAGGTGATTGGTCCCAGGCCTCGCTCAAAGGCCAGCCGCCAAGGGGAGTGTTCAAGGCGCTTCCAACTGAGGCAAGCCATGACCATCAGCAAGGTAGAGGGCAAAAGGATCGCTGCTTCGGCACCGTAGGCGGAGAGCAGGGCCCAGAAAGGACCCTCCCGCCAGCCCGCCCCAAGCCCTAGCAAGCCCACCAACATTGAGCTGGGGCCAGGTGCCGCCTCCGCCAGGGCATAAAGATCGGCAAATTGGGCATTAGTGAGCCAGCAAAACTGGGCCACCGCAAAATGATGATATTCCGCCAGCAGGGTGTTGCCACCGCCGAGTGAAAACAGCGACAGCGATAAAAACTGCCACAGCACCTGCATCAATGTGCCCAAATCTGAGAGGCGAGCTGGCTCACAGGCCACCGCCGCGGCCAGCAGCCCACTCATGGGTTGCTCTGCCGGCGGGGCCAATACCAAGCCATGGCCAACGGCCCGGCGATCAACACAACCGGAATCAAGCGCTGGTCAAACAAGCTGAGTGCCATAAAGACCACCGCAGCAAGCAACAAAGCAACCCGATCATTCCAATACTGATCAAGAATCTTGAAGCCCATGGAAAGGGCCATCCCTGCTGCCGCAGCCACCACCCCGGCCAACACCCGATCTACCGAGGGGATGGTGTGGAAATGGAAGTAGGCAAAACCCAGCCCCATCAACAGGCTGAAGGGGAGCAGCAACATGCCCGCCAGGGCTACCAAAGCACCTGGCAAACCGTGGAACTCGGCGCCGATGTACACGGCCATGTTGATCTGGTTTGGCCCGGGGAAAAGGCGAGCAACCGTGAGTCCGGTGAGGAATTGCTCGTTGGACATCCAACGGCGCTGCTCGACCACAATCCGCTGGCTCCAGGCCGACAGGCCACCACCAAAGGCCGAGAGCGCCACCTGAAGCATCCCCCAGAACAACTCAGAAAGGCTGGGGCGCGGCTCAGTCATGGACGAAATGGGGATCCGGTGGCAATTCACCGTCCTCGTGTTGGCTGGGATCAAGGGGATCTGGAGCGTGATATCTCTTTGCCGCATCCCAGTCGGCCTGGAATGTGCTGCGCAGCCTCGCCACCACCTCGGGGGCATCGGATTCGATGCCGAGTTCGCGACGCAGATCAAAAGCGCTGCGATCGATGTTCATCGAACCGGTTTGGGCGTAGGCAGCGTCAACCAAAAGCAACTTGGCGTGCAGCTTTAGGTGCTTCTGCCGGCGCACCTTCACGCCAAAGCGCTCCATTACCCGCAGCGAAGAGAAAGTGTCGTAGATGTCCCAGTCGGAAATGCCGTGCTTGCCACCACAGAGCAAGCGCACCTTCACGCCGCGCTCCCGGGCAGAAATTATTCTCTCCAAAATCACCGCATCCACAAATTTTGGGTGCTGAATCCAAAGGCTCTCGCGCGCCATATCGATGATCCTGGCCATTTGGCCGCGGCTGTGAACGCTGCTCCACACCAGGCCCACAGTGAGATCGGGATGGAAAAAGCTGCGGTTCCAGTCGGCCTCAAAGCCAGCGATCACCTGCTCTACAACAGGCACTGCATAGCTGACGACACCGTAGTCACGGGTCTCAGTGAAGTATTTGTCGCTGAGGTTGAAGGTGGCAACCAGGACGCAGGTGGAATCCACCACCAGCGACTTCTCGTGGGTGACTGGAAAGGCTTCGCTGGTCCAGGCCACCTCAATGCCACAGGCGCCGAGGCGCGCATAGGCCTCATCATTCCAACGGTCGCCGCCGGAAGTGTGTGGATTGAGCATCACCCGCACCTGCACGCCACGCTGCTGCGCCTGGATTAAGGCCTGCTCGATGGTCTCCGACTGCAACTTGAACTGCTTGAGCCGAAGTGTCTCCTGGGCAGCATCAATCAAGGCCACCACAGCCACTGCGCCGTCATCGGGCATCACCAGCAGCTGCTGGTGATGGTGCAGATGGTTCAGCCCGCCTGGGGTTTGGGTCATCCCTTCTTGGAGCCTGATCCCCCTTTTTAGAGCAGCTGCCGCCAGTAGCAATGCCAGCCCCGATACCTGCAACTCAAGGTTTTGGCCTTAACCTGCCCTCAATCCAGCCTGTGCCGTGGCCGCCACGTCTACCCGATACATCCTGATCTGCTCTGGCAAAGGAGGCGTGGGCAAAACCACCCTCACCGCCAACCTCGGCATCGCCCTTGCCAAGCAAGGGGCTCGCACCGCCGTGCTCGATGCCGACTTCGGCCTACGCAACCTCGACTTATTGCTCGGCCTGGAAAACCGGATCGTCTACACAGCCCAGGAGGTGCTGGCGGAAACCTGTCGGCTCGAGCAAGCATTGGTCAAACATAAGCAGGAGCCAAATCTGGCCTTGCTTCCCGCTGGCAATCCACGGATGCTCGAGTGGCTCCAGCCGGACGACATGCGCAAGATCGCTGCCATGCTGGGAGAGCATTTCGATTACGTATTAATCGATGCGCCGGCGGGAATTGAGGGCGGCTTCAAGAACGCCATGGCGGCCGCACGCGAAGCAATCGTGGTCACGACCCCAGAGGTCTCGGCCGTGCGAGATGCCGACCGGGTGATTGGCCTGCTCAACAGTGAAGGCGTAAAACCGATCCAGCTTGTGCTGAACCGGGTGCGGCCAAAAATGATGGCAAATCAGGAGATGCTGGGTGTCAGCGATGTCACCGACATCCTGGCCCTGCCCTTACTTGGCCTCGTGCTGGAAGACGAACAGGTCATTGTGAGCACCAACCGCGGTGAGCCCCTCACCCTCACCGGCAATAGTTCACCGGCTGGCCGCGCTTACACCAATGTGGCCCGCCGCCTGCAGGGTGAAGAGGTGCCACTGATCGATCCGAGCAAAGAGCGCCAAGGGCTTCGGGCCACGATCGGGCGCCTGATGCAAACCAAGATCTTTTGAAGCCGATGACCTTGCTTGATGTGATCAACAAACTGTTGGGGCGGCAGCCCGCCAGTGCCAACACGGCTAAGCAGCGACTGCAGTTGGTGCTCGCCCACGACCGCAGCGACCTCAATCCCGAGCTGCTGCAACAGATGCGCCGCGAAATCCTTGAAGTTGTGAGTCGTTATGTGGAAATCGACTTTGAGGAAGGGGATGTGACCCTGGAAACGGAGGACCGAGTAACGGCCCTGGTAGCAAACCTGCCGATTCGGCGAGCCAAGTTGCCAGCTCCCGCACCCATCTCTGAGCCAACCATGTAGAGCGAGCTCAGTTCCTGAGACGGTGTGGGAACTCTGAGGGGCGCCGTACCAATGCCATGCCCTGTTCAACCGACTTCGAGCATTCAGAACTCTCCGCAGCAGAGCGGCGTGTGCTCGAGCAACTGGAACGGGGCTACAGCAACAAGGCAATTGCCGCCGCCTTAATTCTCAGCAGGCGCACGGTCGAAAGCCATATGTCGAGCCTGCTGGCCAAAACCGGCTGCCAAAGCCGCACCCAGCTGCTGCTCTGGGCGCTGGGTGAGCGATAAGCTCAGAACAGGAAGCCGCCAAGCGACTTCCATTGCCGGCTTAGCTCAGTGGTAGAGCAGCGCTTTTGTAAAGCGAAGGCCATCGGTTCAAATCCGTTAGCCGGCTTTTGGGTTCAGATCCATTGCGGTAACTGGCAGAGGGGGTTTCAGGGTCTGCCGGTGAGCAGCGCCGAAGCCAGCGTTTATCAATCACGTTTATCATCGCGTTTATCAAAGGCTCATAAGCAAAGGCTTGACAGATGGCCAAGGGACGCTTCGCTACCGACCTGCCTCAAAGCGGGCTACCTGGGCTCCGCTTCCGCAGGGACACCCAGATGTGGGTGGTTGGCCTACCTGTTCCCACAAGCCTCAGAGCAACGCTAAGGAACACGCGAGGAAAGCCCCTGACGAGGCTTGAACGCTCCACAGGGGAACGGGACGAAGCAAGGGCAAGACGGGCCTACCCAAGGGTTCTTCAAGAGCTGGAAGCCGAGCTGCGCCAGAAAGCCAGCCAAGCCGGCTGGCCAGCCACGATGCAAGAAGCGGTGAGCAGTGCCGTCGGCAGGATCTACCAGGAGGTGCTGGCAAGCCCTCGTCCTCTGCGCTCCACCACCGAGGCATCACGATCACTGGATAGCGAAGACGAGCAATTCGCCAAAGCAAGCACTCAGAACAGATCAGCGGTTCTCGGGACAATCAAAAGCCATAAGCAACAAACTCAGAAAGATGAAGAACTCAGCAACCTGATCGCCAGAGAACTCCTCAGACGGCAGGGGCTGCCACTAAACGGATTGGAATTGGAGTTAGCGGAGAAAAGCCTAAAGAGAGGACTGAGGGAAGCAGGCAGGTTTGGCCAACAGATCAATGAGGTCGGCTACCTCGCCAAGGAAAGCGAAGCTGGCAAAGAACTCAGAGAAGCCGCGAACAAACCAAGGCCATTGTCCCTGAGGGAAGTCGCCGAACACAAGATCAAATGGAACAACTTGTCGGAGTCAGCAATCCAGTCTCACGAGTACGCCCTTAGGGCTTGGGAAAAGGTCATCAACAAGAACTGCCTTGAAGACATCAGTACCCAAAACCTCAATCATTTCCTTGAACATCTAGCCACAGAAGGCTGGAACGGCAGGCCCCTGGGCCCGGAAAGCGCTAACGGCTTCTTCCATAACTCGTTTGGAAGCGAGTCAAAAGAAAATGGTCACTGTGAATGCCCCCATGGGGAGTAGCTCGTGGTCAGCTCCGTTGGAAGCCAAGGAATTGAGAAGGTCAAGGCAGCTCAAGTAGTTCCAAATATCCAACCCTGCTAAGTGACGCTATGGGACGGCGGCGCTGCAAACCTCTCCAAGAAGAAGCTTCTCTGAAGAAAGGCAAAGGCCATTACCAGCGGAAGCTGGCGCTGGAACGTGCCTTCCTACATCCAGAAGAATACCTATAGACACTCACCATCTACAAGGACAAGAGACCAGTAGGTGGTAGTGATTATTTTCCACGTGGAAAAAAACAACACACCAATAACATAGATGCAATTAACTGATCTAATAACACCACTCCGAGACGACGGCGGTCTTGACCATAGGTACACAGGACTAGCCAAGGAAATAGTTGAGAGGGCAGGTGCAAAGACTGTGTCAGAACTCAGTGAGTTTTACTCCGTAACCTCACAAGCTGAAGAAACCTACGGCAAGTCAGCGCTTAGGTTTGTCATCGCAGCCTTCTCGGTAGCAATGGATGAGTGGCAACGAAAGGCGTTCAGGAAACGTCTAAGAGGGTGCCTGCAGGAGTTGGGGTTCAAGCCATCAACTTCTACCAAGCTGATAGGAGCTGGTGAGTACGTAGCCAGTCAAATGATCTTTTCTCACAATGATGACATAGACTTCTGCTCGGAAGAGAAGGCTCGTGATAATCATCAGAATCATATAAATTATCTACGTGAGTATGGAAATTCTTCCTTGTATCTCCTTAGCACTATGGACTGGAAGGGAGAAGTCAAGGCTAGTAATCACTATCATGAGACCGGGAAGGTGTTAAGTGTAAGAGAATTGGAGAAGCTTCAACAGAGGCACCCAAAAGCTGTTGATAAATGGTTTGGGAAAAGGGGGAGGCCCAAAGGTTCCTCGAATTCTGACGCCAAACAACTTCCCGAAGCCCACGCTCAGGACGTGTTGGAGGTGGAGGTTCTTCCTACATGTTCCCAGATCAGAGCAGTAGAAGACTTGCAAACACGCAGACAGGACCTGTTGGTAGAGGAGTTTGTCTTGCTGGCCAACAGCATTGATTGGCAAGCTGTTCAACAAGACGAAGGGCTACTTCAAATGCTCACCAAGGCACGCCACGAGTTGATGCACGCAGCCCACCTTGCTATTCCCATGAGTGTTCCTTCGTATGCTTAGCGGACTGACTTGATCACCAGCTCATTTAATGCAGTACTGCTGAAGTGGTCCAAATGTATAAAGCCAGGCCGCTTGCCACCAATCACCCCCGTGTCACGCAGCTTCAGGACACCACCCCATCGCGACCTCCCGCCTTGGCACCCAGCGACTACACCTCTTGGTCAGGTGCTCGCCCTGGGGTATCAGACCCTGATTAATGGGACAAGTCAGCAGGGTGACGCATTACCTGCCGACCTCATAGCGAAAGTGCTGGCAAGTTATGCAGACCTTTGAGGAGCTTGCGGGTTTCAGGACATCGATATCCAGGTAGCCCCACTCCTCAGCGGCAACGGAATCAGCGGCGGGCATCGGTCACAAGCAAGTACATCAGTACTACTCGCAACCGCTCAGGAGGTCAAGGCAGATCAAAAACCGCCATGTCTGTCTCTGCCTGGTGGATCGACTCCAGCAGTTGCTCAAAGACCTCACGGACTCTTGGAGTGTCCTCGGGGCGGTGAGACGCATGAAGTGCCAGAACCGTGATGCTGGTGGTCCACTGCTCAGGGGTCAGCAGGGCATCGGTTTGGAGCTCCTAGGGTATGGCAGCAGTGGTCAGTGGGGGCATGAAGCGTCGTGCGACTGCTTATAGGGTTCCCACTCGCTCCAGGGCAGCAAAGAAACTTCAAAATCGTCTGCCTACGCCATAGATGACAACCCAGTAAAAACTGCTAAAATCTAAAAAGTCATCTAGAGATTAAGTGAAGCCTTCACAGTCCAAGATTTTGATTCGATTGACAAGTGAGATTCATTACCCTGTCGCGATGAACATTTACTCTCGCCAATTACCAAGGCTTTCTCCATCTCTTATTTTAACCACTTCCCAACTCACGTCAACTGCTTTTTGGCTGGCCTAACACCAATCAGAGTCTTAGCATTCTTCTAGAGCTATTTATGTCTACAAGGGTCTGAGAGAGGTAATGGTTTTGCATTCTATCAAAAGCTTTTATAAGATACGAAGTGCCCGCGAAGAGGATATTGGGTGCTTGATAGAAGTAGCTATAGAATGCTTTGACACTGCGAACCGGGGAATGTGTAGCGATGATGATCTCGACGAATTTCTTGCCTTGACATACACGGAGGCAAACTTCAAGCGCGAACTGCAGATGCCGAAGTCAGACTACTTTCTATTAGAGGTTGACGGCGATGCGGTGGGTTACGCCTGGTTGGCTGCAGGGGAGACGCCTGACTGTGTTAAAGGTGTTGATCCGGTCCAACTTGTGCGTTTCTATATTCGGTCAAAATGGCAGCGCAAGGGGTCAGGTCGAGTCCTGATGAAACATTGCCAGGAATACGCTCGCAGCAAGGGATATCGAACAATTTACCTTAGCGTATGGGAGCGTAATGTGCACGCACAACTATTCTATGAAGGATATGGCTTTCAGCATGTAGGCGAGCATATTTTTCAAATTGGGCAAGATCCGCAAGTCGATTTGTGGATGGAAGCTGCATTATGAATTATTGGATTTCGCTTATCCTTGTTGTAGCGGGAAACGTATTATATCATCTTAGCCAAAGACAAATGCCGCGAGGGTTAAATCCATTCTCGGCTCTTGTTGCCGCATACTTTGGCTCGATGGTGCTCAGTATTTTATTCGTATCGCGTAGTGGGTTTGCTCCGATAGTGGAAGCACTATTAAGCCCCGCGACGTGGGGAGTCGGATTGGCAGCATTTATGGTTGAGGCAGGCTATCTGTTGCTCTATAGGGCAGGCGGAGCGGTTTCGACCGCTCCGATCACAGCCAACATATTCGTGTTTCTACTGCTGATTCTGATTGGCCTAGTGTGGTTTCGGGAGAAGTTCACTTGGGAGATGGGTCTCGGGGTAATTCT